>CAVJIV010000004.1:0-129517 GCA_963649715.1 bacterium | reverse complement strand
GTTTATTTGCCATGGAATTTTTTCTTTTTCCTCTGTTTTTAATTCTTTCACGTTAATTCCTCCCGTCAAAGCAGATCCGCTTTCGGCTTGATTTCCTTGAGTCCGTGGTTATAGAGCTTTCTGTTTTCGAGTGCCCACTGTCTCGGTGTGAAGTCGCCCGATTCAACCTCGGACACAGCCTGTGAGATTTCATATATCCTTGCATCGAGCAGGTCAAGCTGCGAAAGAATCTCCGCTTCAAGGAACATCGGTCTGACAGCCGCTCCGAATTCAGGCTCACCGTGGTGAGAAATAACCATGTGCTCAACGAGCGTCAGCAGCTCTCTGTCCGTGCCAAGCTCCTCGCCGATCTTTTCAATATTCATTGCGCCCTTGACAAGATGGCCTATGAGAGTGCCCTCAACAGTATATCCCGAAGCGATTCCCGTTTCGGAAACCTCAAACTCGCCGATTTTTGCAACATCATGCAATATAACTCCGGAGAAAAGCAAGTCCTTTTCAACCGAGGGATAAATTTCTGCTATGCTCTGCGCCATTCGGAGAATCGAAAGCGTATGATAGAGCAGACCGCCCCTTATTGCGTGATGGAGCTTGAACGCCGCCGGCCAATAGAGCAGGAACTTCTTGTTCTGCTCAAGTACGGTCATAACAAGTGTTTTGAGTTGAGCGTTTTCAAAATCGTTGACGATATCGACAATCGCCGAATACATTGTCTCGCCGTTGTATTCTGCGCTCGGCACATAGTCCTCAATGCGAACGCCGTCGTTTTCGTTTGCAAGGCGAACCCTGTCCAGCCTCATCTGCGGCGCGTCGTTAAACATGGATATCGAGCCTCTGACCTTGATGAGCGAATTCTGAACGATGAAGCCGAAAATTTCTTCCTTGTAGTCCCAAAGCTTCGCCCCGATCTCGCCCGAGCTGTCCGTTAGAATAAGGTCAAGATAGGGGATACCCTTTGCCGTTTTTTTGACCTCAAGATTTTTTACGAGGCAAAAGCCCTCAACCGTTCCGTTGTCGTTTATTTCTATAAAATTCATATGAACCTCCCGCATGAGATAAATATATATTGATTGTATCACATATAAAGGAAAAAAGAAAGAATTTTCCTTGCAAAAGATGCCTCCTTATGTTAAAATTTTTTTAGTTGTTGGCTTTTCTCAACACTTTACCGAGAGAGGGTGCTTTAATGGGCAAAAACTATCATTTTTTTGCAATGCTTTCAAGAATGAAATATATCAATCGCTGGGCGTTGATGAGAAACACATATATGGAAAACATCAGCGAGCATTCGCTGGAGGTGGCGACGGTGGCTCATTCGCTCGCCGTTATTCATAACAAGCGGTTCGGCGGCAATGTCAATGCCGAGCGTGCGGCGGTTCTCGGAGCTTTTCACGATGCTCCGGAAATCATCACCGGCGATATGCCGACGCCGGTCAAATATTACAGCAAGCAGATCCGTGACGCCTACAACTGCGTTGAGGACGATGCGTGCAAGGCTCTGCTTGATATGATCCCGGAGGATATCCGTGAGGAATACAAGCCGTTTTTCATCAAGCAGGAGTCCGACCGTCAGCTCTGGAAATTCGTTAAGGCGGCGGATAAGATCTGCGCCTATACAAAATGCGTCGAGGAGTCAAAGGCGGGCAATCATGACTTTGACAAGGCGGCAAAAACCAATCTCAAGAGCCTTGAAGAGCTTGATATGCCGGAGGTGAAATGCTTCATGGAGGATTTTCTTCCGAGCTACAGCCTGACTCTTGACGAAATGAACTGAGTAATTATTATATTATTTGAGAGAGGTATCAATATGGGCAAGTACACAAAAGAAGACATTCTCAAAATGGCGAGAGAGCAAAATGTCAGATTCGTGAGGCTTCAGTTTACGGATATTCTGGGCTGCATGAAAAATGTTGCTATCACGGTCAACCAGCTTGAGAAGGCTCTTAACAACGAATGCATGACTGACGGCTCTTCAATTGAGGGTTTCGTTCGTATCGAGGAGTCGGATATGTATCTTTATCCCGATTACGATTCGTTCGTTGTTCTGCCGTGGAATCATCTTTCCGACGGCAAGACGGCACGCCTTATTTGCGATGTTTATTGCTCGGACAGAACTCCGTTCATCGGTGATCCGAGAAATGTGCTCAAGCGTGCAATCAAAAAAGCCGATGACATGGGCTATAAGTTCAATGTCGGTCCCGAGCTGGAATTCTTCCTTTTCCACACGGACGATGAGGGCAGACCGACCACCAAAACGCACGACAAGGCAGGCTATTTTGACCTTGATAATGTTGACCTTGGCGGAGATTGCCGCCGAGATATGTGCGTTGCGCTGGAGGATATGGGCTTTGAGATCGAAGCCTCCCACCATGAGTGCGCCGAGGGTCAGCATGAGATAGATTTTAAATACGGCGATGTGCTTTCCGTTGCCGACAAGGTAATGACATTTAAGTATGTTGTAAAAAAATATGCGCAGCTCCACAATCTTTATGCAACCTTTATGCCGAAGCCGATTTTCGGTATTGCAGGCTCGGGTATGCATACGAATATGTCGCTTTTTGATAAGGACGGCAACAATGTTTTCTGCGACCCGAACGGACAATACGGACTTTCCGAAACGGCTCTTCGTTTTGTTGCGGGTATCATGAAGCATATCAAGGCGACAACGGCTATCAATAATCCGCTTGTCAATTCATACAAGAGGCTTGTTCCGGGCTATGAGGCTCCCGTTTATATCGCATGGTCGGCGTCCAACCGTTCCGCTCTCGTCCGTGTTCCTGCGGCAAGAGGTAAGGGGACAAGAGTTGAGCTGAGAAGCGCGGACCCGTCCTGCAATCCTTATCTTGAAATGGCTCTTTGTCTGCTTGCAGGTCTTGACGGAATTGAAAAAGGCTATATGCCGCCGGAATCAACCGTAAAAAACATCTTCGACATGAGCGTTGAGGAGCGCAAGGCAGCCAATATCGAATCCCTCCCCGGTACGCTTGAGGAAGCCATTGATGAGTTTGAAAAGAGCGATTTCATAAAGGAAGCTCTCGGCGAGCATGTTTACACAAAGTTCATCGAGGCAAAGCGTCGTGAGTGGGACAGCTACCGCACAAATATCTCCCAGTGGGAAATCGACACCTACCTCGCAAAATATTAAGCCAATGCTTTAAGCATGAACGAAACGGCGACTCACAAAAAAGTGAGCCGCCGTTTCTATTCAGCAAAGAGTTTATATAATAAGCGGAAGGGGTTGGTAACCGCTATATATAACAAATATTATAAATCTCCGAAAGCGCAGACGCTCTGTCCGCTTTTCCCAAGGAAGAGGAACACACAAAAACGAAGTGCGGCGTTTTTGTGACGGTGAGATCGGCAGGCATTGAGCTTGCCTGCGCTTTAATAAACGCTTTACGGTTTATTTTCGGAGATGTACTGTCAAACCAAGGCTGCGCCGAGCGCGTTGCAATCGTCGAGAGCATCGTCATCGGGAGCGTCATTGCAAATTACAAAGTCGCAAGCCATTACTGCGCCGTCGTCCTTGCAGGTTTCCTCCCAGTTGCGCATCCATTCGCCGTCGCCCCAGCCGTATGAACCGAACAGAGCGATTTTTTTGCCGCTGAGCTTGGATTCGCAGTCGTTGAACATCGGCTCAAACTCGCTGTCCTCAAGCTGCTCCGCACCCATTGAAGGGCAACCGAAAGCAATTGCGTCAAATTCGTCCATCATGGAGTCGCTGAATTCGGCAGCCGTGAAAACGGAAACATCTGCGCCCTTTTCCTTTGCGCCGTCGGCAACTGCACCTGCCATTGCTTCGGTGTTGCCGGTGCCGCTCCAATATACTACTGCTACTTTACTCATTTTTTCATCAATCCTTTCTTATTTTTATGCTGCAACCGTGAGCTTTTCAAGGCTTCTGCCGTTTGCGAAAAGCTTGCAATAAATCGCAGTACATTTCTTATATTTCGCAAAAATTTTTTGCGCCTCGGTAACATCGCCGTAAACCTTCCAGCAGCCCTTGCACTTGCAGTGGCAAGCCTTATTTTCGATGAAGCCCTTTACATCCTCCGGCGGATAACCGAGGAATAAGCCGATTTCATGGGGGAAATCTTCCTCCTGTCTCAGCCGCCTCATCAGCTCGCTTACGCAACGCTCGGGAGTTTTTCCGCCGTAGCCGAAGGAGTTGAGTATATCCTCAGCCAAATCTCCGCTCAAATCTATTGAAAGCTTTGACGGGCGGTAAACATAAATCAGTGCACGACCGTTATTGAACCTCATCGGCATAATCCGCAGACCCTTCGGCGAAAGCGTCCTGTTCCAGTCACGCACGCAGATCCGCAGCTTTTCGGCGTTTTCAAAATTCACGGAAAACAGATTGCCGGTCTTGATTCCGGCAAGAGTCGGCGAACAATGCTTGATAAGTAATTCTTCCGACATCTCGCTGCCTCCGTCTGCTGAGTTAGCGCATGCTAACTCGAAGAGATTTTTTGAAAGCCTCTCGGCTTTTCGTACATTATTTTACATGGAAAAAGGAGCTTTTTCCGCTCCAAAAGGATAGAAAAAAGCTCCAAACGGACATTTTTATTCGGCAATTATCTGTTTTTGTTTTTTGCTCTGTATTCGCTCGGCGGCATTCCCTTAGCTTCCCGGAATGCCCTTGCGAATTTGCTGGAATTGTCGTAGCCGTGCTCGCCGGCAATATCCATAACCGATTTGTCGGTATATTCAAGCATATACGCAGCCGATTCCATTTTTATCGCACGGGTATATGCATAGAGCGAAACGCCGTAAACTCCCTTGAAAATATTTTTTATATGAGAGCCGGAAACATGAAAGCTTTTTGAAATTTGATCAAGCGTGACTCGTTTGTCCATGTTTTTGACAAGGAACTCGCTGACCTGCTTGGCAAGCGTGACCTGAGAGGAGGAGTAAACATTGTTTTCAATTTTATCTCTGTGGGTATCAAGCGCACTGAGAAACAGCAAAAGCTCCAAAACCTTAACCTTGAAATAGCCCTTTTTAATCTCCTCCGGCACGGAATAAAGCTCCGAAAAAATATGCTCCACGGACGAGCCTGAGCGAACGGTAAAGCAGCTTTTTTCTCCGCAAAATTTTTCTGCGATTGCCTGCGGTCTGACATTGACATCATCAAGCAGACAGGAAAGGCAGCCCGGCGCACGGTCAATATCAATGCGCACGGTTATGCCGTGATAATGGCTGAGAGGGAAATATATCGTCGGTGATTTTTCGTCGGCTCTGCCGATAACGAGGTCGCCCGGCGCAGCGTAGCAGAACTCGTCACGATAATGACATTCCATTCTGCCCTCACGGCAATGATTGATTTCTATCACTTTGCCCGACGGCGGTTTTGTTTCGACGCTCGTGACATGAGCATTGTTATATATAAGCTCGATTCCGTCGAAGACCGAATAAACAGCAGAACAAAACCGTCCGCCGTTTTCGGAAAATTCATTCACAAAATCAGACGGGTTGGTTGATTTGATTTTACATTTTTCTTTGCAATTTTTTTCAGGCATTTTATTCTCCGTAGTGCAGCATAAAATTATGCAAAATTAAAGTTGCCGGTTGCAACATTCGCCGCAAAAATTATTATCCGGCCGAGGGGCGAGCCGAAGTATTCAATAAGATAATTTCTGTCAATGCCGGCAGTGAGCAGAACAAGCTCGGTCGTGTCAGCCAGGCCTACCTCAAAAAGCTTTGCCTGAACGGCCTTTGCCAACTCTATGTTACCCTGTGCGTTCGGATGGATCGTGTCGGTCGAGATGCAGTCACGGCGACCGTCAAAGATTTCGCTTGTATCGACAATGTAAATATTTTGCGGATTTTCGGCAACATATTTCATAATTGCATCGTTGATTCTTTTCGCTGCCTGCTTGTATGGCTTTCGAGCAAAGTTAAATGTCCACGAGGTATAAAGAAGCTGAACGAAAATTTTTGCGTTCGGATTTATTTCATGAATTCTATCCATGCTCTTTGAGAAGTTCTCGTAAAAAGCTTCGCCGATTTTATCGAATTTTGAATAGTCGTTGAAAATAATTCCCTCGGCAATCAGCAATGCCGCATGGTCGAGAAGAAAATCGTTTCCGCCGATGGAAACACTGATGATATCCGCCCGGCGAACATCGCCGATATATTCCTCGTCGTTCATCAGACGGTTCACAAGCCCTGCGCTGTTCCTGCCCATGACGGCGTCGTTTTTGTAGTTAAAGCCGTTGGTGTCGGCAACTATTTTTCCGTATGAAGCGTCGTCGGGATTTGTTATTCCGAAGCCCTCGGCTATCGAATCGCCGAGAAGAAGATAGTTAAGCCTTTCCTTTGCGCAGACAGACACGGAAAGAATTCCGAGGCAAAGCGCAACGGCAAGAACGATTGCAATGATTTTTTTGACCGCTTTCAAATTCAACACCTCGCCAAAAACAAATTCAAGGAAACGCCGAGCATTTCCCTGAATGATTTTACTAATGCAATAACAACACCATTGCGGCACACCTTGTGCAATGTCGCACACCTCAATTGTGTGGCATTGACTTAAATATTTTTTGCCTTGTCAACGATTAGCCGAAGACTTTGATAACGACCTTGATAAGATCGATTATATCGAGAATAAAAATCATGATCGAATTCAACATTTCATTTCCCTCCCCTTTTATTTCCTCTTGCTTTAAGTATAACGCTTTTTCGCAAGCGTGTCAATGTTGAAATTTTGATTTTGTGTGTTATAATCGTTATGCTACCGTGAACAAACGAAAGGAAATGAATATGATCAAATTTTCCGAACAAAGCTTTCCGCTGCTTGGCAAGCTTACTTTTGCCGCAGAGGATAACAGACTCGTAGGCCTATGGCTTGAGGGGCAGAAATATTTTCTTTCTTCTTACAAAAACGACCTCGTCAGGGACGATGACGACCCGACGCTTTTCAGGGCAAAGGAATGGATCGGGCGATATGTCAACGGAGAAAAGCCTGAAATAAACGAGCTTGAGCTTGCTCCAAACGGAGGAGGATTCAGGCAGGCCGTTTGGAAAATTCTATGTGAAATTCCCTACGGCGAGGTTACGACCTACGGCAAGATTGCGAAAGAAGTTGCAGCCATACGCGGTGTTGAGCAAATGTCGGCGCAAGCGGTCGGAAATGCCGTCGGACATAATCCCATCTCAATCATAATCCCATGCCACCGTGTCGTCGGCGCAAACGGAAGCCTGACCGGATACGCAGGCGGCATCGACAAAAAGCTCTCCCTTTTGCGGCATGAGGGTGTTGATATTGAAAAATATTTTGTCCCCTAAAACAGATTCTAACAAGGTGTGCGCCGCAATTTGAGCAGTGGGTTCTTAACCTTGCTTTTTTATTCCCTTTATTGTCCATATAAGCTCATCGTAAAAAGAAAGCAGCATTTTTTTATAATACATTTTTTGCGAATGCGGCTTCAAAATGCGATAGTAATATTTATCAAGCTCTACCTTTTTTTAGGAGCTTTTTATCTCTGAGGTTGGATATTTTCACACTGTCGCTTATGCCGTCATTCGTTGTTACGGTGATTATACAGTTTTCGCCTCTCGGACAAGCTACAATAATTATTTCATCGTCGATAAATGCCGAACATTTATCATTGCTGCAGGATATAGTATAATTTTTCGAGGAAAGCTCGCAACAATTATATGGATACAACGAGAGCTTTGCCTTGTCGCCCGACTCAACAATATAATCGTAAATGAAATTTTCGCACTCATCCGTCAGCTTTATAAAGCGAGGATCGTTGTTGTTTTCTTCTTCAAAGGCTTCAATTTCGGTAAGCCCCGGTTTATCGCCGTCCCAATCGGTTATTTTGATAATGAACGATGAAACATTATCGGCAGAGACTTTTATTAAGGTTGCCGAACCGTCGGAATTCAACGGACCCGTTTCAATCACCTTGCCGTTATCAAAAACTATTTCGGCATTGATTATGTTGTCGGTGCGTGACGGATTGTCATAAAGACAAACGGATTTTATATTTTTCTTCTCCGCTAATTCGATTTTGATTTCTTTTTTTTCGTCCTCAAAATCAGGAAGCCATATTCCTGCTTTCGGGAACTCGGACGAATTTGGAACATATAAATCCTTTATGTTTGACATCGGAAAATCGTTGAGGGTTTTCGTGTCAAAAATTTTAAAATCATTCAACAGATTTTCATTGCCCGAGCTTGTCGTAATTTTTGCGTTGTAAAGAACGGAAGTTGTTTTTCTTTTCCAAAATACCTTGTCGCCGTTTATTATAGATTCGGCGTAATCCGTTGCGTTTTGTGATTTATAAAAAGACAAAGCTCTGTAAACGGAGCTGTTTTCAATGAACCTTGTGGTTGATTTGGTCGAAACAGGAAAACGAATGCGATCATGCCAGTTGAAATTGACAAATTTTTTCATGTAGTCCGTGCGTCTTTCGTTGACGGTTGAAGCTATGTTTATTCTGAAAAAATCCTTCTCCGAAAAAAAGGCAGTTTCATAAGCAAAGCCTTTGAAAACATTCGGATGATAATCGCCGTTGCTTTTCAATACACCGAGCAAAGCCTCCTCAAAGAAGAGCGAACACGCAATATGATCCGTGTGGCAATCGTAATCAACACAAAAAATATCGGTAGGCTTGATTTCTTCGATGATGTTTTTTATGTCATTTACGACATTTCTATGTTTATATTCCGCACCGTCGTTGTATGCCGGATGATTGGGCAAGGCATAGGTTTGGGTCTTGCCGGAGGCGGAGCTTACAAGCTGATCATCGGCGCAGGTATAGATATGCCCAAACTTGGAATCCCAACGGTCGCCGTAGCCCATAAAGATAATATTTTTGGACGGTATGCCATAAAATTCGGCAACCCTCAGGCTCTCGTTCAGGCGAATTTCGGCATCTGTTTCCATGTCTCCGTTTGTGTAAAAACAAATTTTAATATCGCTTTTATATTTGATGTATTCTTCAATAATTCCGCCCATCAGGTTAATATCGTCATCCTGATGAGGCACAATGAGCAGCACGGATTTGTTCGCATATATTTCGGATTTGTCACCAAATTCCGATAACGGGGCTTCTGTTTTCTTGTATTTTTTTCGGATAGCTTCAACGGTTAAGAATATAATTAAAAAAACAATCGGCAGAAAAACCAGGTGCAGCTTTGTTTTTAAAAAGCCTGAAATTATCGGAGAAATAAAAAGCGGCGTAAGTATAAGTTCAAGCTGATTCTTATAGTCATCGGCATGTATAAAGAATGCAATTGCCGCAATAAGCTCAATTGCGAGCAGGCACACTGCCCATAATGAATATAGCTCAGAAAAAACAGAGAAAGAAAAAATAACAGCCGTTATCTCTGCTGCAACAATGATTATAAAAGTCAGATTATCTTTTTTCATATTCATTTCCTACCTTTGTTGCCTTAATAAATTTATTATACAATATAAATTCAATATGTCAACTTTATTGACATTGACGATAATAAATGTTATCATAAACAAAACAGCATATCGGAGGGAAGTTCGGTGCAAATCCGTCGCAACAGCCATTACCGTGATTGGAGCAATTCATAAGTCGGAATACCCGGTACGCTTTGGGGCAGCTGCTCAATCATGCAGCGTTGTCTTAATAAAATCTTTGGGCAGGAAAGTAAAATTAAACTGTATTCGTTTTTAAATTAAGGCATGTGAATCGCCTTAAAGATGACGGATACGGTCAGTATGCTTTTGCCGCCCGGAAAGGACGGTTTTTTATTTATGTCTGAAAAGACAAAGGAAGAGTATCTTGATCTACTCAGAGCTGTTGCGAGCAAGGAAAAGCGCTTCCCGAAAAAGAGCGATTTTTCCGAGGACGATGTGAACCGAATCAAAGGCTTCTTCGGACCTTGGCCGTGGGCACTCGAAGCCGCAGGGATTAAAGAATCAAAGCAGGAGGAGCGCAAACAGCGAAACTATGAAAAAAGGCAGCGTTCAAAGGCACGCAGAAAAGGAGAATCAAACAATGCTTAAAAAGACAATATCAATTTTAATCGCAATAATAATGACGCTTTCGTGCCTTTCGGTAACGGCGTTTGCCGAGGGTGCGATTGACGCAAGGGTTAAGGAATACCTTGCAGCACCCGGCCAGTACACAAATAATACGATGTTCGGCGTCAAAATCGACGGCACGCTTTCCGGCACGGCAACCACAACGTCGCTCGGCAACTTCGGCGGCTATGTCATTTATGAGTTCAACAACAAAATAGAAAACAGCGAAAAGCATCGCTACGGAATCGACTTCATGATTTCCGGCAATGCATTTAATTCCGCCGCAACAACTCAGGAGCCGGGTCAGGTCTGGGTTTCTCAGGACGGCGAAGCATGGTATGCGCTCGCAGGCAGTGAACACTACGAGGACGAAACAAATTGGAGCTACAGCGTTACATATCAGAAAACCGAGACGACCACCTCTACCTATGTTGACAGCCTCGGCGAGAGCGGCAATGTCTGCACAAGATCTCCGTATCCGCTCAAGGAGAATTATCCGACGGTTGATTTTGACGAGAGCAGTCTTACTCTCTCCGGCGTTCTTCTCAGGAAGAACCTCACGCCGTCAACTGCAAACGGAATTTCAACCTCGTTCGGCTATGTTGACGCTTTGAGCTGGAAGATGAGCGACCTCCCCGTTAATCCTTATGTTGAAAATCCGCAGCAGAACGCCAAGGATGGTCAATTTGATATTTCATGGGCGGTTGATTCGGACGGTATGCCCGTTCGCCTCGACTGGGTAAAGTATGTTAAGGTTCAGACCGCAACATTCATCGACGGCGGCATTTTCGGAGAAAAATCGACGGAGATCAACGGCGTAAACCTTGCCGAGGATGAGGATTTTACAAATGAAAAGGCCGAAGTTGAAATTACGGTAAACGGTCAAAGGGTTGATTTTGATTCAAATAATTTTGCTAAGCTTGACAATCTCGGCAAGGGTGTTAATGTTAAGGTGAACGCCGAAAATTCAAATGTTTATATCAATAACGAGAGAACGGACACAAAAATGTTTGCGGAAGCTCCCTTGAAGGGTCTTGTCCGTGTTATCGTTCAGACAGGCGACGGCGAAGCCCAAATATTTATGCTTGATGTCAGCTCTGCTCTCCCCGAAAGCGAGCTGAAGCTCTCAGATTCAAAGCTTGAGATTCGCAAATACGATTCGGCTCAGCTCAAGGCAAATCTCAAGGGCGTGACTTGGGCTTCTTCAGATGAAGATGTTGCGTATGTTGATGAGGACGGCAAGGTTTATACCGTCAATGAGGGCACTGCAACGATAACCGCAACATCTCCTAAGGGTCAAATCGCAGAATGTGCCGTAACGGTTCTTCCGAATGAGAACACGGAATCCGTCAGTGTGACCTTCAGTGCTTCGGACGGCACGATAATCATCGCTCCAGAGACGCTTGAGGTCGAGGCAGGTATTGCAAAGGCATACGGATATCAGGTTGCTTCGGTTGATCACAACGGCAACAAGATTGAAGGCGCAACGGTTATGGATGCGATAGTGACCGCCCACAAGGCTTATTACGGCGACGCATTCACAAGAAGCACTGCCGAGAACTATCTTGTCATGAACTATAGCTTTATCTTGAAATCCTTCGGCAGGAACACATCCTCGTGCGGTTTCCTTGTCAACAAAACAATGCCCAACGACGGAATTGTCAATCCCTCTTACGGCACACCGACCGGATATGCCTGCGACACGGCAACGGTCGTTGACGGCGACGATATTGCATATTATTTCTATCAGGACACAAAATTTTACAGCGATATGTATGCGGAATTTGACTCGGACAGCTACACCGCAGAGGTTGGCAAAAAGCTCAAGATAAATATCAAGGGCTATTCGCTTATGGAACACGGCCTCAGCGATATTGACACTGTCAGGGCAAATTATATGACAAATCTCAAGGGCGTTGACATCTATCTTTACGAGAACGGCGAGATGAAAAAGCTTGCGACGACGGATAAAAAAGGCAACGCAAAAATCAAATTCACCGAAGAGGGCGAATATACCCTTGCTGCCGTCAGAAGCTCCGACGGCGAGGAGGCTCCCACAGTCGTTGCTTATTCCAAGGTAACCGTTACGGCGAAAAAGGATATTTTTATTGTTCGTATGCTCAAGGCGATTTATAATTTTATTGCAAACATATTCAATAAAATCTTTGATTGGAAGTGCTGATAAATGAAGCTTAAAAAATTTCTTTGTGCAATTCTTTGCACATTGTTCGTCGTTTCACCTGTTCAGGTTTTTGCGGCGACATATGTTTCCGATTCGCAGACGGTTTCGTGCAAAACTCCCGTGTCCGCCGAGGACACGGAGCTTGCATGGTTCGTCAAGCTCGGTTCGTCTTACAAGGACGCTCCGAGCACTCAAATTGTGGTCGGCGACACACTCATAGTTATGAGCAACAAAAAGCTTCTGAAGCTCAATGCAAAAACGGGAAAAACCATCAAGTCGGTCGATATGGTCGATGCGCCGAGCTACAGCTATACTCCGCCGCTTTATGCCGACGGCGTTATTTACTGTCCGCTTGACAACGCAAAAATTCAGGCGTTTAACTACAAAACAATGAGCTCAATGTGGGTTTATACCGATCCGCTCGGCGGTCAGTCGTTGACCCCGATAACCTACAGCGACGGCTGCATTTATACAGGGTTCTGGAACGATGAGGACAGGAACGCAAACTATGTTTGCATAAATGTTGCCGACGAAAACAAATGGCAAACCCATGAGGCCAAAACCGCAGCATGGACTTACACAAGTCTCGGCGGCTTCTATTGGGCAGGCTGCGCCGTTGTTGGCGATAATGTTGTTTTCGGCTGTGACGACGGAACGATTTATGCTGATAAAAATTCAAAAGCGGTTTCTTTGAATAAAAAAACAGGAAAGCTTGTTGACACTCTTTCGATAATCGGCGATCAGCGTTCGACAATGACCTATGAGAACGGAGCTGTTTATTTCACAACCAAGGCAGGGTATCTTTACAGCGTAAAGCTCAACTCAAACGGAACCTTCAACGACTCTTCCGTCAAGCGACTTTCGCTCGGCGGAGCTTCAACCTCAACGCCGCTCATCTATAACGGCAGGCTTTATCTCGGGGTTCAGGGCAACGGCTTCGGAACGGGATTTTTCAAGGTCATTGACGCCGAGAAGCTTACGGTTATTTATTCGGCGCAGACTAAAGGCTATCCGCAGGGCAAATTCCTTTTGAGCGACGCTTATCTTAACGATACGGGCAAGGTCAATATCTATATAACCTATAACTGTGCTCCCGGAGGAGTGACAATGTTCAAGGATTCCGCAGGTCAGACCAAGGCGGATATGCAGGAGCTTTACACCCCCGAGGGAGACAAGAGCGGCTATTGCATAAGCTCGATCGTCGCCGATGAAAACGGAACGATTTTCTACAAAAACGATTCGGGGTATATTTTTGCCCTGAGCAACAAAACGGAAAAGGTTTCGTTTTTCAAAAGAATTATAAACGCTATTGTCAGCTTTTTCAAAAAGATTTTCGGTTAAAATATGAGCTTTGGTTTTAAAGGATATCATCCTCTCGTTAATGTAACTTTTTTTATAAGTGTTATTGCGTTCGGAATGCTGATCGGTCATCCCGTTTATCTTGTCATATCCTTTGTTTCCTCAATGGCGTACTATTTGAAGCTTTCGGGGAGGGACGGAAGAAAAACTGTCTTTCGTTTTCTTCTCCCGACGCTTCTTTTTGTTGTTATTATCAATTCATTTTTTAATCATTACGGAGTAACAACTCTTTTTGTTCTGCCCTCGGGCAATAATTTTACATTTGAAGCACTCGTAATGGGCTTCGCTTCCGGAATTACGGTTGTCTCGGTCATTCAATGGTTTTTCTGCTGCAACGAGATCGTGACGGAGGATAAATTCATGCATGTCTTCGGCAGAATTTTGCCCAAGGGTGCGCTTGTTGTGTCAATGATACTTCGCTTTGTTCCGTTTTATCGCCGACGCTATAAGGAGATCTCGCAGGCAAGGAAATGCATGGGGCGAAACGAATCGAAAAGCCTTGTCGTTAAAACAAAAAATACCTTTAAAAATATCGGGATTCTTATTTCGTGGAGCTTCGAAAACGCAATCGAAACTGCCGACTCCATGAAAACGAGAGGCTACGGTCTCAAAGGCAGAACCTATTATTCAAGATTTCAATGGCATACGGGCGACACGATTGCAATTGTTACGATCGCCGTGCTCGACGCTTTAATTATATCGGGTCTTGCGAGCGATTCGGCTTACTGCATTTATAACCCGTATGTGATAATAAATCCGCCGTCCGGAAGCGGCACGACATACATAATAAATGAACTGAATTTGACAATAAATCCGTTTACTTTTTTGTCAATAATTTCACTTATTGCTTTCGCATTGCTTAGCTTTTTGCCGCTGATAATTGATTTAAAGGAGGATATCAAATGGCGCAGATTACAATCGAAAATTTAAGCTTCGGATATTCTCTCGGCAATAAAAAGTGTCTTGAAAAAATCAATATAAAAATCAACGAGGGCGAGTTTGTTATTCTCTGCGGAAAAAGCGGCTGCGGCAAAACGACCCTGCTTCGTCAGCTCAAGCCTGCGATTGCGCCGGAGGGCGAGCGAAGCGGAAAAATCTATTTTAACGGCACGGAGCTTGACAAAGCGGATTTTAGAACTCAGTCCGAAAAAATCGGATTTGTGATGCAAAATCCGGAGAGCCAAATCGTCACGGACAAGGTGTGGCACGAGCTTGCGTTTGCCCTTGAAAATCTCGGAATGAAAACGGCGGAAATACGCCTGAGAGTTGCCGAGATGGCGTCATACTTTGGCATTGACGACTGGTTCGATAAAAAAACGAACGAGCTTTCCGGCGGTCAAAAGCAAATTTTAAACCTTGCCGCAGTCATGGCAATGCATCCGGAAGTGCTGATTCTCGATGAGCCGACCTCACGGCTTGACCCGATTGCGGCAGACCGCTTCCTTGAAACGGTCAACAAAATCAACAAGGATCTCGGAGTTACCGTGATAATAACCGAGCACAGGCTTGAAAATATTTTTTCTTTTGCCGACAGGATCGTTGTCATGGACAACGGAAAAATCGTTGCCGACAGCGAACCGAAAAAAATCGGAGAAGCTGCAAACGAATTACCGGAGCTTGTTAAACTGAGCCTGCCGGCTGCGATGAAAATTTTTGCCGCAGCGGGAGGAAGGGGCGACGCTCCCGTCAGCGTTCGTGACGGAAGAAAATGGATAAAAAATCAAAATATTTTTTGCAAAAAAATTGAAAGAAATCAAATAAATTTCAGCAAAAAAAATGCGATAGAATTAAAAAATATTTCGTTTAAATATGAAAAAAACTCCGATGATGTTTTAAGCTCTTTGAGCCTGAAAATTCCGCAGGGCTGTGTGTTCGCTTTGCTCGGTGGAAACGGAGCGGGCAAGTCAACGCTTTTTAAAATTATTCTCGGAATCGAAAAGCCTTACAGCGGAAAAATAAAAATCAACGGTTCTGTTGCCGCCATGCCGCAGGAGGTGCAAGCCCTTTTTGCTTCAAGAACGGTGGCGGACGAGCTTAGTGAAATGTCAGGTGACAGCGAGCGAATTAAAAAAATCGTCAAGCTTACGCAAAGCGAAAGCTTGACGGAAAGCCATCCATTTGACCTCAGCGGCGGAGAGCAGCAGCGTGTTGCCGTTGCAAAGCTTTTACTCTGCGAGAGCGATATTTATTTTTTTGACGAACCGACCAAGGGAATGGACGCGGAATTCAAAAGGATTTTTTCGGATATTTTGTCCGAGCTGCGTGCGAAAAACAAAACGGTAATTATTATCTCTCACGACATAGATTTTTGCGCCGAGAATGCCGAGCTTTGCGCAATGCTTTTTGATAAAAATATTTCCGCCGTCAATACGAGCGGAGAGTTTTTCGACGGTAACCGTTTTTACACAACGGCGGCGAACAAAATTTCAAAGGGATTTATCGACGGCGCAATAACGGACAGGGATGTGATTGAATGCTTAAAAAAATAATCACTCTTTTTGTCTTCCTTCTCGGAATCCCCACAATAATTTTCGGCTGCTCCAAGCTGATAATTTCAAAGCAATATTATGTAGCGAGCGCATTGATAATTGCCGTCGCTTTAGCTGCGCTTTTTCTCAGCTTTGAAAAGAAAAAGATGAAAACACGGGAGCTTGTCGCAATTGCCTGCGTCGTTGCGCTGTCCGTTGTCGGGCGTGCGGCGCTGTTCATGATTCCGCAGGTCAAGCTTACCTGCGCAATTTTGATTCTTGCCGCAATTTCTTTTGGTCCCTATGTCGGGTTTCTATGCGGCTCGCTCTCAATGCTCGTTTCTAACATCTTTTTCGGGCAGGGGGCGCACACTCCGTTTCAGATGTTCGGCATGGGTCTTGTGGCGTTTTTATGCGGACTTATTTTTTACAAAAAACGCTATGGGCGAAGCCGCTTTGCGGTTGCAACGGTCGGCGGTGTTCTTTGCTTCGCCGTTTACGGCTTTATTGTCGATTCAAGCTCGGCTCTTTTCTTTTCAACTGCGCCGACATTGAAATCGATGATTCCTGTTTATATTTCCGGCATGAGCTTCAATGCGATCCATGCGGTTACGACCTTTGCCGCACTCTTTGTCGCAACGCCGTATATTCAGGATACATTCGATCGCATTGCAAAAAAATACGGGCTGTTCGAGACTGAATAACGGTCAACTGCATGAAAGGATTGATTGCATGAAAAAATATATTTCACTTCTGCTCATTTCGGTTCTGATTTTTTCGTCGGGCTGCGGAATGACTGTTACAAAGGTTGAGAACACCACAGCCGATGAGCAAAATATAATAACAAATGAAAATATAACAACATCGGTAGCGGAAGCGACGACCGCTTATACGACAGCTGCGCCGAGCACAACGATCGTCAAAAGTGTTTCAACCGCAAAATCCGCAGCAACCGAATCCGACGGAGCGGTTGCGACAGAGCCGATTGCCAAGCCCTCTAAGGTTACCACGACGAAAAAGCAAGCCGAAACAGTAACCTGTACGATTGAGATAGAGTGCAAAACGATTCTCAACAATCTTGCCAATCTTCGCCCCGAAAAGAAGGCTTTCCTGCCGAAGGACGGATATATTCTTAAAGAAACGACAGTTTCCGTTGCCAAGGGCAGCACGGTTTTTGATGTGCTGAAGCTCGTTTGCAAGAATAATACCTGCCCCGAAGAGTGCAGCTATTGCCGCAAATCGGGAATTCAGCTTGAATATGTTTACACTCCGGGCTACGATAGCGAATACATCAGAGGAATACATCAGCTTTATGAAAAGGATTGCGGAACTCAATCGGGCTGGATGTATTCCGTTAACGGAGATTTCCCGAACTACGGAGTGAATAAATACACGGTCATGGACGGTGACGATATAAAGCTTCGCTATACCTGCAACGGCCTCGGAGAGGATATCGGAGCAAGCTTTTAAGGTTGACGGATACGGAAAAACGGATTATAATTACATAAAAATTCCGAGCGAGGTAAACATGGATAAATATAAAAAAATAACATTCGATGAGGCGAAAAAGTTGATGGACGGCGGCGTATGCGTAATGCTTGATGTGCGCACTGATGAAGAATTTTTCACCGGTCACGCCGAGGGAGCTGTCAACCTTGATGTTGACACCGTCAATGCCGAAACCGCCGCAGAGCTGATCCCGAATAAGGACACTCCGGTAATCGTCTACTGCAAAACCGGCGAACGGGCTAAGCTTGCCGCCGAGGCTCTGTGTGAGCTTGGCTATACAAATATTTACGATGTCGGCAGTCTCGTCGAATGGCCTTACGGCTTGTCATTTGAATAGAAACGGAAAACGGAGCTTTCGTCATCAGGACGAAGCTCCGTTTCGGTCGATTCAGTTGTTTCGGGTTCGGTTAAAGATACTTGTGAAAAAGGAAAGGCCTTCTGCGGAAAGCAGAATCAAAACGGGAGTAAAAATAAGCAGGTATCTGCTGTTGCATTCCCAGATAAGCATGAAAAGGTATATTCCGAATATCGCTATTCTGCCGGCAAGGAGCATTTTGTTGCTTTCTGAATTTTTCTTTTTAATGCCCTCTATTGCCGAAAAAAGAACGCCAAGCATCATAAAAATATAATATATTCGGCAGGGGATCGAGCCGAACGAAAACAGGTCGCCCCGATCGGTGAAAAGTCGGGATAAAATATTGTTCGGATATAAAGGCGTGCGCCCCGCATAATCGCTTCCGGCCAAGGTGGAATTGCCGAAGGTGCGAATAACCTTGTCGTGAAATGTATGCTTTAAAAATCCCTTAGCGCCGTAATTCTCGACTCTCTTTTTTGCCTCGTTTATTGTCGCTTCCTTCCTCTTGTCATAGGTGTTAAAGCTTGCCGTGAAATTAATATCTTCCTGAGAAAATCCGCCGTAGCCGAGTCCCATCATGATCCAGTGCGTCGGAGGAAATTCGTTTTCCTCCTTCAACTCTTCGGTTAAGCCGAATTTGTTTTCATAGATCGGTTCGTTTGTCTTTTTCACTGCCAATATTGTTGCGCTCAGCACCGTAACGCTGACAAGGGAAAAGCAAAGGAATTGCCTGAAATTGATTTTAGAGAAAAGCAAACCGATAATAATTGCCGCAAAAACGATAAACGAGGTTACTTTTATAAAATACGAAAATGCGCCGACGATACCCAAAAGAACGCAGCATAAAATCCGCACTTTGCCGTTTTCGCTTTTTTGCAGCTTTAAGCACAAGAACATCATTATCGAAACCGATAAAATGCACGGAATATCGGTATAAAAGAACTGGGAGTAAAGATAAAGCGGTGCGCAGAGCAGGGAGATAATGCCTGCCCAAAAAGCTTTCTTTGCCGAGAAAACGATTCCTGCCGAGCGGTAAATAAACTCGACGGCAATTTGTATGACGATGACTGAAAGAGCCATGGTTATCCGCTTGAAAACGAGAATGTCGGCATTGCCGATCAGCCGTCCGATCGCCTTGAAAAGATAAACCAAACACAGCAGCCAGAACTGATTGTTCGGGTATCTGGCGTAATAATAGGCTCTGTCGAGCTTGCCGGTTTCCAAATAGCCATATGCCGTATTGATCAGCGTTCCCCAGTCCCAGCTGAAATCGACCTCAAGCGAAAAAGCCGCTGTCAACATCAGCGCAAACGATATGCTCCACAGTATCCGCCATGTTTTTTCATAATTGATTTTTTCAATGAGGTTGTCCTTTTTGATGCAAATATATATAAACAGAGCAAGGCACGGAATCATCAACGCCACGGAGAGCAGCGATTGAACTGCCATTTGTGAAAGAACCGCTCCGAAAATCATTATAGCCGCAACAAGAAAGCAAATGTTAAAAATATTGTTTAATACTTTTTTCATTAGATTTTCTCCTCAAATCTGATTTATCGGTAATTATAGCACATATTGTCACCGACTGCAATATTTATTGCCTGCCGATAGCGATAAAAAGACCCGACAGCTTGCCAAGGTTGTCGGGTTAATGCAATCAATGAAAATCAGTCGGCAGCTTTATCTTAAAAACGGCAGCCTCGGCAATCGGTTTTCTTCAATTATCGTTCTCAGCATTTCGGCGAAGCCCTCGGGATCTCGTATCTGATATTGCATATGATTGTATCCCTCGAAAATCGGATAATTGCCGTTGGGATAGGACTTCATGACCTCGTCACGGTATTTGAAATGCTCCTCGACGCTGCCGAATTCAAAATATATATGGCTTTGCAGCTTTTTGGGCAGCGGCGGAAAAGGCTTGTCCTCCAGACTGTCCGCAAGCTGGCGGCGAAGATTGCCGTAGCTCAGGGCTTTGCCGGCAGCAATAAAATACGGCTTGATGGCTTCGTCGTCGCACCAAAGAATCTTTTTTAGGGTTTTGCCGTTCGAAAGGTACAGGCTCTTTATCGCAAGGTACAAAAGGGGAGTCATGATCCGCCGTGTGAGTTTTCCTATTTGAGCGAACTGACCGCCGTCGAAGAAAACATTCTCAACCGGAAGCTCTGCTTGCGCAAGAAATGCCGTTGCGAGATCTGCGCCGATGGAGGAGGCAACAATCAGTACAAGGCTCTTTACTCCATGCTCTTTGAGAAAGCTTTCGATCTGTTGCAGCTCTTCCGATTTGCAGGTGTATTTTTGCCCGTCGCAGTAAACCGTTGAGGTCGGCATAATGCAAAAATAACTATCCTTCAGCCGCTGCGCAACCGGTTCGCTGCTGGCTCCCGTTACGCCCATGGCATGAAAAAACAGCACAGCCGGGTTTGACTTGTCTCCCAATGTTTTGAACAGCATAATTTCTACCTCACAATCAATATTTATTCGATTAGCACACGCTAACTGTCGGTTTTTGAAAAGCTGCCGTGCGGCAGCGTTTACAGCTCTGTTTTATTTGCCTCTATTTTTTCAATGCTATCGTTGCGAACAAGCTTACGCAGATTTTTCATATATTCTGAAAAATCCGTTTTGTCGTTCCCGTAGGTCATTTGTAACTCATATTCGAGAGAAATCCATGTTGAAATGTCGCTTTCATTGTGCTGAATCAGAGCCTCAAGGCTGTCCACGGCTTTGTATATCTTCGATTCAAGAGTCTTTCTTTCCGCCATTTCCTTATAAAGCTCCGCCATCTCCGAGCAGAACGGTTCGGGCAGCTTTTTGACCCAATCGCACAGAAGCATTTCTTCCGCTTTTTCGTTTTCGGCGGTTTTTTCAAAGGTCGGAATATCGCCCGTGAATGCTTCGCCGAGGTCGTGTATCAGGCACATTTTGAAGATTTTTTCAAGGTCAGCCTCCGGAAATTCGTCGCTGACGAAATATGCCATAAGCGTCATTCTCCACGAATGTTCAGCAACGCTTTCCCTGCGGCCGCCGGAGGTGTAGCAATGTCTTGTTGCGTCCTTGAGCCGTTCGGCAACGGCAAGCGATTCAATCAGCTTTCTTTGTTCCATGCTCCAACACCTCTTTTCATGGCAAAACTGTACGATTTATTATATCACATTGCCGCCAAAAAACAAACTATTTTCGCAGAATTTTTCACCGTGCGCCAAACGGTTGCTTATTGAAAAAAATGAAGCTTTATATTATAATGTTTAAGACAAAGGGCGGTGAAGTTATGAAAACCTGTTATATTTTTTCCGCAGTTGAAATGAAAAATAATTTTCCGAAGCCTGAGCGGGGCGATATGATAATAGCTGCCGACGCAGGATATTTGAATGCGCAAAGGGCGGGGATTAAGCCCGATGTGATAATCGGAGATTTTGATTCGTCCGAGAAGCCCGAAACCGATACGCCGATCGAAACCTTTCCTGTTCTCAAGGATGATACGGATACGATGCTTGCAATAAAACACGGCTTTCAATGCGGCTGCAAACGCTTTGAAATTTACGGAGGAATCGGCGGCGAACGGACGGATCACACGATCGCCAATATTCAGTCGCTGGCATATATCGTTGATCATGGCGGCGAAGGTGTTCTTGTCGGAGAGAATGAACGCTTTGTAATAATTAAAAATTCTTACATTAAGCTTCACTCGGAAAAAGGCAAAACGCTTTCCGTTTTCGCTTACGGCGGAATTGCCGAGGGAATATCGATCAAAGGCGCAGTTTATGAAACCGAAAATCTGACTCTTTCTCCGTTCTTCCCGCTCGGAGTGAGCAATAAATTTGAAGAAGCCGATGTTCTCGTCGGAGTGAAAAACGGCTGTATTCTAATCAAGTGGTGAATAAAGCAACAAGGCAATACCGCATTTCTCAATTGTGCGGTATTGCCTTAATCATTGAGTTACTCAAGCTCGGTGAGCAAAATTTCTTTGATTTCTCCGCCGTCGAACGGAACGAAAATTGTCTTAATTTCCTGCGGATTGAACTTGAGAGTAACATCTCTGCCGATAAATTTTAAATCGAGCGTTGCCGTGCAGGCCTTGTCGCCTGTTTCAATTGCACGCAGGACATATCCGTTTCTGTCTTCGGCTATCTTCACCGCTTGAACTATAACATTGTCAAGGTCAACGCTCATTCCGCAGTAGGTTGCAGGCAGCGTGCCCTTGTGGTGAGTTTCCTGATAGAGCTTCAGCGGCATATTGAGCAGCTCGGATTCACGGACAAGCTCGGAATAATTTCCGCTTTCATATGTCATGAATCCGTAAGTGAATTCAAGCTCGTCGCCGTCGAGCATTTCCATGTTTTCGTCACGGGTATTCTGACCGTAATGGTCAAGATATGCGCACGCCCTGGCTGCGATCATTCTCAGCTCATTGCCGATTGCGCAGAAGCTGTATCGACCGTTATTGATAAGGGCAAAGCCGTCCGTTGAGCTTTCGACAGCTGCCCAGCCCTGCGCAGGCTCTTCCTCTCCGTCGGGATTCTTTTTGATGAATCCGAAAGGCATGGAATAAACCGCCGTCGGGTTGCTTATCGCAACGGGGAAAGAGAGCTTGAGAATCTTGTATTCCTCTCTGAACAGGGTCTTGCACCTGACCTCAACCTTGTCGCTGTCCTTATAAAGTGTGTAATATTGAAGGAGCACGGAATTATTATAATGCGATTTGACCCTGAGTGTTGCTCGGAGAGTGCCTCGCTCCTCAATCGTGAATTCCGCATTGCCGAAGCTGCCGATATCCTTGTTGAAATCAAAAACAAGATGTCCCCATGTGTCGCTTTCTCTGTCCTCACAGACAATGGCGCTCATCGGCTTTTCGCAAAGCTCTTTGTTCTTCTTTTTGTTATAATAGGAAATGACACGGCCGTCATCGTCAAATTCAAGGCGGACAACGCTGTTTTCAATAAACCTTTCGCCGATCGAGAATTGATTTTCTCTTTCCTGCGGAACATAGCTTTGCTTATCCCTGAAAATAAAATATGTTGAATAGCCGTATGCAGGAATTTCAACCGAGAAAAGGCATCTGTTGAAGCTTGGGCCGTCGGTATAGGGCGCTCTTATCATCTGAAATTCAATATCGTTGTTATTCTCGTCAACAACTCCGGTTGCCCAGTGCTCACCGAAGCTTGCGTAGCCCCTAACGGGGAACGAGTGCGGATTGAAAACAACCATAGGGGAGCCTTCGCCGCTTCGCGTCCAAAGACGACCTCTGATTTCGGACGGCTCGGAGTCAAAAAAGCGAGTCGTGTTAACTCTCCATGAAATTCGCTCCGCTGCCAAAGTGCCGATTTCCATTGCCGTTTCCTTTGCGTAGCCGAATCCGGCATAAGCGTCGTCATAAGCAGGTTTGATCGAGCAGCCGGCGAGAATATCATGAAATTGATTGAACATCACACGCTCCCATGCCTTTTCGATCTCGGAGCTTTTCGGCTCGGACTCGGTAAGAACCGAAGCGAGAACGTCGATTTTTTCTGCATAAATCAGGTCGTTTTCCGCTTCACGGTTTAGCTTCTTGATTTTTGAATTTGCGCTGTAGCAACCGCTTGCATGGTGTTGCAGATCCTCGCTGACGGTCGGAATATCGTCAGCCTCGTTTCCACGGATATAATCAAAAAATTCATCAACGCCGGAATAGAGTGCATTGCCTTTTTCAATAAGCTGCTCCGCCTGCGTCAAGTGCCTTTTGGCAGGGCCGCCGCCGTGATTTCCGACGCCGTAGAAAAGCATTTGAGAGTGCTTTTGACTCTCGTATTTCGCAATGCGCCCGTCGTGAAGCTCATCGCCATAGCCGTCAAGAATATGAAATGCTGTTACGGAGCTTCCGTCGGGACTTTTCCAATAATGAAGCGAGCTTTCGGGAAGGTTTTTCTTTTCCATCTCACGGCTCGGACGAAGATAAACATAGTTTTTCATGCCCGATTTTGAAAGAAGCTGCGGCAGCATACCGTTGTGACCGAACGAGTCAACATTGTAGCCGGAATCGGTTATTGCGCCAAAATTTTTCTTGAAAAATCTTTGAGAATAAAGAAAATGTCTTGCAAAGGATTCGCCGCAGGGAATGTTGCAATCGGGCTGAACCCACATACCTCCCGTGTATTTCCAGCGGCCTTCCTTTATCCTCTGCTTGATCTCTTCAAACATTTCAGGCTCGCTGAGCTTTATATATTTATAATAAGAGGCGCAGGCCGAGGTGAAAACATAATCGGGGTATTCAAGCATTCTGTCGAGCGCGGAACGAAAGGTTGATTTGACAACCGCAAGTCCTTCCGGCACGCACCATTGCCATACCGGGTCAATGTGGGCATTCCCGATCAAAAAATATTTTTTGCTCATCATATTTCTCCTTTTGAATAGTTTTGTTTGTTATCGCATTACAATTCGGCGAAGATTTTTGCGCCCTTTTTCTTGAGCCATGAGTCAAGCGCAAGGCACAACAAACCGGTGAATGCGGAAAATCCTACAAGATAAAGCTCGCCGGAGATTCTTCCGCTTAACGGGAAATAAATTACCGCCGGAATAACGGAATATATCCAGCCGCCGAAAACAGAAACAAAAACGCTCATGCTCTGCTTCAGTGGTGTGATCTCGTTTGTCCATTTCAGATTCGGGTATTTAAGATTGAGCATAAGTCCGAACATGGAGAAAAAGAAAATGAAAACCAACGGAGCTGCGATTATCATTATTGCGCCGAAAGCATTCGGTCGCAGGGCAATAATTGCGCAAACGCTGCAAATAAATGCCGGAATTGCGGTGAGAAGAAGGTGCATGTTTCTCTTTGCTCTGATCGCCTGCCATGATGTTATCGGCAAGGACTGCGCAAGCCAAACACTTTTGCCCTCAAGCGAAACGGACGGCGCGGACATATCGTTCGTTGAGGCAATCAGGCAAATCAGAGCGGAGGCGGCAACGCAAATATAATCCTCGCTGCCGAAAATTTCAACGATCGTATTTGCCAGCCAATCGCCCTTTATCAGAACAAAAATGCTCGCTCCGAGAAGAAGGAGAATGCCGAGTCCGCAGTTGAGCATATAATTCGGACTGGAGAAAAATCGTTGAAGCTCTTTGCCGAGCATGGCTGCGTTGACGCTCTTGACTCTGACGCTCTTTTCAACATATTTTTTCTTTGCGGAGTTCTGGGAGGCGGTTGCGATTTTTATAAAGCTGTGGGCGATTATATAATATGTAAGCGCACACAATGCGCCGACGATAACGAGCACGATCAGCGCCGAGAGCATATCGCCTGCGCCGATTTTGCCGAAGACATAGAGAGGAAAGGCCGAGCCTTTTATTTTCGTTCCGTATGCGTCGGCGTTGGCAATGATTCTTCGAATGATCTCGTTTGCCTTGAAATAAAATACATAGTAAATTGCAAGAAAAGCGAGCGAAACTATAACCGTGATAAAGCTTTTGTTCTTGAGCTTGCTGTTGATTTTTGCAACGACCCAGCCGAGTGAGCAGGCAAGCACCATAACGATCAACGAAATAATTATGACGAACAGAACGGAGCCGATCAGAGCCTTTGTGCTGTATGTATGGCAGAGATAAACGACAATTGCCGGAAGAATGACAAGGACGGAATAAAGCGTGCCCATGATGTAAACTCCGAGAAGTCGCGACGCCATTATGTATCCGACGGGGATAGGCATTGAAAGCAGCAGGTCGTTATCCTTGGCGAGATAAAGCCCCGAATATGTGTTAAAAATGCTGCCGAAAGCACCCATTGCAACGGCGATGATTCCCATGAAGCTGAAAAACATCCAGTCGTATCCCTTGTCAACAACGGGGAGCAGACTATTGGCAAAAACGGAAAACATTCCGCCGAAAAGGATGCAGATAAAGCCGAAATATCCGGCTATCATCATTATGCTTGAAGCCCTTGAGCGACCCTTGTTCTTCTTGCGGTCAACGAAGAAGTTTTGAAACATTTCAAGCAGCTGTTTTTTCAGAAGTTGTTTCAGCATTATTCTTCCTCCAGTTCAAGGAAAACTTCTTCAAGGCTGTCGTCGCCCTTGACCTCCTCCATCGTGCCGGAACGGATCAGCTTGCCCTCTTTTATGATTGCTATTTTATCGCAGAGCTTTTCCGCAACCTCAAGCACATGGGTGGAAAAGAATATTGCACTGCCGCCGTCGCAGACCTCACGCATCATTCCCTTGAGCAGGTGAGCCGCTTTCGGGTCAAGACCGACGAACGGCTCGTCCATTACGATAAGCTTCGGGTCGTGAAGCCATGCAGAAATTATTGCAAGCTTCTGCTTCATTCCGTGGGAGTATGTTGAAATCGGTTGAGCAAGGTCGGCTGTCAGCTCAAACAGATCGGCGTATTTACGGATTTTTTTCTGCCTGTCCGAGGAGGAAACGCCGAAAATATCGGCAACGAAGTTGAGATATTTAATGCCGGTCATGAACTCGTAAATATCCGGATTGTCGGGGATATACGCAATCTCCTTTTTGCACTTTAGCGGGTCGGCGGTCACCGAGGTTCCGTCGATGAAAATTTCGCCCTCGTCAAATTGAAGAATACCGACGACGGATTTCAGCGTGGTGGTCTTGCCTGCGCCGTTGTGACCGATGAAGCCGTATATTTCACCCGGAGCAATTCGCAGCGACAAATCATCGACCGCCTTGTATCCGTTGTAAATTTTTGTAAGATGTTCGATCTTGAGCATTGACATTCCTCTTTTCATACTCTTTTTATTTGAGTATATATTACATGAAAAATTTTGTCAATAAAAGATATTTGTAAATTGTAAATTTGCATTTAAGACGGTTAAAATGCATCTCGGCAATTTAAAACGCATAGTACAAAGAGCGGTGCTACCGACAGACGGTTACGCCCTCGAAAAAGGGATTGAAAGAAATTAACCGCTTGTTTTCTCAGGACAGGGCGGTTATTTCTCTTGTAACATAATATATAATACCGCCGAGCTTATCAATGCTTGAATTGTCTATTTGAAAATCGTAGCGGGTCGGTCAAAGCTATGAAAAAGGCTGCCGCAGGATACGGCAGCCTTAAAGTCGGCGATTTTATTTAACCGTCGGATCGGCGGGAATAAGATAAGCGTTCTTGCCCCAGCCGACCTGCTTGAATATCTGGTCGGGTCTTGGATTGTAAAGATAGAATCCGTCCTCATGCTGAGGATACATAAGAATGCAGAGCCTTGCGAGGATCGGCAGAACGAGATAGGGCAGGAACTGACCTAAAACGGAGTCCCAAACCATAAACGGAGCAAAGCTGCAATTGAGCAGGAAAGCCCAAACACCGTGACGGGTGATCTGAACGCTCATTGTGTCCAGCTGCTTCTGAGTCAGGTTCTTCTTGAGACAAACAAAATCCTTTTCCTTGGTGGGGTTGTTGTAGCGGTAACCCTCAATGTTGTAGTAAAGGCCTCTGCCGCCCTTGATGGAAAGTCCGTATGTGCCGACGGAAACAGCCTCACCCTTCGGGAGGGTATAGACGCCGACGGTGATTTCATGGTTTGTGAGATTTTCAAAGTAAAGCCATGTGTGACCCATTATGTACGGCGGCTGCATCTCCTGGCAGACATAAACCGTTGCAACATATTCATTTTCGTCCGTTGCCTTTGCGTCATCGGCGGAAACAACAAAAGCAAAGCTGCAAAACAGAGTTACAAGAATCATGATCACAGCTATAATTTTTTTGATAGTTTTCATTTTCAACCGTCTCCTCATAAAGTATCGTTGAAAGTATATCACTTTATGGAAAATATGTCAAATACTAAAACGCTTCGATGTAAAAAATTCGGAGTGTTTTTTATATAATGCTCCGATTTACTTTTGATATTTGCTATGGTATAATCAAGTTATAATTTCGGACGGAGTGGTGCTAATGGGAATAAACATAAAAGAAAAGGCAACGACAATGCGTGACGACCTGCGCCTTTATTGGAAAAAGCCGCCGATGGGTCGGTATATGTCATTTAAAGAGATCGTGTCGCTTGCGGTTGGCGGTCTTGGAATCCAATTCGTTGTTTTCTGTGCGCAAAACATGATAATAAGCATCGGCAATACGCTGATAAGCAACACCATCGGCATTGCGCCGAAGCCTTTATATGTAATTTATATTCTCAGCGTAATTCTCAGCTTTCCGCTGACTGCGCTCAGGGGAAAAATTATCGACTCGTCAAAGAGCAAAAAGGGACGCTATCGTCCGTTCATTCTTTCAATGGGTCTGCCGACGGCGATTTTGGCAATCGGATTTGTTTTTATGCCGTATGAGCGAATGTCGATGCTTGCAAAATGTATCACCGTTTTGCTTTACAATATCGGCTTGCAGTTCTTTTATATGTTCTATTATGATGTTGACACCAGCATAATCAATGTTCTTTCACCGAATACCTTTGAACGAAGCGATGTAACATCGATAAAATCCGTAGTCAACTCGTTTGCGCCGACCTTGGGCAATATTATTCTTCCGCTTGTTGCCCGAGCCGTTACGGGAGAAAACACTCTCGTCGATATCAGGATTTACAGAGCCTTTTATCCGCCGATGATAATTTTCGGCTTCTTTCTCGGGTTGCTTGTTTATTTCAACACCGAGGAGAAAATCGTTCAGGCAAAAACACACACTGTAAAAATAAAATTTACCGACGCCTTCCGCGCGGTTATCCGCAACAAATATTTTTGGATAATTTCATTGGCGGGCTGGATAGGCTTCCTTGAGAATGCCGTTCAGAATATCATGGACTGGCTCTACAGCTATCAGGACGCTTGCAGCCCTGCGGAATATTCGCTTATTGTAACGATAAGGGGCAACGCTTCGCTTTGGCCGATGCTGTTCATTCCGTTCCTTATCCGTGCGCTCGGCAAAAGGAAGCTCCTTGTTGTCAGCAACATCATAAATGTTATTTTCATTATTCTTATGTTGCCGATAATCAGAGTCGGCGACCCGTCGCAGATCATATGGCCGCTGATGTTCTGCTTCTTCTTTAACTATATGGCGGCATATGCGGTTACGCTTCTGACTCCGGGTGTAAACGGAGATATCAGAGATTATCAGCAATATATAACCGGCGAGAGAATCGACGGAATGTTCGTTGCCGTTGGTGCGATCGGCAGCATTGTCACGCTTATTACAAACGCTGCGCTCCCCGAACTTTATGACCGTTCGGGTCTTAACGAGGAGGTTGCCAAAAGTCTCGGCTTTGACGGAAGCAATGTTTACGAAGTGCTCTCCGACCCGGGATATTTCAAAAATATTTGCAGCGTGCTTATAGTTGCCGCAACCATCGGCGCAACGCTGAATGTTATTCCGTATTTCTTCTATGACCTGACCGAGATCAAGCAAAAGGCAATGGTTACGGTGCTCAAGATCAGAGCCTTGTTTGAGGACTACGGCAACGAGGTTCTTTCCGACGCTGCGCTTGTCGAAGCGATCGATATTATCGAGGAAGCAAAAATTTATCACGACAAAAAAATTGTGAAGCCGACAAAGGATGAAATCAAAAAGGCGAAGAAAACCAAAGACAAATCAGCGGTGAAAGCGGCTAAGCAAAGCTATAAAAATCAAAAGGAAGAAAACGAAAAAATCGAGATCGCTCAGTATGTTATCAAAGAAATAAATAAATTTGAAACCGAAGCGGTTAAGGCTCAGCTTGAAGAGGCGAGGAAAATCTATGCCGCTGGACTTGCGGGACTTTATACTCTTGAAATTCCGTCGATTAAGGCGGCAAAGGCTATGCCGAAGACGACCGAGGACGAAAAGGAGCTGCGCCGCAATGCGATAAACAGGGTGCGGATGATCAAGGATTCCAAAAAAGTTCTGGCAAAAAATTATGCCGACGGAATCGAAAAATTCGATGTCAAGGTTTTCGAGCAGCTCTTTGAAAAAGAGGACGAGCTTGACGCTCAAATCAAGTCGGCTGTCAACGAGTTGAGAGCTGCCGCAAAGGATAAAAACAAAAACGCCGAGAAAAAAGCGAACGAAAAAATAAAAGCTCTCAGAAAAAATCGCAGCGAGATACGCAAAAAAATTAAAGCCGCAACCGACGAAAACTCAATTTACACCCGTGCGGCAAAGCCGTATATCGAGGCCGAAAAGCTTCTGAAGCAGCGAGAAAATTATCTTCATTATGAGGACATAAAGTCACGCTATGAGGAGTCGAAAAAACGCAACGATGAGGAGGTTCGCCGCCGCATCGCCGAGGAGGAAGAGCTCAAGGCGAAGCGAAAGGAATATGCGGCAAAAGCCAAGGAGCGTCGCAGAAGCAAAGGAGGCAAAAATGGATAAGCTTACGGTTAAAGGCACACGGATAGTCGATTCGCACGGGCGTGAAAGAATCTTGACCGGACTCAATGTGTGCGACAAGGGCAGATATACCGAGGGACAAAGACGCATTTACGGCGAGCAGTGGAAAAAAGGGCTTGCCGCCGACATGAAGGCTCACGGAATGGATCTTGTCCGTCTCGGAATTACATGGGACGCAATCGAACCCGAACCGGGCAAGTATAACGAAGAATATCTGGACTTTATCGGCGGTATTCTCGACGAATGCAAGGAATCGGGAGTTTATGTTTATCTCGATATGCATCAGGATCTTTTCTCCGGTGCGGAGCTGAACTGCGGTGACGGTGCGCCGAAGTGGGCAACGCTGACGGGAAAATATAAGTATCAGCCGACCAAAATCGTTTGGGCTGAGGGCTATTTCTGGGGCAGAGCGGTTCACCGTGCATTCGATTCGTTCTGGAATGACGCCGAGGTCAACGGCAAGGGCGTGCAGCTTTGGTTTGAGGAAATGTGGTCGCACATTATAAAAAAATTCGGCGATCACCCGGCTGTGATAGGATTTGATTTCTTCAACGAGCCGTTCCCCGGAAAGAGCGGCGGAAAGGCTTTCCGTGAGGTAATCGGCCGCCTTGTTTCGACAACGGTTTTTGATAAAACAATATCGAAGAAAAAGCTTATCGAGCTTGCGACAAAGAGTGACGACCCGGTGAGAGCACTTGACCTTTACACCGGCAAGCACCTCAGAAAAATCACAAGCGCAGCCGACGATATCATTAAAGCCTTTGACACAAAAAAATATTTTCCGTTCATCAACAAGATGGCGAGAGCAACAAGAAAATGCGGCAGCGAAAAATTTGTTTTTCTTGAAAACAGCTACTATTCCAATCTCGGAATTCCCTATTCGTGCCCACGGCCGATACTTTCGGGTAAGACGGAAAACAATGTTATTTTTTCGCCGCACGCTTATGATTTTATGGTGGACACTCCGTCATATAAATACGCAAGCAATGACCGAGTAGGCTCGATTTTTGCCGAGCACAGACGCTCTCAGCAGCGGCTCGGGGTTCCCGTTATAGTCGGCGAATGGGGCGGCTTCACCGAGGGCGACGAATGGTTTTCGCATATTGAATTTTTGCTTGACCTTTTCGATTCGTACAAGTGGAGCAATACATATTGGTGCTATTTCGGCGGCTTCACGGATACGGAGGTTTACAAGAATGTTCTCACCCGTCCGCATCCTGTGGCTGTCACAGGTGAGATAGAAAGCTACGGCTATGATCGGAAAAATAAAGAATTTAATCTCAGCTTTGTTCAGCGTGAGGAGACAAAAGCAAAGACGGAAATTTTTCTTCCGTCCGTGCCGAAATATGCCGAGCTTGACGGCGAAGAAATTTCAATAAAACGCAAAGGCGTTTTTAGATTTTTAACTGCGCCGGGCGAGCATAAAATTAAAATTATTTTCAAATAAAAAAACAACTTTCCTGCAAAAAATCTGTAGGAAAGTTGTTCTTTTTTTACCACATATTATCCGAGTTCTCGCAGAAAGCAACCATGTCCTTGATTTCAAGAACCGTGCCGTCGTCGAGCGTGACCGTGCCGTTCCATTTGCCGAAAACCTGGTGGCAGATGTTGCCGATGAAGATAACTCTTGATTTTGTGTAGTTATCATAGAACGGAGTCATCGTCATCTCAAAGCGACCGTCTGACGAGGTGAATTTCCACGGCTTCATCCAGTCGTTTTCATCCTTTTCAAGATGGATTTCTCCGATTTTGTGTGCCTTGCCGTTGAGAAAAAGCGTGTTCTCCGTGGCGGCGCTCATATCGCCGAAGCCCCAGCCGATCTCAAAGCCGAAAATGTCGCCGTTTTCAAGTCTTGTGCTGCCGTTGCCCCAGTACCAGTTGGTGTGGTACGGCCAAACGCCTCGACCCCAGTCGAGAACGCAGAACGAATCCGACGGGTCAAATTCGACCGTCATATCTCCGATTTTGACCGTTCCCGTTACGGGCATACAATTTATCTTTTGATTGTAGTAAAATTTAGTGCTGTCTCTGTCGCCGAAGGGGAGAGCCATCGCAAGGTATTCGTGATTGGGGAACATATCCATTGAGATATCAACGGTAAACGGCTTGCCCTTTGTTCGTCCGCTGAATTGAATTGTACGCTTTTCCTCGGTCACATTGACATCAAGATTGAATCCGAATTTGTGGCGGGAAAAGGTCTGCGGAGTCATAGCCGTTTCGGAAAGACCGAATCTGCCGAAGGTCAAAAGCCTGAGCGAAACCGCGCTGTAGCTTTCGCCGGTCTGCATATCAAAGAGCGTAACATTTGCTGCTCCGCCGAGCGAGATGTCCGCCATTGTGACCTGCATAACATAGCGGCTGTTGGATATCTGATAGAAATCCCACTCCTTGATGCGAGTCTTGTTGGCCTTGATTGCGCTGCGGTCGTATTGATAAAGCTCGGTGAAGCAATAGCCGGGTTGAGTGAGACTGCCGTCCTCTTTGAGCAGGGGCGTCAGCTCGGTTATTTTTATCTGTCCCGATTCGTCGATTGCCGAGGTGTAGAAAATTGTGCTCATTGCGATAATTATCGTCAGAATAAATGAAGTTAACCTGATAACTTTATTTTTCATCGGATTTCCTCCTTCAAAAGTTCTTTTCCCTGTTTTCCCGTCATGTGTTCAATGTTAATTTTTATCATGCAAAGTATGCCGAGTTCACGCTCAACCTCCGACGGAATTCGGTCGAGAAAATCCGGACAGTATTTTTCGGCGAATGCTGTCACGGCTTTTCTCATTTCGCTCTCGTCCTCAAGAATTTCCGCCTTGCCGAAAGCGACGACACTTTTGAAAAGCGTTGTGAATTTTTCCTGAAGAATGTCGTCACGGTCAATGACGCAGAACGAAACCCTTTGCTCTTTTTTAATTGCGTCGAGCTTGTGACCCGTCTTGGCGCAATGGAGATAAATTTTGCCGTCCGTGTAGTAATAATTTATCGGCACGGTATAAGGATAGCCGCCGTCACCCAAAACGGCAAGCACACCCGTTTTTCCCCGTACGAGAATTTCCTCGCATTCTTCCTTTGTCAGCTGCTGCTTGCTTCTTCTCATCTCTCTGAACAAAAAATCACCGCCTCATATTTTATCCTTGACGCTTCCGAGAACCTGACCGATGCTGTCCCTGAAAACGAGATCGGCATTTGAGTCAAGGTCGGTTTCACCTTTGTTTATCAGCACAATGTGCGAGCCTCTGAAATAGCGTATATACATCGCCGCAGGGTAAACGGCAAGCGAGGTGCCGCCGATTATGAGCAGCTGCGCCGTTGAGATTTCGGCAATCGCTTTTTCGACAACGCTTTCGTTCAACGGCTCTTCATAAAGAACGACCTCGGGACGAACAAGTCCGCCGCATTTTTCACAGCGTGGAATCTTGCCCTTGAGAGCTTTCAGCTTTTCGAGCGGATAGGGCTTGCCGCACTCCATGCAATAGTGAACCGCCGTTGTTCCGTGCAGCTCAAGCACATTTTTGCTGCCTGCCTTTTGGTGCAGTCCGTCAATATTCTGAGTTATGACTGAGGAGAGCTTGCCTTTTTTCTCCATCTCGGCAAGCACAATGTGCGCGGTGTTCGGCTCGACGGTTAATTCAAGAAAATATTTGTAATAGAAGTCGTAGAAAACATTGGGCTTTTCAACAAAAAAGCTGTGGCTTAAAATCGTTTCGGGCGAAACTCCGTATTCACGCACGGTGTTGTAAAGTCCGTCCTCGCTTCGGTAGTCCTTGACGCCGCTCTCGGTCGAAACTCCCGCTCCGCCGAAGAACACGGTCTTGGATGAATTGTTTATCAGCTCGGCAAATTTTCCGAGCTTTTCGTTATCCATGCTCGACTCCTCCTTTTTCCGAATTATAACATAATTGTAAAAAAAATTCAAATGTATTGAGATTTTTCTTTCGATGAGTTATAATAAACTGACAGAATGTATTCGCAAAGGGGGAATAATGTGAGCGGAGAAAAATTAAACAATAAATTTCATTGGGGATTTGCGCTTATTCTTGTTACGATATTTCAGGTGTTGACCGGAACGGTGGTCATTACCGCCAACGGCTTCAACAGCACTCTGTTTGCGGTTTACGCAGGCTATATTATTGTTGAATGGCTGTATTTTGTCTGTGCCTCGATTTTTTGCGGACAGAACAACTTTGAGCTTGAAATAATCGGCTTTCTTTTTTCGGGGATCGGGCTGACGAATGTTGCAACGGTCGATAACGATTATGCCGTCAAACAGATCGCCGCCATCGGGCTTGGGCTTTTCCTTTTTATATTTATGCTCATCGTTATGCGGCGGACGGATATCGTTACTAAGCTGCGAATGCCGGTTGCGGTTGCGGCGGTGCTCTTGCTTGTGGCGAACCTTGCCCTTGCAAAATACACCAACGGCGCATTGAACTGGATAACACTCGGCAGCATGTCCGTTCAACCGTCGGAGTTTGTTAAGCTTGCGTTCATTTTTGTCGGAGCGGCTTCGCTGGACAAGCTCCAAAATGCACGCAGCCTTACAAAATATCTTATATTCTCCTCCGGTTGCATCGGTGCGCTTTTCCTCATGAAGGATTTCGGAACGGCGTTGATCTTCTTCTTTACCTTTATAATAATCGCATTCATGCGCTCGGGCGATGTGAGAACCATTGCGCTCGTTTGCGTTGCTGCATTTCTCGGCGCAATAATGATTGTCTATTTCAAGCCCCATGTTGCCGCACGCTTCAAGGCGTACAGGCATATTTGGGAGCTTATCAATGACGAGGGAATGCAGCAGACGAGAACGCTCATTTATTCCGCAAGCGGCGGACTTTTCGGTCTTGGTATAGGCAAGGGCGAACTTAGAAATGTTGTGTTCGCTTCGACCGACCTTGCGTTCGGAATGATATGCGAGGAATGGGGTATGATTGTCGGACTTGCGATAGTTATTACATACGCTTTTATTCTTTTCTATGCAATAAAGGTTGCAAGAAACACCCGTTCGGCTTTTTATGCGATAACGGCTTGCGCAGCGGCAGGACTTTTGCTGTTCCAGACAAGTCTGAATATTTTCGGCGTAACGGATATTTTGCCTTTTACGGGAGTTACGCTTCCTTTTATCAGCCGAGGCGGTTCAAGCGTGATCTCGTCGTGGGGTATGCTTGCTCTGATCAAGTCGGCGGATATCAGAACCTATCCGAAGCTTTCAAAGACGATTCTTCCAGACCATCCGCTTTATCCCGACAATATAATGATAGGCAAGCGACCGAAGCGCAAGGTATATGTTCCTCCGGTCATCGAGCAGCCTGTTAGGGTCAAAAGCTCTGCGGCGGATGTGCCCGTAAGCAGAAGGAGAACAGCTCAGACCGGCAAGGGCGATGTTCCGATAAGCAGGAGCAGAGCCTCCTCGTCACAAGGCTCAAGGGATATTCCGATATCACGGAAAAAATCCGGGAACGGGAGGTCTAAATAAATGAGAAATACAACAAGAAGAGCCTTCGTTCTTTATTTTGTAATAGTCGCTTTTTTCGGCGGACTCGGATTTATGATGTATAACTTTTATGTTCACGGCTCGGAGTGGACATCAAATCTTGTTAATCAGCATATCTACAAAAACGGCGAGATCTCCAGTGCGGGCACTATATATGACTGCAACGGAACAAAGCTGGTTTATTCCGAGGACGGAGTCAGAATTTATAACGACGATAAAACCGTTCGTAAGGCAATGCTCCATGCCGTCGGCGACAATTCGTCGTTTATCGCAACGGGAGTTCAGTATGTTTACAGCTCGAAGCTTTCCGGATATGACTTTGTAAACGGAGTTTATAATCTGAAAAAATACAACAGGGGAAACGATATCAATCTAACGCTTGACGCCGATATTTGCAAAACGGCTTACGAAGCGATGGACGGCAGAAAGGGCACGATCGCCGTATATAATTACAAAACCGGAGCGATGGTCTGCATGGTTTCCACCCCGTCGTATGATCCGCAGAATAAGCCCGACGATATTGACGATAATCCCGATGAATACGAGGGAGTTTATCTCAACCGCTTTGTTTCGGGTCTGTATACTCCCGGTTCGATATTCAAGATAGTGACTGCTATCAGCGCAATTGAAAACATTCCGGATATTTATTTGCAGACATTTGAATGTACGGGCGAATATGCGACGGGCGACGGCAAAATTATATGCAATGATGTTCACGGCACAGTCACCTTTGAGGAGGCGCTGAACCATTCCTGCAACTCGGCGTTTGCGCAGATTGCAATTCAGCTCGGTCAGTCAAAGCTGATGCAGACCGCAGGCGAGCTTGGCTTCAACACAAAGGAGGACATGGATCAGATAACCGTTTCGGCGAGCAGATTCGATGTCAGCAAAACGACAAAAACCGATCTCGGCTGGGCAGGCATCGGTCAGTACACCACAATGGTAAACCCCTACCATATGCTCACGATCGTGGGAGCGATAGCCAACAACGGCACGGCGACAAAGCCGTACTTCGTTCAGAGCATGGTTTCACCCGTCGGCAAGGTTGAGGTTATCGGAAAAACCACCGTCAACAAAACGGTCAATATAACTCCGCAAATTGCGGCGCAGATGAAAGAACTTCTTCGCTCGAATGTTGTGAATTACTATTCCGACTCAACATTTCCCGGACTTCAGATGTGCGGAAAAACCGGAACGGCTGAGGTTGACGGAGGCTCTCATGCATGGTTTATAGGCTTTTCGCAGCGTGAGGACGCGCCGTATGCCGTCGTTTGCGTTGTTGAAAAATCCGGCTCGGGACTTTCGGTTGCCGGTGAGGTGGTGAACGAAGTTATGCAGGAGGTTTGCAATTAACACAATATATTGTGAGCAAGAAAGCAAACTACACTAAAACAAAAAAATAATCAAAAAATTTTTATTAAAATGTGATTATTTTTCCAAACAGGAACTATAAAATTCTTTTTCGTGATATTATAATAAAAAAGCGAGGTATCTCCTCGCACAATAAAAAGCATGAAAATGCTAAATTAAAAAGGAGAGATTTTTCATGAAAAAATTCTTAGCAATTCTTCTCTCGGTAATTATGCTCTTCACACTGGGCGTTGCAGCATTTGCCGAGGGCGAAGAAAAACCGGAGAGAGATATGCCTTATGATACTGAGAAAGAGCCGGGCAAGGTAGTATTTTCAATCGAAAATACATATATTGACGCTGATAAAGAGTATTCAATTCCGGTTACAATGAAGGCCGATTACCTCGATAAGCTTCCCGCAGATGCAGAAGAGTTCTATTTCGGTTTCTCAGGCATCAGCTTTTCAACAAGCGAAAAGGATGTTGTTGAAATCAAGAACATCAGATTCTCCGACGCTATTGCAGAGGACGATCGCTGTGTTGTTAATCAGTTAGATCTTGAGAACGGCATGGACGGTTCATTTGCTTTCAGAATCAAGAAGGCTGATTTCAGCAAGTTCTTCTCAACATCTGACGAGGGCATTGTTATCGCTTATATCGATATCGTAACAACAGCAGATCTTCCCGAGGAGTATGGCAAGGACTTCGGTAGAATTGTATTCTTCCCGTATTTTGACCTTTATTCAGAGGATGAGTACGGCAATCCGAACGGCGCTGTTGCTGATATAAATGCATCGGGCTATTCCGCAGGTTATATTGATTCAGACGGAAACTTCATCGGTATCTTCCTTGACGAGTCACCGGAAAGCGATGTTCTCTTTGACACAGCTTGCTTCTATCACGCTCCCTATGTTCCGACATGGAAGGAAAGACTCACAACTTGGGCTAAGTCACAGGGCGTTATCATCTGCGGCTTCTTCATCACAGTTTTCAGCTTCCTTGAGGAGTTCCTTAAGAAATAATTAAAAATCGAATTTTTTGAAGGACGGTTAAGCCGTCCTTCTTTTTTGCCTTAAATTTTCTGAAAAAATTGCTTTATTTTGTCGGTAGAGTATAGTATAATAAATACATTGTTTCCGAGAAACTCTCAGCAACCGCTGATTTGCTCAGCGATTAGCTTATCACAGCGCAATTCGCACATTAAAATGTGCGGTATTGCCTACAACAAGGAGAAAGACCGATGGTTGACCTTATAAAAAGAAATACGCCGAGAATTGCGGAGCAGTTTGTGATGAAAACGATCGAGCCGGATAACGGATTTGACCGTTACGAGATCTATGCCGAGGATAAAAAAATCGTGATCGCCGGCAATTCCCCGCTGAGCCGTGCAATGGCGTATTACGACTATCTCGGCAGATATCACGGCGTTGTTATAACAAGCGGAAAATATGATATTTCTACAATCTCCTCCGCACCCCTGCCTCAGGAAAAAATTACCCGAACGGTAAAGAAAAAAATTCGTGCAATGACGAGCTACGAGTCGTTCTCGCTCGGCGGAAATTTCCGAGGCTTTGACCGTTGGGAAAAGGAAATCGACTTCATGGCAATGCGTGGCTTCAACCGTGTTCTTCAGCCGGTCGGTTTTGACGGAGTTCTTTTCAAAACGCTGCTTGAGCTTGGCATGGCGGAAGAACTTTGCCTTGAGTTTTGCTCCGGCCCTGCGTTTTTGATGAACCAGCTGACCGGCAATATCAACAAAACGAACTCGGTCAACAGCCGTGAATATCTTGAAAGAAAAATCACCGTCGGCAGGCTCATAAGCGACCGTGAAAGAAGTCTCGGCATCGAACCGATTTTTCCTGCGGCAATCCCGAGCGTGCCATTCGGACTGAGAAAAAAATATATAAAAATGGATATTCTCAAAGCACCGTTGTGGCACAATTTTCCGCCGATTTTTTTCATCAGGCCAAAGAACTCGTTCTTTTCCGTTTTCAATAAGAAATTCCTGGCGATTCAGCGCGAGGCTCTCGGCGAAACTCACAGCTATATTTTTGAGGGAGTTTACAGAGCCGACAAAAAGGGCTATGACTCTTATCTTGCAGAGCTCGGAAAAGCACTTGAGGATATGATCTCTGAATTTGATGAGGCTGCGGTTTGCTATCTTCATGCAAGCTCGGTGAATTCCGAATTTTTCAAGAGCTGCTCATGCAACCGATATATCTTTCTTGACGACTGCGGAACGGGCAAAAGCTCGGAGCTTTTTGGCAGCAGAAAATGTATTCCCGAAATCATAGGAAACCGCTACGGCAGAACGGGAATTTACGGCAATGTGCAAAAGCTTTGCGACAATCCCTTTGCGGATTCCGAGCTCGGCGTTGCGCTTTCGTTTGATACATTTGATATCAACCCCGTCTTTTGCGCTGCGGCTCTTCATGCCGCTACGGCAAACGGCAGCTTTGACCGAGACGAATTTATAAGGGATTTTTGTTTTAAAAGATATAAAACCGATTCATTCGGTGACGATATTATTTCCCTTGTAGAGCTTTGTTCAAGCGACGAATGTGCAGGCTCTGTCATTTGCGCAAGACCGTGCACGAATGTTAAGCACACTGCGCCCTACGACACGATGGAACGCAGCTACGATTTCCATAAGCTGTATGCGATAGCCAAAAGCATCATTGAGTCCGACGACAAAAAAATCGACGCAATGCGTGCGGATATTCAGTCGATCGTTCGTCAATTTCTTTCCGATCTTGCCTATCCCGTTTATCTCAGGGCAACGGAATTTTTCAAAGAAAAAAATGCCGGAAACTTTGAGCAGGCAAGCAATCTTTTTCTTGAAATTTGCGAGGATATCGACCGCCTTTTGAGAACAAGGGAGGAAACGAATTTTTGCACGAATTATGTCGAGGCACAGGAGCTTGGCGGCAGCCGTGAGGAAAAGGAAGCACTGCAAATCAATTATCTTCTGCTCCATACGGTCTGGGGTCCTCTTGACCATTCGATTCTTTACGATACCGTCTGGCGTGAGTGGGGCGGACTGGTCAAGGATTATTATACGGCGAGATGGTATATGTATTATCGTTCGCTTGCGGCGTATTTTGATAATCCCAAAAAGCTAAAGGACAATACAAAAAAGCAGCCGCTTGACCGCAACGAATACAGCGGCTCATATCAGGCGAAACGGCTTGCGGCCTTTGAAAACGATTTTCTCCGAAATTATATTCCGAGAAAGAACGGGATCGGCGATGAGGACACTGTTGAGGTCGCAAAAGAATTGCTCAAAAAATATTCTGAGGTTTACACACAATTTTAAGGAGAGTTACTGTGAAAAATATTCCGAAATCTATCACCGCCCATATTGACGAGGTGGCGGAAAAATTAAAAAAATATCCGAAGCTTGAGAAGCTTTATCGTAATTGCTACCCGAATACGCTTGAAACAACGGCGGAAATTCTTCCCGACGGTTCAACATTTCTTTACACGGGAGACATTCCCGCAATGTGGCTCAGGGATTCCACTGCGCAGGTTACGCATTATATTCCGTTGACAAAGGATGACCCGGAGATCCGTTCAATCATTCGGGGACTCATCGTTCGTCAGCTCGATTATATAAGGATCGACCCCTATGCCAATGCGTTTAATATCGAACGAAACGGTCACGGACATACCGACGACCTGCCGCTCAACGATCCGTGGGTTTGGGAGCGTAAATATGAAATCGATTCGCTTTGTTATCCGTTCAGGCTCGCATATCTCTATTACAGAGCGTCGGGAGACAAAACGATAATTGACGATAATTTTATCAAAACGGCAAAGCTCGTCGTTGATCTTTGGATAACGGAGCAGCGTCATTTTGAAAAGTCGCCGTATTCGTTTCAACGCCCCGGCTGCGGTTGGCTTGACACTCTTCACAACGGTGGCAAGGGCTATCCCGTCAACTTTACAGGCATGACATGGAGCGGCTTCCGCCCGAGCGATGACAGTTGCACTTTCGGTTACCTTATCGCTTCAAATATGTTTGCCTCGGTCGTGCTCGGATATATTGACGAAATTTTCAGCGAAATGAAAATCGGAGACGAGGATTTTCTTGCAAAGGTGAGAAATCTTCGGGAGGAAATTATATACGGAATCAATACCTACGGCACGGTCATTCACCCGAAATACGGCAGGATATTCGCCTGCGAAACCGACGGCTTCGGCAATCATGTTCTTGCCGATGACGCAAATGTGCCCAGCCTTCTCAGCGCACCGTACCTCGGATATTGCGATGTGAACGATCCTGTTTATGTCAACACAAGAAGGTTTATTCTCAGCGAGGATAATCCGTTCTATTACACGGGCAAGGCGGCTTGCGGAGTAGGCAGTCCGCACACGCCGCAGGGCTTCATCTGGCATATTGCTCTGTCGATGCAGGGCTTGACCTCAACGAATCCGGATGAGATAAAAAAGCTCGTTGAAACGCTCGTCGCAACCGACGGCGACACCGGATATATGCACGAGGGCTTCAACGCCGATGATGCGTCGATTTTTACCAGACCCTGGTTTGCGTGGTCAAATTCGATTTTTGCCGAATTTATCGAATCGGCTATTGATAAAGGAATTATATAAAGGCGATGCCAAATCTCCGCTTAATGATGATTGAGCGGAGATTTCTGCATAATAGAGCAAATAGCTTCAATTTTTTAAAATTTCCTATTGTAATTTCACCGAAATATATGTATAATGGTACGGTAAATTGAATGCGGACGAAAAAACAATGTATTTTGTTGCGTCTGCGGTAAATCCGTGCGCATTCGGCACACGGTGGAGGAGTTAGGAACATGCTTGGTAAATATGTTCGTATCAAGGTGACTCATCCGATCCATTCTTACAGCAACGAACAGGGCTTCACTTATGAGCTGAACTACGGCGAGGTCGAGGGGGCAAAGCAGTTCAATGCCGCCGTTAAGGGCGCATTCATAATGGGAATCAATCACCCCGTACGCAGCTTTGACGGGAGAGTTGTTGGCGTTGTCAGGTATGACGACAGTAATGAAACAGATTGGGTTGTAGCGCCGAAAAGTACAAGATTCATCAATATCGATATCATCAACGGCATTGATTTTGCCGTCAAGAACAAAAGGCACACGCTGGAGTGCTTATATGAGCGTTCCTGCGGAGCGGTCGTTTACCGAAATATCGGCGGAATGATTCGTTTCCTGCTTATCAAAAACAGACGAAGTGCCCACTGGGGATTCCCGAAAGGTCATGTCGAGCAGGGCGAAAACGATCATCAGACGGCTTACCGAGAGGTGCTTGAGGAAACGGGAATAAGAATAAGTATCCATCCCGATTTTGTAACGAAAAGTCAATATACGATTCAGGGCAAGGTTGAAAAAAATGTAAATATTTTTCTTGCCTCAACTCAGGATACGCAGACGATAATTCAAAAGGAAGAGATTGAAGATTATATTTGGCTCGGATATGAGAAGGCTCTTAACAAGCTTCGCTTTGAAAATGACAGAAACATTCTTTCCAAGGCCTATAATTATCTTTTAAACAAAAAAATCATAACGGAGTGAGAAAAAATGACCGATCAATTAGTTGAGTCCATAGTGGCCTTTTTTCAAAGCAAAATTCCCAATGAGCTTACCGTTTTTATTATATCCATGCTTCCGGTTTTGGAGCTGAGGGGCGGACTTGTTGCGGCAAGACTGCTCAACATGGATGTCGTCAAGGCGTTTATCATCTGCTATCTCGGCAATATGCTGCCGATACCGTTTATCCTCCTTTTCCTGAAAAAGATATTCGACTTGATGAAAAAATCAAACGGACTGGGTAAAATTGTTTGCAAGATGGAAAAAAAGGCGGAAAAGCACAGGCCGACTATTGAAAAATACGGCACATGGGGACTTTTTGTCCTTGTCGCAATTCCGTTGCCGGGCACGGGCGGCTGGACAGGCGCACTTGTTGCGGAAATAATGAACATCAAGATAAAAAAATCTCTGCCGATGATCGCTTTAGGTGTTTTGGCTGCCGGATTGATAGTCGGAGCAATCGCCTTTGGATTATTCGGTTAAAGCAACAACCGTTCGACGGGTCGTGAAAGCGATCCGTTTTTATTTTTGTCTGTAGCCGACGGCGGGTGCTTTGATTTGACCGTAAGCTGCTTTATCGGCGGCTATTTTTCAAAATTTGACTTATTGCACAAAAATTAAATTTGAATTTTTCGTGAAAAATGTTATTTTTCACTTTACATAACCGCTGTTTTAAAGTAAAATATAAACGATATATTAGGGCAGTGGGGGTAATTCAGATGTATAATAGAATTCTGCTAAAGCTCAGCGGCGAGGTTCTTGCCGGAGAGCAGGGTCACGGCATTGATTTTGACATGGTGACCAATGTTTGTACATATGTAAAAAAGGTAGCCGATATGGGGGTTCAAATCGGACTCGTGGTAGGCGGCGGAAACTTTTGGCGAGGAAGAAGCAGCGGCAAAATGAATCGTACCAGAGCCGACAATATGGGGATGCTTGCAACGGTTATGAATTCGCTTGCGCTTTGCGAGGCTCTTGAGCAGCTCGGAGTTAAGGCGAGGGTTATGTCCTCGGTCGGTATGCAACCGATTGCCGAGCGGTATGTTGCCCGTGACGCGGTCGCTCACCTTAACGACGGCGAGGTCGTTATATTCGGCTGCGGTACAGGCTGCCCGTTTTTCTCAACCGATACGACTGCGGCTCTCAGAGCGGCCGAGATCGGGGCTGATATTATCTTCAAGGCAACGAATGTTGACGGAGTTTTCGATAAGGATCCGAACAAGTTCAGCGACGCAGTCAAGTATGATATGCTCACTCATTCCGAGGTTCTTGCGAAGGGGCTCAAGGTAATGGACAGCACGGCTGCTTCGCTTTGCAGAGATAATTCAATTGCAATTCTCGTTTTTAATCTCGAAGATCCCGAGAATATTGTCAGAGCAGTTAAGGGTGAAAACATAGGCACAATAGTAAAAGAATAAAATATGTAAGGAGAATTTTCATGAAAGAGGTTTACAACAATACCAGAGAAAAAATGACAAAAACGGTTTCCGTTCTCGGCAAGGATTTTGCTGCAATCAGGGCAGGCCGTGCAAATCCCGGCGTGCTTGATAAGGTTCTCGTTGACTATTACGGAGTTCCGACGCCAATCAATCAGATGGCTGCAATTTCGGTTTCCGAGGCTCGCATTCTTGTTATTCAGCCTTGGGATAAATCTACATTGACTCCGATTTACAAGGCGATCCAGGCTTCTGATATCGGCATCAATCCGCAGAATGACGGCTCTGTTATTCGCCTGACATTCCCTCAGCTTACCGAGGACAGGCGTAAAGAGCTCGTTAAGGACATCAAGAAGATGGCGGAGGAGTCCAAGGTTGCGATTCGTTCGATTCGCCGTGACGCTATCGATAAGATCAAGAAGATGCAAAAGGCATCGGAAATCACAGAGGATGACCTCAAAAACGGTGAAGATGAGCTTCAGAAGATCACCGACGAATTTATCAAGGAGATCGACGCTGCCGCTTCAACAAAGGAAAAGGAAGTTATGTCAATATAATTGATTGTCCCGCAGGCAGGCTTCACGGTCTGCCTGTTGTTAACGAAGGAGAATACATATGGACTATTTGATATCAATAATAGTTCCGGTCTATAATCAGGAAAAATATCTTTCGAGATGCCTTGACAGCATATTGAATCAGACATACAAGAATCTTGAAATCGTTTGCATAGACGATAAGAGCACAGATTCATCGTCTGAAATTATAAAGCGGTATTCGGATAAGGATCCCAGGGTGGTTTATTACAGAAACACCGGCAAGGGAGTATCTTCCGTCAGAAATTACGGAATTGAAAAAGCAAAGGGCGATTATATAGGTTTCGTTGATTCCGATGATTTTATACAGCCGCAAATGTATGAGTTTATGCTGAGAGCCATCGTGGAAAACGATTGCGAAATGGTTGCCTGTGGGTATGAGCGTGTTGATGAAGAGAGCTACAGAAATTTTCAATATCTAGTTCGTGAATGCAAAACCTCAGAGTTTGTGGATATGTATAATTTTGATAAAATCATACAGTATGAAATGATTCTTTCAAGTGCATGTACAAAGCTTGTTCAAAAGGATTTTATAAAAGAACACGGTCGGTTCGGCAATTATACCGTAGGCGAAGATACGGTTTTCTGCGCAAGGCTTTGGACGAATTTGCCGAGAGCCTTTGTGGTTGATTTGCCGCTGTATGGATATTTTAATAATCCGCACAGTGTTCTCCATAAAAATTTTGACAAAAATAAAATTGATCTTATGAGGGAGCGATTGGACGCCTATAAAATCTATAGAAATTGTGAAGAAAAAACAGCGATATGCTTTCTGTTTAGAAATGTTGCGCGAATGGAAAGATGCGTTAGAGAAAGAGAGCTGACAGAGAAAAGCAGCTATGTCAAAATGAATAAAGTTTTTATGAAATGTGTGCTGCCTTTTCTGCATATTAAAGAACTGACGCTTAAAGAAAAAATGTTTTACATTTTTAAGTATTTCTTAAATTATCTGAATTATAAATTAAAGCACTAACCAGTTAAAGGATTGAATTGTTCTATGGAAAAATCAAGAGTTCCGGAGCATATCGGTATAATCATGGACGGTAACGGCCGCTGGGCGAAGCAGCGTGGTTTGCCCCGTTCGGAGGGTCACAAGGCGGGAGCCAAGGTGTTCAAGCAGATTTGTGATTATGCCGGAGAAATAGGAATAAAATATATAACATTCTACGCCTTTTCGACCGAGAATTGGAAGCGTCCGCCCGAAGAGGTTTCGTCTCTCATGGATCTTTTCCGTGAATATATGCACGAGGCGGAGGACAGGAAGGCTGAAAATCTCCAAAAGGGCATGAGAATGCATTTCATCGGACACCGTGAGGGTATTCCCGAAGATCTTCTCAATCTTTTTGACACCTCCGAGGAGGAGTCACGGGACGCCGAAAAATATGATGTCAATATAGCTATCAATTACGGCGGCAGACTGGAAATAGTTGACGCCGTCAAGCAGCTCGGAGAAAAAATCAAATCAGGCGAGCTTGACCCTGCCGATATAACGGAAGCCGATATTTCGGCTCATCTCTACACTGCGGGTCAAAGTGACCCCGACCTAATAATCCGTCCCAGCGGGGAATATCGCCTTTCAAACTTTCTCACATGGCAATCGGCATATTCCGAGCTTTGGTTTTCCGACATTCTTTGGCCGGATTTTACCCCTGCCGATCTCGACAAGGCGATAGACGAGTATAATAAGCGCAACCGTCGTTTTGGCGGCGTTTGAGGTTGGTTAAATTTCTCCACAACCGATTTTTTGTTCGGGGCAGTGCAACAGCACAGCACCCGACCTGCAAAATCGCTTGTGAAAAATTCCGCTCAATTTTGTATGACGGAAGATGTTAGATTGTTGATTTAGTAAATTTACTGCAATCTGATGAGATTATTTTATACCTCGTCTAATGTCTAAAATCTAAATGTCTGAAAGGAAAAGACAAATGAAAACCAGAATTATTTCGGGAGTTTCTTATTCCCTTGTTATTGTCGCCGTAATGTTTTTTATGAATACGGCGGCGTTGCCGATACTTATGGCGTTCATTTGCGGCGTTGCCGTTTATGAGCTTAACCATGTTGCGAAAGTCAAGCTTCCGCTTGCTATTCCGTCAATAATTGTCGGCGCATATATTCCGATTGAAATCAGATATCATTTTCTTGAAAAAATCCATGTTACGCCGTTTGCGGCTCTTGCAGTGTATATTATTGCTATGCTCATTATGATGGTTAAGTGGCACGGAGAGGTTAAATTTGAGCAGGTTGCAATTTCCGTTCTTTGCTCAATCGCAGTTCCGGAATCGCTCGGCTGCTGGATTCGAATCAATGATCTTCAGCTTGCCGACGAAAGATACACTCAGGCGAATGTTGTTTATTTGATATTGTTTACGATTTTCTGCGCATGGCTTACCGATACATTTGCCTATTTCACGGGCGTATTCTTCGGCAAGCACAAAATGACCCCCGTTGTCAGCCCGAAAAAGACATGGGAGGGAGCGATCGGCGGCGTTGCGCTCACCGTGGTGCTGAATATCGGTCTATATTTCGTTTTTGTTAAGAAATTCTTCCCCGACGGACATTTTTTCCTTTGGGATTGGTGGGCGGTTATTCCGATTTCGATTGCGCTTTCGATTATCAGCATCTTCGGCGATCTTTCCGCTTCGGTAATCAAGAGGAACTACGGCGTTAAGGACTATGGAAAGATCATCCCCGGTCACGGCGGAATTATGGACAGATTCGACAGTACACTGTTTGTTTTCCCTATTATGTACTCAATACTCAGCATAATCGAAACATTTTAAGGTGATGCTATGAATAAAACAGTTGCCATTCTCGGCTCAACAGGCTCAATCGGAACTCAGGCTCTTGAGGTTATCGAGATGCAGGGCTATGAGGTCAAGGCTTTGACGGCAAGCGTCAGCGTTGATGCGATTGAAAAACAAACCAGAAAATTCAAACCTGAGCTTGCCGCAATGGTGGACGAAAAAGCGGCGGCTGAGCTTAAAATAAAAGTCGCCGACACCCCGACCAAGGTGCTTTCGGGCATGGAGGGCGTTTGCGAATGTGCGGCTTGCGGTGCGGATTATGTGCTTAACAGCATTGTCGGCATGGCAGGACTTGAGCCAACCTTGGCGGCGATCAATGCAGGCAGCGAGCTTGCGCTTGCAAACAAGGAAACGCTTGTTGCAGGAGGGCAGCTCGTTATGGGGCTTGCAAAGGAAAAGGGTGTAAGCATTCTCCCTGTTGATAGCGAGCATTCGGCGATTTTTCAGTCGATGCAGGGCTGCCGAGATAAAAAGGAGATAAAAAAGCTCATTCTTACCGCTTCGGGAGGACCTTTTTTCGGCAAAAAGCGTAGCGAACTTGTTGATGTTACGGTCAAGGAAGCACTCAATCATCCGAATTGGAGCATGGGCGCAAAAATTACGATTGATTCCGCTTCAATGATGAATAAGGGTCTTGAGCTTATTGAGGCGGTTTGGCTTTTCTCAATGAGTCCCAAGGATATCGACATTGTTGTTCACCGTCAGAGCGTTATTCATTCGCTTGTCGAGTTCTGCGACAATTCCGTTATCGCTCAGCTCGGCGTTCCCGATATGCGCATACCGATTCAGTATGCGTTGACCTATCCGAACAGGATTCCGTCGCCCGTAAAGGAGCTTTCGCTGACCGATTACGGCACGCTTACCTTTGATAAGCCGGATTACGAAACTTTCGGCTTGATAAATGTTTGCCGAAAGGCAATAAATGACGGCGGACTTTTCCCTGCCTGCGCAAATGCGGCGAATGAGGAGGCTAATCTTGCTTTCAGACAGGGCAAAATTAAATTTTTACAGATTGAGGAACTGGTCGCAGAGACCATTGAGAATGCCCGGAGGTTCGATACATATAAGCTCGGCGATGTTTTGGATATGTACAACTGGGCGAGGGGTTATGTGAAAGAAAAAATAATGGGCTGAGGTTGCTCGGCTCACGAAAGAGGCGATCAAAATAGAATTTTTATCTGTATTGGCAAGCAAATGGACGATCCTGCTTGCGATAATATTCTTCGGCGTAATAATCATGGTGCATGAGGCGGGGCATTTCACCTTTGCAAAGATTTTCGGAGTAAAGGTGAATGAATTTTCTCTCGGCATGGGTCCCACTTTGCTCAAAAAGAAAAAGGGCGAAACTCAATATTCATGGCGGTTGCTGCCTATCGGCGGCTTTGTCAGCATGGAGGGCGAGGACGAGGACAGCACGGATGAGCGTGCTTTTAACAACAAGCCCTGTTGGCAGAGAATAATTATCGTGGTCGCCGGCGCAATGGTAAATATAATTCTCGGTCTTATTATAATTGCGATAATGCTCGGAGTTTCGGACAGTCTTTCCGGCACGAACCGAGTTAATTTCTTTAACGATAACGGCAAACAGGTTGCGGAATATAACGGGCTTAAATCAAATGACAAGATAATTAAGATCGACGGCAAAAGGGTTTTTTATTACACCGATGTTCCGTATCTTCTCAGCCGTGACGAAGGCTCGACGGCGGATCTGCTGGTTGAGCGTGACGGCGAAAGGGTAGAGATCAACGATGTTGAAATGCCGTATTCAAAGATAGTTATGGTTGGCGTTGACAAGACCGCAGGCACGGTTTTTAAGGATACCTTCAAGGAATCTGTCAGCATATTCAGAATGGTTTGGTTAAGCCTATTTGACCTTGTTACGGGCAAATATTCCGTTAAAGATGTTTCGGGACCCGTCGGCGTTGTGGACTATGTTTCGGATGCGGCGCAGGAGTCTGCCAAAACATCGGATTACACGGGACTTCTCAGCATAATGGCTCTTATTACAATAAATATCGGCGTGTTCAATCTTCTGCCGATCCCTGCTCTTGACGGCGGACGGCTTTTCTTCCTGCTCATTGAGCTTGTCAGAAGAAAGCCGATAAACCAGAAGTATGAATCGCTTGTTCATGCCATAGGCATGGTCGTTCTCCTGCTTTTCATGGCGGCAATTACCTTTAAGGATATTTATTCGCTGATTGTGAAGTGAGGATAAAAAGTTGAAAATGAGGAGATAAAGCAACCAATCGCTATTTTAATTCAAACCGAGGTATTAAAATGGAACGAAGAAAAACGAAAAAAATAAAAATCGGCAACACATTTATCGGCGGCGACGCACCCGTAACGGTTCAATCAATGCTTAACAAGCCGGCTCATGATGTCGAAGCGAGCGTTAAGCAGGCGGTCGAGCTTGAAAAGGCAGGCTGTCAGATCATTCGAGGAGCAATCCCCGATATTGACGCCGTGAAGCTCATTCCCGCCCTCAAGGAAGCGGTGAGCGTGCCCATCGTTGCCGATATTCATTTTGACTATCGCCTTGCGATCGAAGCTGTTGCGGCAGGTGTTGACAAGGTGCGCATAAATCCCGGAAATATCGGCTCGGACGACAGAGTTAAAAAGGTTGTCGAAGCGTGTCGGTCAAGAAATATTCCTATTCGTATCGGCGTAAACTCCGGTTCGGTCGAAAAGGAGATTCTTGCAAAATACGGCGCGCCGACTCCCGAAGCCATGGCGGAAAGCGCAATGTACCATGCTTCGCTGCTTGAAAAATTCGACTTTGACGATATCGTGATTTCAATCAAATCGTCGAATGTCGGCAATATGATAAAGGCATACGAAACCGTTGCCGAAAGATGCGATTATCCGCTTCATCTCGGCGTGACCGAGGCAGGCACGGAGCGCATGGGTCTTATAAAATCCAGCGCAGGCATCGGAAGTCTGCTTATGCACGGTATCGGCGACACGATTCGTGTTTCGCTGACTGCCGACCCGGTCAAGGAGGTTTACGCCGGTCTTGATATTCTCAAGGCTCTTGACCTGAGAAATGATTGTGTTCGGATTGTTTCCTGCCCGACCTGCGGCAGAACGAAGATCAACCTTATTAAGCTGGCAGGTGAAATCGAGGATTCGCTCAAGGATTGCCGCAAGCCGCTCAAGGTTGCCGTAATGGGCTGCATTGTCAACGGTCCGGGAGAGGCCAAGGAAGCCGATATCGGCATCGCAGGCGGCGACGGCTGCGCAGTGCTTATCAAAAAAGGCGAAATTATCAGAAAGATTAAAGAAGAAAATATCGTCAGCGAGCTGCTGACTGAAATAGATAAGATGTAAGGCAATTTGTGAGGGGTTGCCTTAAAATTTGGGAGTGTAATTTTGAAAGAAGTCAGTTTCCTCAGCCTTTTCGGCGAGTATATAGATCATAGCGTTGCGGCATATTTTGATTGCGCAACGGTTGAAAGCATTGAGGCGAGCCTTGCTGAACGCAGCGTCAGTATGCTCGTCAGCTTTCCTGCGCCCATTGACTCGGCCGTGATCAAAAAGGCGAGGTCGGAGCTTATGCGTGTGATGAATCTGCGTCGGCTTGACCTCGGAATACATTTTCCGCCGGAAACATTTGATATAAATTATATGGCAGGCTTCGTCAAGGAGATTTATGAGCATTTCCCCGCTTCAAAGACCATACTTGAGGGCGCAACCTACAGCCTTAACGGTGATAAGCTGACCGTTGAGCTTGCGGCAAACGGCAAGGATGTGCTTGTCAATCTCGGCTGCGACAAATTCATTCGTCAAACGATCGACCGCCGCTTTGAAAGGCTGATAGCCGTTGAGTTCGTCAGCAGCGTTTCCGCTCAGGACGATATCAAGGCTCTTGAGGAGCTTCAGCAAAAAGAGAATCAAAAGATTGCCGTTGCTCCGCCGATGGCTAACCCCGTTGCTGCGTCAAAAGCGCCGATTCAGAAAAAGCCAAAGGAAAAAACATATGACGACCTGCCGATTTCAATTACAAACGCAAGGCCGCTTTTCGGCACGCTTGTCAAGGGCAAGCCGAAGCCTATCAACGAATGTCTGCCGGAGGACGGCGAGGTCGTTGTTTGGGGCGATGTGTTTTCGTTGGAAACAAGGGAGTCCAAGGACGGACGCTACAGCATAATCAATTTCAATATAACCGACTACACCTCGTCCTACCCCGTCAAGGTTTTCGGCGAGAGGAAAAAGTGCGAGGAACTTGTGGCGAACCTTAAGGACGGCAAGACCGTGCTTGTCCGAGGCGCTATAAATATGGACACCTATATGCATACATATCTCATCAATGCAAGAGCTGTCACGGAGATAGAAAAGATAGAAAAGCAGGATAACGCTCCCGAAAAGAGGGTGGAGCTGCACCTGCATACAAATATGTCTGCGATGGACGGTATGACGAGCGCAAAGGAGCTTGTCAGCCGTGCGATAGCGTGGGGTCACAAGGCTATTGCAATTACCGATCACGGCGTTGTTCAGGCTTTCCCGGAGGCTTGCAACACCGCCGCCAAAGCCGGAATAAAAATAATCTACGGCATGGAGGGATACCTCGTTGACGATGACGCTTTCTATGACGATTACGGCTTCGGAGTCGATGATGAAATTCCGAATGGCTATATCGAAAAGGTGCGTGCCGAAAAGACCTATCATATTATCATAATCGCCAAGAACACACAGGGACTTAAAAATCTCTATAAGCTTATAACAGATTCAAATCTTAAATTTTTCAAACGCAGACCGAGAATCCCGCGGCACAGGCTCATGCAGCTTCGTGAGGGTCTTCTTGTCGGAAGCGCATGTGAGGCAGGCGAGCTTTACCGTGCGCTTGTCGATCAAAAAAGCGACGAGGATGTTCTCAGAATCGCTTCGTTCTATGACTATCTTGAAATTCAGCCGAACGGCAACAACGCTTTCATGCTTCGCAGTCAGGACGAGCGTTACGAACGCTTTAAGACGGTTGAGGATCTCGAAAATATTGACAGGCAGATAATCCACATTGCGGATAAGCTCGGTAAACCGGTCGTTGCAACCTGCGATGTTCATTTCATCGATCCGGGAAATGCCGTTTTCCGTGAAATTCTTATGACTTCAATGGGCTTCTCCGATGCGTCTCAGCAAGCTCCGCTCTATTTCAGAACGACGGAAGAGATGCTTGCCGAGTTTGCTTATCTCGGCGAGGAAACGGCGAAAGAGGTCGTTATCACCAATCCGAATAAAATCGCAGACCTTTGCGAGAGCGGAATGACGCCGTTCCCAAGGGGAACATTCCCACCGAGCCTTGAGGGTGCGGACGAGGATCTGACCCGTATCTGCTGGGAGAGAACCAAAAGGGATTACGGCGATCCCGTACCCGAAAATGTGGCAAAGCGGCTTGAAAAAGAGCTGAAATCAATTATCTCGAACGGATTCGGCGTTCTTTATATGATCGCTCAAAAGCTGGTTCAGAACTCAGAGGAGCATGGCTACTATGTCGGCTCGAGAGGATCTGTCGGCTCGTCGTTCGTTGCCCATGCGGCAGGAATTTCCGAGGTCAATCCTCTGCCTCCGCATTATATATGTAAAAAATGCAAGCATTCGGAATTTTTTATGGACGGCTCGGTCGGTTCAGGCTATGATCTGCCGCCGAAGGATTGCCCGAATTGCGGAATCCCGATGCACCGTGACGGTCACGATATCCCGTTTGAAACTTTCCTTGGCTTCAAGGGCGACAAGCAGCCCGATATCGACCTTAATTTCAGCGGTGAATATCAGTTCTATGCTCACCGATACACCGAGGAGCTTTTCGGAATCGACCATACCTTCAAGGCAGGCACGATCGGCACTATTGCCGACAAAACGGCCTACGGCTTTGTAAAAAAATGGCTTGAGGTCAAGGGCATAACGGTCAACCGTGCCGAGGAGGACAGGCTGACGAAAGGCTGCACGGGAGTTAAGAGAACGACCGGTCAGCACCCCGGCGGAATGGTTGTTGTTCCGGCAAGCAATGATGCCGAGGACTTCACTCCGATTCAGCACCCGGCGGACGATGTTTCCGGCGGACTGAGAACGACCCACTTCGACTTCCACTCGCTTCATGATACGATTCTCAAGCTCGATAACCTCGGACACGATGTGCCGACGCTTTACCGCCATCTTGAGGATTCGACGGGTATCAATGTTTTTGATGTTGATATCTGCGACCCGAAGCTTTATGAGCTTCTGACCTCTCCCGAACCGCTCGGCGTAACGGCGGAGGATATCGGCTGCGAAACCGGTACACTTTCTCTGCCGGAGCTTGGCACGCCGTTTGTAAGAGGAATGCTGATGGAAGCAAAGCCGAAGAATTTTTCCGATATGCTCCAGATTTCGGGACTTTCTCACGGCACGGATGTTTGGCTCGGCAATGCTCAGGAGCTTATCAAGAACGGAACTTGCACAATTTCCGAGGTTATAGGAACCCGTGATAATATCATGGTTTACCTTATGCATAAGGGACTTGAGCCTGATATGGCGTTCAAGATAATGGAAATTGTCCGTAAGGGCAATGCAACAAAGCTTCTGACGGAGGCTCACATAAAAGCCATGAAGGAGCATGATGTTCCCGATTGGTACATTGATTCATGCATGAAAATCAAGTATATGTTCCCGAAGGCTCATGCAGCGGCATATGTCAGCGCCGCAATGCGCCTTGCATGGTACAAAATCTACAGGCCGACGGAATATTACGCAACATATATGACGGTTCGAGGCGAAGACCTTGACACCGTAGCAATACTTGAGGGCAGGGGAGCTGTTAAGCAGCTCATGAATTCGATTCTTAACAAGGGTCACGACGCAACGGCAAAGGAAGAAAATATGTATGTTGCAATGCAGGTCGTCAACGAGATGATGGCGAGAGGCGTCGAATTCCTGCCGATAGACCTTTACAAATCGCACGCAACGATCTATAAGCTGGAGGACGGAAAGATAAGGCTTCCGTTCATGTCCATGGCGGGCACAGGCGAGTCGGCGGCGCTTGCCTTGATGAAAGCGAGGGACGACGGCGAGGGCGAATATATGTCCCGTGACGATCTTCAGCAGCGTTCCGGAATCAGCAAATCGGTTATGGAAACGCTCGATGCCTGCGGTGCGCTTGAGGGCTTGCCGCAAAGCACGCAGATGAGCTTTTTTGGATTTTAAAAACGGAGGAAATAAGAATGACGGATCTTTATAAGCTTTGGGAAAATAAAAATATCATGCCCGTTATCACGGTTGAGCACAGCACCGGTAAGGTGCTCATGCTCGGATATATGAACAAGGAGGCGTTCGCCTATACGCTGAAAACACGCAGGGCATATTATTACGATTCACAAACCGATAAGGTTTATAAATTCGGCGAGGAAAGAGGAAATTCGCAGCGGCTGATGTCGCTTGACCTTAACTGCGGCGGCGACGCTCTGCTTATGAGCGTTCAGCAGAAGGGTCATGTTTGCCACCATAACGGAAAGCACAGCACCTGCTTCGGCGACAATATTTACAAGCGGAGCAGGGGCGATTATTCAAAGCGCAGAAAATTCGGCAGGGTTGAAATTGACGAAAATTTCGATTTTTCCAAGGAAGATTACGAGGACGAGCTTGAATAAATATTGACAAACATAAAAGTTTGCCGTATTATGAAATAGCGCACATATCAAATAATTTTAAAAAGGTGATGTAATGAAAGAGTATATCGGCCGTATAAAATCAAATTGTAAGGTATGGGAGCTTATTTACTGGTGGATCTTCAGAGCGCTGATGATTTATGCGTTCGTTGCCGGATTCCTCAGAACTCCGTTCGATATTTCCGACCCGCTTCAGGTCGGCGCAAACTTTATCGCAATGTTTGCATGGGAAATTTTTATGATTTTCCCTGAAAAGTGCTTTGTAAGGCATATGCCGTCGCTGGTTCAGGATTTTTCAATCGTTATGATTTTTGCCGCTTCGTTCTGCGGAAAATTCCTGAATTTTTACTACGATTCAAGATTTTGGGATTCGGGAATGCACCTTCTCAGCGGCGGGCTCTGCGTCCTGCTCGGCTATGAGGTGGTCGTTGCAATGCAAAAGCGTGACAAAAAGCCGGTTTCGATTCCCGTTGCGCTTCTTTGCGCATTATGCTTCTCTTTCTTCGTTTCAACCTGTTGGGAGCTGGTTGAGTTCACAATGGATCAGGTTATGACAAATCCCGAAAAGGGAACTATCGGCGACGCTCAGCACTGGTGCTATGAGCTTGCAAAAGGAACCTCCAAGGAGGCGACGCTCTTCAACCCGAAGGATATCGGCAGATGGCCGCTTATGGACACGATGGGTGATATAATTCTCAATTCCGTCGGTGCGGTTGCCGCATGGATATTCCTCAAAATTTTCCCATATCATCACGGTATGAAATATGATGTTAACAAAGAGGTCAAAGAGGCAGATCAAGGCTCTGAACCGCAGACGGAAAAGCAGGAAGAGCTTGTAACGGAATAAACAGATAAAGGCAACACCACGATTATGTGATGTTGCCTTAAATATAATATGTGGTGTTGCCTAAAAACAGCTTGACCGGCAGTTCGCACAAAAAACGAATCTGAAATTTGTTAAAATAATAGACGCCAAGCTGCCAATGGTTTTTGCTTGCAAATCTGTATTTAGGGTTCTATGTGTGCCGAGCACAATAAAACAAAAAAGACGAAAATCAACGGTGTGAAATTGATTTTCGTCTTTTCTCTTTTTTATTTTGAAAGGATTCGGAAAAGCTCTTCAAAAAGAGCATCACGGTGTATGTGCGTTATTCGCAGATACAGATGGCGGCGGTCATCAAATGAATATGTGCCGTCATAGGTCGGCAGTGGGGCATGGTCGATTACCGAGCTCATAAAACGATCGTTGTCGTTGAGAAGCCAAGCCGCAGCGCAAACATCCCAGATGACCCTGCTCCACACATGGTTTTTGGCGTAGCTCTCCGCTTCCTCAACGGTGTGCTTTACAAGATAATCGCAAAGGGCATTTTTGCCGCCGAGCCAATGGCGAAGCTCCGGCTCTGTGGTGTAGAATGCCGACACAACACCCATGCACGGGAGCTGAACGAGCGGACAGCCGCAGTTGAAAACAATTCTTGCCGCCGCAATGTCGTGAACCATGTTGAATTCCTTAGTATCCTGCCAAACAATATCGTTGCCGCCAAGCCAAACGATGACGATGTTCTCCGCAATTTTCGGATTCTTGAGGATGGCGGACGCAACATTTGTAATCGCTCCGATAGCCACCACATAGAGCGGACGCTCCGGCGTGTATTCTGCGGCGAGAGAGGAAAGGTGCTCCGCTGCCGCACTTTCCGCCGGTGTTTTTTCGTCCGTCAGAAAAGCCCGTGAGCCTTTGAATACATTTGGCTTGAAGCTTTCCCTGCCCATCAGGTCGAGCAGGCTTAAAATTTCGTTGTAGCTTTTTTCCATGCCGTCCTCCGGAGATTCAGAATGGTGATTAAAGAACGGGGCGGCGTAGATCGCCTTAACATTGTATTTCGGCGATTTCATCATCAAAGCGATTGCGTATTGGTCGTCAATTTCATTGTATGCGTCGGTATCAAGAACACAATCGACCGTTCCGTTCGGCACGGTTAAATTTTTTAATCTCTGAATATCGTTCACGGAAAAAACTCCTTATTTTTTACTTTTGTTTCTCGGCTTTTGCTGAAGCTCGCTGTATTTGAACATTTTAAGCTCACGGTTCTTTTTGCGCCTGCGGTTTGCCCGAATATAAAGGGCAATATAGCCTGCAACGACAAGAACGACGATAGCTATCAATATTTTAAAAATCGTGCTTGCGGTCATCCGTTTGAGCGCTGCCTTGAGATAAAGAAGCATACTCATGTTGGCGCTTTCGGCAACAACAAGGTCAACTGTGCCGATTTGATGGTCGGCAAATAATATTTTTGCTTTGCAGACCGTATCGCCTTTTTTGAATGGAGCGTCAAGAGCCTTCGGCATATCTATCGGCTCAAAGCTGACGCTTTCCGAACCGTTTCCGTCCGGCACAAGGGCAAGAACCTCGCTCTTGGCGACCAGGCGAACATTATCCATATCCCAGCAATAATTGACCGGAATAGTTGTTACAAACTGCGATTGCTTGGTGACGATTTCATAGCTGAGGCTTTCAAAAGCCCATTCAAACATTCTCACTGCGTCAAGGATCGCCTGGTTTTCCGTGTCGTTGTCCTTGTCCGTGTCCTTATACGGTCCTCCGAGGACAACGGCCAGGTAGCTGTAGCCGTCCTTTGATGCGATTGAAACAATACTTTCGCCCTCGGTGCTGCTTGAACCGGTTTTGATTCCCTTGGCGTTTTCGTAGTAATAGTCGGGGAATCCGTAATTCAGAATATAGTTCGTGTTGACTATCGTGCGCTCCTCGTTCTTGTTTGTCTTTTGCAGGTCATAGGTCAGCATTTTGACTATTGTTTCAAAAACGGAGTATTTTATTGCGGCCTGAGCAATTTTTGCAATGTCGTTTGCCGTGGTTTTTTGGACACCGTCGTCAAGTCCGTGCGGATTTGTAAATTTTGTGTTTGTGCAGCCGAGGGCTTTTGCGGCATCGTTCATTTTTTTGACAAAATTTTCAATGCCGGCTCCGTATTCGTCGGCGAGCACAAGAGCTGCGTCATTTCCGCTCGGAATAAGCATACAGCAAAGCAGGTCGTAAACGCTGATCACCTCACCGTCCTGAAGCCCCGACATAATGCAGCCCGTTCCCGAAACGCTTTCAAGCGATGAAGCGGAAACGGTAATTTTTTTGCTGAGATCCGTTTCGTTTTGAAGCACAACAAGAGCGGTCATGATCTTGGTCAGCGACGAAGGGTCGGCGGATTGGTCAGCGTTCCTGTCAATGATAACGGCGTTGCTGTCGAGGTTGATGAGCAGATCAATCTTTGAATACAGCTCAATATTACCCGCATAATCGGTGGCAAAAGCGGGAAAAACCGTCGAAGTCACGATCAAAGCGGCACAACATATAAAAATTATAAATTTTTTCATAGACAAGACACCCGAACTTGTAGTATTATATTACTTGAGACAACACCTTGAATTCGTTTTCGTCATGCTGCGAAAAGCCTCCCGACCTGCGTCGGCAGGCCGATGAATTTTTTACCGTGACGAAAAACCAACTGCGCAATTCGCACACCGCAACTGTGCAGCATTGTCTTGAAAATATTATAACAGATTAAGTTATAAAAATAAACATGATTTTTAAAAATTTTATCGCATTTTGGGGAGTGATCTGACAATGGTTTATGTAACCGGAAATATGCACGGTGACTATGCTCTCTTTTCTCAGAAAAAGTTCAAAAATATAAAAGAGGGAGATACGCTTATTGTCTGCGGAGATTTCGGCTTTATATGGCGAGGCGACTCCAAGGAGAAAAAAATTCTTGACAAGCTCGGCAAAAAGAAATACATGATTCTTTTTGTTGACGGAACTCATGAAAATTTTGACTTGATCGCAAGATATCCCGTTGTTAACTTTGCAGGCGGCAAGGCGCATAAGATCAGGGACAACATCTATCACCTTATGAGAGGACAAATCTTTGAGATTGAGGGAGAAAAATACTTCGCCATGGGAGGCGGAGAAAGCCCCGATATTGACATGAGAGTTGATCACGACACATGGTCGAGAGCCGATATCCCGACGCAGGAGGAGATGCGTGAGGGTGCGGAGAACCTTGAACGCTGCAAGTATCGGGTCGATTATATGATCACTCATGAGCCGGCGCAGAAGATTAAGAATTTCCTCCGTCTTAAGGATAACGAGCCGCTTACGGTTTCCGGTCTTAACGCCTACCTTCAGGAACTGAGCGCAAACTGCGACTTCAAACGGTGGTTTTTCGGAAGTATGCACGAGGATAAGTTCGTTTCCGCAACTCAGGTGGCTCTGTTTCAGAATCTTGTTAACGCACAGACCGGCGAGATAGTTTCATAACGGAAGGACGAACCTATGGATATTAAGGATATACTTTCAAGGGTCGACCACACTCTGCTTTCTCAATCGGCAACATGGGAGGAGATAAGGCAGATTTGTGACGACGGCATCAAATACGGCTGCGCTTCCGTCTGCATTCCGGCGAGCTTCGTCAAGGCTGCGGCGGAATATGTCGACGGAAAAATTTCCGTTTGTACCGTTATCGGCTTCCCGAACGGCTATTCGACGACTGCGGCGAAATGCTTTGAAGCGGAGGACGCGGTCAAAAACGGTGCAAAAGAAATTGATATGGTAATAAACATCGGCACACTCAAGGATAAAAGATATGATTTTATTCTTGATGAAATAAATGCGGTCAAGGCCGCGTGTCACGGCAGGCTGCTCAAGGTCATTATCGAAACCTGCCTGCTTACCGATGACGAAAAAATAAAAATGTGCGAGATCGTTTCCGAATCCGGTGCGGATTTCATAAAAACCTCAACGGGCTTCTCGACTGCGGGCGCAACGAAAGAAGATGTTGAGCTTTTTAAAAAGCATGTTACTCGCGGCACGAAAATCAAGGCTGCGGGCGGAATAGCCTCTCTTGCCGACGCCGAAGAATTTATCCGGCTCGGTGCTGACAGGCTGGGAACGAGCAGAATAGTTAAAATAGTAAAAAATTTTTGACATATGAAAGGAACAAAAACATGACGAACAATTTGTATTACGGAAGAGGTAAGGACGAGGATAATAAAAAGCTTATTGAATTTCTTAACGAGGTTTTCTTTACGGACGACCCGGAGGAAAGAGACTTTTTAAATCTTCTTCCGAAATGCTACAAGGATCAGTACAGGCCGGCCTACAACAACTTTGTTGTTCAGGACGAAAACGGCGAGTTCCGTTCCGCGGTCGGCAGCTTTTATAACGATATGACGGTAGGCGGAGAGCCGATCAAGGCGTGCTGCATCGGCAATGTTGCCGTTGGCAAGAATTACAGGTCGATGGGATATATGATCGAGCTTATGGAGCTTTCGGTTGAGGATATGGGCAAGAACGGAGTTGATGTCGCCTACCTCGGCGGTCAGCGCCAGCGTTACGGATACTTCGGCTTTGAAAGCTCAGGCACGGTTTACCACTTCAATTTCAGCCGAAGCGCATACAGACATTCCCTCAAGGCGATGCCCTGCGGACTTGAGATAGAAAAGCTCAGGGCGGACGACGCAGAGGGCATGGCAAATATCGAAAAGCTTTATTCCAAGCTCCCGATAAGGTCAAATCGCAAGCCCGAGAGCTATTTTGATGTTCTTTGCTCATGGAGGGATCGCCCGTATCTGCTCAAGAAGGACGGCGAATTTGTCGGTTATTTTGTGTTTAATTATACAAAGAACGGTGTGTGCGAATTCGAAGTTGTTGATCCGGAATATTATCCGAATCTTGTGGCTGCGGTAATGGAAAAGACGGAGGAATACCATATCGGATTCGTCGTTGCTCCGTTTGAGGAGGACAAGCTGAAATTCTTCACCGAAAATGCGGACGGTTTCAATATAAACGGCTGCGAAATGATTCTTGTATACAGCTTTGAAAAGGTTATCGGCGCATATCTCAAGGCTAAGGCAAGCTATGCCAAGCTTTGCGACGGTGTACTCACGGTGCTTATCCACGGAAAATATGGCGACGAAAAGCTTCGTATCGAGGTGCTCGATAACGAGGTCAAGGTTGAAAAATTTGACGGCGAAGCTGAATTTGAGCTTAGCCACCATGCGGCAACGAGAGCGTTTTTCTCGAATTTCTCGGCGGACAGAGCGGCATTCCCGGCAAATGTTCAGCAGTGGCTTCCGCTTCATGTGTTCCTGTTCTCGTCGGATACAATGTAAGGAGGAGAGAAAATGTCGGTTAATGCTTCTTTTTTCGGTAATATGCCCGACGGTAAAGAGGTCAGGCTGTTCACAATAAAAAATTCAAGAGGAATCATTCTCCAGGTGATCACTCTCGGCGCAACGCTTCAGGCACTTTACACTCCCGATAAATACGGCAGAGTGAACGATATCACCGTCGGCTTTGACAGCCTTTACGGTCATCTTAATTTTACGGATTATCAGGGCAAGGTAGTCGGCAGATATGCCAACCGAATCGCAAACGGCTCGTTCATGATGAACGGAAAAAGAGTTCAGCTCACGCAGAACGAAAAGGGCAAGACCTGTCTTCACAGCGCAGGCGAATTTTCAAATGTAGTTTGGGATGCGGAGATTGTCGGAGACAATGCGGTCGAGCTTTCTTACACAAGCCCCGACGGCGCAAGCGGATTTGAGGGCAGGATGGACGCAAAGGTAAGATATACCCTTACTGAGGACAACAAGGTTGAAATCGAGTACAGCGCGGTCAGCGATAAGGACACGGTTATCAACTTTACCAATCACACATATTTCAACCTCAGCGGCTCTGCAATGAGCGATGTGCTCGGCCATGTGCTCAAGCTCAACTCAAAGAAATTTACGCCGACCGATGAGGACAGCATTCCGACGGGTCAGCTTCGTTCGGTTTTCAATACACCGTTCGATTTTACCAACCCGACATCTATCGGAAAAAGAATTCACGACAGGGACGCCCAGCTCGTAATGTGCAAGGGCTATGACCATAATTTCTGCCTTGACAATGTTGAGGGCGAAGCGGATGCGGTTGTTTATGAGCCTGTCAGCGGCAGACAGCTCAAGGTTTATACCGATCTTCCGGGCGTTCAGCTCTATACGGGCAACTTCCTTGACGGCACAATTATCGGCAAGGGCGGACTTCCGCTCGTTCAACATGCAGGCTTCTGCCTTGAAACGCAGTATTATCCCGACACGCCGAACCACCCCGATTTTCCGCAGTGCACATTCAAGGCAGGCGAAGAATACAGGTCGAGAACAACATTTGAAATAAATGTATTTTAAAGAATATTTTTGATTAGTTCACAAAATGGACAAATTAAAAAGTATAATTAAGATAAAGACAATGTTAAGGCAATGTCGTACAATTAAGGCGTGCGGATTGCATTTAAGGGTCTTGTTGAAACGGAGGAATTATTATGGCAACAGAAAAAATTCTCGTAGTTGATGATGACACCAACATATGTGAGCTTCTCAGACTTTATCTTGAAAAAGAGGGCTATAGCGTTACTATCGCAAACACCGGTATGCAAGCGGTCAAGCTCTTTGCCGAGCATCAGCCCGACCTCATGCTGCTTGATATCATGCTGCCCGAGCTTGACGGCTGGCAGGTTTGTCGAGAGGTAAGAAAATATTCCAACAAGCCGATAATAATGCTTACCGCCAAGGGCGAAACCTTCGACAAGGTTCTCGGTCTTGAGCTGGGAGCCGACGACTATATCACAAAGCCGTTTGAGGCAAAGGAGGTTCTTGCGAGAATCAAGGCGGTTCTCCGCAGAACATCGAATGCCTCCGCTCCGGAAGCCGAAAACAACATCAAGCAGGTTTCTTACGACAATCTTTCAATCAATCTCACAAATTACGAATTGAGAGTTAAGGGCGAAAAGGTTGACGCACCGCCGAAGGAGCTTGAACTTCTTTATCATCTTGCGAGCAATCCGAACAGAGTTTTTACAAGAGATCAGCTTCTTGACGAGGTTTGGGGCTTTGACTATTACGGCGACAGCAGGACGGTAGATGTTCATGTTAAGCGCATTCGTGAAAAGCTTGAGGGCGTTTCGGACAAATGGGAGATCAAGACCGTCTGGAGCGTCGGATACAAATTTGAAACCAAGGACTGATGATCCATGGGTAACAGAATAAAAAAAGCACCCAAAAACAAGAAGCTGTTTTACAAGTATCTTTCCATTATAACCTTGGTCAGCCTTTTCAGCGTTTTGATAGTTTGCTCAACATATCTCGGAATCGCTTCGAAATACCGCAATGATGAGCAGCTCTCGACGCTTGAGAGAAACACAACGATAATTTCCAAAAACTCGCAGAAAATTCTCAGCCAGTTTTCCGGAAAATATGATAGCGGAGAGGAGGTTGACATCTCTCCGCTTTCAATGATTTGCAACACGATAAGCAATATGTCGGCGGCTCTTGATGCGGATATATTCATTATCAATATGAACGGCGAGGTCGTTGTGTGCAAGGAGATGATGAGCGACCGCTTCAGGTTCGATTCCGACGCAACCTGCGTGGTTCACAGCGGATATAAGATCGACCAATCCATTATCGAAGAAGCAACCGATAATGACTACACCGAGGTCGGCAGGCTGGGAACGACCTTCGTCAGAACTCAGCTCACGGCGGCGTCGCCGATAAAAATAAACGACAAGACCGTTGCGATCGTTATTGCAACCGAGAAGATAACCTCAAGCTGGTACGGCTATGCGAAAAGAATGCTGCAAATCTTCCTTGTTGCCGCTCTTTTCTCGCTGCTTTTGTCATTCCTTGCCGTCTATTATCTCAGCTACAGGCTTACCCGCCCGTTGAGAGATATGGCAACGGCGACGGAGCATTATTCGCAGGGTGATTTCAGCTACAAGGTCAAGGTTCGAGGGCACGACGAGGTTGCGCAGCTTTCCGAGGCGTTCAACTCAATGGCAATGTCGCTCTCGGCGCTGGAAAGCTCCCGCAGAAGCTTTGTTGCAAATGTTTCTCATGAGTTGAAAACTCCGATGACCTCGATCGGCGGATTTATCGACGGTATGCTTGACGGAACAATAAGCCCGGATAAGTATGAATATTATTTGCACATTGTTTCCGATGAGGTCAAGAGGCTTTCAAGACTGGTTACCGGTATGCTGAATATGTCCAAGCTCGAAGCCGGCGAAATGCAGATAAATATGAAGCAATTCGACATCAGCGCAGATATTTTCAAAACGCTTCTGTCTTTTGAAAGAAAAATCAACGATAAGGATATTGAAATTATCGGGCTTGACAAGATGGAGGGCATGACGGTCAGCGCAGACGAGGATATGATGATGCAGGTCATCTATAACCTTATCGACAATGCGGTCAAGTTCACGCCGCAGAACGGATATATTGAGTTCAAGACCTACCGTGACAAGGAAAAAATCTTTGTCAGCATAAAAAATAACGGCGCAGGTATTGAGCGTGAGGAAGCGGACAAAATATTTGAAAGATTTTACAAGATCGATAAGTCCAGAAGCTATGATGTTAAGGGCGCAGGCCTCGGTCTTTACCTTGTGAAGAGCATAGTTGAGCTTCACGGCGGTCAAATCGTCTGCAAAAGCGAGCCGAACGAATATACACAATTTGTATTTTGGCTTCCAAACGTTTAATTTTTGTTTACAATTTATAAAAACCGTCGTAAAATCCCCGGTTTATACTGTAGGCAACATAAGGGAACGGACAACAAAAAGGTTCCCGTAAACAGTGCAGGAGGAATTATTATGAGTGATGAAAACAGATATTACGGAACAGAAGGAAATCCGGAGCCTGCCGAATCCGCCGCTGAAAACAATCAGCCTTACGAAAACGGATATGCTCAGCAGAATGAACCGGAAAAGGCTTATACCGAGCCTGCGGAGAGCAAAGAGGAGCAGTCCTACAGCAACGATTATAATGATTTCAGCCGTTATAACGACACGGTGATGGACGATACTCCCAAGGAGTCACCGTACAGCCCGTACAATTCGCAGAACTACGGCTCGGGCAATGCATCGGGAACGGCGCAGAACGACTATTACAGTCAGCAGTACGCAAAGACGGTGAACGAGATCCCTGCGAAGAAAAAGAGCAAGGGCTTCAAGGGCTTTATGATCGCACTTGTTGCGGTGGTTGTATGCGTTGCCGTTATTGTCGGAGTTTATCCGAGAATCAAGAAATCGGACACCTCAACATCTTCCGGCGATTCGACTCAGCTTACGCTTTCCGAAACGCCGACGGCGAAGAATACTTCAAGTATTCCGACCAGCGAGGAGGTTGCCGCAACTGCCGAAAAATTCAATGTCGGCATCAAGCTCTTCGGTCAGTCGCAGTCGTTATTCTCATCTTCATCTTCAAGCAATTCGCTTGTGGGAGAAGGCTCGGGAATTATCATGGGCGAGGATAGCTCGAAGAAATACACATATATCGTAACCTGCGCTCATGTTATCAGCTCGGTTAAAACTTCGGGCTACACCATGACGGTTACGGATTACGAGGGCAACAGCTATGACGGCATTCTCGTCGGCTATGATTCAAAAACAGATGTCGGCGTTATCAAGATCGAAAAAACAGGTCTTACCGCCGCAGAGTTCGGCGATTCGACGGCACTGAAAAAGGGACAAACGGTTTACGCTATCGGTAATCCGGGCGGTTCGGAGTTCTTCGGCTCATTTACAAAGGGCATGGTTTCCGCAATCGACAGACCTATCAGCAGCGAGAGCGGCTACGAGATGAAATGCATCCAGCATACAACGCCCATCAACTCCGGTAACTCCGGCGGTGCGCTTATGAACGAATACGGTCAGGTTATCGGCATCAACTCCTCAAAGATCGTAAGCACCGGCTACGAGGGAATGGCTTTTGCAATTCCGATTTCAGACGCTAAGGAGATCATTGACGATATCATTTCCAACGGTTATGTTACCGACAGACCGAAGCTCGGAATTTCATACGCTGCGGCTGAAAAATATCAGCAGTACGCAATGGTAGTTAAGCTCAAGAACCTTCCGAGCGGCTCGCTCGTTATCGCTTCCATCAACACGGACAGCTCGCTTGCAAACAGCAAGGCGAAGGTCGGCGATCTTATCACTGCGGTTGACGGCGAAAAGCTTGACTCTGCCGATGTCCTCCTTGACAAGATCGAAAACGGCAAGGTAGGCGATAAGCTCACCCTTGAGCTTTGCAGGATCAACTCCGATTATTCCGTTGATACCTTCACGGTTGAAGCAACTCTTGTTGAGGACAAGGGTACATCGTCCGAGACTGAAACAACGACCGAGAGTCAGGCTCAAAGCGGCTACGACTGGGGTCAGTTCTTCGGCAGCGGATATTGATAAATATAAAAAAACAGCACAAACCGAAACAAAAATTCGGGAATTAACCAAAATAAAGGGAGCTGCGGTCAAAAGCCGTCGGCTCCCCTTTTGCTATTGGTAAAAATGACAACAGTTTTCCAAAATATAGTGTGTACAGGGTGGTTTCGGTCTTTTTCTATCAATATTTGGTGATTTTATACAAGTCATATTGACGATAAAAGAGGGCGTTGTTTAGTCATTATCTATAAAATATTCGATGAATTAAGTCTGTTTTGAAAAGATTTTTCAAAAAATATGCTTAAAAGGGTTGAAATCTTCTTTGAAATTGTGTAAAATGTATATGTTTAGATTGGCGATTTGTATAAATATGCCCGAAAATACCTTATTATGATGTGAAAAAACAATCGTGAGGAGAGATTATATGTCAAACAGACTTTTTCAGGGTGTCATTCATCAAATGAGAAGTGCGATCGACAGAACGATCGGCATCATTGATGAAACCGGCACGATTATTTCATGCAGTGAGCTTGGAAGAATCGGAGAAGTGCTGCCTACTGCGGCGGCAAGCGCATTCATGGATACCGAGGCCTGCGTTGTCGACGGCTGCACTTATAAGACCTTCGGCAATCAGATCCATCCCGAATACGCTGTCTTTATTGACGGCGACGACGAGCTTGCCGAGAAGTACACCAATATCAGCGCAGTCGCCCTGAGCAACCTTAAGCAGTATTTCGACGAGAAATACGACAGAAACAATTTCATCAAGAATGTTATTCTCGACAACATTCTTCCCGGAGATATTTATCTCAAGGCTCGCGAGCTTCGCTTCAATAACGACGCTACCCGTGCCGTGCTTCTTATCAGAATCCCGAATCAGACGGATGTTTCCGCCTATGATATCATTCAAAATCTCTTCCCGGACAAGTCCAAGGATTTCGTAGTCAGCATCAATGAAACCGACATTGCGCTTGTCAAGGAGGTTAAGAGCAACATAGAGTCTAAGGATCTTGAAAAGCTTGCACGCTCGATTGCCGATTCGCTTTCAACCGAGCTTTATGCCCATTCCGTTATCGGTATTGGCACAACGGTTGCGGGCATCAAGGAGCTTGCCCGTTCATTCAAGGAGGCTCAGATCTCTCTTGAGGTCGGCAAGGTGTTTGACAATGAAAAAACGATCGTCAGCTATGACAGCCTCGGCATTGCACGCCTTATCTATCAGCTGCCGACAACGCTTTGCGAGCTGTTCCTTCACGAGGTATTCAAGCGCGGTTCAATCGAGAGCCTTGACCAGGAAACTCTGTTCACGATTCAAAAGTTCTTTGAAAACAACCTTAATGTCAGCGAAACATCGAGAAAGCTCTTTGTCCACAGAAACACTCTTGTATATCGTCTTGAGAAAATCAAGAAGATCACCGGTCTTGATCTGCGTGAGTTTGACGACGCTATCGTATTCAAAGTCGCACTCATGGTAAAGAGATATCTTGATGCAAATCCGATTAAATACTGATTATAGCTAAGGACAGATAACATGATTGATTTTAAAAATGTATCCAAGGTTTACGACAACGGAACGAAAGCTTTGCATAATGTCAATATCCATATTGACAAGGGCGAGTTCGTTTTTGTCGTAGGCGCATCGGGAGCGGGAAAGAGTACATTCCTCAAGCTGATTATGCGAGAGGAGGTCGCTTCGTCGGGTACGATAGTTATCAAGGGCTACAACCTCAACGAGATGAAGAAAAAGAAAATTCCGTATTTCCGCAGAAATATGGGAATTGTTTTTCAGGATTTTCGACTTATTCCGACAATGACCGTTTATGATAATGTCGCCTTTGCAATGCGTGTTGTAGGCGCAAGGGAAAAGGATATAAGGAAGCGTGTGCCGTATGTTATAAACATCGTCGGTCTTTCCGCCAAAGCAAGGAATTATCCCAACGAGCTTTCGGGCGGCGAGCAGCAGAGAGTTGCGCTTGCCCGTGCGCTTGCAAACAATGCGGATATAATCATTGCCGACGAGCCGACGGGTAATGTTGACCCTCAGATGTCTTTGGAAATTGTTGAGCTTTTGACAAGGCTTAACGAGGCAGGCACAACGGTTATAATGGTTACACATGCGCATGACCTTGTTAAAAAGTTCGATAAGCGTGTAATAACCCTTGAGAGCGGCGAGGTCGTTGCCGACGGAATGATCGAAAACGGCGAGCTGCCGATTCAGTCTGCGGCACACCTTAACCTTGAAAAGAAAACCATCGAGGAAAAATATTCCTCAAAGGAAGAAAAGGCTGAGCTGGAGGAAAAAAAGGAAGAAAAGGTTGACGAGGGCTTCCTCGATGCGATTATAAGCGACAACGATTCTTACCGTATTTATATTGAACAGGACTCGGAAAAGGACGGTGAGGATCAGTGAAAAGAAGAGGACGCTTAGGCTATCTTACCAAAGAGGGCTTCAGAAATATCAGAGTTAACCACCTTATGTCGATCGCCTCGATCGCCGTGCTGATGTCCTGCCTTGTTATGATGGGCGCAGCATTTATGGTTATTGTCAATGTCAATAATGTTATGACCGAGATCGAAAGCCAGAATGTTGTCATGGTCTACCTCAAAGATGAGGTTCAGGGCGAGGGCATAACCGAAATGAAAGAGAAAATCACCCTCATGCAGAATGTTAAAAAGTGTGAATATGTTGACAAGGAAACAGCATTTAAACAGCAGCTTGAAGACCTTGGCACGGACGCAACATACTTTGAGGGCGTTGAAAATCCGCTGCCGGATCTTTTTAAAGTCTCGGTCAGCGATATGACAAGGTTTGACAGCACCGTTTCCGAGCTGGAGAAGCTCGACGGAGTTGATTCCGTGCGTGATAACAGGGATATTGCGCAAACGCTTGTCAAAATCAGACGCACTATTTTCTATGTCAGCATCGGCGTAATTGCCGTTTTGCTTCTCATCTCGCTGTTCATCATTGCGAATACGGTTCGTATCACAATGTACAGCAGAAGACTTGAGATAAATATTATGAAGTCGGTCGGCGCAACGAACTGGTTTATCCGCTGGCCGTTCATGGTGGAAGGTATGGTTCTCGGCGCAATTTCGGGAGTTCTCTCCCTTGCGATTGTTTGGGGCGTATACAGGGCACTTCAGTCAACCGTTTCGTCAATGCTTGCAATGGTAAGCAGAGGCTTTACCATTGTGTCGTTTACCGATTATTTGGTTTATCTTCTTGTTGCTTTCCTTGTGATTGGTATTGTTTCCGGCGGAATAGGAAGTCTTATTTCCATCCAGAAGTACCTCAAGGAGCGTGGAGGTGTTGTATATGAAGAAACTGAATAAAATAATTTCATTGCTCATGAGCACGGCGTTTATTTTTGTGTCGTTCATGTCATATGCTCCCAAGGCGCAGGCGAAAACGCTCAGCGATTTGAGAGACGAATATTCGGATATTGAGGATAAAGTTTCCGAGAGCGAGCAGAAAGTCAAGGAGCTTGAGAGTCAGCAGGCAGATCAGTCAAAGATAGTTTCCGCGCTCAATATCCAGCTTCAAAAGCTCAATCAGGAGCGTGAAAATATCACGGCTCAGAAGGATCTCATCACCGACGACATCGACGCAACCGAGGCGAAGATATCTTCGCTCAATGCCGAGATTGCAAAGCTCGACGCAGAGATCACAGCCAAGGATCAGGAAATAAAGGACACAGTGGAGCTTTTCTGCGACAGAATGAGAGCCAACTACATGGCGGGCGAAACCTCTGTTCTTGAAATTTTCACCTCCTCATCGGATATGTCAAGCTTTTTGAACCGTCTTGAAATGTTCAAGCGTGTTACGGAGAGCGACCAGGATCTTGTAAACAAGCTCAACAAAGAAATTGCTTCTATCGAAAAGATGCAGGAGGAGCTTGAAACAAAGAAGGCTGCGCTTCAAAAGGAAAAGACCGAGCTTGAAGCAAAGCGCAGCGACTTGCAGTCCACCGAGGACACCTTGACGGCTAACCAGAATGTTATTAAGCAAAAGACCGAAGAGGTTGAAGCGAAGCTCAGCGCACTGAACGCTCAGACGAAGGAGCTTAAGGTTTCAATCGACGAATATAATTCCGAGATGTCAAGGCTTGATGAAGAGATCAAGGCAGCCATCAGAAAATCCAATCAAAGCTCCGGCGGCTCAAGCAACAGCTCAAGCGGCTCAAATGCCGGCAGCATGGATTCCAATGTCAGCAATTCAGGTTGGGCATGGCCTCTGCCTTACAGCGGAGTTTATTTAAGCTCATACTACGGCTATCGTTATCACCCGATAGACGGCGACTGGAGATACCACAGCGGAATCGATATTTCAATGAGCGGCGCATACGGCAAGAATATTATTGCAACAAGAGCCGGAACGGTCATACTCTCGTCGCTTGAGAGTGAAAGCGGCACAGGCTACGGCAATTACATCATAATTGACCACGGCGACGGATACACCTCGCTCTACGGTCATTGCAGTGAGCTTCTCGTTTCCGAGGGACAGACGGTATCGCAAGGACAGATAATCGCCAAGGTCGGCAGCACAGGATGGTCAACCGGACCGCACCTCCATTTTGAGGTAAGATACAATGGCAGCACCGTCGATCCTCTCGACTATGTAACAATGCCGTAAACAGCATACAAATTAACCTCGCACTCTGCATGAAAAATTGCAAGGTGCGGGGTGTTTTTGATTTTAAAATCCCTTTTGGAAAAAGGATTGAACAAGGCGGCACGATATGCTATAATAAAAACGGTACAGTACAAATTGTGGTGTGCGAATTGTCTGAATTCACGGTGATATATTATGAAAAGACTTTTTACGATTTTTCTTTTGTTTTGCTTGCTTGCGCTGCCGATTTCCTTTTCGGCAACGGCGACGGGCAGCAGAACGGTGCTTTATCTTGACTACGGCGATGTGAAGCTCGGCGACGGCACGGTTTCCGGCTACGACTCGCAGGGACAGCTTGTGACCGAGACAAATCCCTACGGCTATACCGTAACGCAAAAGGATTCGTCAAAGGCTCTCAATCGAAGCATTTCGGTTGCGTCGGGTGAGCAGGATATTGAAATAAAAGATATAAACATCTCTCGCTTGGGCGAGAATGATTATGCGATTTGCGTTCTCAAGACCTCAAAGGTAAGACTTGTGCTGACCGGCGAAAACCATCTTGTTCCGGGAACTTATTGCGCAGGAATTGAGATCGGAATCATCGCTTCGCTTACAATCGAGGGCGACGGAACGCTTTATACTCAGAGCGAAATTGAGGCAGGTATCGGTGGCGGCAGCGGACGGTCAAACGGAACGCTGACAATAAATTCGGGCACGATCTATGCAACCGGCGGATTGGACGGCTACGGTACAGGAATAGGCGGCGGCTCGGCGGGCGGCGGCGGAAAGATAACGATCAATGGTGGCTGCATTGTGGCTGTCGGCGGTGAATACGGTGCAGGTATAGGCGGCGGAATGCTCGGCAACGGCGGCACGATAACCGTTAACGGCGGCACGGTCACGGCAACGGGCGGTGCCAAGGCTTCGGGCATAGGCGGCGGCTTCAAGGGAAACGGCGGCACGATTGTTATTAACGGCGGCAGCGTAAAGGCTGTCGGCGGAACGAGCGGCGACGATATCGGCAACGGATATAATTGCCAGACGGAGTTCGGCGGAATTCATAACAGCAATGGGGATTCCGTCTCTAAGCTGACCGTTTTGCTGAGCGGTTTTGACTCTGTTTATCAAAACGGAATAGAAAACACACCGATAACAGCCGGACATCCCGATGACGAAAACCTTTATTTTTATGCGGACGCAAACACAAATATCGCAACAGCCTATATGAGCGACGGAAATGTTCGGTTTATTGGCTATGGCAACGGCAGCTTTGAGGAGCTAAAGCCGTATATCAACGGTGATGAAAGATTTTTCGGATATCTGATAGCGTCGGACAAGAACAATATTACCGTTGCCGACGGATTTTCAACAGAAAAAGAAAACAGCCGCCTTATTTATAACGGCAGCTGCGTTGATGAATATAAAATTGTCGCAAAGGGAGATATTAACCTTGACGGAAGCATTGACGGCATGGATGCGGTCGAAGCTGCGTGCGTCGAAAGCGGTATGAGGGTTGACGCACTCACTGCAAAGCTTGCGGACGCAAACGGCGACGGAAAGGTTGATTCCTCCGATGTTGTCCTGCTGGAAAGCAGGGGAATCGTAACGGTTAACTAAGGCAAGAGTGAGGTATCGCCTTAAAATCCGTTATCTATCGGATTTTCTCTCATTTCGTTTATCTTTTTCATTCCTTCGCTGAAATCTGCGGTTTCACGGTCTTTGGATTTATCCGCTCCCGCTTGCGAAGAAAGAATATTTTCGACGATCTCGTTTTCCTGCGCATCATCAACTATCATGTGCGTTTTCATTTGGTTAACGGCTTCCATTCCGAGAGAAACATCGACAGTCTCGTTGTCGAAGCTTACGCCGTCGAGCATATTCAGTGGGTTAAGCGCCTTGTCGGGCTTTTCGCGCGGCTCGGAGAGAAAATTATCGATTTTTTTATCGTTGTTTATGTCAATCGTTTCTTTCGGGGTCAGGTACTCGTTCAATTCGGCAATATCGTTTTTATCCGATTGAATTTTAATTTTTGCCCTGGTAATTATTGTGGCAATTATTACGGCGACAAAAATCAAGGCAAAAAGAGCAATCGAAATTCGACACGAAAGAACAAAATCTTTTGAGATTTTTGCGATGAGAAGGTTTGCGATTTCCATAAAAATGAAATAGGAAAAGGCGAAAATTTCCGCACCGCCGCAGAGCTTTGTCGGGCGTGACCTTGAGCTGCTTTGAATTCCCTTAAAATAAAAAAAGAAACGGGAAAACGGTGGCAGAATAATTCTGTTGTCGCCCTGCCTAAGCTCACGGTCGTATGTGAAGCCGAAAAGATAGCATATTAAAAATACGCCGAAATTGAAAAGCGTAAAAATTATGCAGTAGCAAAAAATAAGCAGATTATAATTTCCCATTTGAATCACCTTTGGATAACTGTTGATTAAGGCAACACCGCAAAGCCCTTAACTGATTATACTATATATTCCGCAAAAATTCAAACAAATGGCAAAGAAGTTTACCGGAAGTTTACAAATAAGATTACAAACCGAGGAGAATGAACTATGACAGAGCTTGAAAAAATGCAAAGAGCAAAAATGTATGTCGATAAGCTTGCAAACGGAATAGATCCGCTCACCGATGCCGAAATAACGGGTGACGGCACGCTTAACAATGTTCGCATCAGCAGATGCCTTTTCTATGTTTCGGAGGTGCTCGGCAGAGTTATCGATAACGGTGGCGAGGTCGTACGAAAAGTGCAAGTCTCGAAATCGCAACAGCTGCCGTTTGAGATAACGGCAGAGCAACTGGCAGCGGTCGTGATAAGCGAACAGCCGGTCGGAGTTTTGATTATTACCAAGAGGATCAATGAGGCTATCGACGAAAATATGAAAAAAGCGGCGGCGGTGCACATCTCGAATTGGCTTGTTGAAAATGGCTACCTTGCCGAAGAAATTGCGGCAGGCAGGAAAAGAAAAATCGCAACCGCTAAGGGCGAGGAGCTTGGAATATACACCGTGGACGCAATCAGTCCGCAGGGCTTGCCGATAAAGAAGAATGTTTACGATGTCAATGCGCAAAAATTCGTCATTGCCAATATCATGCAAATAGAAAAAGCCGAATGAGCAGAGCTTTTGAATGATTATCGGTAATGCGGAATTATTTGAAATTCAAAAAATAAAAAAATAAAAATTTTCAATAAAATTCAAAAAAACTTCAATATCCCTTGACAAAACGGAGATTTAATGGTATCATATCAAGCGTTGCAGATATGCGGGTGTAGTTTAGTGGTAGAATTCCAGCCTTCCAAGCTGGTCGTGTGGGTTCGATTCCCATCACCCGCTCCATTTTCTCCGGTCATTCTGCAATGCGGAGAACTAATGCGCTTGTAGCTCAGGTGGATAGAGCAACTGCCTTCTAAGCAGTGGGTCAGGGGTTCGAGTCCCTTCAAGCGCGCCATATGGTGGGTATAGCTTAGTTGGTTAAAGCGCCAGTTTGTGGCACTGGAGACCGTCGGTTCGAATCCGACTATCCACCCCATAGAGTCTGCAGGTTCTGCAGGCTTTTTTTAAACAAATAAATGGATATTGGGGTGTCGTCAAGCGGTAAGACACAGCACTTTGACTGCTGCATTCGCTGGTTCGAATCCGGCCACCCCAGCCAAAACGGGCTGCGCTGAAGTTTATGTTCTCCGCAGCCTTAACTATTGCCTACATTTTTACGCTTTCGGCAACAAAATTCCCTACCGATTATTGTATTTTGATTTAACGAGCGGTTACTTATGGCAAAAAAGGGAATAAAAAGTTGAAAAAAATCTCTTAATATTGTTTACATCTCAAAAAGAAAGTGTTATTATAATGTGTGGTAATTAGATTGCTATTAACTTTACAAGGAGGAACAAAGAATGGCAAGAAAAAAGTTAACCATGGATGGTAATACCGCTGCCGCACACGTATCTTATGCGTTCACGGAAGTTGCCGGTATCTATCCTATCACTCCGTCAAGCCCGATGGCAGACTATGTCGATCAGTGGTCGGCTCAGGGTCGTAAGAATATTTTCGGCACAACGGTAAAGGTTGCCGAGATGCAGTCCGAGGCAGGTGCTTCGGGTACTGTTCACGGTTCCCTCGCAGCAGGTGCTCTCACAACGACTTATACGGCGTCACAGGGTCTTCTCCTCATGATTCCCAATATGTATAAGATCGCAGGTGAGCTTCTTCCTTGCGTATTCCATGTATCGGCTCGCTGCGTTGCATCTCATGCTTTGAACATCTTCGGCGATCATTCGGATGTTTACGCTTGCCGCCAGACAGGCTTTGCAATGCTTGCTGAAACAAATCCGCAGGAGGTTATGGATCTCGGCGCAGTTGCTCATCTTGCAGCTATCGAGGGCAGAGTTCCGTTTATCAACTTCTTTGACGGTTTCCGTACATCTCACGAGATACAGAAGATCGAGGTTTGGGATTATGATGATCTCAAAGAGATGTGCGATATGGACGCTGTTGCGGGATTCAGACACAGAGCGCTCAACCCCGAGCATCCCGTAATGCGCGGTTCTCACGAGAACGATGATATCTTCTTCCAGCATCGTGAGGCTTGCAACAAGTACTATGACGCAGTTCCGGCTGTTGTCGAGAAGTATATGGGCAAGGTAAACGCTAAGCTCGGCACAAACTATCAGCTCTTTAACTATTACGGCGCAGAGGACGCAGAGCATGTAATCGTTGCTATGGGTTCAATCTGCGATGTTGCGGAAGAGGTTATCGACTATCTTACCGCTAAGGGCGAGAAGGTAGGTCTTATCAAGGTTCGCCTTTACAGACCTTTCTCGGTAGAAAAGTTCGTTGAGGCTATTCCGGCTTCCTGCAAGAAGCTTGCGGTTCTTGACAGAACAAAGGAGCCCGGCTCAATCGGTGAGCCTCTCTTCCTCGATGTTGTTGCCGCTCTCAATGCAGCAGGCAAGGACGGCATCAAGGTTATCGGCGGCCGTTACGGTCTTGGTTCTAAGGATACACCGCCGTCAAGCGTATTCGCAGTATATGATGAGCTTAAGAAGGACGCTCCCAAGGCTCACTTCACAATCGGTATCAACGATGATGTTACCTATCTTTCACTTGAAGAGAAGCCCGCTCCGAACACTGCCGCAGAGAGCACGATCGAGTGTAAGTTCTGGGGTCTCGGCGGTGACGGTACGGTCGGCGCAAACAAGGACTCCATCAAGATCATCGGCGACCATACAGACAAGTATGCTCAGGCATATTTCCAGTACGACTCAAAGAAGACCGGCGGTATCACGATATCCCATCTTCGTTTCGGTGACGAGCCGATCAAGAGCCCCTATTATGTAAACAAGGCTGACTTCGTTGCTTGCCACAACCCGTCATATATTGAAAAGGGCTACAAGATGGTTCAGGATGTTAAGCCGGGCGGAGTATTCCTTATCAACTGCCAGTGGGATGCCGCTGAGCTTTCAGAGAAGATGAATGCAGAAACCAAGCAGTACATCGCAAAGAACAATGTTCAGCTTTATACGGTTAACGCTATCGACATCGCCGCAGAGATCGGCCTCGGTAAGCGTACAAATACAGTTCTTCAGTCCGCTTTCTTTGCTCTTGCAAAGGTTCTTCCCGTTGACGATGCTATCGGCTACATGAAGGAAAAGGCACAGAAGTTCATGAAGAAGGGTAAAGAAATTGTTGAGATGAACGAAAAGGCCATTGACGCAGGCGCAACGGCATTCGTTAAGATTGACATTCCTGCCGATTGGGCTAACGCAGTTGACGCTGAGGTTGAGGTTAAGACCGAGGGCCCGGCAAAGCTCGTTGAGCAGGTCGAAAGCATTATGAAGCCCGTAGGTCATATGGACGGCTATGAGCTTTCAGTCGGTAAGTTCTCAAATCATGTTGACGGTACATTCGAGCAGGGCGCATCGGCATATGAGAAGCGCGGCGTTGCGGTTATGGTTCCCGAGTGGAACGCCGAGACTTGCGCAAAGTGTAACAAGTGCGCATATGTTTGTCCTCATGCTACAATCAGACCCTTCGCTCTCAGCGAGGAGGAGAAAGCAGCAGCTCCGGCAGTTACAAAGTTTGCTCCGAAGCCGATCGTAAAGACAAGCTACACATATACTCTTGCAATCTCACCGATGGATTGTATGGGCTGCGGCGTATGTATCGGCGTTTGCCCGACTAACTCCCTTAAGATGGTATCCCGTGAAAGCCAGGACGAGCAGCAGGCAGCATTCGATTACTGCGTAGCCAATGTTGACGAGAAGAAGGATCTTACGGCTAAGATGAGCGTTATCTCCAGCCAGTATAAGAAGCCGCTTCTTGAGTTCTCAGGCTCATGCGCAGGTTGTGCGGAGACTTCATATGCCCGTCTTATAACACAGCTCTTCGGCGACAGAATGTATATCTCCAACGCAACAGGTTGTTCTTCAATCTGGGGCGGCCCGGCAGGTACATCGCCGTACACAACAGATAAGAACGGCAAGGGTCCGGCATGGGCAAACTCACTCTTTGAGGATAACGCAGAGCACGGCTACGGTATGTACCTCGGACAGAAGGCTCTCAGAAATAACCTCATCGAGAAGGTAGAAGCTCTTGCAGCTAAGGACGGCGTAAGCGCAGAGATTAAGGCTGCGGCAGACGAGTACCTTGCAACAGTAAATGACGGCGCAAAGAACGGCGCTGCAACAGATGCTCTTGTAGCCGAGCTTGAGAAGTGCGGCTGCGATGCTGCTAATGAAATCCTCGCTCAGAAGGATTACCTTTCCAAGAAGTCCGTATGGATCTTCGGCGGCGACGGTTGGGCATACGATATCGGTTTCGGCGGTCTTGACCATGTTCTTGCTTCAGGTGAGGATGTAAATGTTATGGTATTCGATACCGAGGTTTACTCCAACACGGGCGGACAGGCTTCCAAGGCTTCTCAGATCGGTCAGGTTGCTCAGTTCGCAGCAGCAGGTAAGGCAATCGCCAAGAAGAGCCTTGCCGAGATCGCAATGTCCTACGGTTACATCTATGTTGCTCAGATTGCTATGGGAGCAGACCAGAACCAGACGCTTAAGGCTCTCCAGGAGGCTGAGGCTTATCCGGGCCCGTCACTTGTTATCGGTTACGCTCCCTGTGAGATGCACAGCATCAAGGGCGGCATGACTAACTGCCAGGCTGAGATGAAGAGAGCGGTTGAGTGCGGCTACTGGAATATGTTCCGTTACAATCCGGCTCTTAAGGCAGAGGGCAAGAACCCGTTCACGGTTGATTCCAAGGTTCCCGCAACAGAGGGCTACCGTGCATTCCTCATGAACGAGGCTCGTTATTCAGCTCTTACTCGTTCGTTCCCGGAGAGAGCGGAAAAGCTCTTCGAGAAGGCAGAGGACGGCGCAAAGGATCGCTATGCACATCTTCAGAAGCTTGTTAAGCTTTACGGTGCAGAGGAATAATTCCTCCGAATAAATAAAATCAAGCAGGTAGTTGCCTCGGCAATTACCTGCTTTTTTCAATGATAATAAAAGCAATACCGCACATGATGATGAGTGCGGTATTGCCTTAAATTTTAAAAAGCTCGTTTACTGAGCTTTGCGCCTTTTCAATGTAGTCGGGCATAAATTCTTCCAAATGTCTGCGGTAGCTTTCTTTTTTGCTTAAAAAATTCTCGTAGAACCTTATCAGCGTTTCTGTGCCGGTGATTTCGGAGGTGGGAATTACAAGTCCATCGTCCGTGCCGAAGATATCCCTTGCAATGCCCTTAGATTTAACGCTGTAGCCGATAACAAGTGTGGGTACGCAGGTGCTGTAAGCGGCGATTGTCGCATGAGTCCTTGCGCCGATGAACATATCGCAGCGGGAAATTATACTTTTGTACTGTGTTGCCGTAAATGTCGGCGGAACAACAGAAACTCTGTCTGAGCTGAGCATTTCGGCAATACGGCTGAGTATAATATGATCGTTGTTTTTTTCGCTTATAACATGCGGAATCAAAAGAATGTTTTTGTCGCTTTTGTCAAGAACATATTTGAGAAACTCAACCGAAATTTTTTCAATATCTATTCCTTTTTTTGCGTTTCCCGCTATGTGTGCGCTGATGTTAAAACCGAGAGTATCGGGCTTGACATCAAAGCTTGCGTTCGTTTCTTCATCAATATCAAGCGTAAATGCGGGATCGGGATACAGAACCGTATTTTTATCTATTCCGTTGCGCTTTAGCGTTTCATATGTCAAGGTTTCCCTTGCTACGATAAGGTCAAAGCTTTTCAAATCCTTGATTTTATCCTCCGTGAGGTTTTCCTCACCGATCGAGCAGCCCCAAAGCACGGTTTTTTTTCCAAACTTTTTCAGCTCTCGGTTAATTGCCGCCGCCATGAGATTGTCGCCGTAGCAATAGTTGTCGCCGCCGACCGAAATGTAAATATCGTTTGCCTTAAGAGACGGATTTTTGCACGAAAGCGAATAAAAATATTCGTCCGAAACCTTTTGCGAAATTTTGCTCAGCAACGATATTTTAAGCTTTTGCGCCGCTGTTGTTTCGGAAATCGGGAGAATATAAACGAATTCTTCTGATTCGTCGATGTTCGGCAAATCGCCGGTTTCATCACTCTTGGCGTTGAGGGTATAGAGCTTGATTAAAGATTCGGGATGTACTTTTTTTATCATCGCCGAAAGCGTTCGTACGATTGCTTCACAGCCGTGATTTCCGCATCCCCCGTGAGAATAAAAAGCGTACCTCATTCTTTTTTCTCCTCAACAAGCTTAACATCAACATCTCTGAGCTGTACCCAGCCCCATTGCCTCGGCCACATTCGTGAGGTGCCGTCGGCATGGAGAACCTCAAACACAAATGCAGGGTAAACATAATCCAAATTTTCACTGTTGGCGTTTGATGTTCCGCCGGAGAGAATGAGGGTAAGCTTGTACAATCCGGGAGCAAGATTATGCTTGTTTATTGCAATTTCAATGTCATATTCGCCGATATCATTTATATTGGCAAAGGTTTTGGTAAATGCAATTTCAATAGGCGTTTCATCAGCCTGCCAAACAAGAATTCGGAAGCTCATATCGCCGATATTGGGAACCTTGGTCTTAATACGGAGTTTAAACTCTATCGGTTCATCCGCACCGTAAATACAGGACTCATTATGCAGAACGTCAAGAGAAAGAATTTCCGCTTTGTCGAGAGGGTAACCGGGGAGTCTCGCGAGGTCGCTGAAATCATAGTGATTCAGCTTTTCCATGTAGGCTTCGCTGTTGTATATTCTGATGCCGCCCTCAACGTCACCATCGTAAATAACCTGTCCTTCCTTGAGCACAACAACGCGGTCGCAAAGCTGACGAATCGTGTTCATCTGATGGCTTACGAAAAGAATTGTTTTACCGCTGTCGGCAATGCTTCTCATTTTGCTGATGCATTTTTTCTGGAAGCGTGTGTCGCCGACGGCGAGAACCTCATCGACAAGCAGAATATCAGGCTCAAGGTGGGACGCAACGGCAAAAGCGAGGCGGACAAACATTCCGCTTGAATATCTTTTTACCGGAGTGTCGATAAATTTGCCGACTTCGGAAAATTCAATGATGTCGTCGAGCTTTTTGTCAATCTCGGCTCTTGTCATTCCGAGAATTGCGCCGTTGAGATAAATATTTTCTCTGCCGGTCAGCTCTCCGTTGAAGCCTGTTCCGACCTCAAGCATTGAGGAAATTTTGCCGTAGAATTCGATTCTTCCGTCTGTAGGCTCGGTGATTCTTGAAATTATTTTAAGCAGGGTTGATTTGCCGGCTCCGTTTTTTCCGATAATGCCGATTTTTTCGCCCTGCTTAACATCAAATGAAACACCGTTGAGAGCCCAGAAATCCTCCTTGGCATTTGCTTTGACAGGGTGCAAAAGATTATAGCCTGCAAGCTTCAAACGCTCGATTTTACTGTCGGGCTTTTGCGTTACATGCTTAATGATATATTTTTTCTTTATGTTTGAGATATGTAATGAGATAGGCTGTTCGTTCATTTTAATCACCCCGTCAGACTATGTCTACAAAGTTTCGTTCTGTCTTTCTGAACAAAATAATTCCTGCGACGGCGAAAACCGCAATCCATGCCACCGCCACAAGGAACGAAAGCCAGTCAAAAACCATATCGTCGATAACGCACCATTTGAATGCGGATACCAAACCGGTAATGGGATTAAGAGAATAGATAAGTCTGTATTTTTCAGGGATAGATGTTATCGAGTATGAAATGGGGCTGGCGTACTGCATGACCGACAGAGCGAACGGTATGATTTGCGCCATATCACGCCATTTGACATTAAATGCGGAAAGAAAGAGTCCCGAAAAAAGGCCGAGAGCTAAATTTAATAAAAGAAAAATCGGGAAAAGAAGAAATCTGACGGTCGGGTAATATCCGACAACGAGCATCATTATAATCAACATGATGATGGAAATCATAGAGTCGAATAATCCGGCAAGGCTGGCACCGATCGGGGATAAAATTCTCGGATAATAAACCTTTTGCATAAGCCCGGCGTTTGTGAGAAATGTTGACGATGCCTGCAAAACATTTGTTTGGAAAATCGACCATGGAATGCTGCCGGCGTAAACCATTATGAAATAAGGAGCATCGCCGTCGGAAGACAATCCGGCAAGAGTTCCGAAGATGAATGTTGAAACGATCATGCTGACAATCGGAGCAATAATAGCCCAGCCGAGACCGATTCTTGTCTGCTTGTATCGAACGGTAATGTCACGCTTCGCAAGATTGTATGCAAGTTCACGGTAATTCCAGATGTCCTTCCAATATTGAAGGTTCTTTCCGTTAGGCTCGATAACAGTTTTTCTCAAATTTAAAACCCTCTCGTTGTTTATTTGCACATTGACAATTATACCATATCATATGACTGATAGTCAATATGAAAAAGAGAGGTATTGACAAATAAAGTAGGCATAAACAGGATTAAAACAGACGCATACCGCAATTTGTACGGCGTTGCCCTTGACACTGTTTGATTTTTCTGCGATAATGTGTTATGTATTTATATAACTGCTAAAAGGGGAACTTGTAATGACAGATAACGAAAAACTCGCCGAGCTTTTGTTTCCGAATATAACGAAAACTCCCGAGGATTATGAAAGCATATATCCCGAAAGAGGTCTTTCTGAGGGCGCAAGAGTTTCAAGATTTGCTCCCAGCCCGACAGGCTTTCTTCATCTCGGCGGACTTTTTGCCGCAATGATTTCCAAGCTTACCACCCGTGCGACCGACGATGGCGTGTTCTTCCTCAGAATTGAGGACACGGACAAGAAGCGTGAGATTGAGGACGGAGTTTCCGCAATAATAAAAGGTCTTACCGATTTCGGCGTAACTCCTGACGAGGGCGTTATGGGCTTTGAGACGGAGAGCGGCGCATACGGTCCGTATCAGCAGAGCAAGCGCAAGGATGTGTACCAGGCAATTGCAAAGTCGCTCGTTCAGCAGGGTATGGCTTATCCCTGTTTCTGCTCCGAGGAGGAGCTTAATGAAATCCGTGCCGAGCAGGAAAAGGCAGGGACGGATATTCAAGGCTATTTTGGCGAATGGGCAAAATGCCGCACGCTCACTCTTGAACAGCAGGAGGAGAAAATCAAGGCGGACTGTCCGTATACTCTGCGCCTTCGTTCTCCGGGACAGGCTGATCACAGAATTAAGTTTGACGATATGATAAAGGGCAAGATTGAAATGCCCGAGAATATACAGGATGTCGTGCTTCTCAAAACGGACGGAATACCGACCTATCATTTTGCACATGCGGTTGACGACCATTTCATGAGAACCACTCATGTTGTCAGAGGAGACGAGTGGATCTCCTCCGTGCCGCTTCATATTCAGCTTTTCAAGGCTTGCGGCTTTAGGATTCCCAAGTATGCTCACATTTCTCCTATCATGAAGGAGGATAACGGCGGCAAGAGAAAGCTTTCCAAGCGCAAAGACCCGGAGGCTTCCGTCTCGTTCTATTCCGAGAGCGGCTATCCGAAGGAGAGCGTTATCGAATATCTTTTGACGATTGCCAACTCAAACTTTGAGGACTGGCGCAAGGCGAACAAGGCTGCGCCGCAGAGCGCATTCCCGTTCAATCTTAAAAAGATGAGTGCCAGCGGAGCGCTGTTTGACCTTAACAAGCTCAACGATGTCAGCAAAAATGTTATTTCCCTCATGACAGCCGACGAGGTTTATGACAAGGCGACGGAATGGGCAAAGGATAATGATTCCGAGCTTTATGCGCTTCTTGACGGCAATGCGGATTTTGCAAAGGGAATTTTCTCAATCGACAGGGGAACGGCAAAGCCTCGTAAGGATATCGCAAAGTGGGACGAGGTAAAGGATTATGTTTCGTATTTCTACGATGAGCTTTATGCTCCCGACTATACGCTCCCGGAGAATATAAGCAAAGAGGACGCTGCGGCTATTCTCGAAAAATACATTGAAATTTTTGATGCTTCGGACGACAAGGATATTTGGTTCGCAAAAATCAAGGAACTTTGCGAGCCGCTCGGTTATACTCCGAATGTCAAGGAATACAAAAAGAATCCCGAAGCATTTAAGGGTCATGTCGGCGATGTTTCGACGGTTATCAGAATTGCGATAACCTCTCGCCGCAACACGCCTGATCTTCACTCAATCATTGCTCTTTTGGGCGGAGAAAAAGTCAAGGCAAGACTCAATGAAGCAATCAAATCATACAAATAATCGGAGGCCACCATGGAAGAGAAGAAGATTTCATCTAATTTTATACACGATTTTATCGACGAGGACTTGGCAAGCGGAGTAAAGACCCATGTCCAGACAAGATTTCCGCCCGAGCCGAACGGATACCTGCATATCGGTCATGCAAAGGCTCTTTGCATAGATTTCAGCACTGCGGAAAAATACAACGGAATATGCAATCTTCGTTTTGACGACACCAATCCCTCCCGTGAGGATGTCGAATATATCGACGCAATCAAGGAGGATATCAAATGGCTCGGTTTCCATTGGGAAAATGTGCTCTTTGCATCGAGCTATTTTGATTTTGTTTACGAATGTGCGCTCAAGCTCATCAAGGACGGCAAGGCATATGTTGATGACCTCAGCGCAGACGAGATAAGGGAGTACAGAGGTACTCTTACCGAGCCGGGCAAGGAAAGCCCCTATCGCAACAGAAGCGTTGAGGAAAATCTTGACCTCTTCAAGCGCATGACGGACGGCGAATTCGGCAACGGTGAAAAGGTTCTCAGAGCCAAGATTGATATGTCGTCCCCGAACCTCAATATGCGAGATCCGGTTATATACAGAATTTCCCATGTTTCGCATCATCAGACAGGTGACAAGTGGTGCGTTTATCCGATGTATGATTTTGCTCATCCGCTTTCGGACGCCAAGGAAGGGGTAACTTTCTCTCTTTGCTCGCTTGAGTTTGAGAACCACAGACCGCTTTATAACTGGGTCGTTGAGCAGATAGGCTTTGACGAGCCCCCGAGACAGATCGAATTTGCCCGTCTTAACATCAACTATTGCGTAACAAGCAAGAGAAAGCTGCTTGAAATGGTAAACAAGGGAATCGTTTCCGGCTGGGACGATCCGAGAATGATCACTCTCTGCGGTATGAGAAGACGAGGCTACAGCGCAGCGGCAGTCAGAGATTTTATTGACAGAGTCGGTGTTTCCAAAGCAGACAGTATGGTTGATTACGGCCTGCTTGAGGCATGTGTAAGAGACGATCTCAATGCAAAGGCTCCCCGTGCGATGGCGGTTCTTCGTCCGCTCAAGGTTATCATTGACAACTATCCGGAGGGACAGAGCGAGGAGTTTGAGGTCGAGCTTCACCCCGAGCACCCCGAGTTCGGTACAAGAAAGGTCACATTTTCCCGTGAGCTTTATGTTGAGCAGGATGACTTTATGGCAGAGCCTGTCAAGAAATATTTCAGACTTTTCCCCGGCAACGAGGTTCGGTTCAAGAGCGCATATTTTGTTAAATGCAACAGCTATGACACGGACGATGACGGCAACATAACCTGCCTGCATTGCACCTATGACCCGGAGAGCCGAGGCGGAAATTCTCCCGACGGACGCAAGGTCAAGGGAACTATCCATTGGGTAAATGCCAATGACTGCAAGCGGTGCGAGGTTCGCCTTTACGACAGACTTTTCAGTGCCGAGGAGCCGGGCAAGAACGGCGAATATATTGACGATCTCAATCCGAATTCGCTTGAGGTTATTGATAACTGTCTGCTTGAGGGCGGCTTTGAAAGCGCAAAGCCCGGCGACACATTCCAGTTCATGAGAAACGGATATTTCTGCGTTGATAAGGACAGCACGGGGGATAAGCTCGTGTTCAACCGTACCGTTGCCCTTAACTCATCGTGGGGCAAATAAAGGAGCTGATGACGATGAAAATATTCAACAGAATCGTGGTCTGTTTGGCAACACTTGCAATTTTCCCGATAATGTATTTTCTGAACCTCGTCAGAGCGGTTGTTTCAATTTCCGAGGATTCGTCGCTTTATACGATACTTTCAAAGCTCGCCGAGGAAACGGCAAGCAGCGCAATGGAGATAACATTCTCCGTCAAGGAGATTTTTAAGTACCTGAACGAAGGCAGCTTTTCCTTCGCCGGAATGAGCTTTGACCTTTCAAAAGTTCCGTCGGAGCTTCTTTCGGGCAAGAACTGGGTGATCGCATCGGGCGTGCTGATAGTTATTGCGTTGCTCATTGCTATCGTTATTATCGGCTGTGCGCTTTTCACGAATGCCTACAAAACGATTACGGCCTTGAGCGCAAGCGGAGCGATTTGCTGCTTTGCGGCTCTCAGATGTTTTATCAGATTTTCCGCTCCGTATATGAGCGGCTCGATCGATATAGGCGAGGTTCTCTCAAACGCCTTGATCGGCAAAAGCGACAACCTGCTCGGTTCTATCGGCACCTCTTTCCTCAAGGGCGCAATTTCCGTCGATTCGTTTACACTCGGCAATGCAGTCACGCTGAGTCTGATTTTCTTTATCGGCATCGCCTTGTGGGAGCTTGCATATGTTGTGACCCTCCCTGAGAAAAAGGACACCAAGAAAAAGCATTGAATTTTTTAAGCTCTGATTATTAAGAATAAAACAACAAAAACCGTCATACCCAAAGCTTGGGCATGGCGGTTTTATTTCATCAGCTCGGCGGTGATTTTTCCGAGAACGGTAAATTGCTCCTGAGAAATTTGTTTGAGCGTTTGTGAATTTTTGATACGATAGGCGTCGATCAATGCCTGAACGGAATTGTGCTGAGCTTCCGAAAGCCCGTGCGTGGAGATTGTGGCGTTTTGCTTTATGCCGGCAAGGTAATCCATTGAAACATTGAAAATAGCCGCAAATTCCTTGACGGTTTCAAAGGTCGGGTTTTGCAATCCGCTTTCGTATCGACTTATTATTGAGCTTTCCTTATGGATTAAACGAGCCAGTTGCTCTTGAGTCAAGCCTCTTTTTTTTCGTAATCTTTGCAATATTATTCCGAAATCATATATTTCTTCCATAATCTCACCTCGAAAAATTGTTTTATAATCAAATTATATCCATATAAACTTGATAAATTTGCATATATGCGGTATAATAATTGATAAATAAACAACATATGAGATGTAAGTATGATATATATGCAAGTTTGAGGCTGATTATTGTAAAAAAACTGTCTGCCGAAAAATGCAAATAAAGGCAAAGCTGCAATTGTGCGGTACTGTCTTGGTATCATGAAAAAACAGAGGAGACATATAAATGGCAGCGCACAGAACACCGGATCAGCTTAAACCAATCATAATAAAAGGCACGCAACACATTGTAGCAACCGGCGGAATGGCGAATTTCAGCTATCCGAAGCTGACGGCGCAAACCGGAATCAGTGCGCCGACGGTTTATGAACATTATAAGAATAAAGAGGATTTATTGACCTCCTGTTTTATGGATATTGATATGGAGATTTCCACAATGACAGCGAAAATGCTCAAGGGAATGCCGTTTGGAATCGGGAACGCCGAAAGCTTTGATAACCTCTGCTGGCTTTTGTGGATATCCTATTGGAACTATCTTATGGCGGACAGCGACAGAACGATTTTTTATCGTAGCTTCCGCGACTCTGTCTATTATACAGCACAAGTTTCAAAACGGCATTATAAAAATTTCAAGGAGTTCAATGATTTTATACAAAAGGCGGACAAGCGGTTTTCTCTTTCGAGCAAATGCAATGTGCAGATGCTTGTGGAAAATCTTATCAACGGAACGGTTACGGCCGCAGTCAACATTCTAAACGGCGTTTATAAAAACGACGAGGTCAATGTGACCACCGTCTATCACATGGTCTTTCAGCCCATATCGGCACTGCTGGGCGATAGATCCGAAAAAGGCGGCGATACGGAAGAATAAACAACTCCGAAAAATCATTGCAAACAAAAAAAGAGCAAGTCATTCGACTTGCCCATGGTTGCGGTGTACGGACAATGGTGTAAAATAAGGGTTTTTAGGCTCTTTTGTTAGTTACCTGTTAGAGATAAATAGGGGTGATTTTAGGCTGCTTCTTTGGTTTCAAGAATATCTGCAACTTCTTCCAAAGCGGAATGATGTATTCTGTGCAGCGATTTGATAGAATAGTACCCCATTTTATCAGCTATACCTTCCCATTTCATAAAATCAAGATATCGGTATCTAAGGATCAAAACGCCGTTTACATCAGATACCTGATTTATTGTGTTCCGGATTTCTTGCTTCATATCAAGCAAATCAACAATCTCTTGATCTACTTGCTTTTCAAGGTCGGCAAGTTTAATAATAGCATTGACAAAAGCGGGATCGGAAGAATGACTTTTGTTTACTCTTTCTTTGGTCAAATCAGGTGAAGCAATGTTGGTTGACATTGAACGAATACTTTCGATTTCTTCAAGACTTGCTTTTAACATTTCGCTATATCTAAAGGCTTGCTTCAAATATTCTTTTGCCTTTGTTTGTTTTGAATTTAACACAAAAATACCCCTTTTCATTCAAATTTATACAAATATTATCTATTGCCATTATACCATATATAGTGCCATAAATCAACATCACATCAACATATTGTTAAGGAATGTTAAGGTCAAAAGTTATATTGAAGAACAACTGCAAAAAGTTAATAAGGGGCTGTCGAGTTAAGACAGCCCCTTATTTTTTATATGCGGTTATGAACTCTACAAAACTCTACTGCTCAATCAATTGCCCATACAACCGTTACAGTATCATTGACCTTTATATCTTCCGGCTCAATATCAATCGGGGATGCTTCTGCTGCACAACAGAGCGGTTCAATCATTTTTGATTCGGAATATAAATGTAATTCACCCCAACTATAGTCAATTCTCTGTATAGCCCCAAGTGAAACACCGGAAGCAGCAGAAAGAATAGCCGCTTTTTCGGAAGCGTTCTTAATTGCATTTTGAAGCAGCTGTTCTGAAACAGCATTCTTATTCTTGACCGAAAAATCAATATTAAATTCCGGATCAGAACCACTTGAAGAAATAGCGGCAAGTGTTTTATTCAGCAATTCCATATCAAAATTGAATTCAAGTTTTAATCTGTGGGTACATTTGTATCCATTGAATTTTTCTTTCCAATTACCACGATTATCTTTATAGCTTTCATAATCACTTTCAATTTTGAAATCTGTTGTTTTTAGATTATCTTTTTCAAAACCAACAGAAACCAACGAGGAACGGAGTTTATCAAGTACATCAGAAGATTGTTGCATTACACCGTTATATGAATAATCGGTTTTTTCGAGTTTCATTGTTATGATAATCAAATCAGGTTTTACAGAAACATTACCGATGCCGGTAACTTTAATTATTCGTTCATTCATTTGATTTACCCCATATAAAAAGATTATCGTAATCGCAATGTGGACAATTGACAGCTACATTATATGTACCATCATTATTCTTTACAAATGAGTGTGCAAGCGTTTTGTTTGGAATTTCTTCAATAAAACAGGATTCTGAATCTAAATGAGATCTTCTTTGGTCAAAGTAATTCCATTCAAACGGTTTGCCACATTTCTCACATATATGTTCAGCGTTATACTTAATCGGCATCATTTTCACTTCCTTCTACATATTCCATCAAGTCACCCGGTTGACAGTTCAGCAGCTTGCAAAGTTTTTCAATGTTTGCCCAAGAAATTGGCTTTTTCTCTCTTAACGCTTGAATAACACCTTCGGCAAGCAACTTTTCTTTGCGAAGGATATTCGTGTTATAGCCCTTCTCTTTTAATGCTGAAATGACATCAATTTTGTAAGTAATAGGCATTTTATCACCTGCTTTTATTTAGTTGGGAAAGAAATTATTAACCCACTTTTCCCACGATACATATTATAGCACGAAACTACACAGAAATCAATGTAAGATATGCACAATGAATTACACAGAACATTGTGTAATTTGCCTATTGAAATTACACAGATAATTGTGTATAATATGGTCAGAGGTTGAGAGAACAACCCCAAATAAATTAAAGTGAGGTACACACAATGTCAACTATCGAATTAACAAGCAAGGTCAAGGAATTGAAGGAACTGAAAATGATGGCAGAAGAACTTGCCGCAGAAATCACCGCTATTGAGAACACCATTAAAGCAGAAATGACCGCAAGGGAAACAGATGAACTTATCACCGGTGAATACAAAATCCGTTGGAAGAAGGTTGTTTCAAATCGTTTTGATACTACATCATTCAAGAAAACCCATGCAGACCTTTATGAACAGTACACCAAAGCCACAGAAACCCGCCGTTTCACCGTTGCATAAGAAAAGCCCCATACAGCAGCACCCGACCAAAGGAACGCCGTATAGAGCCTTATAACCGCCACAGAGCGGGTACAAATACATTATACTGTACCCGCTCCGATAATTCAAGTATAAAAGGAGTAATTTACAATGAAAAAATTATACGATTATTTCGACAATCTCACCGATTCGGAAGAAGCATTAGACGAACATATTTACATCAGAACATCAAAACAGGCTGAAGAAATAAAACTACACGAACCAATTCTTTTGATGCTATGCGCAAGTTGCTCAGGCAAACCGGAAATGTTGCTTATAGATCAGTCGGATAAAAATAAAACCATATATCATTTTCCGCTTTATCAAGGCTTTCAGGTTCATATTTGCAATGAATTCTTGCGTTCCCTTGATACAGGAATTGACATTGAATTTGTAACATACAAGCAATATGCAGAATTGATTGATAAATGCTTCGATGTAATGCAGCAATGAAAACACGATTTTGGAGCGGGGTAGTTGCAGCTATTCCGCTCATTCTTTTTCAATATATTGCTTAATCATTGTCAAGTCAGATAAACTGTCAATTGCTTTTCTCTTTCCTTGGGCATTAAGTTTAGAAAAGAGATCAAGTAATGTTCCGGAACCCTTTCCATACTCATTTTCAACCGTTTCAATTAACTTAACTGCTTCACCAAGATTTGGGTACATTTCATCAAACTGTGACCAGCCCATAATATCGGCAACAGACACATTCAACGCAGCGGCAATTTTACCGATTGTTTCGATCTTTGGATTCAACTTTCCTAATTCATATTTTCTAATAGTCGGTTCAGCAATTCCGCATTTTTCACCTAATTGTTTTTGTGTTAAACCGTTCTGCAGTCTCAATTCTTTGATTTTTACGCCTATCAAGACATCACCCCATTTACATAACTACTATATCATACTTCCAAAGAAACAGCAATAAAACTTTCTGTTAAATTTCAAAAAATATACTTGACAGATATAAAAGTATCTGTTACAATGTGGTTACAGTCACAAAAGTATCTGAAAGAGAGTGCGTTATGATGAGAATTAACAAACAAAAATTAGAAGTTGCAATGGCTAAGAAATGTTTGAACACATTTGACCTTTGCAAGACCGCCGAAATGAAATATCAAATGTTCAGACGGATTTTTAACGGCGGTAATTGTAAACCCGCTACTGTCGGCAGAATCGCCGCTGCATTGGGTGTTGATGTTACTGAAATCATAGAAACAGAGGGGAAATAATTATGCAAAAAAAAGGCGGTGATGATTTGTGATAACCGGATTTATTGAATTTGAAGGAAAGCACACAAAGTCCAATAAAGAAAATCGTCACTATTATAACAAGCCAAAAAGTGACTGGATAAGTTATGGTTGTTCTTATTCGGATGATTTTCTGAAAGTGGATATAGATGATTATGATCATAAAACAGAACAACTTGAAGAAACGATTCACGGCAGACCAAAAAGTGAAGCAGTGCTGAAGTTACTTGATGATTTAGGCATCAAATACAACGGAATCAGAACTGAAAACGGTGTTCACCTATTCTTTCGTGTGCCATCTCAAATGATCAAAAAGACAATTCAGCCGTGGTACTCCGTTATTGGTATTAAGTGCGAATGGAAATTTCCCGATTCAGATGATCATATTCCTTTGAAGATCAATAATGTCGAACGAAAAATTTTCAAAGGTTCTCTTGAAAATGATGATATAGATGAATTGCCATTCTTTCTTTATCCGCTCCAAAAATCCAAGGAAAGACCGTATGATATCACATTCCCGAGCGGGCAAAGGACACAAGAATTAGGCGGTTATCTGTTCCATTTGGTTAAAACGGAAATAAAGGGACTGCAAGTAACTCCGGAACAGGCTTTCAGAGTTGTTCAATATATGAATGATTATGTCTTTGAAGAACCCATTCAGGAAAAGACTTTGAAAGCTGAAATTTTGAATGAAAGCACGCTTGAAAAGCTGAAGGAAAGTCAAAAAGAAAAAATCGCCAAAAACCTTTCCCATGTTGCTGTTGGTGATGAAATCATTGACCGCTATGATTTGATAAGTGTAAATGGGGATTTTTACAGCTATGAAAGCGGTGTGTATAAACCTTTTACAGTGGACAAAATCAAAGCGTTTATGAGCAACAATTATCCTTCTGCACAAAAGAAATTTAAAGCCGAAGTTATAGATTATATGCAAGGTAAGGTTTTTAAGGAACAATCCGAATACAGCGGAATCAATGTGAAGAACGGTATCTTATCTATTGATAGCAGCGGAACAGTTCAGATTCTTCCACATTCAGCGGAATACATATCTTTTAAGCAGTTTAACGCCATTTATAACCCTGATGTAAAATGTGAATTGCTTGAAGAATCATTGCGCAAATGGTTCAACGAAGATTTGGAAGAAATTGAACTTTTCAAACAAATGATAGGTTATCTGATGATGAACCATGTTGACTATGAAAAGATATTCTTCTTTATTGGGTTGCCTTCTACCGGAAAGACTTGTTTGTTAAAATTGATAACAAATTTTTGCGGTAAAGAAAATGTATCAAGCATTTCACTATCAGATATGAATGAAAATTTTGGACTTGAACCGATTATCAATAAGACGGTAAATATATTCGGTGATATTCCCAAAACAAAAATGCTGAAAACAGATAAGTTCAAAATGCTTGCAGACGGTTCACCGCTGAATATCAAACGAAAATATAAAAGCGTTTTAACTTATTCTTTCACAGGCAAACTGATATTCGGAATGAATCAATTCCCCGATATGTCAAATGATTTTGCCGGTGTACAAAGAAGGCTTGTTATCTTCCGATTCAACCATGTTTTCCGAAAGGGGGATGCAGACTTCAACCCACATATCAACAGTGATTTAGCGACTGATGAATGTATGTCAGCACTGCTTAATATGGCTATTGACGGATATAAAAGCCTGATCGTCAACAAGGGTTTCATCAGCACCAAAGAAAGTGAAAGGGCATTAGATGAATTCGTAACCGAAAATGACACCGTTATTCAGTGGCTGCACGAAGCAAAAATCACAGAAGATTATCTGTTGCGTGAACCTATTAAGAATGGCTTTTGCGGCACATATCCCGAATATCAAGCATTCTGCATAACTATTGGTGAACAACCCAAACGGCAAAGGGATTTTTCTGCAACTATATGTAACCGATATGGCTTCATTACTGATAGAGCAGAAAGAACTATCAATAAACAACGAATGCGCTATCAAATATTCAAGCGAAAGAAATAAATCCCACCCATAACCCCATCAGAAATTGCAAAAATACACCTATCACATAAGGCAAAAAAATTTTTATAAAAACTTTTAATAAGTGAAGAAGTTATAAAAATTATATATTTATATGGGGTTATGGGTGATTTTGAAAGGCAGGTGAAGAAAATGGAAGAAATCACTTTAGAAGAACGAATTGAAGAACTTGAAGCGAATTATGATGAACTAAAAGAATATGCCGAAAAACTTGAAAAGATGGACACTATTCTATCTGGTAAGATTTTCAACATTCTTCAAAAGATTAACGAAATCAATGATCGCATTGATGATTGTGAATCAAATATAAGTTGCGGTTATTGATTCCTTTGGAAGCTGCGCAATACTAAAATGTTGACTTTTGTTGACCTGAAATCTATATAAGGGTTCTGATGTTAGCGAATGTTAGCATTTTAAATTCAACTGATCCGGAAGGGGGTGAAGATCATCAAATTACCGAATGGATATGGTACTGTTTATAAATTATCCGGTAACAGAAGAAAGCCGTATATAGCCCGAAAAACAATAGGATGGGGCGATAATGGCAAACAATTATATTCTACAATAGGCTATTTCAGAACTCGCCAAGAAGCACTTCAGGCATTAGCAGACTACAATAACCATCCCTATGATCTGATAATGTCAAAATATACTTTTTCAGAAGTCTATCAAAAGTGGTTTGATAGTGTTTTTGATGATTCTGCTAATCGTTCCACCGTTAAGAATTATAACACGGCATACAACCATTGTAAACCGCTTTATGATATGCGTATGTCTGACATTAGGCTTTATCATATGCAGAAAGTGATTGATGATTGCCCGACCGGTTATCAATCGGCAAGCCGCATTAAAATTCTTCTGAACAAGGTCTTTGAATGGTGCGTGCAGCGTGAATATATTCGGAAAAATTATGCCGAAAATCTATCTGTTCCGAAAGTGGAGCAAAAAAGTCAACGAAGGGCGTTTACAAGGGAACACATTGAACTTCTTTGGCGTGTGGCAGATACTAATCCGAATGTCCCTATTGTTTTGATGCTGATATACTGTGGTGTTAGAATCAATGAACTTTTGAATTTACGGAAAGAAGATGTAAATCTTGATGAACAGTGGTTCAAGGTTCGAGCATCAAAAACAAACGCCGGTATTCGCATTGTTCCGATTGCTGATAAAGTTCTTCCGTATTGGAAGGCTTTTATGGAGCGTTCAAAATGTCCTTATGCTGTATGTACCACAGACGGCGAACAATTGACCTATGACAACTTCAGAAAGAATTATTGGCATCCTCTGATGGATAAGCTGAATATGGACTACATACCGCACGAAACACGCCACACTTGCAATAGCCTTTTGATAATGGCTAACTGTAACCCAACGATCAGAAAGAAAATAATGGGGCATAAAAGTCAAATGGATATAGGTGAATCGGTCTATGGGCATATCTACACGGATGAATTACTGAAAGCAATCAATTCTATATGATAACTTGAAGGGATGTGAAACGATACAATGGCAAATATAACATTGAAACAGGTTGCTGATGTGATAGGTGAAGAAGGTGTGCGAAAACTGATTGCAGCCTTTCCCGGTGGCGATATATACATCAGAAACAGTCTTTGCAGCGTTGAAGAACGGAACAAAATGATTGTGAATGATTTTTATTCCGGGCTTGATCGTGGACAGTTGGCATTGAAATATGATGTATCAATATCAACTATAAACAATGCTATTCGGAATGCATACAAACCACAAAATACAGAATAACTTTCGCCGAAACATACTATATATTGTGTTTATCGCTTGGAAGAAGTCTATATCTATGGTATAATTTATCATAGACATAGACTTCTTATTTTTATTTAAGGGGGTGTTTCCGTTTGAATTATGATCCGGAAATAAAACAAATCGGAATCAAATATGATTTGCCTTTCTTCTTTTCCGCTGAAACCTTTGAAGAACAAAAAGCAGAATACAGAAAGCAGTCAACTGTTCCCGGCAAGGCTGCATCAGAAGCATTGGGTGAAATGCTATCAAGAATGCAGCGAATTGTTGATGGTGAGATTAAAGCCGGCATTCTCACACCGACAATAAAAAATGAAAGAACCGGCGAAATACTACATTTCACTGTTAAGTGAACGAAAGGAATGAATTTATATGTTAGAAAAAATCAGTTCGGCACTTCAAACATATGCAAGTGTTTACACAGGTGCAGCAAGGATGTTTGAGGAAGCCAAGAAGGAACTTGATGCAAATTACAAAGGTGCTTTGTATGCAAGTAAATTGGGCGAAGCAAAAGAAATTTATGAAAGTACGCTTACAAGTAGCAGAGAAGAAAACTATTCTGTTTGTGTCGATGTTCTTGAAGATGTTAAAAAGCAGATTCAGGCGATTGCTTCAGAACCGATTGAAGATGATTTCAATGCGACACTTGCAGCATTGAAAGTAATCAAGCATCCGACAAAAACAGAAATTCAGGCGATCATCGGAAGGTATAGAAACAATTATCTTGCCTATCGTGCAATATGTGCTTTGTTTGATAATGACAAGGAACTTTGTTCAACTATCACTATTGATGATGTCTTGGATGCCTGTGATGAACTTTCAGATATGCTGCACCGTTGTTTTTATGGCGGTGAGGGTATAGAAGGATATTTCTATCAACTATTGCTTCAGGGCGATTATATCGGCAAATATGATGAACTGTTCCGTAGTTTCACCACACGGAATTTTGATATTGTTGATATGCAACCTGAAGAACAGTTTGATATTCAGTCGGAAGAAGGTGATCTAAAATGATGTTCCTACTTGGATTTGCATCCGGAATTATCGCCTTTGGGGCAATCGCAACCATTTACGCAGAAAGACACAAATGATCTTATATTAAAAATCTAAAAAGAAAGGGGGTGCGACACCTTGGAACTATTTAAGTTATTCGGCACAATCGCCATTGATAACGCTGAAGCAAACGAAGCGTTGGATGATACCGGCGATAAAGCAAAAGAAACCGGAAAAAAACATCAAAGAAACCGGTGACGATGCTGAAGAATCAAGTTCTAAAATGGGTGCATTTTTCACCGGTGCTGCTAATTTTGCAGTTAAAGCCGGAAAAATCATAGCCGTTGGACTTGGGGCAGCAAGTGCAGCGGTTGTGAAAATCGGAAAAGATGCAATTAGTGCTTACGGTGATTATGAACAGTTGGTTGGTGGCGTTGAAACGCTATTCAAAGATAGTTCTGATACCGTAATTCAGAATGCTGCAAATGCTTATAAAACCGCAGGTATGTCCGCAAATGCGTATATGGAAACGGTTACTTCGTTTTCCGCTTCGCTTTTGCAATCCTTGGGTGGTGATACCGTAAAAGCAGCGGAAAAGGCTGATACCGCTATAACAGATATGTCTGACAACGCAAATAAAATGGGAACTTCTATGGAAGCCATTCAGAATGCGTATCAGGGTTTTGCAAAGCAAAACTATACGATGCTTGACAACTTAAAACTTGGTTACGGCGGTACAAAAGAAGAAATGGAAAGACTGCTTGAAGATGCTTCCAAAATCAGCGGTATCAAGTATGATATTTCTTCTTTTTCTGACATTACCGATGCAATACATATTGTTCAGACCGAAATGGGTATTACCGGCACAACAGCAAAAGAAGCAGCCACAACCATTCAAGGTTCTATTTCTTCAATGAAGGGTGCTTGGCAGAACCTTTTAACAGGCTTGACCGATGGCAACCAAAACATAGGACAGTTGACCGGAAACCTATTCAATAGCCTGATAACAGTTGCAGATAATCTGATTCCGAGAATATCACAGGTCTTGGATGGCATTGCGAATGTTATATCAGATCTTGCACCAAAACTTTTGGGAAAGGTTTCAGAACTGATTGACAGACTTCTTCCCGGTGTTGTAAATGGTGCGGTTACGCTTATAAATGCGCTTGTATCAGTTCTTCCAAGTTTGATGGACACTTTAATTGATGTTTTACCTTCTCTTATAGACGGACTTGGGAAAATCGTTGATGGATTGATTGCAGCAGCGCCCGATATATTAACTGCATTGATGGAAGGACTTGTTATATTACTTGCTGATGGGTTACCAAAACTTATTGAAGGAATTATAAATCTGATTACTACTGTATTTTCAAATGTGGGGCAGATTATTCAGCCTTTAATAGACAGGCTTCCTGAAATAATCATCAATATAGTTGATGCCTTGATGAATAATCTTCCGGCACTTATTGAAGGCTGTATTCAGTTAATAGTAGGCATTGTTGAAGCGTTACCGGAAATCATCCTTGCATTGATAGAAGCAATTCCAACGATTATTACAAGTATTCTTGAAGGTCTTTGGAATTCGTTGCCTGTTTTGCTTGAAGGGATTATCAGCATAGTTGGAAGTATTCTTTCGGCAATATGGGAAGTGCTGTCTACCATTTTTGCACCGTTAGGTGATTTCTTTGCGAAAATATGGAATGCTTTGACCGCAGCATTCAGCACAGTTGGAAATTGGGTGTATGAACACATCATCGCCCCTGTCGCAAACTTCTTCAAAGGACTTTGGGAAGGTATTGTTTCGGCATTCCATACTGTTATTGATCCTTGGATCGAAATTGTGAAAAGGGCTTCGGTTTGGGTAAATGATAATATCATTAAACCTGTTAAAGAGTTCTTCAGCAAGTTATGGAATGATATTGTCGGCATATTCAAAGGTGCTGCATCTTGGTTTAACAATACGGTTATTCAGCCGATTGCAAATGTGTTTTCAAAGATTTGGAACACAATTAAAGACGGTGCTTCAAAGGCTTGGGAAGGTATAAAGAATGTATTCAAACCTGTTGCTGATTGGTTTAAGAATATATTCAGCAAGGCTTGGCAAGCAGTTAAAAATGTATTTTCCACAGGCGGTAAAATCTTTGACGGAATAAAAGACGGTATTGTTAAAGCCTTCAAGACGGTTGTAAACGCAATTATCAAGGGTATAAACAAAGTTATTTCTATTCCGTTTAATGCAATTAACACTGTACTGTCAAAGATTCACGGCATCAGCATACTTGGTGTTAGTCCGTTTAGTTGGGTTCACACATTCAATGTTCCACAAATTCCGCTACTTGCGGAAGGTACGGTTGTTGATAAGGGTGCAAGACAGGCGATTATCGGTGAAGATGGTGCAGAAGCAGTTGTTCCGCTTGAAAAGCATACCGGATGGATCAGGAATGTTGCAAGACAACTTCACGAATTCAGCCTTGAAACAACTGCAAACATTTCCGATGTTCTTCCGGAAAAACTTATGACTTCGGAAGATCATCAGGCAATCAAGGAACAGGCAGATGGTATCACTTCATTGAATGAAAAGTTTGCCATTCTTCTGAATGCCGTTGCAGAATTCTATCCAAAGGTATTGGACAAAATTCCTGAAGAAATTGTTATGGATGCAGATTCCGTTTCAAAAGGGCTTGCACCGGCAATGGATAAAGCACTTGGAAAAATCTATGTTGGCAAAAATCGTGGTCTTGCCTATTAAAAAATGACCTCTTTCAAAAACCCACTTATAGCCTTAATGACAAGGTTGTAAGTGGGTTTTTTTATGTTAGTTACTTGTTAGTTATGTCGATGTTCGAAAATGCAATTTGTTAGTTTTTTGTTAGTTACCAGTGAGTTACCAGTGAGTTACCGCACCGCTCACTGGTAGCCTTAAAACTGAACAAAACTGAACAGCCCCTGAAAACGCTGTGTTTACAGCATCTTCAGGGACTGTTCGGTTATGGTTGCGGAGGCTGGACTTGAACCAACGACCTTCGGGTTATGAGCCCGACGAGCTACCAACTGCTCCACTCCGCGATATTCTATTTTGCCCCTTTCTCAAGGCGCTTAATTATTATAGTCCTATTTTATCCCTTTGTCAATAGTTTTTTTAAGTATTTTTAAAAAATGTTACTCGAAGAGGCTCAAAGTCGCCTTGACTTTTTTGTATTACTTTTATATAATATAAAAGGTCTATCGTTTTGATAGGTATATATCGGCTTTAGGGCGGTGAGTGTATGAAAAATTTGGTTGAAAGGCTTTTTGAAAGCGGTGATTTATCCGATGATGAGATAAAAAAACTGCTTGAGAACGATAGCTTTAACGAGCCGCTTGCCGCTGCCGCAGATATCCGCCGCAGGGAAAATTACGGCGACAATGTTTATATTCGAGGTCTTATCGAATTTACCAATTACTGCCGCAATGACTGCTATTATTGCGGGATTCGGCGTGGGAACAAAAAAGCCGAACGCTACCGCCTGACCAAGGAGGAGATACTTCTCTGTTGCGATGAGGGCTATCGGCTCGGCTTTCGCACATTTGTTATGCAGGGCGGGGAAGACCCGTATTATACGGATGAAATGATTTGCGACATCGTTTCCGAGATAAAATTCCGCTATCCCGATTGCGCAGTCACGCTTTCGATCGGTGAAAAATCGAGGGAGAGCTATCGGGCATTTTTCGACGCAGGCGCAGACAGATATTTGCTTCGCCATGAAACCGCAGACGCCGAGCATTACGGCAAGCTTCACCCCGAGACGATGAGCCTTGAAAATCGCAAGCGTTGTCTTTTTGATTTAAAGGAAATCGGATATCAGGTCGGTTCGGGATTCATGGTCGGCTCGCCGTACCAAACGACGGAAAATCTCGTTTCCGATTTGCGCTTTTTGCAGCAGCTTCAACCGGACATGATCGGAAGCGGGCCATATATAACCCATGCGGACACGCCGTTCGCCGAGTTTGCCGGCGGAGATGTTATGCTCACGCTCAAGCTTGTTTCAATTCTCAGGCTGATGTTTCCCTATGCGCTCATTCCGTCAACGACAGCTCTCGGAACGATTCATCCGCAGGGTCGTGAGCTTGGGCTAAAGGCCGGCGCAAATGTCGTTATGCCGAATCTTTCGCCCGTATCGGTACGCAAATTATATTCGCTCTATGAAAATAAAATTTGCACCGGCGAGGAGGCTGCTCAGTGCAGAGGCTGCCTTGAAAAAAGAGTTGAATCGGCAGGCTACAGAATCGTTACCGATATCGGAAATGTCAGAAGGCCGCTAATCACCCGAAAAAACGAGGGATAATTTTATGCTTAATCAATTTTCAAGAACAGAGCTTATATACGGACACGATGCGATGGAAAAGCTGAAAAACTCCCGTGTTGCGATTTTCGGAATCGGCGGAGTCGGCAGCTTTACGGCGGAAGCACTCGCACGCTCAGGCGTCGGTACGCTTGATATTATCGACGACGACAAGGTTTGCCTGACGAACATCAACCGTCAGCTTATCGCAACTCGCAAAACCGTCGGTAAATACAAGGTCGATGTTGCCGAAGAAAGAATTGCCGAGATAAATCCCGATGCGGTTGTTAATAAGTACAGGATTTTCTACGCACCCGAGACTGCCGACCGATTCGATTTTTCGCAGTATGATTATATAGTCGACGCCATTGACACGGTCACGGGGAAGCTTCAGCTGGTTGAAAACGCCAACAAGACAAAAACACCGATAATTTCCTCAATGGGAGCCGGCAACAAGGTTGACCCAACGGCGTTTGAGGTTACGGATATTTTCAAGACCTCGGTTTGCCCGTTGGCGAAGGTCATGCGAACCGAGCTGAAGAAAAGGAAAATCAAGAAGCTCAAGGTTGTTTATTCAAAGGAACTGCCGATAACCCCGATCGACGATATGGCGATAAGCTGTCGTCAGAATTGCATCTGCCCTCCGGGAACGGAAAGAAAGTGCACGCAACGCAGACAGGTGCCCGGAAGCACTGCGTTTGTCCCCTCGGTTGTAGGCTTGATAATCGCAGGCGAGGTCATAAAGGATCTCACGGGCTTTAAGGGTCGAGGAATCGGCGCATAAATAAAAGAATAGTAGCATAAATGAATGGGCTGTCTTGCACAGCCTTTTTTCGTTATAATTCACAAATACGCACATCAAATTTCTACACAGGAAAAAGCAACACCCGTTGCGTTTTATTTTATTTTTTGATAGAATGGAATTAAGACGATGAACGGGGAGTGAAAGCTATGTCGGAATTCAGAACGGAGCGCAGGGGAGATATCATAAAATGCGAATACACCGTCAGCGGCGGAATCGAAGGAGGAGCTTATTCGCTCAGAGCGTCAAAGACGGGCGACGAAACAGCAGAGCTTGCCGTGTCGAATGTTGTCAATCAAGCTACCTTTGAGCGTGAAAAATATTATGATGTCAGCATTGAAATTTTTCGGGAGCTTGCAAAAATCGTTGACCGATACAGGATGCTGCGCTGGACTGCCAGAACGGAAAATCCCGTGCTTGTCAATGACGAGGAGATAACAACCGTGCGGATAGCCGTATCCGAGGACGGCGAAGCAAGGGCATACAAGATTTCAAGCAAGCAGCTTTTGCCGTCGAACGCATTAAAAGCGTTCAGGGAAATTCGCAAATGCATGGAAGGATATATTGAAAAATAAAATCACCGTCAGGACTTCAATTTGATTCCTGAGATTAAGGCGATTATATTTAAAACCTTTTTTGACTTTACCGATTATTTGTATGATTTTTTGATTTATAATCTTGACAAATTTTTTGGATATGATAATATAAAAGTGTAACCATTGGGGAGTAGCTATAGGATTTATCCTATCTGTTGTCACCACACGCTTTAAAGACTTGAGATATCCGGTCATTTTCAGCTGGCAGCAGACCGATGCGTTTTTCGTATTTGATGCAAGACCTTTGGCAGGCGATAAGTCTGTCAAAGGTCTTTTTAATAAATAAAGGAGGTCATTTTTATGAGGTACTATCTTGAAAATGAAAAAGAGGTTCTTTCGCAGACCGGCAGCTCCGAAAAAGGCTTAAGCTCCGCCGAGGCGGCAAAGCGGCTTGAGAAAAACGGAAAAAACAAACTCAAGGAAGCCGAAAAGGAGAGCCTTTTCAAAAAATTTATCAATTCGCTTGCCGATCCGATGATAATCATGCTTCTTGTTGCGGCAGCCATTCAGGGCGTTGTCGCAGTTATAGAAGCCGGCGGAAAGCCGACGATTCGTGACTTTTCCGATGTTCTCGTTATCCTTGTTGTTGTTATCATCAACACGATAATGGGTCTTGTTCAGGAGAGCAAGGCGGAAGCGGCGATGGATGCGCTTATGCAAATGACGGCGGCAACCTCAAAGGTCTTGCGTGACGGCGAGGTCGTCGTTCTCAAGAGCGAGGATATTGTTGTCGGCGATGTTGTTCTTTTTGAAGCAGGTGACGCCGTTCCTGCCGATTGCCGAATCCTTGAATCGCACTCGATGAAGGTTGAGGAGGCTGCGCTGACGGGCGAATCCGTTCCTGTTACAAAAATGGTTGATGTTCTCATGCTCAAGGACAGCTCAAATGATGTTGCCCTCGGCGACAGAAAAAATATGTTCTACAGCGGTTCAACCATCGTTTACGGACGAGGCAAGGCTGTTGTTACCGGCACGGGCATGGACACCGAGATGGGTAAGATCGCCGACGCACTCAGCACGGCGGAAAAGGAGCAAACTCCGCTTCAAAAGAAGATGACGGAGCTTTCGCATTTCCTCACCAAGCTGGTTATCGGAATCAGTGTGCTTGTTTTCGCTGTAGGCGTTATCGAAACGCTTGTGCTTTCAAACGAGCCGTTCTCGTGGAAGCTTCTCGGCGAAACCTCGCTTAATACATTCATTGCCGCCATTGCTCTTGCGGTCGCTGCCATTCCGGAGGGACTTCCGGCGGTTGTTACAATCATTCTTTCAATCGGCGTTACCGCCATGAGTAAGCGTCAGGCTCTTATCAGGAAGCTGACCGCCGTTGAAACTCTCGGCTGTACGCAGATAATCTGCTCGGATAAGACCGGCACACTGACTCAGAACAAGATGACGGTTGTTGACCATTACGGCGAAAATGAAAATCTTCTCGCCAAGGCGATGGCTCTTTGCTGCGATGCGGAAATTGACGCAAACGGCAAGGTTACGGGTGAGCCGACGGAGGCTGCGCTCGTTGCATATGCTTATTCGCTCGGTATGCACAAGAATGACCTGACCGCCGCAGAGCCTCGTATCGGCGAAGCTCCGTTCGATTCAGGCAGAAAAATGATGTCAACCGTCCACAAAACGGCGGACGGAATCGTTCAGTATACAAAGGGTGCTCCCGACGAAATTCTCAAGAAGTGCAAGCTTGCTCTTGTTGACGGCAAGACGGTTGAAATCACAGATGAGATCAAGGCCGCTGCGCTCGGAGATAACAAAAGAATGGCGGACAAGGCTCTCAGAGTTCTTGCCTGCGCATATAAAAAATATGACAGCGTACCGGCAAGCTTTGAGCCGGAGGCACTTGAAAACGACCTTATTTTTATCGGTCTTACCGGTATGATCGACCCGGTTCGTCCCGAGGTCAAGGCGGCAATCGATGAATGCCGCAATGCGGGTATCCGTCCGGTTATGATTACCGGCGACCATAAGGATACGGCGGTCGCAATCGGCAAGGAGCTTGGAATTATTACCGACGCTTCCCAGGCTATCATGGGCGCAGAGCTTGACAAGTTCAGCGACGAGGAGCTTGAGGAGGAGGTCGTAAAGTATTCGGTTTATGCCCGTGTTCAGCCTGAGCATAAGACGCGCATAGTCAAGGCATGGAAGGCTCGCGGAATGGTAACCGCCATGACCGGCGACGGTGTTAACGATGCTCCGTCGATAAAGGCGGCGGATATCGGCATCGGAATGGGTATCACCGGCACCGATGTTACAAAGGGCACTTCGGATATGGTTCTTGCCGACGACAACTTTGCAACCATCGTCAACGCCGTTGAGGAGGGTCGTAAGATTTACGACAATGTTCTCAAGGTTCTTCAGTTCCAGCTCTCAACGAACCTCAGCGAGGTCATTATCATGTTCGTTGCGTCCATTCTCCACTTTACGATTCTTTCGCCGGTTCATCTGCTTTGGATCAACATGGTTACCGACTCGCTTCCGGGTCTTGCGCTCGGAATGGAAAAGGCAGAGGGCGACATCATGAGAAGAAGGCCCCGTTCAACTACGGACGGCATTTTCTCGGGCGGCGCAGGCGTTGACATGATATGGCAGGGCGTTTATCTTGCAATTATCGAAATCGCCGCATATGTTATCGGCTACTGGCTTGAGCCTGTCGGCGGCAAAGCGCATAGCTTTGAAGGCTTCTTCAGCGGAGAAACTTGTGTAAACGCAATGGCTATGGCGTTCCTTACCGTCAACTTTGCGGAAATGATGTGCGCCGTCAATATGCGTTCCCGTCAGGCTTCGATTTTCTCAGCCGATTTGCTGAAGAAAATGAACTGGTGGCTTTTGGGCGCATTCTTTGTTACAACGGCACTTACTCTTGCGGCTATTTACATTCCGGGTCTTTGCACCGTATTCGGAATTGCGCCGGGCACATTCAGCACCGAAGAGCTTGCTATCTCTGCCGGTCTTGCACTTTCGACCTTCCCCGTATTTGAAATAGGCAAGGCGATCAGACGGGCAGTCAATAAAAGAAAAGCATAAATTTTCAGAGATATAAGAAAGCCGCCGATGAGCAATCATCGGCGGTCATTTTTCTTGGCGGTGAAGAAAAGTCGGGGCATTTTGAGTATGATTGAGCCGTCGGCACGGCGAGGAAAGTTTTCGGAAATTATCTCCGTCAGCTCGGCAAGAAATCTCGGCTGCTCGTCTTCGGAAAGCATATCAAGATACGGGCGCAGACCGCTGCCCTTGTACCATTCTATCACTCCTTCGTGTGACCTGACCGTGTGATAATATGTTGTTTCCCAGATGCTGAAATCCTCGCTGAGCCTGCCGAGAATATCATAGTAATCCTCGGGGAAAAGGTTGTGAAAATTGCGTATCGAGGCAAGCTTTTTCCATTCCACGGTGTTGACAAGCAGGTTCAAAAGGCGGTAAAAGGGAGCTTTTTGAATGTACGGGATCTGAACGGCGAGCAAACCGCCGCCATCGAGCTTGTCGAAAATTGCGGAAATAAGGGCTTCGTGGTCGGGAATCCATTGGATACAGGCGTTTGAAAAAATGAGGTCGAATTTTCCGTCAAGTTCGTCAAGACCCTCCGGTATACAGCTTTGTTTGAAGCTCAGCTCCGGATAGGTCGCTTTCGCTTTTTTCAGCATATCCTCGGAATAATCCACACCGAGAATATCGGCATTCGGAAACCGCTCGGCAAGCCTGTGGGTGCTGTTTCCTGGTCCGCAGCCGATGTCAAGTATTCGCTTTGCAGCCGCGTCGGAAATACGGTTGACGAGGTCGATTGACGGCTGAGTGCGCTCCGCCGCAAATTTCATATATTGATTTGAATTCCAGTCGGACATGATTGAACCTCCCTTTTTTCTTTAGGCAATACCGCTCAAATGAAGTGCTCGAATTGTGCGGTAGGTTGTTCTACGGTGTTGCATTTATTATACACTCACAAAATATTTTTTCAAGTAGCCGACATTGTTTTTTTATTCAACATTTGATATAATATTTTCAAAGCAATGCCCCGATTGTGCGGTGCACGAAAAATACGAAAAGGTGACATAATGAAAACGATTGCAAAAATTTATACGGATTTTCCGACAAAATTCGGGATTCCGAGACAGAGCGGACTGGTTGAAGAACTGAAAGGCAGAATTGTTTTTGAGCCTGAATTTCGCAATGCGGACGCAATAAGAGGACTGGACGGCTTCTCACACATCTGGCTTCTGTGGCGGTTCAACACTCCTGCCGAGGGGCATTCGCTGACCGTTCGTCCGCCGAAGCTCGGCGGCAATGTCAGAATGGGCGTTTTTGCGACCCGTTCGCCTTTTCGACCCAATAATATTGGGCTTTCCTGCGTGAGGCTTGACAAAATCGACGGTACGGAGCTGGTCGTTTCCGGCGCAGACCTGATGGACGGCACGGAGCTTGTGGATATCAAGCCCTATGTTCCGTATGCCGACTGTCATCCCGACGCCACGGGCGGATTTTCAAAGGACGGCGGTGAAAGGCTGACGGTCGTTGTCTCCGACGAGCTTCTGTCCTCCTTTCCCGAAAGCAAGCGTTCTGCGCTTATTAAGGTGCTGGAGCTTGACCCAAGACCCCAATATCAGAATGACCCCGAAAGGCTCTACGGCTTTGAATTTGCGGGGCATGAAATAAGATTTACCGTTGACAGCGGCACGGTTTTTTTGAAAGAAATTGAAAAATTAACAGGTTGTTAAAAAAATGTCACAATTTCCGCAAAATTTGGGTTTATAATATATTTAAAGCGTGAGTAATCGTTATCGCATGATAAATGAAGCACGCCGAAAGAAAAACCGTCTTAAAAGCGGTTATTAAGGAGAGTGTAATCAATGAACAGATTTGTACTGAACGAAACTTCTTACCACGGCGCAGGCGCAATCAACGCTATCCCCGATGAAATCAAGGGCAGGGGATTCAAAAAGGTTATGGTTGCTTCCGATCCCGATCTTGTAAAGTTCGGCGTATCAAAGAAGGTTACCGATGTACTTGAAAATGCGGGAATCGAGTATGAGTTGTTTACAGATATCAAGCCCAACCCGACGATCCAGAATGTGCAGGCAGGCGTTGCCAAGTTTAAAGCAATCGGCGCAGACTGCATCGTAGCAATCGGCGGCGGTTCGTCAATGGATACGGCGAAGGCGGTCGGCATTATCATTGCCAACCCGGAGTTTGCCGATGTTCGTTCGCTTGAGGGCGTTGCTCCGACAAAGAATAAATGCGTTCCCATTATCGCAGTTCCCACCACGGCAGGTACGGCAGCCGAGGTTACAATCAACTATGTTATCACCGATGCGGAGAAAAACCGCAAGATGGTTTGTGTTGATGTTCATGATATCCCCGTTGTCGCAGTTGTCGATCCCGATATGATGTCGTCAATGCCGAAGGGTCTTACCGCAGCAACAGGTATGGACGCTCTTACACACGCCATAGAGGGCTATATCACAAAGGGTGCATGGGCGCTTTCCGATATGTTCCATCTCAAGGCGATTGAAATCATTTCTCAGAACCTCAGAGGTGCTGTTGAAAACACCGCAGAGGGCAGAGAGGGAATGGCTCTCGGCCAGTATGTTGCAGGCATGGGCTTCTCAAATGTCGGTCTTGGTATCGTGCACTCAATGGCTCATCCGCTCGGCGCACTTTATGACACACCGCACGGCGTCGCAAACGCTATCCTGCTTCCGACCGTTATGGAGTATAACGCTCCGGCAACGGGCGACAAGTACCGTGACATTGCAAAGGCAATGGGCGTTAAGGGCACAGAGGATATGAGCATCGAAGAGGCTCGCAAGGCAGCTATCGACGCAGTTAAGCAGCTTTCGCATGATGTAGGAATCCCGGCAGACCTCAAGGAAATCGTCAAGGAAGAGGATATTCCGTTCCTTGCTCAGTCGGCTTATGATGACGCTTGCCGTCCCGGTAATCCGAAGGATACGAGCGTTGAGGAAATAACCGCTCTTTACAAAAAGCTTATTTGATTGTATAATTGAATAAAGGTAATCCGTCGGGCTTTACCCGGCGGATTTTTTGAAGCTTATTTGTCGGGAGGGCAATATATGCAAGAGCAAAAGAAAACCTTGACGGTGTTTACGCCGGCTTATAACCGTGCCTATACGATCCATAAATGCTATGAGAGTCTGCGCCGTCAGAGCTTGAAGGATTTTGTGTGGCTCGTTGTTGACGACGGCTCGACCGATAACACAGCCGAGCTTATAAAAAAATGGCAGGCTGTGCCCGATAACGGCTTTGAGATTCGCTATGTTTATAAGGAAAACGGCGGAATGCACACGGCGCACAACACCGCCTACGAAAATATCGATACGGAGCTGAACACCTGCATTGATTCCGACGACTACATGACCGACGATGCCGTCGAAAAAATCGTGAATTGCTGGAAAAAATACGGCAATGAAAAATATGCCGGAATTTTGGCTCTTGACATTTTCGATAACGGCAAGGTCATCGGCAAGGAGCTTGAAACCGACCGATTTGATACGACTTTTTATTCGTATTATCAGCGTGGCGGCAGGGGAGATAAAAAGATAATTTACCGAACCGATATCATGAAAAATTTTCCGCCGTATCCAACCTTTCCGGGCGAAAAATATGTTCCGCTTTCCTATAAATACACGCTTGCCGACCTCGAATATACGCTGATAATCATGAACGAGCCTGTTTGCGTTGTCGAATATATGGCGGATGGCTCAAGCACGAATATGTACCGCCAATATCTCAAAAACCCTCAGGGCTTCGCTTTTTTGAGAAAATTCGACATGACCGCTTTCCCTCAGCCCAAGGATGTTGTGAGAAACTGCATTCACTATGTTTCAAGCTCGATTCTGATGAAAAACAGACATTTTGTTTCCGAGTCGCCGAAGAAGCTTTTGACCGTGCTGGCTGTTCCGTTCGGGGCGATGCTGACCGTATTCATAAAATATAAATCCAAGGACTATATGAAGGTTGAAGGATTCAATAAATAATTTCATTGCTATTGACAAATTTAATATAAGGTATATAATAGCACTGTTCAGAGTAGACAGATGAGCGTTAAGTGCTGACGGAACGGGGAGTTGTCCGTCAGACGAAAAGATTTCTTGCGATTCATCTGTTGCATCCCGCTGAGTAATAATGCGACTTTAAGCCTCCTTATTATTCAAAACGGGTAATAAGGAGGTTTTATTTTATGAACACAAAAAAGAAAAATTTTACAAAACAAATCTGCGTCCTTGCCCTGCTGACTGCGGCAGGCGTGGTGCTCGGCAGACTTGTTCCGGTGATCAATCTTTGGAACACAAAAATTGAGTTTTCGTTTGTCGCCGTCATGCTCGCCGCCTGTATCTCGGGACCTGTCGGCGGAGCTGTCGTCGGCGCGCTTGTTGATTTTATCGGAGCGATACTCATGCCGACCGGCGCATATTTTCCGGGATTTACCGCCACCGCGGCGATAACAGGACTTGTTTTCGGTTTTCTGCTCTGCAAAAAATGCAATTTTCCGAGAATTGTTCTCTCCGTTATTTCAACGCAGCTTGTTTGCGGATTGATTCTTAACACGCTGTTTATTTCGCTTCTTTACACAAAGGCGTTCACCGTCCTGCTTGCAACAAGAGCGATACAGTTCGTCATTATGAGCGTAGTCGAGATAATTTTTGCCGAGCTTGTACTTGACCGTGCAAAGCTGGTGCAGAGGGTCAGACCGGCTTGACGCAGTGCCGAGCAAATTACGGCGCACGCATCAATCGGTCGGCGTTTCCTCGGTTTCAAACGGAATTCGCTTTCCGATATTTTCAAATGCGCTGTATTCGCCGACGATTGCTCCGTTTTTCGTTTCAACCTTTTGCGAAATGATTTGTGCGTGAAGCGTTTCACTGTAGCTTTTCAGCGCATAATCATTGAGAGCCGAAAGCTCGGAAAAGCTTCTGCCCACCGTTCGCTTTTCCTTTTCAAAATCCGTATACTGCGTGTAAAAAATCCCGAACGGCATTTTGATATTGTGAATATAAAGCCATGACTTGTGACGATAAACAATATCGGCGTTGCGCTTTTTTGAGAGTGAAATTTCCTTGCCGAGAAAATACAGCGAATACACCCTTTGAGTTTTGGGCTTTAATTCGACGAAGCTATTTTCGATTGGCACGCTGACGCTTATTTTTGTCCGTGCGACAACATAACCGTCTGCGTCGTTGAATACCGACATTCCGCTCTTTACATGGCTGACCCCGCTGACGAGCAGGCTGCCCTGCATAACCGTCTGACCGCTTTTGACGGCTGCCGAGCCTTTGTACGGCTCAATGATTTCAACCTGTCCGTCCTTCGATGCGACCAGGTTTGATGTGCCGTAGTGGTTTTCGAGACTCGGTCTGCGCATTGCCTCTCTGACCTCTATTTCCGCAACCGAGCCGTCAATGTTTATCGACGCCCATGAAAGCTCGCCGATGTTCAAAACGGCGTCGGAGTTGATGTCGCTTGCGTCAAATTTATTCTTTTTAACGCCGATTTTTAAGCCTGCGTCGGAGAAAACCTCGGCGATTTTTTCGCTGTCAACGGTTGAATTTCCGTTAATATTAACGACCCAGATACGGTCTGACATGATCGAAAGAATCAAGAGCACTGCAAAAAATCCGACAAAAAGCCCCGTGTGGCTCTCGTATTTTCTGATCACAAACGGAAGCCCGATTTTTTTCTTTATTCGCACCCTCATGCCGCTCGAACGGGCGGCTTTTTTTATTTTTCTGTAGCCGTCGATCGTTGTGCACGCCGTCAGCCCGTAGGATTTTTTTCTTATTCCCCAAAGCTGAATCCCGAGAGCGGTGCAAATATTGATAAATCTTTCAGCAAATCCGCCGCTTGCCGTGAAATAAATGCAGCCGAAAATCAAATGAAAAAGACTGAAAATCATAATAAGCCCTCAATCGAAGAATTCCAACGAAATGATTTTTCCCTCGATCATTGCCTGCTCAAGCGAAAGCGACTTGATCGTTAAATCATATCCCGTAAATTTTACGCCGCTTTTTCCGAGACTCAGCTTGATGACCGTGTCGTCATATTCCATAACGCTTTTGCACCCGTCCACCATTGCGCAGCAGCTTGAAACCAGTTCAATATGGCTGCAACCTCGAAAAACATCCTCGGGCAGCTCCAGCCTTTCGCAAATTCTGTGCGCAAGGGGAGTGCTGTATTGCCTTCGTTCTCTCGGAGACATCTTGTATCACCCTATCATAATAAAGTTTTCGTCTCATATATATTTACGGGTGATTTTCTTGAATAATTACAAAAAAATGATTTTCTTGACGGTTGCTTCGGTCGGCTTTATTATACTTTTTTTCTCCGCTCCGTCCTCAATGGGCGAGGGTGTGCGAAACGGGCTTTTTCTTTGCGGCGAAACGGTTATTCCGTCGCTTTTTCCTTTTATGATTTTTTCGGATTTTATTGTTCGCTCTGAGCTTGGCTATGCCGTCGGCAAAGCTCTCTCGCCCCTGACGGAAAAACTTTTCAGGCTTCCCGGCTGTTCGGCGTGCGCAATAATGATGAGCCTTATCGGCGGCTTCCCCGTCGGCGCAAGGATGATAGCGCAGCTGTATGAATGCGGTCGTCTTTCTGCGCCGCAAGCGAAAAGAATGATGTGGTTCTGCGTTAATTCCGGTTCTGCATTCGTTATCGGCGCAGTCGGAGCGACAATGCTTTCAAGCAAAAAATGCGGCATAGTTTTATTCGTTTCTCAGACCTTGGCGGCGCTTTTTGTCGGATTTTTTTCAAGATTTTTTGCAAAGAAAAACGGCGGAGAAAAATCTGCAAAAAATTATGAAATTGATACCTCCGTTTTCACGGAATCTGTTTTCTGTGCAACGGGAGCAATGCTGAACATCTGCGCATGGATTTTGCTTTTTTCGGCGTTCAATCCGTTTTTTATAAAGCTTGCCGAAAGAAATTCGCTGTTCAATACTGTTGTCGTTATGTCGGAGGTAACGAGCGGCTGCGCCTTTGCCGCCGAGCATCTGCCTGTTTTTCTCATTGCTCCCGTCTTGAGCTGGTCGGGCTTTGCCGTTCATATGCAGCTTTTGCCTTACATCAAAAAAATCGGCATGAGTCTACCGGAATTTTGGCTTTCAAGAGCGGTCAACTGCTTCGCCGTGCTGCCGATATCGCTTTTGCTTTTTAGGGTTTTTCAGTGTGAGGTTCAGGTTTTTTCAAACCTTTCCGATGTGGTCGTGAAGCCATATTCAGTTTCTGTTCCCGCCTCGGTCGCCATGCTTATTCTCGGTGCTTTTACCATAATCGACATTAACCTTGCAACCGACAGAAAAATATGATAAAATACTTCTCGGATAATTCATTCCGAAAGGACTGATAAAATGAGAAAAAAGCTTATGAACACCGAAGATATCATACCTGCGTGCAGACTTTGCTCCCACGGTATGATTGCGGCGGACGGGGACTGCGTTCTTTGCATCAAAACGGGAATCAGGCAGCTTGACTCGTCGTGTCGCAGCTTTAAATATGACCCGCTTAAAAGAGTGCCGAAAAAATCGGTCGGCATAGGTCATTTTACGCAAGAGGACTTTAAGCTGTAAACGGAGGATAGATTTTTATGATAGTTATTGCTCCCGACTCATACAAAGGAACAATGTCCGCAACCGAGGTTTGCGAAATAATTAAGGCTGAGTTTCTGAAGGTCAAGCCTTCGGAGGAGATAAGCTGCTTCCCGATCGCCGACGGAGGCGAGGGGACGGTTGACGCAATGCTCTTCAACGGCGGCGAGAGAATCACCGTTGAGGTCAAAGACCCTCTCTTCGGAAAAGCGGAGAGCTTTTACGGAATTCTTCCCGACAAAACCGCTGTTATCGAAATGGCGGCAGCAAGCGGCTTGCCTATGGTCGTTGACAGAAAAAATCCCATGCTGACAACGACCTACGGCACGGGTCAGCTTATTAAGGATGCGCTGGACAAGGGCTGCAAAAAAATTCTTATCGGCCTTGGCGGCAGCGCAACCAACGACGGCGGAATAGGCTGCGCTGCGGCTCTCGGCGCAGAATTTTTCGACAAATGCGGCAATTCCGTTTCGCTCAACGGCTCGGGTCTTGCGGAAATTGCCGGTATAAGTCTCACAAATCTCGACAAACGCCTTGCCGAGGTTGAAATTGAAGCTCTTTGTGATGTTGTCAGCCCGCTTTACGGCGAAAAAGGAGCGGCTTATATCTTTGCTCCGCAAAAGGGTGCGGACAGCGATATGGTGAAAAAGCTTGACGACGGACTGAAAAATCTTGCAGAGGTTACTAAAAGAGCTATCGGCAAGGATAATTCACAGGTCAGCGGTTCGGGAGCGGCAGGCGGACTTGGCTTCGGACTGATAAGCTTCCTCGGCGCAAAGCTCGTCAAGGGTGCGCCTGCCGTGCTCAAGGCGACAGGCTTTGAATCGGCCGCAAAAAAAGCCGAGATTGTAATCACCGGCGAGGGCTGCATGGACAATCAATCCCTGCTCGGTAAAGCCCCTGCCGAGGTTGCTTCGCTCTCGGGCGATACTCCGGTTGTGGCAATTGTCGGAATGAGCAGGGTGACGGATATGAGCGGCTCAAACATCAAGAAAATTTATGTTACCGACCATGACAAAAGAACCTTTGAACAGGTTTTGAAGGAATGCCGTGATGACCTTGCGGCGGCTGCAAAAAGGGTTGCGGAGGATTTCTATAGCGGGAAAATTTGAAATTTTCAACATTTTCCACAGAATTTTCCACACTTTTTGTTAAAAATCCCGTATTATTATAGCTATATGGAATAATGGGCGCGTTTTGACTGATTTCATCATAGTTTTCCACACCCTATACCGCTTTGCAAAATATATTTTATTTCCCAAAAAACACTTGACAACACATGCTATATAATGTATAATACATGCCTGTAAAGAAAAAAACTTTACAGGCATTATTTTGAGAGGACGAGTGAGATGAGTAAAAATCTTGACATAACCCTTTTGCTTGATTTTTACGGCGATCTGCTGACCGAAAAGCAGCGGACATTCACCAGCTATTACTACAACGACGATCTCTCACTTGCCGAAATTGCAGCCAACGAGGGCATAACCCGTCAGGGAGTGCGTGACGCCATCAAACGAGCCGAAAGCCAGCTTGTAACCATGGAAAACCGCTTGGGACTGGTTGCCCGATTTGAAAATATGAAAAGCGGTCTGAGCGAAATCATCGAGGTTTCCGATGAAATTGCCGAGTTTAACCGCAAAAACACTCTCTCCAGGGAGATCAATGACGCAACGGCGAAGATCAAGGCTGTTGCCGGAACGCTCCTTGCGGAGGATTATTCTTAAAACAAGGTGGTGTGCCGAATGGCATTTGACGGTCTTTCAGAAAGACTTGAAGCCGCTTTTCAACGACTGAAAAGCAAAGGCTCGCTGACCGAAGCGGATGTACGAAGCGCAATGCGTGAGGTTCGTCTGGCTCTGCTTGAGGCGGATGTTAACTACAAGGTTGCCAAGGACTTTACCGAAAAGGTCACCAAAAGAGCCGTCGGAGAGCAGGTTATGGAAAGCCTTACCCCGGCGCAGATGGTTATTAAAATAGTTAACGAAGAGCTGACCGAGCTCATGGGAGGAACAAAGGCTCGCCTTGCGGTCGCCAATCATCCCCCGACAGTCGTTATGATGTGCGGTCTTCAAGGCTCAGGTAAAACAACTCACAGCGCAAAGATTGCGTTGATGCTCAAGAATGAGGGTCACAGACCTCTCCTTGCCGCCTGCGATATCTACCGCCCCGCTGCTATCAAGCAGTTACAGGTTGTCGGCGAAAGCATCGGCGTTCCCGTTTTTGAAATGGGACAGACAAATCCCGTTGAGATCGCAAAGGAAGCCATCAAGCTTGCCAAGGATCACGGCTATGACTATGTTTTCCTTGATACGGCAGGTCGTTTGCACATTGACGAGGAGCTTATGACCGAGCTGAAGAACATCAAGGCTGAGGTCAAGCCGCATGAGATACTGCTTGTTGTCGACGCAATGACCGGTCAGGACGCAGTCAATGTTGCAACATCGTTCAACGATGCGCTCGGCATTGACGGCATCGTTCTTACAAAGTTAGACGGCGACACCAGAGGCGGCGCTGCGCTTTCCACCAGAGCCGTTACCGGCAAGCCGATAAAGTTCGTCGGTGTTGGCGAAAAGCTCACGGATCTTGACACCTTCCACCCCGACCGAATGGCTTCAAGAATTCTCGGCATGGGCGATATGCTTTCGCTCATCGAAAAGGCTGAAATGGCTCTTGACGAGAAGAAGGCGATGGAGCTTGAGAGAAGACTCAAGCAGAACAAGTTCGATATGAACGACCTGCTCGACCAGCTGGCGCAGATTCGCCGTATGGGTTCGATAAAGGATACTCTTTCGCTCATTCCCGGCGTTGAGAAGCAGATAAAGGATATTGATATTGACGAGCGTCAGTTTGACCGAGTTCGTGCGATAATCGAGTCCATGACTCCGCAGGAGCGTGAGAAGCCCGAGATAATCAATCCCTCGCGCAAAAAGAGAATTGCGGCAGGCTCGGGTCAGGATGTTGAAGCGGTAAACAGACTTCTCACCCAGCATAAGCAGATGCAAAAGATGTTCAAGCAGATGAACGGCAAGGGCAAGAAGCGCAGAAGAGGTCGCCCCGACCTTTCTCAGCTCAAGGGATTTAATGTTTAACTCAATTAAGCTTTCAAACACGCACTAATCACTTGCGTGATTGATATATTATTTATTATTTTATTTTTGGAGGAATTTTACAATGGTTAAAATCAGACTTCGCCGTATGGGCGCAAAGAAAGCACCGTTCTACCGTGTTGTTGTTGCGGATTCAAAGTATCCCCGTGACGGCAGATTCATCGAGGAGATCGGCACATACGATCCGATGAAGAACCCCGCAGAGATCAAGATCGATGCAGAAGCTGCTGCAAAGTGGCTTGCAAACGGCGCACAGCCGACCGATACCGTTAAGGATCTTCTCAAGAAGAGCGGTATTGTTAAATAATCAAACGAGGTAACAATGATGAACGAATTATTGGTACAGATTGCAAAGGGGCTTGTAAGCAACCCCGATGCGGTAAATGTAACCGTTGACGATATTGACGAGGACGGCGTTGTAGTTTACCATCTTCATGTTGCAGCTGACGATATGGGTCGTGTTATCGGCAAGCAGGGCAGAATTGCCAAGGCTATCCGTACGGTCATGCGCTCGGCGGCCAACAGAAACAATCAGAAGATTTCCGTTGAGATCGACTGAGAATCATAAAGAAAAATCCTGCTCACTACTTTTGCGGTGAGCAGGATTTTTGTCATTATTGATTAATTTACACAAAGTCCCAGATGGATTTTTGCGAGGTAGAAATTTGGAGAATCAACAGTGCGTCGTGCGAATTGACTATGCTGTCGCTGTTGATGTCGGCTGCCGCCGCTTGCTCCTCTGTCAGCTCGTTGAGCTGTACGGAATTTCTGAGAGCAAGGAGGGCGTCGAAGGAATTTATTTTTCCGTCGCCGTTGATATCGCCCTTTCTGCAACCGCCGTTGACGGTGACCTTTATCTGAAAAGCTGTGCCGTCGGTGCAGCTTAAGGTGACCCTTGCGTAGCCGGGCTTTATTGCCTTGAAGCCGTCGGAGGTGCCGATGACCGATGAAGCGTTATTTGAGCTTATCGCTGTTTTAAAATCGGGCGCAACGAGCGGGTCGGGGACGCACTCTGCAACAAAGGCTTCGCCGGCGTTCATTTCAAGCTCTTCCGGAACATTGATTTTACAGCCGTAGTTGATGTAGTCGATTCCGTTGGCCTCGGCATATTTGTGAGCCGCCGAGTTCCTGTAGCAGCAAATTGTTCCCGTGAAGTCGTCAAGCGCACCGTCGGCAATGGCGGTCACGCCGAACGGAATGTCGATTTTTCCGCTATTAACACGGCATTCGATGAGCTTTCCGTTTTCGATAACGAGCTTGTCGAGCTTTTCTATTTCAATTGTCCTGCCGATGTCTTGGTGATCGACATAGACCTTGAAGCTCTTGCTTTGGGTCATTTCAACCTTGCCGCTCCATGTCTTGAGCCCGTTTTTGGCAACGGGGGTAAGGTCAATTGTTTCGCTGTCTGAAATCAGTCTGACCGAAGAAGCATATGAGGGTGTAGCGGCGGTTATTTGAGCCTCGTCATATGCCGTTTCGCTTGGATATTCGAGTGCAAGCTGATGCTTGGTGACGGATTCATCTCTGACATAAATTGAAATCGTGTCGTAAAAATGCCATTCGCCGTCGGCATAATAGCTGATGTCAATATTGCGAGTGCCGATATCGTTAAAGCACATTTCAAGCTCACCCGAGCCGTTATTTACAGTCTCCGTAAATTCTAAACCGTCGCATACCGCTGAGATTTTTTCAACCCGAGAGCTTGTGGTAAGGTTCAGCGTTGCCAAACTGTTGACAGACGCTAAGGTCTTTTCGTATTTCAATGTTTTGATCATCTGGCTGCAATTTTCGACAGCCCTTTTAACATTAAAATTATAGAACTGACCCTTTTGAATATGATTGTAGTATGCGCCGACCTCAATATTGTCGCCGGTCAGATAATAAGGTATCGTCATTATGTTGTAGCCCGCAACCTGCTTTTCGGAAATGCAATAATCACGGTTTGCAACGGGAATGGTGGTTGTGCTGCCGCTGAGGAAAAATCTGATTTTATTCGGCTGACCCTTTGCGATAACCACAACCTTGTTTTTCTGCGTGATTCGACCGAGACGGTCAATATAGCAGCCGAGAATCGGAGTGTCGCTATTCTCGGAAAGCTCGTCGATTTTTTTCATTGTCGCCTCAAGCGCAGACGCGTTGGAAACCTTCGCCTTTGCGCTTGAGCTGAGCGTGTCGTAATGCTGCTTTGCGTTGAAAATAACATCAAGATTGTCCACGAGGTCGCTTTGCGGCAGCCTATCGATAAGCTTTTCAACTGTTTGAATGTCCTCAGAGGGAGTAACGGTTACCTTGAAATCAACCTTAGCACCACGGTATCTCAAAGAGATATATGTGCTGCCTATTTCTTCGGTTATCTTGTTGTAAACGGGATTTTGTCCGCCCATGCAATCCGAAACATACGAAAGCACTGCTTCGGGCTGAACGACCTCTTGCGAGCCGTCGGAATAAACAGCCTTAAGCTCCAGCCCGTCAAGCTCGATTGCGTCGCCCGAATTGTATACGGTTTTGGACGGTGATTTTGTTATTTTCAGGCCGGTAGGCTCTTTGTAGTTTGTCACGGTAGACATTCCGAGGAAGCTGCCGCTTTCGTCATAGCTCATGGCGCTTACAACGCTGCCCTCGTCGAGAGTTCCGAGATCAATAACGCTTTCTGCCGAGTAGCTCAGGGATTGCTTTTCTACGCCGTTTACGAGCACCTTGCATACTGCAACGGTTGCGTCGTTCATCGTGATTTTGAGCTGCGAGCCGTCAAGCTTGAGCGTTGTGCTGCCGGAATTGTTCAGCGCAGAACCGTTTACCGAGGTATAAAAAGTTCCGAAGCTTTTTGTTTGGCTATCGATCCAGTCAAGTCTGCGGCTGAGCCAAAGGCGGAAATTCTCGGAATAAGTCTCAAAGTCTCCGTAGTTGCCCCAAATCATATCGTTGGCTGCTCCGGATTCGCCGATAAGGTCAACGGCACTGTCAAAATCTCCGTTCGGCTTGACCAGGTCGGCAATAGCCGTATAACGGTATTCCCTGTATGTGTCATATACGATCTTGAGGAATGCGGGATCTCTGAGCATTTGCATAATATTGCCCCTCAAGAAGCATACCCATTTGTTATGCGAATAAACATCGGAGGAGTTGTCGGCGGTCATATCCATGTCCCAAACAGGACCGTAGAACAGCTTTCCGTCGATGTCCTTATACATATATGTGCTGGCTCGAAGAAAATCCTGGTTCTGAAAAATCTCGTTCAGCAAAAATCCCTTGGCGAAGGATTCGGCGTCGGAAAGGTCGGAATATCTTACCTTTTGACCGTTATATTCGGCGCAAAAATCCTTAGCCTGAGCCGCTTTTTCAAAGGCGGAATAATATGTCTGTATTTCGCTGAGCATACTCTTTCCGATGCCTTCCGGCTTGCTTACGCAAATTCCGAAGCCACTGCCGGAGAGGAAATACGGCTGTTCAAGTCCGAAGCATTCAAGCAGGTATCCGCCGTTTGTGCTCGGCAACTCATAATAATCCGAGATTGTGTAGGTGTTTCCTTTATATGTAACCGTGCCGTCGGTTACCCAGTCCATGTTCGCTTCCAGAAGCTCCGCCAGCTCGTCGCGCTCTTCCTTGCTCATGGAGTCCTTGTTCGCCTTGTAAATTGCCTTTGCCGCGTCCTCGGCGATTTCATCCCAGTCGGTGATATCGACACGGGTGCTGCCGATGCGGACATGCTCGCAGAGCAGATAGTTGCCGACAACCTTGCCGTTGAGAACAACATCGACCCACTGCGAGCTCATGCTGTTGATTCCCATGTCATCCGCAAGGTCATATATGAGCTTGTTCCTCAAAAGGGATCTGTCGTAAGGATTTGAGAGCAAGACCCAATGCTTGTTTTTGCCCATGCCGAGCAAATCGGATTTTGTGTCAAGCTTGAGCTTATAAGGCTTTTTTGCGGCAAGCCAAGTGGAATTGCCTCTGCCCTTTATTTCTGTTTCGCCGTCATAGAGAACCGAAGCGTCGTTGAATTCCGAATTGCCCTGGAGCTTCATATGAGCTTTCAAAGCCGTATCCTTTGAGTTGATCTCTTTTCTGTTTTCCGTTTCAATATAGATAACGGGCAGCTTGCTTATGAGCATATTTACCGCACCGACCTTTTCGCCGTCGGCACTGTAAGCCTCGGCGGTCAGCATACATTCAAGGTCAGCCTCGACCGGAGTATAGCTGTCGCCGGAATTGACGATTTCGCTGCCGTTTATGTACCATTTATAAACAAGCTCCTTGCTGTCGTCCACCGTTGTTTTTACGCTTATAGGAACGCCGACCTGCGCATAATCCTCGCTGAAAAACACGGTATCGCCGTTTTTGTCGTATGCTGTGACGGCAAAGGTCGTTATCGGCAAACAGCCTATCACAATAATTATTGCAAACAGTACAGAAAATACTCTTTTCATACTAATACCCTCACTGGAAAATTTATTGTGCCGTGAAACAGCTGACGGCTACTCTTATATTCTAACAAAACAAACATATAAAATCAAATTTATAATGTCAACAAACGCAAAAATCGGATAGTTGCACAATTATCACCCGTGTGGTTTGTTATCTTTGCTCACCGATAAAACGGAAAGAACATTGCAGGCGGTTCGTTGAAGCTCACCGAGGGTTATGCCGCCCGCCTTATTTAGATTTTTGAGCAGAGTTCCGTCCGGTCTACGGATAGGCAACCGCCCTCCGCCCGGCATGAGAACATCGACCTGTGCTCTGACACGGTATGCCTGATCCCTGACAAGCGGAAATTCGGGACTTTTTGAGCTTTTCATCCACCAGTCGGTGATTACATTGCCATTGTAGCCCCATTCGTTTCGCAGAATCGTTGTGCAAAGGTCATAGTTATAATGTCCGTAGACCGAGTTTATTTTATTGTATGAAGTCATGATGTTCTTCGGCCTTGCCTCTTTGACGCAGATTTCAAAGCCCTTGAGATAAATCTCTCTCAACGCACGTTCGGAAAGGCGGGAATCACTCATATTGCGTCGGGATTCCTGATTGTTGCAGGCAAAGTGCTTGGGGCACGCCGACACACCATGCGATTGGATACCTCTGACCGCAGCGGCGGCGATTTTGCCCGTCAGATACGGATCCTCACTGTAGTATTCAAAGTTTCTGCCGCAAAGGGGATTGCGGTGTATGTTCATTCCGGGCGCAAGGAGGACATCAGAGCCCTTGGCAAGCATTTCCTTGCCGATTGCCGAATATACCTTTTCAACGAGCTCGGTATCGAAAGAGCAGGCTAAGAGAGTTCCTATCGGCAGAAGCGAGCAGCTTGCGGCAAGCCGTATTCCGGAAGGACCGTCCGTCGTCGTGATCGGCTCGATGCCTTTTTCTCTCAACGACGGTAAAACTCCGCCGAAAACTCCGGCGTTACCCTTTACGCCGAGAGCACTGTTCATCACATAGTCGCCCCTTGAAATCGCTTCAAGCTCATTGTCGCTCAGCTGGGCGATGAATTGCCTCATGGTGATTTTTCCGCTTTTAACATCGTAAAGCTTAAAGCCCATGTCTCCTGTTTGCGGAATTGCAGTCGGCATATTATCAAGAATTCGTTCGGCAAGGTCGTATTCTCTTGTTCTGATTTTTGCGTTTTTAAAGCACCGCTTGCCGTTATGCTCATATGCTCTCATAACCTCAAGCTTTTCGACGGGTGCTGCCGCCTGAACGCATTGACGAGTAATTTCATCATCGCCCTGCTCAAAGCTGAAAACCGCCTTGTATTCCCGCACATTCCTGCCGACGAAAAATCCGTATTCGCCTTTTTCGATTATGTATGCGCTCTTGGCTTCATCGTATGAGGAAAGCTGTTCTTTTTCAACCGTCAATTCAAGCGTTTCGCTCTCGTTCGGCATCAATTCTTTTGTTTTTGCAAAGGCGACCAGAATTTTTTCCGGATTGCCGAGAGTGCCGCACGGCTTGCTTAAATAAAGCTGAACGACCTCTTTACCGTTTAAGCTGCCCGTATTTTTGACGATGACATTAAAGATAAATTTATTCTCCGATTTTTCGACGGAATTCGGCAGGATCTCAAACTCCGTGTACCCAAGACCGTAGCCGAACGGATAGATGACCTTGCTCTTGGCAAAGGTTTCAAAATATCTGTAGCCGACATAAATATCCTCTTTGTACTCGTTGTAATCTCTGCCGCCGAAGTTTGCGGAGGACGGGTAATTTTCAAGGCGTTTGGCTATCGTGTCGGTCAGGCGACCGCTCGGAGAAGCCTTACCGCAAAGCAGATCCGCTGCGGCGTTTCCGCTCTCCATGCCTCCCTGCCAAACAACGAGAACCGCACCGATCTTGGCTCTGTATTTTTCGATGAAGCTCATGTCGAAGATTCCGCCGATGTTTAGCAGAATTACGATGTTTTCAAATTCGGCGGTTACTGCGTCAAGCATGGCGATTTCATCGTCGGCAAGGTAGTAGCTGCCCTTGATCGGCTTGCAATCCCTGCTTTCGCCGGCGGCTCGGCCGATCACCGCAACGGCAATGTCGTTTTGTGATTTTGCGGTTTTTACCGTTGCTTCGTCAAGCGGCATTTCCGGAAAATAAAAAGGCCAGTGTCCCCAAAAGCCATTGTTGATTGGATTTTTTGCGTTCCATTCCTTGTATGTTTTTTCAAGCGCTTTGTCAAGGTCCAGCCTGTCGCAGGAGTCGATACCGTCGGCAAAGCTGACGACATAAGGCTTGTTGACATCTCCGCCCGAGCCGTAGCCTACATAATGGCATTCGTATCCCGTTATGCCGAAAAGAGCAACCCTCGACTTGTCTTTCAGCGGAAGAATCCCGTTGTTTTCGAGCAGAACCGCACCCTCCGCAGCTGCACGCCGCAGGAGCGACGGCATACCCGGAGTGACGGTTTTTCCCTCGCCGTCCCTGTCGGTTGCGCTTTGCGAAAGTCCGTTTGAAAAGAACAAAACGGTGTTCGTTACGGCTCTTTCAAGTTTTTTCTTTATATTCATGCTTGTTTCCTCGCTTTTATCATCCTTGCTTGCATTGCCACGGCGTCGGCGGCAATATCATGTTTTTGCATTATAATTTCCCCGGTTTTCATCATCAATGCTTCGGGACAGAGTATGATCTTCCGGCAGTCGGTATTCTCACAAAATCGGTCATAAAATCCGCCGCCCTTTCCGAGCCTGCTTCCGTTTTCGTCAGCGGCGAGGCAGGGGAGGATTATAAGGTCGATTTGTTCTTTTTTTATGATCGGGCAGCCCTTTATCGGCTCGGAAATTCCGAATTTTCCGCTTTTAAGATCAGAAAGCTTTTTGATTTCAACGGCTTCCATCAATCCGTCGCCCGTTATCCTCGGAACACAAAGCCGCTTGCCGCTTCCGAGTGCGTCGAGCAGCAGGGGAGAGGTGTCAATTTCATTTTTTAAGGAAACAAAAACAAACACGATCTCGGCATTTTTCCATTCGTCGGAGTTAAGAACAACGGAAGATATTCCTTTGCCCCATTCTTTTAATTTTTCGGGAGGTGTGTTGTTGATAATATCCCTGCATTTTTTACGCATTTCAAGCTTATTCATCGCAATACCTCCTTGAGAAAATTATAACATCTCTGTCAATACGGACACGGGCGCAGGAAAATCTAAGGCAATACCGCACAATCGGGGCGTTGCCTTAAATAAAATAAACTTTTTTGTAAAAAACTATTGCTTTTTTCTCCGAAATATATTAAAATATCATTCGTTGACAATTTCATCAAATGCTACTGTGGCTCAGTTGGTAGAGCAGCTCATTCGTAATGAGCAGGTCGTCGGTTCGAGTCCGACCAGTAGCTCCAAGTCCTGCGTGAGCATTGCTTTTACGCAGGACTTTTTAGCGTATTTGACATACGGCAATTAAACGGATATAATAAATCCGTGATTTAAAGCAATGCCGTACGATTGAGGTGAGATAATGTATAATCCGCAGATAGAAACATTCATAAGGGTTGCGGACGCCGGGAGCTTTAACAAGGCGGCTGAGGAACTATATATCACGCCGACTGCCGTTATTAAGCAAATTAACTTGCTTGAAAGCTCGCTTGATTTGGTTTTGTTTGAGCGCACGCACCGCGGACTGATACTGACGAATGCGGGCAAATCGCTTTATCAGGACGCTAAATACATTATCGACTACTGCAAGGACAGTGTTGTCAGAGCGAAAAATGCAATGAGCGAGGGCGAAAATATTATTCGTATCGGCTCGTCGCCTATGACGCCCGCCCAGCTGCTTATGCAAATGTGGCCGAAAATTCAGGAGCAATGCCCCGATATAAAATTTGAGATAGTTCCGTTTGAAAACACACCCGAAAACGCTAAGGAAATACTTGCGAACATGGGCCAAAACATTGATATAATCGGCGGAATTTTTGACGAAACAATGCTTGACCTAAGAAAATGCGAGGGTTTGCAATTATCCCGTGAGCCGTTTTGCTGCGCCGTGTCAATTCATCACAGGCTTGCGCAAAAGGATAAGCTACAGATAAGCGATCTGTACGGTGAGAATTTACTGCTTATGCACCGTGGGTGGAGCAATTATGTTGACCGACTGCGTGATGATATTTGGCAAAATCACACGCAAATACATATTGTCAATTTTGACTTTTACAATATGAGTATATTCAACAGGTGCGAGAACTCAAACGATGTTTTGCTTGCAATATCCGGCTGGGCAAATGTTCATCCGCTGTTGAAGGTTATTCCCATTGAGTGGGAATACAGCATCCCGTACGGACTTTTGCATTCGCCGAATCCGAGCGAAAAGGTCAGACGGGTTTTAGAAGCGGCTAAAAATATTGTAAAATCAAAACAAGAGTTATAAGTCAAAGGTATATACTGATTAACAAAACGAGACTTCTCACGAGGTCTTGTTTTTATTATAATGAAGATGAAAAAAACACGAGAGGAAAATAATATGAATAATTTTGTTTTTGAAAATTCATCAAAGGTATATTTCGGCGAGGGCTGTGTAAAGGAATATCTTTCCAATATCCTTTCAGCCTACGGCGATACGGTTATGCTCTGCTACGGCGGCGGTTCGATCAAGAAAAACGGCATTTATGATGAAATCATAGCCGTACTCAAGAGAGAAAACAAAGCGGTTATCGAATTTAGCGGTATTCCGTCAAACCCAACCTACGGCAAGGTGCTTGAGGGGGTTAAGCTTGCAAAGGATAGCAACGCCGATTTGATTCTTGCGGTCGGTGGCGGAAGCGTTATGGACTGCTGCAAGGCAATTTCGCTCGGTGCAAAATATGACGGCGATATTTGGTCTGACTTTTGGGCAAGACCGGGTGTAATTGATTTTGAACCGTTACCGCTGGGTATTGTCGTTACCGTTTCGGGCACAGGCAGCGAATGTAACGGCGGTGCGGTAATCACGAACGAGGAGCTTAAAATCAAAACAGGCAGAGATTACCCTCAGCTCAACGCAAAATTCGTTATGCTTGACCCGACCTACACCTACAGCGTGCCCGAATTTCAAATGGTGTCGGGTGCTTTTGATACGCTTTCGCATATTATGGAGATCTATTTCAGTGAGCCTGATGAAAGCAATGTATCGGACGATATATCCGAGGCTCTTATGAAAAATGTTATCAAAAATTTGCGTGCCGCTATCAAAAATCCCGTGGATTACACTGCAAGAAGTAACCTGATGTGGGACGCAACAATGGCTGAAAACCGCATCATTAAGCTTGGAAAAAAGATGGACTTTGAGTGTCACCAAATGGAGCACCAGCTCGGAGCATACACCGACTGTAACCACGGCGCAGGGCTTGCCGTTCTTCATCCGGTTTACTACAGGCATATTTGCAAGGCAGGCGAAAAGAAGTTTGCGCAGTTTGCGGCTAATGTTTGGGGTATTTCAAAGGACGGTAAAACAGACGGGGAGCTTGCAAAGGCAGGCGTGGAAGCTCTTGCCGATTTTATTAAGGAAATCGGTATGCCGACAACATTAAAGGAGCTTGGCATTGATGAAAATATCGACCTTAAAGAAATTGCAGACTCCTGCGGTATTGTTCAGGGAGCTTACAAAAAGATGTCCCACGAGGAAATATTAAAAATTTATGAAGAATGCAAATAAACCCTTGACATAAAGTTAACTTTAGGTATTACAATAATGGCGATAGCTGTTAAAGGCAGCTGCTATATTGAAAAATACAGATTTAAGGCAATCTCAATTGTGCAAATTATCCGAAAACAGAAGGGAGAAATTGTTATGACATTGGTAACGCTCAGCAACGGCATAAGTATGCCAATGCAGGGCATAGGAACATTCCTGCTCACTCCCGACGAGGCGGAAAGCTCTGTGCTTTGCACGCTTAATCTCGGCGGCAGACTTATTGACACGGCTAATGCCTATTGCAACGAGAGGGCTGTCGGCAGGGCGATAAAAAAATCCGGAATTGACCGCAAAGAGATTTTTCTCGAAACAAAGCTTTGGCCGTCATTTTACGAGCAGGACAATGCGGTAGACAGAACGCTTGAAAGGCTTCAAACGGATTATATCGATCTGCTTTTAATACATCAGCCTGCCGGCAACTACATTGCAGGATATAAGCAGCTGGAAAGGGCGTACAAGGACGGCAAGGCGAGGGCGATCGGACTTTCAAACTTTAACGAAGAGCAAATTTGTGAAATTCTCAACATCTGCGAGGTCAAGCCGACCGTTTTGCAGACAGAGGCTCATCCCTATTATCAGCTGAAGGAGTTTAAAAAGTTTCTCGATTCGGCAGACATCAAAATTCAGGCTTGGTATCCGCTCGGTCACGGTGACGGAACGCTTTTAAACGAGCGTATTTTCAGAAGGCTTGCGAAAAAATACGGCAAGTCAACAGCTCAGATCATTCTCCGCTGGCACATTCAGGACGGAAATATTGTTATTCCCAGCTCGAAGAATATCAAGCACATCAAATCAAATTTTAATATTTATGATTTTGAGCTTACGGCGGACGAAATGAACGAAATAGCGGCTCTCGATAAAAACGCTAAGTATTACACATCAACACCGGAGCTTCTCAAAAAATATGTCGAGATGATTCCACCCGTTGACGAACAGAAATAAGGAGGAAAAGAATATGAAGAAAATAATTACATTCGCATTGGTTCTCTCTCTTGCTTTCACCCTTGCGGCTTGCGGCAAATCGCCGACGAGCAATAACGAAGAAGCAACTACATCGACACCTGCCTCGGCGGACAAAGATACTCCCTCAAATAACACAAACCACTCCAACTCAAACAAAATCCTTGTTGTTTATTTCTCCGCAACAGGCAGCACACAGTCCGTTGCGCAAACAATTGCCTCAACCGCCGGGGCGGATGTTTTTGAGCTTGTGCCGAAGGATAAGTATTCAAGCTCGGATCTTGATTGGACGGATTCCGACAGTCGTGTAAATGATGAGCACAATGATGAAAGCAAGCGAGACATTGCGCTTGAAACGACAACGCCGGACAACTGGGCGGATTACGATACCGTGTTTATCGGCTACCCGATTTGGTGGGGCATTGCCGCTTGGCCCGTAAACAATTTTGTCAAGGGCAATGATTTTACGGGCAAAACCGTCATTCCGTTTTGCACTTCGGCATCATCCGGCATTGGTCAAAGCGGTGAGCTTTTAGCCGATATGGCAGGCACGGGCAATTGGCTCGACGGCGAAAGATTTTCTTCGGGCACTTCCTCAAGCAGCGTGGAAGCTTGGGTAAACGGTCTTGATCTTAAATAAAATTTACAAATTTTTAGCTGTGCTTTTGACGGTTACCGTTACGGTAATTATGCTTTCATCTTGCTCAAGCAAAAGTAATTCTCCGAGCAATAATACAACAAAAACAACAGTTGAAAGCTCGTCAAAAGCACAAACTACTCAGCCTGCCAAACAAAATTATGCCGTCACAAACGGTACGGATACTTACCGTGGCTTTAGTGTTGACAATGTTTTGCATGGCGACAATAATGATGATATTCATTTCAACCTGTATATTCCGAAAAGCTATCACGGCAGCAAAGCATATGCTCTTTTTGTAACCTTACCGGGATATGAGGGCTTGTATTTTCAGGGTGTCGGTGTGAATATCCGTCAGGAAAACTTTAGCTTTGAGGCACAGAAATATAACGACAATATGATTATCGTCGCACCTCAGTTAAACGGTTGGGACGAAGAATCGGCAGATGAAACAATCACTCTTGTTGAATATCTTTTGTCTGCCTACAATGTTGATAAATCGAAGGTGTATATTGAGGGCTTTTCGCAGAGGACGATGCCATTATGTCTTGGCTTTTCGGCGAGCATTAAATTATTAAGAGAGGTAATACTATGAAAACACTTTTTATTAACGGCAGTCCGAACAAAAACGGAAATACTGCTCATCTTGCATCAATTCTTTTGAACGGAGAGGAGTATGAAACGCTTAGCTTGACCGATTTTACAATCGGCTCATACGGTCAAAATCTCCCAAATGACGGGCTTGACAGCGTGATCGAAAAAATGAAAGAGGCTGATACGATCGTTATCGGCTCTCCGCTTTATTGGCACAATATTTGCGGCTCTGTTCGTAATGTTTTGGATCGTTTTTACGGCAAGGTAAATAACGGCGGGTTGATCGGCAGAAAGCTCTATTTTGTATTTCAAGGTGCAGCACCGGAAAAATGGATGCTTGAAGCAGGCGAATACACTATGAAACGCTTCGCCGAGCTATACGGTATGGAATATATGGGAATGGCAACAAACGGCAAGGAGGCAAAAGAACTCGGAAAAGCCATGGGATAATCGGATAACAAATCACTAAAGCAATACCGCACAATTGAGATATCCCAATTTGTGCGGTATTGCTTTAAATTATGCTCCGAATCGGTGATTCTTTTTCTCGGATTGATTCGCGATACCGGGTCACACCTACACATGTTGTCCTTTGATTTCCATGGGCTTGTGCCGAGGGGCATTGGCAATGCCGGTAACGCTGCCATCGGCATGAACTTCCGCGGAGATAGTGACCTCCAATACGCCGAAAGGCAGCTTCGGAGAAACTCTGAATCGATAGATTGCAGCATCTTTGGAGCAATCTGTCGTCGGCACGGTAAGCCCCATAAGCTTGACCTCACCATGAAATTCCGTTTCCGAATCTATAACAAGATCAGCCTTGACCTTGATCCAGCCCATAGGGGATTTAAGCTGAATATCATACTGTTCGCGATTTGCTTCCATTTTTAAAACCTCACTTATAAATTTTATCCTTCAGTTTCGGCAGCAATGCAAGGGCATTGTCCGTAAAAAGCATCTGCTTCTGCTGCTTTGTAATCTTTTCTGTGTTTTCCAGTGCCTCTGCCTGACCTACGCAGGCGGTAATGTCCGTGTAGGGCGTGTCGGAGCCATAGAGCAGATGACTCATGTCCACATTACGCAGCAGCATTTCAAGCTGCTTTTGTTCGGAAAAGCCTGCCATGTCGTAGTAAACATGAGCCATGTCCTCCATGATATCCGCCCTCCGGTCGGGATCAGCAAACCGCAGCATCAGCGCAAAGCTCTCGAATCGATCAGCCAACACAGATAGAAATGCGCCGCCGTGGGGAATGACCCATTTGATATTGGGGTAGCGGGTAAAGGTGTCGTTCTGTACCATATTGATAAAGGTGCGCGTGGTCTCCACGAAATACTCAAAGGCTGGGACAGGAATTTCCTCGTTGACATTCGGTTGCATGACGACGGGCTGTGTGGGGTGCATGACCGCCAGTATACCACGGCTGTCCAGTTCCTCCATAAGCTCGTCCAGCCGATGGTCACCCAGATACACACCGCCGTAATTGGTCATCAGTCCTACACCGTCCGCATGCAGCTCATCCAAACAATAGCGGGTCTCGAAAATGCTGCTGTGAACATGGGGCAGCGGTAGCGTCGCCAGAAAGCCGAGATTGCCCGGTGCACGGGAAACGATCTCCGCACCCTGCTCATTGATCTTCCGTGCCAGCTCCCGGCTGCGGAACTTGTTGCCGGTGTAAATGCTGGGGGAAGAAATGGAGAGCAGCGCATAGGAGATGCCCAGATCACCCATGGCCTCCTGCTGCCATGCTTCGTCCCACTCCGGCGTCGGAAAACCGTCCGGGCAATACAGTCCCTCTTCATTCAAAAAGTTATAGTAGGCTTTTGGAAGGTAATGCGCCTGAAAGTCAATCTTGTTTTGAAATTTCATTTTTATGACCATTCCTTTCCGCTGTGCGGAAGGCACAAAAAGGCATGAAAACCTTTTGTCGATACACAGCATTAAGATTTTGTGTTAAAATACTGATT
>CAVJIV010000003.1:75745-145546 GCA_963649715.1 bacterium | reverse complement strand
AGCTTAACCTGTGCGGTGTTGTTTTAAATTTCTATTCCGGCTTCTTTCAGCGAATTTGCAACCTGAACATCGGGACGCAGATAATTGAGATAATAGTCGTGATTGTTCCGCTTCATTTCGCTGACCGCTTCGGGATTACCGAAAAGCTCCCCGACATGGGTCATGCACCGGTCAACGCTGTCAAAATCGAGATAATTTTTCCCTATCTCAAAATCGCCCGTCACCTCATAGCAAAACCGTTCGTTTACAATTGCCCTTGAGGCGGCGATATATTCGCCGGTTTTCCAGCTGATCGAGTTGTGCAGACCCGTACTGCCGATGCAGATATCCGAAGCTTTCATTGTTTCGATGTATTTTTCCCTTTTTGTCAGGCTGTCGGGCAGGATAAGCTCGGGGCAGAGCTTTTTGGCAAGCTCGCTTCGATAGATTCCCGCAACGGAATTATTCGGGTATTCCTTCCGCAGGGCTTTAACAATGCCGATGCGCATTGCGTTTACTTCATTGAGATTTTTTGAGGAGGTTTGCTTCTCGCTCCAAAGGCGAGTCATAAACAGAATTTTCTGCTCGTCTTTTTTGTTTGGGGCTGCTTCAAAGCGGCGATAGGAAAAATATCTTATCGGTTTTCTTCCTCTGAATAAATTTATGGCGTCGCTCAGCCTTTTTTCGGGATTATGATTGTAATAATAATTCTCTTCGCAGGTTGCAAGATAGTTGAATCCCCACCTGTAAATTTTGTCCGTTCGGTTCGGGAAAAGGCGGTGGTTCAGCTCATCGGAAAAGCTGCGTTTAAAATAAAAATCGCAGGTTTTTAAATATTCCTCAATCCCGGCATTGCTGCGGAAATTATAACCGTCCTTCATGTCGTAAGCCAGGCGTTTGCCGCCGACGACAGCCTCCATAACGGCCGGTGAGGGCATTTCGGCAGCCGTGTTTATTTTCAGGTGAAGCTTGCCCTGCTTTTCCAGCATGAGAAAGCCCGTCAGCACCGAACAAAGATGCGGCGTTCTCGCAGGAATATTTAAAGTAACTTCTGCCATACTCAACCCTCCGATTTAAGCCATTATAGCATATATTTTTGCGTTGTTCAATAAACAAATCATGAGTTACTTGCTCTCGCCGATAAAAATTTTTGTAAATTATTAATGAGCAAATCATATGAAAAACGGAGAAAAAACGAGCATAAACGAGTTCATGGACGATAAATTAAAAAATTGAGAAAAAGCTATTGACTTAGCTCAAGGGTTGTGTTAATATATTCGAGCAGTAAAATTTTATTTGGAGGTAAGTTTATGTCAACTTATATGCCTAAGTCGGGCGACATCGTCCGCAAGTGGTATGTGCTTGACGCAGCGGGAAAGCCGCTCGGCCGTGTTGCGGCTGAGGCTGCGGTTCTTCTTCGCGGTAAGCATAAGCCTCAGTTCGCTCCTCATGCGGATTGCGGTGATCACGTTATCATAATCAACGCTGAGAAGGTTGTTCTCACAGGCAACAAGCTCGATCAGAAAATGTACTATCATCACACAGGCTACATCGGCAACATGAAGAAGGTTAAGTACAGCACTCTTATGCGTACAAAGCCGACCTTCGCCGTTGAGAAGGCTGTTAAGGGTATGATCCCCGACACAACAATCGGTCGTGAAGCACTCACAAGACTTCGTGTATATGCAGGCGCAGAGCATAAGCATGCTGCACAGAAGCCCGAAGAGTGGGCATTTTAATGAAGGGAGGCAACAATAATGTACGATTCTAATCCTTATTTCTACGGCACAGGCCGCAGAAAGAAATCAGTAGCTCGTGTTCGTGTTTATGCAGGTACGGGCAAGGTAACCATCAACGACAGAGACATTGATGATTATTTCGGACTTGAGACACTCAAGCTTATCGTTCGTCAGCCTCTCGAGCTTACAGGCACAACCGAGAAGTTCGATATCGTTTGCCGTGTAAACGGCGGCGGCGTAACAGGTCAGGCAGGTGCTATCCGTCACGGTCTTTCAAGAGCTCTTCTTCAGTATGACGAATCACTTCGTTCTGCTCTCAAGAAGGCAGGCTTCCTTACTCGTGACCCGAGAATGAAGGAAAGAAAGAAGTACGGTCTCAAGGGCGCTCGTCGTGCACCGCAGTTCAGCAAGAGATAAAAAATCATCTTACTTATCAAACCTCGAAGGATTCGTTCTTTCGGGGTTTTCTTTATAACTGCGGTGTCCTCGCGGCATAAATATTCTTCTCAAGCGAATATAAAAATCCGCCGGACTTCTCCGACGGATTTGGAATCAAGCAAAGGCACAACAATTTGTGCGGCGTTGCCTTAATTAGAATATGTATCCGAAAAGGACTTTGATAAGTGCGAACGGAATGTACTTGAGCGCCGATGTGAATTTCACCCAATTGCTGTTTTCCTCAGCGTACATATTGTAGTGGTTCATAGCCATTTTGCTTGAGCCGTAATAGTCCTGCCAATGAACAATATGGGTTTCGTATGTTGAGGTATCGTTCTCGTTAATGTCGATAACTCTGAATCCTCTGTCCTCATTGCCGTAGCTTGAGAAAGAGAAAGCGGGTGTTGCAACAAGGTCAATTCCTTCGTAGTTTACCTCAAAGGAGTTGTTATGGTCATGTCCGAAGAACATTGCAACAACATCGCCCTGCTCAACCATTGTGTCGAACTGCTTGCTGTCTCTTGTGCCGGGGCACGGCCACTCCTTAAAGTTGCCGGTCTTGTAGTTCTCGTCCTTGAACTTGTAGAATTTGCCGTTGTTGGGCATTGAGTTCGGAGTTCCCTCCGGACATTCCTCCAGAATGTCGAAAATTTCTTTTACGACAATGTGCTGGAATACAATTGACGGAACAACCTGTCCGCCGTTTGCCTCCTTAAGCGCATTGGATCTGTTAACATACCAGTCGACCTGATTGTTATGAACATAATCGTAGCCGCCCATCTCTCTGTCATAGGAGTTTGAATCAAACATCCAAATGTTATAGGCAATCTTGTACGGATTTTCCGAGGAATAAATCGGAATATTGTGAGTGCCGCAGCCGTAGATATCGGGGTCTGCGTCATAGCCGATGAAGCAATCGTACTTTTCGTACATTTCAAGCTCCTCTTCCTTTGTGAGCTTGATTTTGTCATCATCGTGGTTGCCCGGAACCATCGTTACGGGGATATCGTACTCGTCAAGAATGGACATGTACTCGTCGATCGCCTTCCGTGCAAGAGCCTTATCAATGCAGTGCGAAACATTTGTGCCTACCGAGTTGCCCGAGAAATTATCGCCCGAAAGAACGATGAGATCCGGTTTCTCTTTTTCGATTGCCGCTCTGATGAAGTCCTTGGCAACGGAGTTGAGATTCGTGTCGTCCTGAAGGTCGGCAAGCTGCAAAATTCTGAACCTTCCGAAGCCGTCAAAACGAAGAGTCGGGTTGGTTTCCTTGGCCGAAATGCCGATTGCAAGGGTAGAGAAAAGCATTACGGTCGCCACAAGAATTGAAAGTAGTTTTTTCATGGGGTTTTTTCTCCTCTCTCAAGTTGAGTATGTGTGCTCACATACTTCGTTAATTTTATCTCTCAGCCTGAGGAAATCCTCAAGTGCCTGAGGCTTGTTATTGGGGTTGCGAAGCAGGGCTGCCGGGTGAAATGTGCCCATCATAAGCACGCCGTTTTTTTCGATAAATTCGCCGTGCTGCTTCGTAACCTTGAAATCGGGGTCGATAAGCCGCTGTGCGGAAATTCTTCCGACGCAGACGATAATCTTCGGTCGCATAAGCCTAACCTGCTCTCTGAGCCACGCAATGCAGGCGTTCTGCTCGTCCGGCTTGGGGTCACGATTGTGCGGCGGTCTGCACTTGACCATGTTAGCTATGTAAATATTCTTTTTTCTGTCCAGTCCGATTGCGTCAAGGTATTTGTCCAAAAGCTGACCGCTTCTGCCTACAAACGGCTCGCCCTTGAGATCCTCCTGCTCACCCGGTCCCTCGCCGATGAAAAGCACCTCTGCGTTTTCGTTGCCGACGCCGAAAACGAGATTCGTTCTTGTTGCTCCAAGCTCGCATTTGTTGCAGCCGCAGCAGGCAGCTTTAAGTTCATTCCAGTTGTTATACATCGGCGCACTCCCTTGCATCGGTTTTTATCTGTCGGGAAAGCTCGTCGAAGGAAGAAAATTTCCTCTCCGGTCTGATAAATTTTATCAGGCGAATATCCACGCTTTCTCCGTAAATATCATTATGAAAATCAATTATATATGTTTCGCTGAGAACCTTTTCCGTTCCGACGGTCGGACGCTTTCCTATATTGGTTACGCCTTTGTAAAGCTTGCCTTCAACGGTGACCTCGGCTTGATAAACGCCAAATTTCGGCAGCACAAGCTCGGGCGGAATTTCCTGATTGATGGTCGGGAAGCCGAGCTTTCTTCCTCTCTTGTCGCCGTCGATAACGGGAGCGGAAAACCCGAATTTGTGACCGAGCATTGCGTTTGCTTTTTGCATTTCTCCGCTCTCTATCAGGTCACGAATCTGCGTTGAGCTTACCGCACGGCCGGCAACATCGACCTCGCTCGCAATTTTGCACTCAATTCCGAGTCGGCGGCAAATTTCCAGCATGGTTTGCACCGAGCCTGCCGCATTCTTGCCGAAGCGGTAATTGTAGCCGCAGCAGACCGCACCTGCGCTGAGCTTTTCAACAAGAATTTTCTCGACAAAAGCCTCCGGCGAAAGATTTTTTATTTCATTAAAAATAATCGTTTCGCTTCTCAGTCCGTATTTTTTTATAAATTCGTTGCGTTCGCCGACGGTCATAAGCATCGGCGGCGCATTGCCGGTTATCTCCTTTGCGCTGTGCTCGTCAAAGATTACCGCAACAGGATCAAGACCGTTGTTTCGGAAGCTCTTTGCTGCGTCGAGCACAGCCGTATGACCGACATGCATACCGTCAAAGTTGCCGAGCGCAACCGCTGTTCTGTTTGCATTTTTTTCGTCTGTCATAGTATCACCGTATAGCTGTTGATTGGATCAGCGCTTATTTCTTTCTGAACATCTGCTTCATGCGCTGCTCCTTGGAAAGAACACGCTTGCGGAGTCTGAGCGATTCGGGCGTGACCTCAAGAAGCTCGTCGTCCTTGATAAATTCCATTGACTGCTCAAGGCTGAGCGTTGAATGCGGAACAAGGCGAAGAGCATCGTCGCTTCCTGCGGCACGGGTGTTCGTCATCTGCTTCTTCTTGCAAACATTGCAGACGATATCCTCGTTCCTTGAGCATTCGCCGACAATCATTCCCTCGTAAACCTCGACGCCCGGACCGATGAAAAGACGACCTCTGTCCTGAGTGTTGAAAAGACCGTAGCCTGTGCTTGTTCCCGTTTCGTGAACAACGATTGAGCCTCGCTCTCTTGTCTGAATGTCGCCCTTATACGGCTCATAGCCTGCAAAAAGCTGGTTCATAATGCCGTTGCCGTTTGTGTCGGTCATAAATTCCGAGCGGTAGCCGATAAGACCTCTTGCCGGAATCTTAAATTCAAGATGGGTTGCGCCGCCGTTTCTTGCGCCCATATTTTCAAGCTCGCCCTTGCGTGAGCCGAGCTTTTCAATAACAGAGCCGACATACTGCTCGGGAACCTCGATGATAAGAAGCTCCATCGGCTCGCAGAGCTGACCGTTGACGGTTTTATAGATAACCTCAGGGCGTGAAACCTGAAATTCATAGCCCTGACGGCGCATCGTTTCGATAAGAATGGAAAGATGAAGCTCTCCTCTGCCCGAAACCTTAAATGTATCGGTCGAGTCCGTTTCTTCGACCTTCATGCTGACATTTGTTTCAACCTCCTTAAAAAGGCGGTCACGGATATTTCTTGATGTAACGAACTTGCCCTCACGACCTGCAAAGGGGCTGTCGTTGACGATAAAGTTCATAGAAATCGTCGGCTCGTCAATCTTGACGAACGGAAGCGGCTCAATGCAATTCGGGTCGCAGGCAGTCTCACCGATATTGAGATCCGCAATTCCCGAAACGCAAACGATGTCGCCCATCATTGCGCTGTCAACCTCAACTCTTTTAAGACCTTCAAACTGGTAAAGTCGGGAGATCTTAACATTTTCCTGCTCGCCGTCCTGCTTGCAGAGCACGACGCTTTCGCCTCGGAGAATCTTGCCTCTTTCGACACGACCTACGCCGATTCTGCCGATATAGTCGTCATAGTCAAGGCTGGAGAAAAGGATCTGAAGCGGGCCGTCAAGGTCGCCGTCCGGAGCGCTGATGTGCTCAAGAATTGCGTCAAGCAGTGGGCGCATATCGCCCTCCCGAATATCGGGGTCAAGCGATGAATAGCCGTCCTTAGCCGAAGCGTAAACAACGGGGAATTCGATCTGATCCTCGTCTGCGCCAAGCTCGATAAAAAGGTCGAGCACCTCATCGATAACCTCGGCAGGTCTTGCGCCGGGGCGGTCGATTTTGTTAACAACAACAAGAACCTTTTTCTTGAGGTTGAGAGCTTTTTTGAGAACAAATCTTGTCTGCGGCATACAGCCCTCGAAAGCGTCAACGAGAAGAAGAACGCCGTCAACCATGGTGAGGATTCGCTCAACCTCGCCGCCGAAATCGGCATGGCCGGGGGTGTCGACAATGTTTATTTTGGTGTTCTTGTAATGAACCGCCGTGTTCTTTGAAAGGATTGTGATTCCACGCTCTCTTTCAAGGTCGTTGGAGTCCATGACTCTTTCCTGAACCTGCTCGTTCTCACGGAATGTTCCGCTCTGCTTCAAAAGCTCATCGACCAAGGTTGTTTTGCCGTGGTCAACATGGGCAATGATAGCAACATTTCTTAGGTTTTCTCTTTTTGACATAGTATCACCTTTCATAATTCCGTGGTTCGAGTTCTTGCAAAATCCCGCAGCGGTTGCGACGATTTTGCAAAAATTCGAGCCACATATGCATATTGATTATTATATTCTAATATATTATCGGTCGGTAGTCAAGTTTTACGGTGTATATTTAGCAGAAAAAATCAGAAAAATTCGGGCAGTATTTATTATCTGTGCATTGAAATTTTATAATTTCTCTGTTATAATCATATAAAAAAGTATTAAATTGGGGATAGATATGGATAAAATAAATCAAACCGTCGTAAAAAAACGAAAAAAGATAAAGCTTAACGCAAAAAAGACCTGTATAATTCTTCTCTCGCTGGCGGTTTTGTTCGCCGCTCTTGCGGTTATAATTCATTTCACAACGAGAGTGACGAGCGATTCCTATGCCAATTGCGCCGTGGGCGACATCAACGGCGACGGCAAGATAAATTCCGGCGACGCCATGCTTATTCTCAAATACATGGTAGGTCAGGGCGACGATCTGTTTGAAACCCAGCTCAAGAATGCGGATGTAAATCTTGACGAGGAGGTCAATTCCTCCGATGCGCTGCTGATCCTCAGATATTCTATCGGTGATATTTCGTCGATTCCTTATGACGAGCAAAAGGAACGGCTTCTCAACAGCTCGTTCAAGAGAAAGCAAACCGTCACCGGCGGCAGCTTCACCGCAACGGCGCAGATCGTCAACGAATGGGATAATAACAACGGCACACATTCCTATCAGGTCAATTTGACCCTTCGCAACGATTCCGACAGCGATTCCGATTCGTGGAAAGCAGCCGTTGTCTTTGACAAGGAAGTGGTTTCGCTGACCAAGAGCTGGGATTGCAATTCGTTTGTCGAGGGCAAGGGAGTTACCCTCGGCGGCGAGGATATCGCGGCAGGCGAATCGGCGGAATGCGGATTTATAATAACGGCAGAAAAAGACATGGCAATAACCAATCTGACAGTGAGGTAAAAAATTATGAAAAGCATGGAAAAAAAGATTATTTCAATCATTCTCGCGGTAATTATCTCCGTTTCATCCTGTGCGGTTGCCGCAGTTGCCGCCAACGGAAGTATAATGACTCAGGTCGGCAGCGTGGGCGAGGCGACGGATGAGCTGCTCAACAGCAATCATGTAGCCGACCTTGAACAGGATGAGGTTTATCCGACGATCCTTATCCACGGAATCGGTCAGGCAAAAACCTTTATGCTCGACGAGGACGGCAACGACGCCGTTGACCCCGACGGCAAGCAGATAACCGGCTGGCCGCTGTATTTCTATGTTCCCGAGCTTGTTGTTAAGCTCATCGTTCCGATAATCCTTTCGCTCATTACCCAAAAGGATTGCGGACTTTCAAAGACAGCTTACAATGCGGTCTATGATGCGCTGGACTACATTGCATATAACGAGGACGGCACGCCGAAAAACGATTTCCGAGTTGAAAATTACGATAACCGCTCGGTTGCCGAGTGCACCGAGGAGGAAAAAGAAACGATCTACGACCATGTTCCCATCAAGGATTATACCGATGTGGTCGGCGAGGAAAATCTCTATTACTTTTCATATAATTCATTCGGCGATATGTACGAGATCGTCGATAACCTTGAAAAATTGATTGAAAAAGCCAAAAAGGACACGGGAAAGGACAAGGTTAATCTTCTTCCGATAAGCCTCGGCGGAGCGGTTTCGGTTGCATATGTCGGCGAGCATCCGCAGGGCGAGGATATTAACAAAATTGTTCTCGTTGTTCCTGCCGCCGACGGTTCGGAGATCGTCGGAAAAATCATGCTCGGTCAGCTTGACTACAGTGACGCAGGACTTTACAGAAACATGTTCACCAAGCTCTGCGGCGAGGACACCTACACCGGCTGGCTCATCAATATCGCTATCCGAGTTTTGCCGAAGAGCGTTGTTATCGGACTTCTTGACGGCGTTGCGTCGGGTCTTGCGGATTCGGCTCTCGCAAGGGTTACAACGATGTGGGGTCTTGTTCCGTCGTCAATGTATGACGAGCTTGCCGCAAAATATCTTGTTGAGGGCACAAAGTTTGCCGACGATGTTGAAAGATTCCATAATTCGCAGGTCAATTACATAAAGAATCTCAAGAATTATGCCGACAACGGAGTTAAGATATATGACATTTGCGGCTACGGCCTTGAGCTTTACAGCCTTATTGATTCCGACTCAAATTCCGACAAGATAATCCATTCCGCTTCAACCTCTCTCGGCGCAACCTTTGCCAAGGTCAACGAGAAGCTTCCCGACGGCTACACCCAGAAGGAATATACGGATACCGACTTCATCTCCCCCGATGGTCAGGTTGATGCTTCGACCTGCGCATTTCCGTATACGACATGGTTCTTCGGAAATCAGGATCACGAAAAGCTTGCAAGAAACGATGTTGTTATTTCTCTTGCAAAGGAGCTGCTCCTCGTTAAGGATATGGATGTTTTCACAACGGTCGAATATCCGCAGTTCAACGGACACAGAAACACAAGAGATCTCAAGAAATATATCGCCGAGGCGGAAAAGCTTGACCTTTCAACCGTCAGCCCGGAGAATGCTCAGAGGATTTCAGCCGCAGTTGCAGACGCAAAAGCGATCCTTGCCACAACGATAATCATTGAGGGCGAGGAGGAAGCCACAGAGGAGGAGCTTTACAACGCCCTTGCCGAAGTCGGCGTTTACGAAAAAAAGGACTCGACCAAGGACGACGCTCTTCTTTTCATTTGCAAAACGGCAAGCGAAATGCTGTATTATTTCTTCGGTCCGAGAGGCTTCAGCGATCCGAAAGCAGCATAAAATTTTTGTATATCACAATCCCGACATTGCGACAATGCCGGGATTTTTTGAATTTTTTTCAAAAAAACCATTGACAAAAAATTTTTTTTGTAATACAATGCAGTAAACCGATGAGGGAGAGTAAGTAGACTCCGGCGGACGCTTCAGAGAGCTGTAGTTCGGTGCGATACAGTGTGAAAAGCAGAGTTGAATGGACTTCCGAGGGCGAGCAGAACTAAAAGTATGCAAGACGGAGAGGGTACTCCGTTAACAATAACCGTCGTATAATGGGGTACGAGCTAAGTGGACACGAAAATGTGTCAAGCAGGGTGGCACCGCAGGAGTATATCTCTTGTCCCGGCAATGTTGTCGGGACAGGAGTTTTTGTTTTTTATGCCCCGATGAATATTTTGAAAAGGAGACACAGCTATGAGCAACACAGAAAAAATCCCGTACAAAATCTACCTCGATGAAAAGGAAATGCCGAAGCAGTGGTACAATGTCCGTGCGGACATGAAGAACAAGCCCGCTCCTCTTCTCAATCCCGGCACACATGAGCCGATGGGCTTTGAGGATCTTCGTCCCGTTTTCTGCGACGAACTTATCAAGCAGGAGCTTGACAACGACACGGCTTATTTTGATATTCCCGATGAGATTCTCGATTTCTACAAGATGTACCGTCCGTCTCCGTTGGTAAGAGCCTATTGCCTTGAGAAAAAGCTCGGCACTCCGGCGAAGATCTACTATAAATTCGAGGGCAACAACACCAGCGGAAGCCACAAGCTCAACAGTGCGATCGCCCAGGCGTATTACGCCAAGAAGCAGGGACTGAAAGGCGTTACGACAGAAACGGGCGCAGGTCAGTGGGGCACGGCGCTCAGCATGGCTTGCGCATATCTCGGACTTGACTGCAAGGTTTACATGGTTAAATGCTCCTATGAGCAGAAGCCGTTCCGCCGTGAGGTCATGAGAACCTACGGCGCATCGGTCACTCCCAGCCCGAGCACGGAAACTCAGGTCGGCAAGAAGATTCTTGCGGAGCACCCCGGAACAACGGGAAGCCTCGGCTGCGCTATCAGCGAGGCCGTTGAGGTTGCAACGACCAACGAGGGCTACCGCTATGTTCTCGGCAGCGTTCTCAATCAGGTTCTTCTTCATCAGTCTGTCATCGGTCTTGAATCAAAGATTGCAATGGACAAATACGGCGTTAAGCCCGACATAATCATCGGCTGCGCAGGCGGCGGTTCGAACCTCGGCGGACTTATTTCTCCGTTCATGGGCGAAAAGCTCAGAGAGGAAGCCGATTATCGCTTCATCGCAGTTGAGCCTGCAAGCTGTCCGAGCTTCACGAGAGGTAAATTTGCTTATGATTTCTGCGACACGGGCATGGTTTGTCCGCTCGCAAAGATGTATACGCTCGGCAGCGGCTTCATTCCGTCGGCAAACCACGCAGGCGGACTTCGCTATCACGGTATGAGCTCTGTGCTCAGTCAGCTTTACCATGACGGACTTATGGAAGCGAGAAGCGTTGAGCAGACCAAGGTTTTTGAAGCGGCGGAGCAGTTCGCAAGGGTCGAGGGCATTCTCCCCGCTCCCGAAAGCAGCCACGCAATCAGAGTTGCCATTGACGAGGCTCTCAAGTGCAAGGAAACCGGCGAGGAAAAGACGATTCTCTTCGGTCTGACAGGTACGGGCTATTTTGATATGTACGCATATGAGGCATTCAACGACGGCACGATGTCCGATTATATCCCGACCGACGCCGACCTTGAAAAGGGATTTGCGGGACTGCCGAAAATGGACTGATTTTCTTGCTTGCAAGCCTTGACAAACCGATATAATTGATGTAATATATTTGCAACAGCAGGGGTGCTGAGAAATCGGCTGAGATTATACCCTTAACCTGATTCGGATAATACCGACGTAGGAAGCTATTGAAGTAAAATCTACGCCCGGCGGTATATCCGTCGGGCGATTTTCTTTGATCAGGTAATGCTGTGAAAGGAGTTATTTTTTATGAAAAGCAAAACAATTGACAAATCAAACGAAACAACCGTAAAGCTTACGGTCAGCGCAATCATGGTTGCTCTTGCAACGGTGCTGTCATTCATCAAGTTTTCCGAGCTTCCGTATGGCGGTTCAGTAACGCTTTTCAGCTTTGTGCCGATTCTTTTTGTCGGCTATGCTTACGGCGCAGGCTGGGGACTCGGCGCAGGTCTTGTTCACGGAATTCTCCAGATGATTTTCGGAATTTCCGGTGCAACATCGGGTGCAGGATTCAAATGGTGGCAGATGGTTCTCTGTGCGCTTCTTGACTATCTTGTGGCTTTCGGCGTGCTCGGTCTTAGCGGAGTGTTCAAGAAGTCAATCAAAAATCCGCAGGCTTCGTTTGCGCTCGGTGCTCTTTTCGCTTGCGTTCTCAAGTATGTTTCGCACTTCCTCTCAGGCTACATCCTCTTTAGCGGCTGGGCCGAATGGTTCTTCACGGAGGGCAGCGGAATGTCCTACGGGTCAAAGATTCTTTCCACATTCAGCGGCAACGCTCTCAGCGCAATTTATTCGCTGATTTACAACGCAACTTTCAGCGTTCCCGAAACGATTCTTTCAATCGTAATGGCGGTTGTCCTCATCAGCGTTAAGCCGATTCGCAAGGCAGCCGGAATTAAAGCAATTCCGCACAATTAAGGCGTACACCTAAATTGTGCGGTATCGCCTTAAATAATTTTAAATCAATCGCTTTAATAAAACACCGCACAGGTTAAGCTGAAGCTAACTTGCGCGGTGTGTTTTTATGTCAATTCAATTTTGATTTCTTCTTCTTTGCCTCCGGGAAAATACTCCGGGGCAATATTGTTTTTGTCGCAAATTATAAACAGGAGGGTCGCCATCATTCCGTAAGGTATCGGGCAAAACTCACCCGGGTTGACAAGCGACATCATGAACAGACCTGCATAGGAAACGAAAAGAGTCAGGTTAAACACCGTTACCTTCTCCCATATAACCTTCATTCTGTTATACAGTTGCAGGGAAAACGCTGCCACCCCAACCAGTCCGAAGCTGCCGAGAACCTGGAACGGCGAGGAATGATACCAGCAAATAGCAAACTTTGCCGGATCGTGAACATCCGTATTGCCGCTGTAGCCGAGACCTCTGCCGAACAAAATATTCGACTTGAAGTCCTCCAGTGCACGGTGGATCAGTCCCTCACGGATATCGTCACCGTCAACAAGACGGGTCAGCACAGGCTCAAAGAAATGCATGAGCGGCATAACAAAAACGGAAAAGGCCACGGAAACAAGAGTTGCGATCGTGATAAGCGTTTTCTTTCGGTTCTTCCTGTCGCAATATACCAGAACAATCAAGCACAGAGCGCATTCAACCGTTCCGCCGAGCGCACCGCCCCGTGAGCCGGTGAAAAGAATTGCGATATATTGCAATCCGCCGATAAAGAAAAACGGATATTTATGGATCGAAAGATAAAACGCAAACGGCATTGCAAGCATCAGCAGCGTTGACGCATTGTTGCGCCACTGGAAATACAGCGGGCTGAACTTTGACACAAAATTCGACCAATACATCAAATAATGATGACAGATCATGAACACCACAAAAAGTCCCATAAGCATCATCACAAAGGAAAATCGAATGCGCAAAACATATTTGTCGCTTGCGTGATAATGGGTATTCAGCAGCATATATAGAAGAAGCATTCCTATTCCGAGGCCGAAGGTGTAAAAAAGAGCCGTTCCGCTGAAATATTCACGGGCAGTTATTTTGCCCAAGCCTCCGAGCGTTACCGCCACGGCGACCGCCGCTGCGCCCGGCCATGTTTTGCCCATGTCAAGCGGCTTTCGGTAAACGACAAAGTGGAAAATCAGCGCCGCCGCAATAACAGAAGCAAGCGGAGCAAGCCGAATATAAATATCAAAAGAATTATAGCACTTTATGGAAATGCACGACGCCAAAAGGAACGGCATCAGGGTTGCGATAAGATCCTCGCAAACAACAAGGATAAAGCAAAGAATTGCGCCAAGCAGAATGTTTCCGTAAACCAGCGGCATAATGTCGCCCTTATCCTTCCAGATAACAAATATTGCGGCGATAACGCATTGTATCACCATAAAGGCTTTGGAGCACAAAAAACCTCTGAGCTTTTCAAGCCCCTTGTTCTGCTCCATTTTTTCGCTGAGTCTCGTTTTCGTAAGCATCCCTCTTTTCATATGTGCATTACCTTAAAATTCATCGTTAAGAACGGCGTGCGCACAGCGTATTCCGTCAACTGCGGCAGAAACTATACCGCCGGCATAGCCTGCGCCCTCGCCGCAGGGATAAAGTCCCCTAACCTTGAGCGACTGATAATATTCGTCACGAACTATTCGCACAGGCGAAGACGATCTTGTTTCCGGGGCGGTCAAAACAGCGTCGGGGCGGTCAAAGCCCTTGAGCTGCGTTCCCCATTTTTCAATCGCCGCCGCCATTGCTTCTGTCACCTTTTGGGGAAGCACCCGTCGGATATCGCCGAGCTTGACGCCCGTTGCGCATGACGGGTTGACGCTGCCGAGCTGAGTTGATTTTACATTCTGAAGAAAATCGCCGACAAGCTGAGCCGGAGCGGTGTAATCTCCTCCGCCTGCGGCAAAAGCCCTCTCTTCAATCTCCTGCTGAAGCCTGAAGCCCGCAAGCGGATGCTCGCTGCCGAAATCCTCAGGCTCAACGCCGACAAGAATTGCCGAGTTTGAATTTTCGCCGTCACGGGCATAGTTGCTCATTCCGTTGACAACAACTGCGCCGCTGTCGCTCGTTGCGGCAACGACCGTTCCTCCGGGGCACATGCAGAAGGTATATGCGCCGCGGTGATGAAGCGAATGATTCGCAAGCTTATAATCCGCCGCACCGAGGGCAGGATGTCCTGCAAAGTCGCCGTATTGCGAGCGGTCTATCATCTCTCTCGGGTGCTCGATCCTCGCTCCGACGGAAAACGGCTTTTGCATTATGTCAATGCCCTTGCGATACAGCATCTCAACCGTATCCCTGGCCGAGTGACCGACAGCAAGAACAACGCTGTCGGTTTCAATGTCAATTGATTCGCCCTTTTCGTTTTCATATGTAACTCCGTGAACCACGCCGTTGGCGATGATCACATTCGTCAGCTTGCACGAGAAAAGCACCTCGCCGCCGAGATTCTTGATTTCCTCACGCATATTTTTGACAACGCTGACCAGCTTATCCGTTCCGATATGCGGTCGCCACGACCAGAGAATATCCTCCGGCGCACCGAATTCAACGAAGTCAAGAAAAACCTTGCGGCACAGCTTATCCTTGATTCCCGTCGTGAGCTTGCCGTCCGAGAAGGTGCCTGCGCCGCCCTCGCCGAACTGAACATTCGATGCTTCGTCAAGCTTTTTCGTCGTCCAAAAGCGGTTGACATCGGCGGTTCTTGCGTCGATATCCCGTCCTCTTTCAAGCACTATCGGGCAAAGCCCTGCCCTTGCAAGGGTGAGAGCCGCCCACATTCCGCCCGGGCCGAAGCCGACAACGATAGGCCGCAGCTCACTTTTTCGCCTGTTTTCGGGCATAATATATGTATACGGCTCAACTATCGCCGCTTTTTTATTTTTGCTTTTTGCGAGAATTTCTTTTTCGTCGCCGTCAACGGTCACATCGACGCTATGGACAAAAAAGAGGTTCTCTTTTTTTCTTGAGTCAAGGGATTTTTTGACGATTTCAAGCGAAAGAATTTTTCTTTTCGGGATACGCAGTGCCTTCGCCGCTCCCGCCGTCAAATCGTCGTATGTTCCCTCCAACGGAGTTTTGATTTCATTAACTCTTATCATAAATTTATCTCGCTAAAAATTTTTAGTGTATTTCAAAATCCGCATTCCGTGGTTCTGCGAATTATACATCACCTGATAGACGGTGTGCTTGCCCGATTGCGGAAGCGTGTTATACACCTTGCCGTCGCAATCGTAAAAAATATAATAATCGTAGCTTGAAGCGTCAACGAGCGAATATTTCATATCTTTAATTTCTTCCGGAATTTCGCTCAGCCACAGAGGAGATTTTTCAATAAAGCTTTCAAATTCCTGCGTCTGCTCAGGCTCATAAACCACATCCGTGCATGAATAAAGTTTCTCTCTTTTCAAAAAAGCTTTTATCGAAGCGAAGATGTTGTCGTTTTCATTTTCTATTCCGACTCCGTCAACCGTGGTTGCACTTCCGCCGGACGGAAAAGCCGTTCCTATCGCATTCCCTGCCTCGGTAACATAGCCGAAATCCGAGGAAAAGCCCTCCCTGCCGAGAGATATCTGCTTTGAATCGATCGGTGAAAACAGATTTGATATATGCAAAATGCAGACGGCAAAGCAAATAAGCTTTATTATTCGTTCGCTGCCTATTCTGCCCATATAATAATAGATAAAAAACAGCGAGCCGAGCGGAATCAGCAAAAAGACAAGCGGAATCCACGCAGGGGTTGTTCCGTGCACGCTGTACCAGCTTTGCAAAAAGGAGCGCGCAAAGATAAGCGAGGCAAGGTTAACGATTGCAAGCATTACCCTCATCAGAACGGGGGAACGGTGTTCGCCGAGCTGCGGATCAAAATCCGGCGGCTGCTCGGCAAGTCCGTCTTCGTATCTTTTTTCGTCAATTTCTTTTTGCGGCATATTTTCATCGTCCTTAAATGTGCGGTATTTTCTCCTTAATGCGCCTTAAAGAATGCAGAAAACGCCTTGTTCGCCATATAGACATCCAGCTTTGCGATAAGCTCGAACGGAGCGTGCATCGAGAGAACGGGAACGCCGACATCAACAACATCAACATCGAGATTTGCAATATATTTTGCAACCGTTCCGCCGCCGCCTGCGTCAACCGCGCCAAGCTCGCCGAGCTGCCAATTAACATCGGCATTGTTGAAAATTCTCGTAACCTCGCCGACAAACTCTGCGCTTGCGTCCGATGTGCCGCCCTTGCCTCTTGCGCCCGTGTACTTCGTTACAACGATACCTCTGTTGAGATATGACGCATTTTTTGCCTCAAACGGAGTCGGGAAGGTCGGGTCAAACGCCGCATTTACATCGGCGGAAAGGCACTTTGACTTTGAAAGGACATCCCAAACCATAAGTCCCTCCGCTCTTGCAAGGTCGGCGATAAAATACTTCATATATGATGAATTCAGTCCGGTGTTTCCGTCCGAGCCTGTCTCCTCCTTGTCGGTGAGAACGGCAACGGCAGTGTAATCCGGAGCTTCGTCAAGATCAAGAATCGCCCTCAGCTCGGGATAAGCGCAAACACGGTCGTCATGACCGTAGCCGCCGATAAGGCTGCGGTCAAATCCGATATCCGTAACCCTTGCCGCCGGAACCATTTCCAGCTCGGCGGTGAGGAAATCCTCCTCGACCATGCCGTATTTCTCGTTGAGATGCTTGAGAATATTGAGCTTGACAAGCTCGCTGCCCTTATCCGACTTAAACGGAAGCGTGCCGACGATAACATTCAACTCCTCGCCCTTGATTCCGTCATCAAGCGTTCTCTTATCCTGCTCCTTTGAAAGATGGGGGAGAAGATCGGAAATAACGAACTGAGGCTCTCCCTCTTTCTCGCCGATATTGACCTCAACCTCAGTGCCGTCACGCAGAACGACAACGCCGTGGAGCGACATCGGAATTGTCGTCCACTGATATTTCTTGATTCCGCCGTAGTAGTGCGTTTTGAAAAGAGCAACCTCGTTCGCCTCATAGAGCGGATTCGGTTTAAGGTCAAGACGGGGCGAATCGATGTGCGCCGCTGCTATTCTTACGCCCTCTCCAACGCTCTTCTTGCCGATAACCGCAAGAATGACCGCCTTTTTGCGGTTGAGATAATAAACCCTGTCGCCGGGTGCATACTTCTTGAATTTATCAAAGGGAACGAAGCCCTTTTTCTCCGCCTCCGCAACAACAAACCGTGCAACCTCTCGCTCCGTCTTGTTGTCGTTGAGGAATTTTTTGTAATCCTCGGCAAAATCCATCGCCTTTTGAAGCTCTGCTTCGTCTACAAAATTTGCGCTGTGCTTCTTGTTCATAAACAATTTTTCGCACAAAATGTCAACTTCAGTCTTTTCCTCTGCCATTATGATTTCCTCCTTAAAAATTCGACCGATTTGCGGTAAACTTATTCTTTTTCGCCTTGCTCGAACCGACAGTTTGCGCAGGGCGATTGTTTTATAATTCATTCAGCTGCTCGGACAGGCTTTCGTCACCGTTGTTGCGGACAACAACATCTGCCCTTTCTATATAATATTGCTCATTTTTCTGCGCATTTATTCTGAGCATTGCCTTTTCACGGTCTATGCCGTCACGCTTCATTATGCGCTCGGCACGGATCTCCGTGTCGGCGGTCACAACTATCATTTTTGTGCAATATTTTGCCAGCTCACAGTCAAAAATCGCCGCCGCATCAATGATAACGCCCTTATACTCCGCAGTGAAATTGTTTTTTATCTCTTCAAGAGCAAGCTTTGTTATCATCGGGTGGGTGATTTTATTGAGCAGCCGTCGTTTATGCTCATTGGCAAAGGCTCTGCCGGCAAGCTCGGCACGGATAAGCTTTCCATCCGAATCAAGAATTTCTTTTCCAAATTCCGACGCAAGCGAATTGAGCACCTCAGGGATTTCAACAGCTCTCCTTGCAAGAATATCGCCGTCAACTATCAGATAGCCTTTCTTTTTCAGCTCGTCGGCAACCGTTGTTTTGCCTGCGCCGCTTTGACCGGTCAGTCCGTAAATAACGGGCGGTTCAATGATTTTAAACGCAGCCGCACGCAAAAGGCGGTTGTAAACTCCAAACCCTATCCCCTCGGCGGACGGTGCACGGACAAACACACGCGTTGCGCCCATGTCATCAAATTTGCGCAAGTCGTCAAAAAGGCTGTGTGCCTGCTCAAGCGAATTATCCTTTCTGCCGAAGGAAAGGCACGGGAGCGGAAGCTCGTTCTCCTCCCCCTCAAAGCAAAGCGCTGCGTCTCCCTCGCGCAGGTCGGAAGCTATCTGATATTTAAAGCTCGGCAAGCTGCCGTTTACTATATATACCTCGGCTTTCGGCGAATAATGCTTGTATTTCATTCCGGGCGAAGCCGGGCGCACGCCCTCCTTGAGCTGCGAAAGCACGGCAGGATCGATATCGACATGCCCCAGAACCTCTTCAAGCTGTTCATGGGTTATTCCTCCCGGTCTGAGAAGCCTCGGCGGATCGGTCGCAAGCGTCACTACTGTTGACTCGATACCGACATCGCACGAGCCGCCGTCAACTATCGCCTCGATTTTTCCTTTCATATCGTCCATAACATGCCTTGCCGTCGTGGGACTGGGAAGCCCCGAAGAGTTGGCTGACGGGGCGGCAAGCGGATATCCCGTTTTTTCTATTATCGCCCTTGCGACCGGGTGAGACGGCATACGAACGGCAACCGTCTGCAAGCCTGCGCTCACCTCGTCGGGAATAATATCCGATTTCGGCAAGATTATTGTCATCGGTCCCGGCCAATAGCGATCGGCAAGCTCCTTTGCCTTATGCGGAACGCCTTTGACAAGCTTGTATATTTCCTCAAACCGGCAAATGTGCACTATCAGCGGATTATCCATCGGTCTTCCCTTTGCCTTGAAGATTTTTGCGACGGCATTGGGATTCAGCGCATTCGCCGCAAGCCCGTAGACCGTTTCGGTCGGGATAGCGACAAGTCCGCCGCTTTTAAGGATTTTTGCGGCTTTTTCAATATCCTGCGGTGAGCCGCCGTCTAAAATTTCTGTATCCATGTTTATTACTCAGCTTTCAGTTTTTCGGCTGTGTCTGCGGTGATGAGAGCATCGATCAGCTCGTCAAGGTCACCGTTCATAATAGCCTCTATTTTATATAAGGTCAGCCCGATTCTGTGGTCGCTGACACGACCCTGCGGAAAATTGTAGGTTCTTATCCTCTCGCTTCTGTCGCCCGTGCCGACCTGCGATTTTCTTTCGCCGGCAATGGCCTCGTTCTGCTTTGAACGCTCCTGCTCAAGGATTCTCGAACGCAGAATCTTCATCGCCTTGTCCTTGTTTTTATATTGACTTCGCTCGTCCTGACATTCAACAACCGTGCCCGTCGGGATATGCGTAATTCTTATTGCGGATTCCGTTTTATTGATATGCTGTCCGCCAGCTCCGCTGGAGCGGAAGGTATCTATCTGGAGGTCGGTCGGGTTGATTTGCAGGTCAACCTCCTCCGCCTCGGGCAGAACGGCAACCGTAACGGTTGAGGTGTGGATTCTGCCCTGCGACTCCGTTTCGGGGACACGCTGAACACGGTGAACTCCGCTCTCAAACTTAAAGCGGGAATATGCGCCGTCACCGGATATCATGAAGCTTATTTCCTTGAAGCCGCCAAGCTCGGTCGGGTTGGCGTTGAGAATTTCCGTTTTCCAGCCCTTGGCTTCGGCATACATCGAATACATTCTGAAAAGCGAATTTGCAAAAAGAGCGGACTCCTCTCCGCCTGCTCCTCCCCTGATCTCGATAATAACATTTTTGTCGTCATTCGGATCTCTCGGCAACAGCAGAATTTTCAATTCTTCCTTGATTTTTTCCGTCTCGGCTCTCGACTGTTCAAATTGCTCCTGAACCATCTCTCGAAATTCCTTATCCAGTCCGCCCTCGTCGAGCAAGGCCTGTGCCTCCTCAAAGTCGGCATTCGCCTTTTTATACTCACGGTATTTTTCGACAACCGGAGTCAGGTGCTTCGCCTCCTGCATGAGGGTTTTGTACCTCTCGATATCCGAAACGATATCGGGATCGCAGAGTTGAGCATTAATATTTTCAAATTTTTCTTCAACCGATCTCAGTTTTTCTACCATAATTCGTTCCTCCTGATAAAAATTTTCGGAAGAACGCTAATCCTCCTCAGGACGGATTATCCTGCGAATATTTTTCTCCGCCTTGGAGCGGGGAACCATGACCTCATGGCCGCACTTTTCGCATTTGATTTTAAAATCCATGCCCGAACGCAAAACATCAAAGGTATTGCAGCCGCAGGGATGGTTTTTTTTCATAACGAGCTTGTCGCCTACACGAACATCCATGTTATCGCTCCTTGTTATAATCCTATTCCATTGTATTATAACACATTCCGTATCAAAAGTATAGAACTATTTGTCATTATCGGCAATGCAAATCATATAAATTAGTAAATAAGTAACCGCAGAGCCTTGAGCGACAATGCCTTACTCGGCGGTTACATAAAAAGGAGCTGCCGCTTCGGCATGATCCTAATAAAACAAAGGTGGTAAAACTTATGCTAAATTTCAAACCGGAGGGTCAAACAATTCTCACTCAAACCAACCGTGCGGCTCTTTCCTCGCCAAGCACTCTTCATGAGGCGTGCATTGCCGGAGAAACGCTGGAGGCGAGAGCCTTGCTCTGCGACAAGGAGCATAACCTGCGTGTCGATCTCGGATGTATGTACGGAATAATTCCGCACAACGAGGGCGCACTCGGCATCGACAGCGGCTCGGTCAGGGACATTGCGCTGATTTCAAGGGTCAACAAGCCGGTCATGTTCAAAATCATCGGGTTTCAAAAGGACGACAGCAACCGTGAATATGCGATTCTCAGTCGCAAAGCGGTTCAAAGGGAATGCATGGACAGCTATATTTCAAAGCTTCGCCTCGGCGATGTTATCACCGCCAAAGTGACTCACATGGAAAGCTTCGGCGTTTTTCTTGACATCGGAGCGGGGATCAACGGGCTTTTGCCTATCGACAGCATTTCCGTTTCAAGGATTCCGCATCCGTCGGTTCGTTTTTCCGTCGGACAGACGATACGGGTCATTGTCAAATCCGTCGATGAGCAGGGTCGGCTGACCTTTTCCCACAAGGAGCTGCTCGGCACATGGGAGCAGAATGCCGATGAATTTGCGCCGGGCGAAACCGTTCCGGGGATCGTTCGTTCCGTCGAAAGCTACGGAATTTTCGTTGAGCTTACCCCGAATCTTGCCGGGCTTGCCGAATATTCCTCCGGCATTACGGCAGGCAGCCACGCCGGGGTTTATATAAAAAGTATGCTTCCCGAACGCATGAAGATCAAGCTTATAATAGTCGATGCGTTTGAAGCGGAGTATCCTGCGCCGCCGATAAAATATTTCACCGAGCTTGACCACATTGACCGCTGGGTTTATTCGCCGGCGGCGTGCTCAAAGGTCATTGAAAGCAGCTTTTCTTGATTTTCTCTAAGCATTTTTCGCTTTTAGACAGAAAAATAAAATTCTTGCATTTTCAAGCCACTTGTATTATAATATAATCAGAATAGTATTGTGGTTTTGTTGAAATGGGAGGATTTAAAAAAATGATCTGTGATTTACACTGTCATACTAAGCTTTCGGACGGTTCGATGGGCATAGATGACATTATTGTTTTGGCAGAAAAATGCGGCGTTACCAACCTTGCCGTAACCGATCTCGATTGCCTTGCAGGCACGGTAAGAGCCCGTCTTATCGGCGAGCGTCACGGTATTAAGGTTATTCAGGGCGTTGAAATTTCCGCTTACGACAGTGAAAACAGCCGTGAGGTTCATATTCTCGGCTACATGAGCGATTCGCCCGACCGTCTTGAGGGTCTTTGTCACCGCAACCTTGTTGCGAGGAAAAGAGCCGCTCAGTTTATGATGATCAAGGCGGCTCAGCGTTTCCCGATAACAACCGATCTTGTTCTCAAATGCGCTCAGGGTTCAACGAATGTTTACCCTGTTCATATAATGGCTGCGCTTGTTGAAAGCGGCGTTACAACGGAGCTTTTCGGCGATCTTTATAACGAGCTTTTCGCCGAGGGCGGAGAGAAAAGCATTCTCATTAAGCCGAAGTTTTCCGAAATAGCTGAGGTAATTCAGGCGATACACGACGCCGGCGGAATTGCAATTCTTTCCCACCCGGGAGATTACGAGGGCACAAATATCGTTGAAAAAGCGATAGAATCGGGCATTGACGGCTTTGAAGCATGGTGTCCGGAACACGATGACGAAACATCGGGAAAATTCGCCGAGCTTGCGAAGAAAAAAGGTCTGCTCGCAATCGGCGGTTCCAATTTCCGCGGCAGACACAACAGAGCCTGCGTAACCCTCGGAACGGTTGTTACGCCGGAGGACAGATACACGGAATTTTCCAACTACAAAGCAAAAATCCGCCGCCAAAGGGCAAAAGCGGAATAATTCGGAGACGGGGAAAAATGGCAGAGGACAGAGATATTAAAATTTATGAAGGCAGCGGAAGATCGGAATCGAACGATATTCAAAAGCTTTCCGAAGATATTGACCGCAACAAAAGAAACGGAAACAGCGACAAGGCGAAGGCTCTCGGCATCAGACTTGCAAAAATCCGTCCCGATTGCAAAAAGCTCGGACTGGATATCGACAATATGCCCGCTTCGGAGCTTTACTGCGTGCGTGTTTTGCTGACCTTTACTGCGGAATATGCCGTGCGCAAATATATTTCATCCGCAACGCTCGGCGACGCTGCGAGCGCCTCGATGTATAACTATCTCAAAGCCGAGGAAGCCGGCTATTACGACAATATTTCCGACGGCAGCGCATTCACCTTTTACCTCCTTGCTCTTAAAAAGAGCGGAGAAACCGCAAAAAATCTCGGCGAACAATTCGCCCTCAGATGCGGAACAACAAACGACGAATACATTGCTCTCGGCGCAGAAATTTTCAACAAGGCTCTTGACCTTTACTCAAAAATAATCACGGAAGCAGATTTCGTTGAAGAATAATGTTGAGGAATAATATTAAAGCAACACCGCACAAAGCGGATAAAGTTTTTTGCGATGTTAGCTAACTTGCAACCCGAAAACAACCCGGAGCTGCTGCATTTTTGCAACAGCTCCGGGTTTCTTTTTTTATCGCCTATCAATCAAAGAAGCCAAGACCTCTCAAAGCGTTGATGAATCGTTTCATATAGTCGAACGATGTAACCGGCCACATGAATCCCATTCTGTAGAGAACCTGCATTGTATATGCGTTGCTCTTGGCGACGGTGAATGTTTTCTGTCCGTGCGCCATATTCTGATACGCAATCATGCTTGACAAAATCTTTGCCTTTTCGGGATCCTGCTCCGCCCTATCGAGCGCAGCCATATATTCGTCGTGCTCCGCACCCTCCGAATGAAGCCCTATCTTGTTCATCTCGGTATAAAGATCGCCCATAATGAGGGTATGGTTGTTGAACGGGTGGAACACCGTGCACTCCTTCGGAGCTTGCGCAAGCAGAAGTATCGCCTTTGCAACAAAATCTACCGGCGAAAGCTCAAACGGCATTTCCATCGCCTCATACGGATATTTGCCGATGAGCAGTGTGGATTTCAGTCTGCCCATGAATGTGTTGGTGGTGAAGTTTATCTGGTATTCGCCGTCGCTGTTTCGTGCAGCAAGCGTGCCGACGCGCATTATCTTTGCATTGAAGCCGTTCGACGCCTCTTCAAGTATCGCCCTTTCGGCAAGGAACTTTGACAGCGTGTATTTTGAGCCTTCATACTGACCGAAATAAAGCTGATCCTCCCTGAGCCTTTCGACAGGGCCTTTCTCGCCGACAAACATTCCTCCGATGCTCATCGTTGAAACATGGACAAGCCGTGCGTTTGCCGCCTTGCAGAAATCGAGCACATTGAGAGTTCCGTACAGGTTAACATCCTCAATATCAGTGCCCTTTGAGAAATGCTTAACATTTGCGGCACAGTTGATAACCGTGTTGATGTCCTTATCAAGAAGCTCGTCAAAGCAAGCACGGTTAGTTACATCGCCGTCCGCAGCAAAAACTCTGTCGGGATATTTTTCCTTGAGACTCTCCTCAAAATAATAATAGTAGATCGAATTCAATCGACTTTCGGCAGGGTTATTGTTCTTGTCTCGAATCAGGCAATAAACCTTGCCGTTATATTTATGAAGCAGCTCATAGAGAATATGCACTCCGAGGAAGCCTGCCGGTCCTGTCAGCAGAACATTGCCAAGCTCCTGACGCTCTCCGTTTCTGAACGAGTCGATGTTGTTCTTCTTTAGAAGCTCGTTGATGTTTGTGTAGTCGTAATCCGAGAGATTTTCAATGTCATCAATATCATTCTTGCCCGAATCGTCCTTACTGATGAACCTTGCAAGAGCCTGCGGCGTCGGATTCTCAAAGACCTCGTTATATGCAAGCTCGATGTTTTTCTTCGACGCAGAAATTACAATTCTGGTTGCCGTAAGCGATGTGCCGCCGATGTCAAAGAAATTCTCGTCCGCAAACACGGTGTCAAGCTCAAGAATTTCCGCAAAAATATCGCAGAATGTCTTTTCAAGCTCGTTCTTCGGAAGCTGTCCGCTTCCCGCCTTGTCAAGCTTCGGTTCGGGGAGAGCCTTTGTGTTGACCTTGCCGTTCGGGGTGAGCGGCATTGCGTCAAGCTGAACATATGCGCTCGGAACCATATAATCCGTAAGGGTTTTCTTGAGCTGAGCCTTGATGTCCTCCGGGTCAAGCTGCCTTTCCGCCGTGTAGTAAACGCAGATGGCGTCGGTTTTGCCGACCTTTCTTATAAGCGCAATTCCGGTTTTGATTCCGTCAAGAGCCGTCAGACATTTCTCAATCTCGCCAAGCTCAATGCGCAGTCCTCTCAGTTTAACCTGATTGTCTGTTCTGCCGAGAATAACAACCTCGCCGTCTGCCGTCCATTTTGCATAGTCGCCGGAGCGGTATGTGCGTTCGCCCTTGAATTCAACGAAGGCTTTCGCCGTCTGTTCGGGAAGATTCATATAGCCGAGCGCCACGCCGCAGCCCTGAATGAGAAGCTCGCCGACAACTCCGACCGGAAGAAGATTATCGTCCGCGTCAACGATATACTCCGTGTAATTGCGCAGCGGTCTGCCGACCGTGATAGCATCCGCATTTGTGAGATCTTTTGCGTTTGAGGAAACGGTGATCTCCGTCGGACCGTATGTGTTGATGATAGTTGCGTTTGTTTTTTCCCGCAGGATCTTCAACAGCTTGTCTGGATATTTTTCGCCGCCGGAAAGTATCGCCTTGCAGTTTGCCATTGCCTGTGTGAACTCTTCAAGCTCCATATACTGCAAAAGTCGTGACGGCGTAGAGTTGAACGCATCAACATTGTTTTCTTTAAAGAACTTTGCAAGCGCAACGGGATTGAGCGTTTGATCGTCGCTTGCAAAGGCGAGCGTAAGTCCGTGGCAGAACGAAAGCAAGGTTTCCTTGAGCGACAGGTCAAAGCTGATGGTTGTTACCGAGCCGTATGTATGGCAGCTTTCAATAACCGTCTTGCCCTGAATATTCGCCTTGCTGTATGCAAGGTAGTTTGCGATGCCTATATGACGGAGCATAACGCCCTTCGGCTTGCCGGTTGATCCTGAGGTATAGATAAGATATGCAAGATCCTCGGGCTGAACCTCAACGCCCGGGTTGCTGTCGTTCGTGCCGGAAAGAAGCTCCGCAGCGTCAACGGTTCTTTCGTATCTGTCGAGCAGCTCGCCCTCCGTGATAACGAAGTCGGCGTTGCTATCCTCAATAATGCTTTCTATTCGCTCTTTCGGATATTCCGGACACGACGGAATGAATGCGCCGCCAGCCTTGAGAACGCCGAGAAGCGAGGTGAAGAACCTTGAGGTTCTGCTGAGCAACAGGAGAACTTTTCCGCCCTTTTTGATTCCCCTTTCGATGAGGGAGTTTGCCGTGATATTTGCAAGGCGGTCAAGCTCTTTGTATGTCAGCTTGCCGTCGCAGGCAACCAATGCAATCCTTTCGGGAGTTTTGGCAACCTGCTGCTCTATCATTTTATGAAGTATCTTTGTTTCGACGGGAACAATCTCGCTGGATTTGAAGCGGTCAAGCTGCGCCAGCGCATCGTCATCAAGAAGCGAAACCTTTCTGATTTTTCCGTTCGGGTTTTCGATTATATGCTCAACGGCGCAGAGAACGGATTTTGCAAGCGTTTTCATAATCTCGCCGCTGTAAAGCGCATCGTTATACTGAACCACAACGCTCGGCTTGCCCTCGTGCTCCTCGATATGAACGGCCGTTTTGAACTTTGCCGTGTCCATTTCAAGGTAATCGCAGAGAACCGCTTCGCCGTTTATTTTCATTTCGTCAACAACGCCGAGCTGATATTCGTACATGATGTTCGGCGCATAGCCGTATTTTGTGCAAAGCTCGGTATAGGGATAAATCTCGTTCTCTATCGCCCCCGTGAAAACCGCCTTGCTCTTTCGGACAAAGTCAAGTGAGGTTATATCCTCAACCTCGATTCCGAGCGCAAGAGTTTTTACAAACATACCGAAGCAGTTTGTGAGCCGTATATCGCTCCTGCCGTTGCTGATTGTGCTTATATATACATTCCTGCTATTCACAAATCTTGAAACGGCATAGAATGTTCCGGCAAGGAAAAGGTGAGCCGGCGTAACTCCGTTTTCAGAGCAGAATTTTTCTACCCTTGCCATATCCACGGGAACTGCCTGCGAAGCAAGTCTGCCGTCCGTCGCATGGCCTCGGAGGTCTGCCGTAATTTCGCTTGCGGATTCAAAATCCTCCATCATATCGTCGAAGAATTTTTCCGCATTTTTGTAGCTTTCTCCGTTTTCCGCCTTTGTTTCATCTTCAACATAGTCAAAGTATGTGTAATCCTCAGGCTCGATCTCGCCGCCCTCATACAAGGTCTTGAGCTGCTCAAGGAACAAGGCGACGGACGCTCCGTCAAAGATAATGTGGTGGAAATCCCAAAGCAGATAAACAGCCTTTTCCGTTTCGACAACGGAAATTCTGAACAACGGCGATTTCATCAGATTATGCGGCTTCACAAAATCTTTTTTGTATGCTTCAAGCTGCTCCTCCGTAAGCTTCTTTACGGAGATGTCCGGCTCTGCCGAGTCAACATATTTCTGCTCGATCTCGTCGTTCTCAAGCGTAAGCCCCGTCATGATGTATGGGTGAGCCTTGATGATTCGGGCAATGCAATCGGCAAGCTTTTGCGAATCGGTTGATTTTGAAAAAGTGATAACGGACGGGATATTATAAATCGTGCTGTACGGATTTTTCATGCAGTCGATATACACGCCGAGCTGAGTTTTTGAGAGCGGATAAAAAGCCTTGCGCTCTTTCTTCTCTTTTGCCTCGGCGGCTTGTGTCTTCATCGCGCCGCTGAAAATGAACTCCTGAAGCTCATCCTCTATCGAAAGAATCGAGCAGCCCTTCATCATCTTTTTAACCTGCGACTCAAATCCAAAAGCCTTGTTAAGCTCAACTGCGAGCTTGATGACGGAAAGTGAGGTCATGCCGGCGTTGATGAGATTTTCGGAAACATCAAAATCATTGTGTCCGATGACCTTTTCCACAATGCCCGAAATTTTCTTTTCGAGGAAGGTAAGCTCTCTCGGTGCGGAATTTTTCTTCTTGGCGGCTTCCGTCTTGATTTCGGGAAGCTTGCGCCTGTCGAGCTTGCCGTTTACATTGAGCGGAATTGCGTCGATTTGCATCGTGGCGGCGGGAACCATATACGGCGGCTTGTGCTCCAGAATAAACTCGTTGAGCTTTTGAATGTCGATTTCTCTGTCGGCAACAATGTATGCGTTAATGCACTGTCCGCCGCCCTCAAGAGCCTTGGCAACCACGGCGCAATTGGTAATTCCATCGTAATTGCGGATAATCTTATCGACCTCGGAAAGCTCGATACGGAAGCCTCTGATCTTTACCTGACCGTCATTTCTGCCGATATAGTCCACCTTGCCGTCATCGGTAAAGCGAACGATATCGCCCGTGTGATAAAATCTTTCGTAGCCCTTTTCATCGCAGTAGGGGTTCTTTCCGTATACCTTTTCGGTCTGCTCGGGACGGTTGAGATATCCTCTTGAAACCTGATTGCCCGAAGCGCAAAGCTCGCCCAATGCGCCGACGGGAAGCCGCCTGTTGTATTTATCGATTATGTAAAGCTTGACATTATCAACCGCTTTTCCGATTGGGACTCTGTCGTAGAGCTTATCGACCCTCTGCGATGTGATATAAACTATACACTCCGTCGGACCGTAAATATTGACAAGCTCAAAATTCTTCGGCGGCTCAAGCGGAACAAGCCTTTCTCCGCCGGTTATGAGATGCTTGAGCGAATGGTTTTCGATCTCGGTTGCGAACTGTCTTGCAACCTGCGTTGTCATAAAGACCTGGGTGATACCGTTATCCTCAAAATATCGGTTCAGCTTAACAAGGTCGAGCCTGATATCCTCATCAATAATATGGAGCGGCGCACCGACAACAAGGGGGCAGTACATCTCCATAAGGCAGGCGTCGAAGCCGTAGCTGGCATATGATGCGCAAATGCTGTCAGCAGTAATATCATAATTTCTTATATGGGTTCTGCACATTGCGTGCAAATTCCGATGCTCAAGCATAGCTCCCTTGGGAGTGCCCGTTGAGCCGGAGGTGTAGATAAGGATAAACAAATCCTCCGGTGACGGCCTCTCGGACATGGGAATCGTCTTCGGCAGGCTCGGAATATCCTTTGTGAGAAGAATCTCGCCCTCGTAATTCGGCAGAAGCTCGAGCAGACCCTCGTCCGCAATCAAGAGCTTTGCGTTTGCGTCCTTGACCATGAATTGCAATCTTTCGGTCGGATATGACGGGTCAAGGGGCTGATAAGCAGCTCCCGCCTTCATAACGCCGAGCGCTGCGATCGGCATATATTCGCATCTCGGAATGAGGATCGCAACAACATCCTCTTTGCCGATACCCTTTGAATGAACAAAGCCGGCAATGCGATCCGTGCTTTCGTCTACCTCGGCATAGGTAAGCTTCTTTTCTTTATAAACAACGGCGATATTTTCGGGAGCTTTTTTGCAGCTCTCCTCAAACAAATCGACAATCGTCTTGCTCTCGTCATACGGGACTTCGGTTTTGTTGAAGCTGTCAAGCAAGGCAAGCTGCTGCTTGCTCACAAGCTCGACCTCGCAAAGCTTTTCTTTTTCAAGGAACTGTTCGATTATCGTTATGAATGAATCGGCAAACGAGCGGATGGTTTCCTCCCTGAACAAATCGCTTCTGTAATCAAAGCGCAGGGTGAAATTTTCGCCCGATTCAAACACCATAACATTTATTTTTGCAAGGGCGCTCTTGAACGGCAAAAGCCCTATTTTAAAGGATCGATCGCCGAGCTTGATCGAATTCAATATATTGCCGCCCTGATAAGCCATCATAATGTCGGCGGAAAGGTCATAGTCCGCCGCAAGCTTCATGAACGGGTAATAATCGTTTTTGACGGTTTCGGTTATGCTCTTACGCACATTTTTAAGGAAATCGCAGACGGAGGTTTCCTCGTCAATATCTGCGTGCATCGGAAGAGTGCGAACCATCATTCCGACGGTGTTTGCAAGCCTCTTGTCGAATCTGCCGTGGGTAACGGTGCACACGGTCGCCTCGTTCTGATTGGTGAACTTTGCGACTGCGTATTCATATGCGCCGAGAAAGACGGTATAGGGGGTTATATTGAGCTCCCGTGCAAAACTGCGCACGGCGTCAACGGAAAATCTGCCCTCCGTCGTCACCTCAAAGAGGGCGGCAGGCTTGTCCTCAAGCTCGGGCTTTTCGGCAAAATCCTCCGTAATTTCAGATTTTTCTTCAACGGCGGAGAAAATATTGTCGTAATATTCCTTTGACTCTCGGTAAGTCTCGGTGCTTTCAAGCTTTTCTTCAAAAACAGCCAGCTCAAGCTGCGTGAATTTTTCCGGCGGAAGCTCTTTTCCGTCGTAGGCGAGCGAAATATCGTCGCAAAATACCGTAACCGATGTGCCGTCAAAAATAATATGGTGAAGATTCATGACAAACATGTCTTTGTCGCCGCATTCAAAAACGACAAAACGAACAAGAACATCATTTTCGAGGTCAAACGGTATTACGAAATCCTCGGCAGCCTTTTCAAGGTCGTCAACCTGCATAACGGGAATGTCAATATCAATGCTGCTGCGAAGCTTCATCATCGGACTTCCCGTGGAATTATCTATAAAAGCCTTGGTAATGGGGTGATTGTCAACCGCTTTTTTGACAGACATCTTCAATCTGTCAAGGTCGATCTCTCCCTTATCAAAACGGAAAGAGCAGGCAATATTGTACATAGTGCCCTGCGGATTGTGCATACACGAAAGATAAATTCCCATCTGACTGGGCGTGAGCGGATAAAGCTCCCTTTTTTCTTCCTTGCAGGCGTCAAGCATTTCAGTCAAATTTTCCATTATGGTCAACTCCGTTCGTTATGCAGTCCCCGTCTGTTCGGCGACTGCTTAAAGTTTAATTATTGTACGGTTAAAACCGATTACTCGCGAATATTCCACTTTTTCCGAAATCGCTTTCACGACGCTGAGCGGATTCGGCTCCTGCTTTTCACCGTCGAGCGGATTGAACTCCTCGCCGTTATCACGAACCGAAATAACGGTTCCGTCCCTGTCGGAAAAAATTCTTATATCAATGTCGGCGTCTTTCTTTTTGTTTTTCATTCTTTCTGCGCAGTCGGCTGCCATCTCTTCAACGGCGACCGCAATTCTGTTCGCACGAAGCTCCTCAATTCCGTTCTTCGCAAGGAAAGAGGAAAGATAGAGCGAAACGCCTGCCGCATTTTCCTTTGTTCCCTTAAACGAAAGCGAAAGGATCTCGTTATCCTCCGTTTCTTCAAGAAGATAGAAGCTTTTATATTTTCCACCGGATTTTTTCTTTTCGACGAGGTCGATGAAATAAACGACGACGAGCGTTCCGAACTGCGACACAACAAGCGAAAGCCAAACGCCCGTGATACCGAAAAATTTTGAAAGAATCAACGCCGACGGTATGATTATAACTATTCCGTTTATAACCGAAATTGCGGTTGAAATCGCTCTTTTTTGCGTTGCCATATAGTAATAAAGCAGCAGGAATGAGAACGCCATTCCGGGGAAGGATATCGCATTGATCCTCAGCGCCGGAACCGTGTTTGCAATATCCTCGGGAGAGTTTATTCCGAAAAATTTGATTATCGGTTCGGGAGCTGCGCACAGGAACAGCATGATCACAACGCTCGAAACGGCAAGCACCCTTGCCGCCTTGCGGAACGCATAGCGAACTCCGTCATAGTCCTTTTCGCCGAGGCAAACTCCGATGATCGGTATCATCGTTTGGCTTGCGCCCGTGATAAACATCGACATAAAGATTTGGCTTGACGAGCATACGGAATAGGAAACCATGCCTGCGCTTCCGCCCGCGCTCTGAATAATTGTATTCAAAAACAGCATTTTGACCGCTATGAGCATCGTTCCGAGCGCACCCGAAACTCCAATCGTCGTCATTCTGCCGAGAGATTTGAAAAATTCGGGCGGATTTCCGAGAATTGAAAAATCAAAATGAAGCGTGCTTTTTTTCGTTATAAAGTGCGTTGACATTATCACAAAGCCGACGATATATCCCAGCACGGTTGCAATCGACGAGCCGGCAATGCCGAGCTTCAATGCGCCCATAAAAAGATAGTCCAGTCCCAGCTTTACAGCATTGGCGATAATCACAATGTTTGAAGCAAACTTGGGTCTTGCGTCCGCCCTGACAAAATAAACGGAGCACATAAGCAAAAGATAGACCGGTGTTCCTATTATGAAAGGAACATAGTATTGATACAGCAATGATTTCAGCTCTGCGTCCTGCGTCAGGAGGGAGCATATCGTATCCGCCAGCGGCAGCTGAACTGCGATAAAAATCACGCTGAGCGCAACGAGCACGATAAAGGTCGAAGTGAAAACCCTATCCGCCTGCTTGTCGTCTCGCTTTCCTTTTGCAAAAGAAATTATAGAGGACGCTCCCAGCCCGAAAAGAATCGTGATTGAAAAATAAAGCTGAGAAATCGGCGACATAAGGCTGATTGCCGCAAGTGCGCTTTGTCCGAGAAGATTTCCGGCAATGATCGAATCAACGATCGTTGCAATATTTGTTGCCATAGCCGTCAGAACCGTCGGAAGAAAATATTCCGCATATTTTTTGTTGACGGTCACGGCGTTCCTGCCAAGTGTCGTACTGCTCATTTTAACTCCTTGGCTTATGCCTGCTCGATATCAAGAAAATCACGCATTCCCGTCATCGAGAAAAGCTCCATTATCATATTGTTGACATTGACGATTTTCAGGCTGCCGCCGTTGCTTTTGAGGTTTTTGTAAAGCGAGAGAATAACTCTCAGTCCCGAGCTTGAAATATACTCAAGGTCTTTAAAATTGAGCGTTACGGTTTCCACCTCGTCATAATCAATGTCGCTTATCTCACCGATAAGCTGCTGAGCCGTCATTGTGTCAAGGCGACCCTTAAGCGTGATGATAACATTTTGGTTGCTGATAGCTTTGTTGATTTCCATATATTTTACCTCCAGTGAGCTGAATTGGCGAAAATTTGCTGTATTTCGTTCGGCGGTCAGCAAAGGCTCACCTGTGCGGCGTTGCCTTTATAACCGTCAGAACATTCCTGCCGTCCTCTCTTTTATACAGAAGCCGGTCGGATAATTTCTTTGTGATAAATATCCCAAGACCCCCGCTGCATCGATCCTCAAGCGGAGCTTCAATGTCGGGATTCGGCTTTTTAAGCGGATCAAATTCCTTGCCGCCGTCAATAAATTTTATAACGATTCCGTCCGGCGATTTGTCGATTTTGATTTCTGCTTCGCCGATTTTTTCGCCGTAAGCGTAGCTGCAAATGTTGACGAAAATCTCCTCGCAAATCAGCTCAAATTCAAAACGGATTTTTTCGTCAGCGTCTTCGCCGAGCTGCTTCGTGACAAAATCGATAACATCGCTCAGGTTTTCCTTTATCGCCTCAACGCAAAGAGAGCACATAATCATCCCTCGCTTTCAGGATACCGGTTTGATTTCCTACGGCAAATGACAACACTTCCCTATTGTGAAGTGCTAATTTAATGATAATATAACATATTTAATCGTAAATGTAAAGCTTAAAACCTATATAATTCTCAAAAAATGCATAGTTTTCTTTGCTGTCCTTTTCTGCGTTATTTTTTCTTTTTTCTCCTCCTCGCTTCACCCAACCACAAATAAAAAAAGAGCCGCCCAAGCGACTCTTTCTGGTGCAGGAGAAGGGACTTGAACCCTCATGAACTTGCATTCACTAGAACCTGAATCTAGCGCGTCTGCCGATTCCGCCACTCCTGCATATTTTGCGGTTAGGTAGTTCCCCGACCGTATAGATTATAGCATAGAACGAAAAAAAGTCAAGATTATTCTTTCATTTTATTGTTTGCAATTATTATAATGAAATGATATAATTGATAGAAAACTTTTTTGGAGCGATGGTTATGTATCATTTCTTTGTTCCGCCCGAAAGCATTACCGATTCGCAGGTCGTTATCACCGGCGGTGACTTCAATCATATAAAAAATGTTCTGCGAATGAAGCCGGGCGAAAAATTCATTGCCAACGACGGCAACGGGGCAAGCTATTGCTGCTCGATTCGTGAATTCGACGGCGAAAGCGTTGTTGCCGATATTGAAAAGGGTCAGCTTGAAAGCAACGAATTGCCCGTTCGCCTTGTTCTTTTTCAGGGCTTGCCGAAAGCGGACAAAATGGAGCTGATCATTCAAAAGGCGGTTGAGCTGGGGGCGGCGGAGATCGTTCCCGTTGAAATGGTTCGCTGTGTGGTCAAGCTCGACGACAAAAAGAAAAAAAGCAAGCTTGCACGCTGGCAGTCGATTGCCGAAAGTGCAGCGAAGCAATCGGGACGAACCGTAATTCCCGAAGTTAAAAGCATCATGACCTTCGGCGAGGCTTTGCAATATGCCGACACGCTCGACCTGCTTCTTGTTCCGTATGAATGCGCCGACAGTTTAAAAAAACTGCGTGAAACAATCGACGAATTGAAGCCGGGAATGAGCGCAGGAATTTTCATCGGTCCGGAGGGCGGATACGAAGAAAAGGAAATTGAAAAAACGAGGGCGCACGGCGGCGAGATCGTATCGCTCGGTAAAAGAATACTGAGAACCGAAACTGCGGCAATTGCGGCACTTTCAATTTGTATGTTCAACATCGAAGCGAATTTATAAGGAAGAATTTTATGTTGCCTATTGGTTTTACAAAAAGAATGAAAGAGCTTTTGGCCGAGGAATACGAAATTTTCGAAGCGTCATATTCCGAAAAACCCGTGCGCTCTTTCAGAGTTAATACAAATAAAATCAGCGAAGAAAATTTTGAAAAAATCAATCCTTTCGGCGGTGAAAAAATTCCGTATGCCGAGAACGGTTTTTATTTTTCCTGCGACGGGATCGGCAACCACCCGTACCATCACGCAGGAATGATTTACATTCAGGAGCCGTCGGCAATGGCAGCGGTCGCAAGCGTTGATATTCAACCCGATTGGAACATTCTCGACCTTTGCGCTTCGCCCGGCGGCAAGTCCACTCAGGCTGCGGCGCAGAACCCGAACGGTGTTCTCGTTTCCAACGAGATTGTCCCGTCACGGTGCAAAACGCTGACGGGCAACATTGAGCGTATGGGTTTTCAAAATGTTGTCACAACCTGCGCCGACGCAAAAAGAATTGCGTCGCTTTACGGCGAAGCCTTTGACCTCGTTATCGTTGACGCTCCCTGCTCCGGCGAGGGAATGTTCCGCAAGGACGAGAACGCACAGAAGGAATGGAGCGTTGAAAATGTTCTGCGTTGCGCCGAGCGACAGCGTGAAATTTTAGACGAAATTAAAACGACCGTCAAGCCCGGCGGATTTTTGCTCTATTCAACCTGCACTTTTTCGCTTGAAGAAAACGAAAAAAATATTGACCTTTTTCTCGGCGAAAACAAAAATTTTGAGCTGCTTGAGGTCAAGGACTGCGTTAAAAAAATTACGGCGGACGGAATATTTTTTGACGGCTGCAACGAAAAAAATATTTCACGCTGTCGAAGATTTTATCCGCATGTTTCAAAGGGCGAGGGTCAGTTCATTGCGCTGATGAGAAAGACCGACGGCCTCGGAATCGAGGAGCTTCCGCCGAACGCCCTCAAGGATATTCCGAAGAGCGAGCAAAAAATAATTTTCGATTTTCTTGACGAAGCGTTGATAAGCTACAACCAAAAAGCCGTTAAAAAATACAAGGAAAATTTTGTTTATTTTGATTCGGATTTTCCTGTGCCGAACGGGGCTTTTTCCTGCGGAGTTACGATAGGAAGCCTACAAAAAAATTACATCAAGCCTCATCACCAATTTTTCTCGGCAATGGGAAATTTGTTCCGGCAAAAAATCGAGCTTGCTCCCGAGCAGGCAAAAAAATATATCCACGGCGAAACCGTGGGTTGTGAATACGATAAGGGCTGGTGCGCCGTGACGGTTGAGGGCTGCCCGATCGGCGGAGCGAAAGCCGTCAACAAAACCGCAAAAAATCACTATCCGAAAGGATTGCGAACGCTGTAAAAAAATAATGCGACAGAAAGACATTCTCGTCTCTCTGTCGCTTTTTTATACAAGCACAACCTTTTCGCCGTTGCAGGTCAGGCGTGACGGAATGAAATTGCCGTCCACTACGAAATAGTAATAGCCTGAGCCGCCGTCGAGAAAGTCCTTATCGTCATATTTTACATCGTCTACCTGAGTAAAAATCAGGTTCTGATTTTCAAACTTTTTGATAAGAAAAACTCCGTACTTGCTGGAGCGATGCTGAGTATCGTCCATCAATGAAAACGGAAGCAATAATTTTTCACCGTCCCTGTTGAAGCAATAGTTAACATTGCTGCCGTTGTTCCGTCCGGCGATGCACACAACGCCCTCATCACACTCAAAATATGTTATCAATTCCTCATGATACCTATAGGCAAAAAGCTTCTCGACCGAATCGAACGGGTGAACATAATTTTCAAACGGGATAACAAACGAAACCGCCGTCAAAATTATCGCCGTAAACGCCGCCGTAACAACCGCCTTGCCTTTTTTCTTTGAAACGATGCACAGCACGGTCACGAGAACCGCAAAAATCACCGCTCCGCCTATCCATCTTACAATATCGTATGCCATAAAAGGCTCCTTTTCTTTTTTTATTTATATTATCATATGGATCGAAAAAAGTCAATTTTTACGGTATTGGCTTAAATATTTCTCAAAAGAGCGAAAAAAGTCGAAAAAATTTTTAAAAAAGCTGTTGACAAACAGAAAAAAGGTGCATATAATGAAACTAACAAGTGAACATTTATTCATATGTTAATCTGAACAGGCAGGTGAAACAAATGGAAAACAATAAAACGACCCCGGTTTGCGACAAATGTCCGCATGACAAATGCAACCGAAAGGTTGCTAAAAAAGAGGTCAGCGACGATGTTCTCTACGACCTTGCCGAGGTTTTCAAGGTTTTCGGCGACAGCACACGAATCCGAATCATCTCCGCCCTCATGGACGGCGAGATGTGCGTCTACCACCTTTCGCAAAAGCTCAACATGGGTCAGAGCGCAATTTCGCATCAGCTGAGGATTCTCCGAGGCGCAGGTCTGGTTCGTCCTCGCAAGGAGGGCAAGGAAAGCTATTATTCGCTGGACGACGAGCATGTTGAAGAAATCTTCGGCGCAGGTCTGGCGCATGTATTACACAAAGGAGGAATGTTAGATGTTTGAGCATGAACATAACCACAATCACGAATTTGACCACGAACATGAGCATGATCACTGCCACTCCCACGGCTGTGCCTGCGGCTGCGGAGGCTGCGCTCACGACGATGAAGGAGAGGAGGAAACAAAGCTCTCCCTCTCTCTGCTCGGCGTTTCGGCGGTGTTTGTAATAGTCGGCCTTTTTCTCAAGTCCGTACCGGTCGTTCAAACGATCGTCGGTCTCGTCGCCGTTGTTCTTGCGGCTTATCCGCTTGTGTTCAAGGTCTACGGCGATGTGAAATCCCGAAAATTCACAGAGATCGAGCTTATGCTCATTTCCGTTATTGCCGCCTGCTGCATCGGCGAGCTTAGGGACGCTGCTCTTGTTGCAATCCTTTACCGAATCGGTGAGCTTATTGAGGACAGGGCGGTTGAAAGCAGCAGAAAGTCCATTGACTCCGTTGCCAAAATCCAGCAGGATTACGCCCATCTGGTTTTGAGCGACGGCTCAACTAAAAAGGTTCATGCCGACGATGTTCCCGTCGGAGCAAAGATCGTCGTTCTTCCGTATGAGCGCTTCCCGATCGACGGAGTTGTTGAGAGCGGAATTTCAACCGCCGACGCTTCTGCCATCACGGGCGAGAGTCTGCCGATAACCCTCGGCAAGGGCGTTGCCGTCAAGAGCGGCATGACGAACGGTAAGGACAGCGTTACCGTCGTCACAACCGAGCTTTTCGGAAACTCCACGGCTTCAAGAATCATCAAGATGGTTGAGGATGCGACCGAGAAGAAGGGCAACACTCAAAAATTTATTACAAGATTTGCAAAATATTACACCCCGATCGTCGTAGCTATTGCTTTCGCATTGGCAATCATCGGTTCAATCATAACAAAAGATGTTTCGTCATGGATCAAAAGAGCACTTGTTTTCCTTGTAGCTTCGTGTCCTTGCGCCATCGTGATTTCAATTCCGCTCGGATTTTACACAGGAATCGGCGCAGCGGCGAAGAACGGAATTATCGTTAAAGGCTCGGTATTCATCGAAGCCTTTGCAAAGGCAAAAGCCTTCGTCTTTGACAAGACGGGCACCCTGACAACGGGCAGCTTCGAGGTCAGCAAGGTAACCTCGCTCAGCAGATTTTCCGAGGATCAAATCCTCGCCCTTGCGGCTGCGGCGGAATACTATTCCTCCCACCCGATCGCCAAGAGCATTGTTGCTGCCGCACCGAGGATCAAGGAAACATATCTTTCCGACTTCCATGAGGTTGCCGGCGGCGGAACAAGCATAATCTTCGACGGCAAAAAAATTCTTTGCGGCGGCAAGAGATTGCTTGAAACGGAGGGAATTGAAACTCCCGACTACATGGACGGCGATGTTTGCGTTGTTTTTGAAGGAAAAATCGTCGGCACTATCACCCTCAGAAGCTCCCTGAGAAAGGGCGTTGAGGATATGATCGAGCAGCTGAGGGATCAGGGCGTTGAGCACATTATAATGCTCACCGGAGACAACGAAGCCGCTTCGGACGAGGTCGCAAAAGCGATCAACCTTGATGAGTATTACTGCAACCTTCTTCCCGAGGAAAAGCTCAGTCACCTTGAGGAAATCAAGAGAGAATACGGCAATGTCGTTTATGTCGGCGACGGTATCAATGACGCTCCGGTTCTTGCCTCTGCGGACGCAGGCGTGGCAATGGGTCTTGGCACTCAGGCGGCAAGCGAGGCAGCAGATGTTATCATCACAAACGACAGACTCGAAAAGCTTGCCCCGGCGCATAAGCTTTTCAAGAGAACGGTAAACATTGTTCATTTCAACATCATCTTTGCGATTGCAGTCAAGATGCTCGTTATCATTCTCGGAGCGGCGGGCTATGCTCCCGTATGGCTTGCGGTTTTCGCCGATGTCGGCGTGTGCGTGATCTGCATTTTGATCTCAACCCTCATCGGCAAAGCGAAGAACTCCTTCTTCGACACGATTCATTTAAGATAAATCAACAACAAAAATATCAGGCTGTATCAAAGCAACTTCGCTTCGGTACAGCCTGTTTTTTATGCAAATGTCATGGTTTTAACTTCTTCCGCTCGCTCCTTGCGTCTTGCCTCATAGACGGAGTCGGGAATTTCGGGATCACCCTTTGAGTAGGACGGGAGAAGCTGATCGCCGGCAACCTTCGGGTCGGTGCATCTGTTGTCGTTCCTGAATTTTTCTCTTACCTCGGGATTGCGAAGATCCGGAATCTCCTGCGGCGAACCGCCCGACAGCACGGAAATGTATCCGAAAAAGCCGCACATCCACATATTCAACGCTTCGTAAATATCAACTATATCCGCTTCCTTGTTGCCGAGAATATAGTCGATCGCATTATAAAGGCAATAAAAATCGCTTCCGCCGTGTCCGAATTTCTTCAGTATCTCGCTGTCGAAGGAATCGCAGATATAGGTCTGAACCTTTCCGTCGTTTGCTCCCTCCGCCGAGTCAAGGTCAACATAAACCCTGTTGATATCTGATTGCTCCGCCGCCTCTCTTGCGGATTCTATTCTTCCCTTTGAGCCGTAGACCGTATACCAAACGGAGTTTTTGGAGCAGCCGACGCCGTGAATGCTCTTGAACACCGCGTCGTTCTCAAGCGTTACCATTTCAATCGCCGTGTGTCCTGCCCTTGCGCCCATTCTTGCCATTCTGGAATTGAACGGACATTCAAAGCCGGTCACTTTTTTCGGCTTCAGACCGGTGATGTGAAGCAACGGTCCGACGGAATGGGTACAATAGAAAAACGCCGACATTCTGTTTCTCCAATGCTCTCGTTCGCCGTAGGTTATGGTTGACCAGCCGGATTCGCAGTTGTGAAGATATTCGCCCTCGCCGTATTCAAAATCTCCAAGTTCACCGTTTCTGTATTTCTTTTTCATTTCAACCGGCGCATTCATGAAGCAATAATTTTCGGCATAGCAATAAATTTTTCCGGTTCTTTCGCAGCATTCGATAAGGCGAACCGCCTCGGACATGGTCTGAACAGGCAGAACCTCGCTGATAACATTCTTGCCTGCCTCCATCGCCTTTATGGCAAGAGGGGCGTGCTCGGTTGCATAGTTCGCCAGCACGACAACATCCAAATCATGCTTCAAAAATTCCTCGTATTCGGTATAATATGTTATCGAATCCATATCAAGCTCTTCGGAAAGCCTGCTAAGGCCCTCCTCCCATTTATCGCAAATTGCGACAATTTCCGCATTTTCGGATTCCTTGCAAAAATGCCAAACCATCTTTCCTCTGCCGATTCCGACTACTCCTACCTTACATTTTTTCATGCTGCCGTCTCCTTTTTATGATAACTTTTTTTGTTTGTCAGCGGTTTCAAAATACCTTCCAAAATTCCGTATATGCCTTATCGCCGTAAATTTTGAAGACCGTATCGTCAACAAAGGTTATTACCCTTGTCAAAACCTTTGCCCATTCGGGCAGCTCGTTGAGCTGCTTCTGCGTCAGGAGCTTTGCGTTTTCCTCGCTGAGTCCGCCGTATGTTGCGCAAAATTCATTGACCCGCCTTGTCGTTTCCTTGCAGAATTGTGCGTCGGCAATCGTCGCCCGCATTACCCGCTCGCAGTCATACATTATCGCTTCGCATTCCTCAACGGTTTCCTGCGACCAGTCAAGCTCACCTGCAAGATACTCGGCATAGAGCTTTTTTATATCGTCATATCTCCAGCGGCGGATAAACCAGTTATCGGAATTGCCGTTAAACTGCGGATATTTTTCCGGGTCGGAGTTCACATTTTCAACATCGTGGGAATACATCAGCGCAACCGAAAGATTGATCACCGGCGCATTGTTCGCCGCATCCTCATGGTGCATATTGTAGAAATACCAAGTGTTGTCGGGCAGAATACCTGTTGAAGCGTCAACCTCGCCGTCGGGCGAAAGTCTGCCGCCCTCGCTGAGCTTTTCGTCCGGCAGAGCCGCCGTCGCGCCGAGAGTCGTTGACTCAACATTGATAACGCCGTCTCCATTGACCTTGTCGGCGTTCGCCGTCACACGGAAGAAATTGTACCGTGCGTCGCCCGTGTGAAGTCCGTAGCCCGAAATTATATTTATCTTGATTCCGTTCGCCGTCATCGCCTTGATATTATCCTCAAGGTCAAGCTGAGCCTGATAAAAAGCGTCGGTTTTCGCCCTGACGGGAGCGTGCTCCTCGTCTCCGAGATATTTCTCGGCAAGCTCCGGATACGCCTCTCTTGTAACCATTGCCCAGATCTGCGGCGTGTTGACAAAAAGATTGTTCAGCAAAGTGTCGTATATCCTCGTCAGCATTGCAGCGTTGACATCGGCAGGGAGAGAGCGGAGGAGAAAATTGACGGCATGACCGATCAGCTCGCCGTACTCCGTGAATTCGGAAATCATCATCGGGATTCCGTAATTGTACCAAAAGTCTGCCGAAATATCGAAATCACGGTTGAACATATCCGTAACCGACTGCGTTCCGTTGAGAACGGGAACAACATTGACGATCGAGTTGACCTTATCCGTGTCGGTGAATCGGTCGCAGAACGCCGTAAAGACCGTACCGCCGAGACTTATCGGAAGCAAATTCACCTTTTTTGCGCCCGTTTTTTGAAGCACCGTGTCTATGTATTCGTCAAGCCGACCGGCCGACTCCATCGGATCGCCGAAAAGCGAAAAGGTAAAGAAGAAAAGATTTTCCTCGCCGATTATATCCGAGACGGAGCGCAGCGGAAGTATTCTGTAAAGATACGAGCATTGATACTGCATATAGCTCTGCGTTTCCGCATCGTCGGGAGTTGCAAAATCGGCAAGCGAACCGTTAAATTCGAGCAGGCCTATATCATTATTTGCAAAGCTTCCGTCGGGCAGAGTTTTTTGCGCCGAAAAAGCGACCTCAGCTACCTTGCCGATTGCTTCAACAATTCCGCAGTCCTTTTGAGCGACAAGCGATTTGACCAGCGGAGCTATAAGATAACGGGCAACCGCCTTGAGTATCTCCGGAACGTCAAAAATAATCGTTCCGCTTTGAAGGTCGTTGCCGAAAGCGTCCTTTTTTATCGCAGGACGGGAGGAATCCTCGGCGGTCGAGCTGTCATATTCCTCGTCAACGACATAGGTTATCGAGTGAGAAATTCCCGGCACGATGACGAGCGGATAGTAATTCCCGTTTTCGTCAACATTGTCGTAAACAACGGACATATCCTCAAGCGTGTACGGATAGCTTTCCGACGCCGTTGCCTCCGCGCTTTTTTTCTCGGCACTGCTCAGCGGCATTATCGCCGTAATTATCGCCATGAAAACAGAAAAGAGCTTGACTATAACAGTCATTTGATAAACCTCCCATAAATTAACTATAATGAAATTATAACAAAAGATAAATTATTTTTCAAGAACATTGATTTATTCTCTGAAAAATGCTAATATAATAGGCAATTAAATACAACGGAGGTTTAATATAATGGAAGTAACGGCAGTTGCCTCTTGGCTCAACTCAACCTTTGCCGACTTTGACCTTGCGATTTTTGATTTTTTTCACAGATTGCATGACGGAGCGGCAGGCGGATTTTTCGATGTGTTTTTCAATGCGGTCACAACGCTCGGACACGACGGAATCGCCTTGATAATTATCTCTCTCGTTCTTATGCTTTTCAAAAAGACGAGAAAGGCCGGCTCGGCGATGCTTATGGGAATAATCGTCGGCGCAATCTTCACCAACCTGACGATCAAGCCCCTCGTTTCCCGTCCGAGGCCGTACACTCACCTTGACAGCCCGGTTTACCAATGGTGGCTAAACGCAGGAGCACAGGTCGAAAGCGACCGTTCCTTCCCTTCGGGTCACACGACCTCGGCAATGGCGATGGTCACGGGTCTGTTCTGCGTGACAAACAAAAAGGTCAGTTGGACGGCTTTCCTGTTTGCGATATTCATGGGAATGTCAAGAATCTACCTTTGCGTTCACTACCCTACCGATGTTATCGGCGGACTCATCATCGGTGCGATCGGCGGCGTTATCGGCGGACTTCTTGTTATTCAATTCTACAAGCATGACGAGCATAAAATCAACAAGGCTTATATCAATTTCAGCTTTGCAAAGCTTTTTTCAAAATAATTAAGGGCTGCTCCGATTCTGTTCGGGGCAGCTTTTTGTGGACAAAATGCACAAAAACAAATCATTACTTTGTACATTGACGGAAATTTATTTTTGATGTATAATTGATTTAAAAAAAGGGGTTGTGTTTCCCCGAAAAACAACACTCACGGGAGGTTTTTTAATGAAAAAGATTTCTACAAAAATCATTTCCGTTATTCTTTGCGTCTGCATGATTTTCGGCTGCTCGGCCATCGCTTCGTCGGCAGAAGCAACGGATACGGTAACGAGAGTAAGCTGCGCATTCAACGGCGACTCTCAAACTTCAAGAGGCTTCTGCTGGTACACGGAAACCTACACAAGAAGCGATGTTCAGATCGTTAAAACATCCGAATTCAACGGAAGCTTTGCCGACGCAGCGGAATATTCCGCCGGCAATGTTTACAAGTTCCGTGACCTCTATTGCCACAAGGTAACGGTTGACGGTCTTGAGCCGGGCGAAAACTATACATACCGTGTCGGCGACAAATCGCTCAAGCTTTGGAGCGACAACGGAACATTCTCAACCGATGACGGCGACAGCAAATTCTCCTTCATCTCGATCGCCGATGTTCAGGCAAGCAGCGACGAAAACTTCGCTCACGCCGCCGAAACAATGAAAGGCGCAATCAAAACTCTTCCGAATTATGAGTTCATGGTCAACCTCGGCGACTTCGTTAACGACGACACAAACGATGAGTGGAACTGGTACTTCAAAAACTTTGCATTTGCAAACATGAACACCACGATCGCTCCCGTTGCCGGTAACCACGACGGTAACATCACAAATAAACTCAACATCAATGTTTTCAATTCCATGTTTAACCTCGGCAATCCGAACACCGAGTCCAACACAAACTGGGTCAACGGCGTTTACTATTCGTTCGATTACGGCAACGCTCATTTCGCAGTTATCAACACAAACGACATGTACCCGATGACTCAGTCGCAGAGGAACTGGCTCGTCAACGACATGAGCAAAACCGACGCAGACTGGAAAATCGTCCTCATGCACAGAGCTTCATATTCCGAGGGCAAGAACATCAACAAGCCCGATACGATCATCATGAGAGATGTTCTTCTCCCGCTCTTTGATGAGCTTGATATTGATGTCGTACAGGCAGGTCACGACCATGTTTATTACAGGTCAAAGCAGGTCAAGGGCGACGCAGTTGTTGAAAATGTTCAGTATGTAACCGAGATGTTCAACGGCGAGGAAACAACCTTCGCGCTCAACCCCGAGGGATCGGTTCACATTGTTCCGGCCACGGCAGGCACAAAGAGATACAGAGTTTATGACGCTATCGATCCTATCCCGGGCTGCTGCGATTTCCGCCTTTCAACTCAGGGCATGGGCGGCTGCTTCATGACGACCGAGATTGACGGCGGCAAGCTCGTTATGAAATCCTATCTTGTTGACGACGAAACTCAGGAGATAACCCTCATTGATAAGTACGCCATCAAAAAGGATGTTGGTCAGAACACACCGGCAGAGGATTATGAAGATCTTCCGACCGATAACACTTCAAATATCGGCGCATACGTTACAAACTTTGTAAAGGCTATCGTCGATATGCTTGTTAAGTACATTTTTGTTCTTCTTCCGCAGGCAATCAAAAACGCTCTCAAGAAATAAGCCGAAACATGGCAAAGCCTCCCTTTTCACACTTGAAAGGGGAGGCTTTTTTATTACATTTTATGTTTTCTTTTCTTCCTTCGGGAATCTGACCTTCGGCAAATCGAGCTTGAACACCGTTGCAAGAATTCTGACAGCGAAAACAATCAGCACAGCGATAACCGAGGCCGCATTAACATTGACCTTGTTAATAAACATCAGATGGTACGCTGTTCCTCCTATAATGGAGGCAACGGCGTATATTCTTTTTTTCAGCACAAACGGGATCTCCTTGAGCATGATGTCCCGAATCAGACCGCCGCCGACGCCCGTTACGGTCGCAAGGCAAACAACAAGGATTCCGTTGACCGTGAAACCCGATTCGATCGCCACATTCGCTCCCATGACCGTAAAAACGCCGAGGCCGAGCGCATCAAAAACATTGTTGACCGCATCAACCGTGCTTTCGCTCCTGCGATACGGATCACGGAAAATAAACGCCGTGATGAAAACTATGACCGATGTTATGACCGCCGCAAGAACATAGCGATAATCCGAAAACATCGTAGGCGGCAGATGACCGATAAGAATATCCCTCACGATTCCTCCGCCGAGCGCCGTCGTTACTCCGAGAACGATAACGCCGAAAATGTCAACTCTTTTTTTTACGGCAACCATCGCTCCGGATATTGCAAAAGCGACCGTTCCCACCATTTCAAATACAAACCGAACAAGCTCCTCAATCGACATATTAAACCTCTGCTATGTAATAATTTGTTTCGTTGCCGATACACATTGCACGAAGCGTTGTGTACGGAACTCCGTTTATGATATTCTCGGCTCCGTAATGGTAATGACCCTGATAAACTCTCAAAACGCCGTGCCTTGCAATTATCTCGTTTGTTTCTTCCGCATTTGAAACGATGTGATGCTCTTCAACGCCTGTGTCTATATTTTGATGGGTAAATACGATTTTTCGTTTGCCTGTATCAAGCTGCTCTTCAAACCAATCAAGCTCGGACTTCGGGATAAAGCTTTTGGTCCAGTCGATGTGCTCCCGACCGTAGGGCTTGCCGTCCGGAGTGTAGGAGGCATCGAGAAAAATGAGCTTCACTTCGTCATCCTCAACCGTTACCGGCGCAATACGGAAACCCGTTATCATCGCCATATCCTCGGCACTGACCACCTCATTGTCGTGGTTGCCCATGCAAAGACAGGTCGGGATAGCATAGGAATTGATAAGCTCCGAGATTTTTTCAAGATGCCTGAGGCTTTCCTGTGTCCCGTTGTTGAAATGGACGAGATCTCCCAAGCATACCGCAACCTGAACCCCCTGCGCCTTGAAATCGTCAAATGCTTTTTTCACCGCTTCATAGGCTCGGCGAGGTTTTCTGTCCTGCTCGAGCGTATCAAGCCCACAATAATGCGTATCCGTAAAAAGTCCGATCTTCATTTTGTAATCACCTTGAAACCGAATAAGTCAAAACCGCAAGAGCGTCGGCGGAATTTACCTTTCCGTCGCCGTTCCAGTCTGCGCTCGTGAGCGCATAGCTCTTAAGAACCGTTACCCCAACGGAATGCTGAAGAATCAAAAGAGCGTCGGCAGAATTTATCTTTGAGTCGGAATTCAGATCACCGTAAAGGCATATTGCGTAAGAGCCGAAGCTCTTTCCGCTGCCCTCGGCAGTGATCGTCGTGCCCGTTGCAACCTTTCCGTCCGAGGACAAAGCCGCCGTCTTAACCGTTACATCCTTGCTTGTGACATATTTTGAAATAAACTGATCCGCCGTCAAGCCCGGATCTTGCTTCAAATAAACTTCCTTTTTGCTCTCGTTTACGCTGAGATTTGTTCCCGTCTTGAAGCTGAACTGCGGGTCGGCGGCCTTGGTAAAGCCGTTCAATCCGTTCGCTTTTATGTATGACGGATAATCGTAGTAGCAATAGTTTTTGTCGCATTGGCGACTGATTCCGGAGACCCAGCCCGACTCGGTATACTGCCACATTCCGTATTCTCCGCTGTAGGTACAGCTTGAGCCGTATTCGGCGATCCAGAACTGAAAATCCGAAAGCTTTGAAGCGTAAAGCTCATCTCTTGCAAAATACTTGTTGCAATAAATTCCGACAAAATAGCCCGCCGCCTTCAGCTTATCGCAGAAGGCTCTTGCCACATCGGTGCACTGCGACTGGGTCAGCTCAACCTGAGCCTCCGTTTCCAGATCATAGTAAACCGGCATTTCCAATTGACAATTATATTTTTTCAAAAGGGAAATGACAAAATCCGCTTCCTTGCTTGCCTCGGATGCCGTAGTAGCTGCGGCGTAGAAATACACTCCGACGGGGATATTGTTCTTTTTAGCGTTGCTGTAGTATCCCGAAAACTTGCTGTCCTCCTCGGATTTTTTGCTTCCCGTGTAAGAAAATCCGATTCTGAGAATAATCGCATCCAAATCGGCTGCGATTTTTGACCATGAGCTTATATAGTCGCTGTTCCAATATGAAATATCGGCAACATCCCATTTGACATTTGTCAGATCTCCCGTAATCGAAGTTCCGCCGCCGACCGTAAAGCTCTTGTTGAGAAGCACAACATTTGATTTAACGGCGTCGCTTGCAACGATTTTATATGTATATGTTCCTGCGCCGAGCTTTGAAAATGTGAGCAACGCATCAATGCTGCTGAGGTCATAGCTCTTTGCGCCGGGAGTCACGGTTTGTTCAAAGCCCTTAGTTCCGTCGGACTTGTATGCGCCGATTACTATTTTTGAAATATTATAATTTGAGGAAACAACACCCGTTACGGAAAGTCCCTCGCCGACATCAAGCACCGTCGGATAATTTGCGTTTGTAATTTTCAATGTGCTTGCCGCCTGCCCGTCGTTTGTGACGGTAAAATTCTGATTCAGCAACACAACATTGGAGCTGTTATCGTCGGAAGCGACGATTTTATAGGTGTAACTGCCGCTTTTCAGCCTTGAAAAATACAGAAGATAATCCACATTGTTTATATCGTAGGTTTTTTCGCCCGGTAAACCGGTGTACTCAAATTCGGCTGCACCGCTCGAATTGTAAGCACCGATAACGACCTTGCGAATGTAGTAGTCGGAGGTGATAACGCCCTTTGCGATGAACGGCTCGCCCTCCTTCATTGTTGTCGGATATGTCACACCCGTCAGCTTCATCGTCGTTGCGGCAGAGGCAGGCAGACAGAAGCCGACCAGCATTGCGACAATCAGAAAAATTGCCGAAATCCTTTTTTTCATTGTTAATCTCTCCTCGATTTTTATTTTAAACCGTCGATTGACCGAAAGCACGGTTACTGCACCCGTAAATCAAGCAACGATTGATTTATTATAGCATATTGCGACAGAATTGTATACTTTTTTTGTATAAAAATCAAGTTTTGTTTAAATTCAGCACCAAAAACAAATTTAAGGCAATACCGCACGCCTCAATTTGTGCGGTGTTGCCTTAAATCTCATCTAAAATCTATCAGCTTCTGAATCTTTTGTCGGTTGAAAAAATATTGATAAGCATCCATGTGAAATATCCGATAAAGCAGAGGTCGATCGCAGCCAGCCCGATCGTCCACGGATAGGTAAATTCTCTGCCGCCGAGCGTAATGGGATTGCCCGAAGCGTTCGCCGCCAACGCAGCTATCACCAGCGCCGTGAAAAGTAAAATTCCGACGCCGATCGGAAAAAATGCGCTTATCAGCTGCCTTCTGAGATATGCGTTGCGCATTTTTTTGTCGGCAAAGCTTTGCCTTGCGGCAACCACCCTGCCGCCGGTAACATCCAGCTCGCAGCCCGAAAGGAGCGCATCGACACCCGTTTTTTCAACAAGCATCGGCCGTTTGCTTATTGTCCAGACTGATTTTGAAGCGATAACATTTATCTCAAAGCTGCCCTTGAGCCGCACATACTGGCTTTCTTCGTCCCTCAAAAACCTTTTTGTGAAATCCTTGTCGCCGTGAGAGTCCTCGGAGGTCTGCGCCCTCTCGGTGCGGCAGACAACAAGGCGGTGCGTTCCCTTCTCCGTCGGAATCGTTAAGCTCTCGTCCTCGGGGATAAAATATTCATTGCCGTCAAGCTCAATTTTCAGCGCATCATCGGAAATGTTGTCTATTCTGATGTTTGCCATAGTCTACCTCCGCAAAAAGAGCTGCGCAGAGAAGCACGCCGACCTTCTGCAACAGCTCTTGATTTTAAGGCGTGCGCCGCAATTCGCGCGGTAATAATGCCCTAATTATTCAACAATAACCGTTCCGTCCTCTTTGACGGTGATTTTGTCGCCGTCCTTTACGGCACTGAGGAATTCATCGCCGAGCGAATCAACTGCAACGATGGTGTTGTCCGTCCAAACATCGGAGAGGATAACGCCTGCGGCTGCGAGAGAGTCGATAGGCAGCGAGAAAAGCATAGCTGCGGGAGCCATATTGAGAGCGCATACGGTGTAAAGAACCATGCCACCGGTGGTTGAGCCGATCGTCTGCGGCAGGCAAAGAACCTTGCCGGTAAGATTTTTGCCGAAAACATCGGGATTGTTCTGATCCGAACCGATAACCTCGTCCTTGCCGATGATAGGAATATCGTGCATAAGCGCAGTCTTTTGGAATGTTGCAAGGGTATTAACGCCGTTATGAGAAACAACAGCCTCGCCCTTATTGATCGTTCCTGCAACAACAGGACGCCCTTTAAATGTCTTACTCATAATCAAAAACCTCCCTTGACGGCGATCTTGGTGATATCGTCGGTTGTGAAATAACGCGCGGTGGTATATGTACGCAGCTTGTTGGAGCAGGTGATAACATTGCTTGTGTCACCGCCGCAAAGCGGATTGTTCATATACATAAGCGGACAAATGCAGGAGAGATTGATGCCGAAGCCGACAAGCTTGTTGTAGGCGGCCTTATTCTCCTTCTTGAATCTGTCGAGAACCTCGGGAGCTGTCGTCATAACCGTGCGAAGCTCAACCTTGGTCTTGCCCTGCTTTTTAAGCTCCTTTTCAAATCTTTCCGTCCATTCGCCGAGCTGAGCGTATGAAAGGTGAGGACAACCAATGAAGCAAAGCTTCGGAGCTGCGTTCTTATCCTTCCACATAACGGGGTAGTTCTTGTAAACCCGGTCAAGCTCTGCGTCGTCGATAACATATGTCTGAGCGCCCTCTGCGATGAGCTTTTCGCCCTGCTCAACAGCTTCGGGAGTGAGATTTTCAATATGATAGAGTCCGACTGCGCCGTTGGAAGCGGTTGCTGCGCCGAAATCTTTAAGATATGCCTTAGCGTCGTCCGTAAGCTCTGTGCCGATCCACTTGTCAAGACCCTTGACATAGGGAACATCCTCCATGACCTTCATGCCGATTGCCGAGCCGAGAACCTGAGCCTCCGGAATCTTTGTGGTCTTGACCTCAATGATCCATTTTGCCTTTCTTCCCTCATCCGTGAGAAGGTCGAACTCCGGAACTTTGCCGAGAATTGAGCCGAAAAGCTCAATGATGCCTGAGTTACGGTTACATCTTGCGCCGAGAACGGAGTTTGCAAAAACAACCGCCGAGCTTTCTGCCCAAGAAAGGATATCGCCCTTCTTCGGGGTGTTGCCGACCTCGTCAAAATAGCAGGCGCAGGTGAAAGATTTGTCGCTCTTGAGTCCGAGCTTGTTGAGCTGAACCTCGTAGGAATCCTGCATACCGTAGAGGATTTTGTTAAAAATCAATTTTTGCAGCGGATTGCACTTAACATTCGTGTAGTCAATAGGTCTTGGGTCAACGGTGAATCCCTCGTCAACCTTGAGTCCGCCCTTGATAAGCTCGTCCATGATGGAGAACACAGGCTTGAGAACCGAAATGCCGAAGCTTGTAACGAGATGTCCTTTGCCGTTTACGGGGACGAATTTTTCCGCTCCGAAAGCGTCGCCGTAAAGCACAAGGGTCTTCATAACCTTTGCCATTACCTCGCCCTTTGAGCCGTGAAGAATTTCTTTTTCCTCGTCTGTCAGCTTCATTTTGTAGCTGAAGTTTTCATTCATAAGGTTTATCCTCCTTTTATCCTCATAAGCTCGCAGCACTGCGAACCTATTATTTCCGAATCCGACCTTCGCCGCTTGCTTTAGCAAAGGTCTTAAATGTGCCATCGTTTTAATACAATTATATATTAAATTTTTCGCCTTTTCAAGAGTTTGTTAAAGATTTGACTAAAAACAGACTTATTTTTTTCGTTTTCTGCGGCAAAATAACCGCCGAGAAATGCGCCACGGTTTAATCGGCGGGTTCTACGCCGTTTGCACATCTCAATTGTGCGGTAAAGCCTAAAATAAAACCTGTTCTTGAAGCAACTCTTTTCAGAGTATGCAAGAACAGGCTTTTGATCAAGCGAATATCTCGCTGCTGTTTTCAGTCAAACAAAACCGTGCTGAAATATCTTTCGCCGGTATCGGGAAGAACGGTCACAACCGTTTTGCCCTCGCCCAGCTCCTTTGCAAGGCGAAGCGCAGCCGTAACATTGGTTCCGCTTGAAATTCCGCAGAGAATTCCCTCCTCGCCAATCAGGCGGCGTGAGGTTTCGATTGCCTCCTCGTCCGTTACGATATCAATATGTTCATAAATTTTTGTGTTAAGATTTTTCGGGATAAGTCCGTCGCCGATGCCCATCTGAAGATGAGTTCCGATGCTTCCGCCGGAAAGGATTGCGGCGTTTTTCGGTTCGACCGCCCAAATATGAATTTCGGGATACTTCGCCTTGAGCGTTTCACCTATTCCGCTGAGTGTTCCGCCCGTGCCGACGCCGGAACAAAATCCGTCAATCGGCTTGCCGACCTGCTTGATTATCTCCTGCGCAGTGTGGCTTTTATGAACCATCGGGTTTGCGGGATTCTCGAACTGCTGAGGAATCCATACATTTTCATCCTCCTCAGCCATGCGAAGCGCAGTTTGCAGACACTCGTTAATGCATTTGCCGATATCGCCGTCGTCGTGAATCAGCACAAGCTCAGCCCCGTAAGCCTTGACCAGCTTGCGGCGTTCTTCGCTGACCGAATCCGGCATAATTATGCGGACATGGTAGCCCCTGACCGCACCGATAAGCGCAAGACCGATTCCCTGGTTTCCGCTTGTCGGCTCAACAATGACAGTGTTTGAATTTATTATTCCTTTTTCCTCTGCGTCGCAGATCATATTATATGCCGTCCGTGTCTTAATCGAACCGCCGATATTAACGCCCTCGTACTTGACGAGCACCTCTGCGCTGCCCTCCGGCACAATTTTCGAAAGGCGAATCATGGGCGTGTGTCCGATCGCTTCAAGAACATTTGAATAAACCAAAGCAATTCCTCCGATGTTTAATAAGCTTGCTGACTTTTTATTTTATCACAATAATCGCCATATGGCAACTTGATATTTACAAAATTTTTCAGTTGTATTTCCGTGAATAACGCAAAAGATATAATTGCAAACGCAAATGAATTGCGAAGGGGTGAAATACAGATGGCAAGCAGCAAGAAAAATGTTGTTCCTCAGGCAAGAGAGGCTCTCGATCGTTTCAAGATGGAGGCCGCTTCCGAGGTAGGCGTAAACCTTTCTAACGGTTACAACGGTGATCTCACATCTAAGCAGGCAGGCTCTGTCGGCGGTCAGATGGTCAAGAAGATGATCGAATCCTATGAGAAGAACATGAAATAACCTTTCATGAAGTCACAACCACACGAATAAACGACAAAGGGGAGCGTTTTCAACCTCGGTTGAAGGCGCTCCCGAGCTTCGGCAGACGAAAAAACCCCCGGGATTTCTCCCGGGAGTCGATATTCGGAAATCAGAATCAGAAATCAATGGAAGCAAATGTTGCATTGCTCTGATTGTAGATGCTCCAAGTCTTCTTGAGACCAACCTTGCCTATTGCGCTGTAGTTACCAACGGAAACGTTAAGGATACCGTAGATATCAGCATGACCGCTGATGTCGATCTTACCGTCTGTGTTAGAACCTGCAGCAAGCTCCTTGAGGTAGTCAACAGGAATTGTAAGTGTTGACTGAACAACCGGGTTGCCTTCTGCATCGTAATAGGTAGCATGTGCCTCAACATAAGCACCAACGCCGCCCTCAACGCATACATCTACAAGAGCGTAACCGAAGAGACCGAGTGATACATCAAGACCAAGACGGATCTCGAACTGGCCATAGATGTTAACCTGACGATCAACAACTGTTGAATCGTTAACTGTGCTTACCTTGTTGTTGATGATTTCAACACCGTGCATTTCCTGAGAAGTTACAACGATTTCCATTCTGCCGTTTACGCCGATGTTAAGAAGAACATCGAAAGTAACGGTAAGCGGAGTTGAACCAATCGGAAGTGTGAAGGTGAAGAGCTTGATAGAAGTAGAATCAAGCTTGGAAAGGGCATACTTATTAACAGCCTTTGCCCAGAAGCTGTCGCCGGAAAGCTTCTCGCCTACGGTAGTAACTTCCTCACCGAAGGTCTTAGCATAAGAACCGGAGATAGTTGTTGTATCCTTAAGGTCATAGTTGAACTTAAGATATACTTCGTTGAAATTAAGCTTTGCAACATTCATGTCGGCCTTAGCGTCAACCGTGAGGTTTGTAAGCTCATAAGCCTTAGAAAGTGTAACGCCGTCACAAACGCCCTTAGAAACTGAGAAGTTAAGACCTGTATCTGTGATCTTAGCCTTGATGCCGAATCCGCCTACAGAGAAGCTGACATTAGCAAGCTTCTTGAGGGTCTTCATAACATCGTCCTTGGAGATTGCGCTTGTGTCAAGGTAACCGTCGGAGAGGATCTCGCCGTTACCGTCGGTGATCATTGAGGTTGCGAAATCAACCTCTGTTGTGCCCTCGTAGTCGATCTTCTCGATAGCGTCCTCGATAGCAACCTCAGAGTTTGTAACTACCTTCTCGCCGTTTACTTCGTCGATAGCCTCAACCTTGTAAGCTGCGCCTGTGAAGATAGCGTCGGACTGCTCAACAACATAAACATCGCCTACTGCAAGATCTGTGTCTGCGGAAACAACGATGTTATCGCCCTCAACAGCGTAGTCGGAAACCGTCTTAACGCCGTCAGCGAGAACGAGCTTCTGAGTGTCCTCGTCAATTGTGCCGCGAAGCTCAACAGCCTTTGTGATAGCTGCCGTAACATCGTCAGCGGACATTGCGCCGAGGCCGAGCTTGTTCTTGGCGTCAAGCTTAATGATGCCTGCGTCAACAGCTGCGGAAACCTTGGCAATGTTTTTGATGGATGTAGCATTCTCGATTACAACGGTAGTCTCGTCAACCTTAACGCCCGATGCATTAACAAGAATTGTTGCTACGAATTCCGGAGTAACGGCCTTTGTAACGTCGATTGTATCATAATCAACGAGAACGTCATTATTATCAGCTGTTGCAACAGCTGCATAATACTCGTTGTCCGGCTTAACGCCACGAATTTCTTCAGTGGACTCAACCGCCTGATAACCGAACGCTTCATCAACCTGCTCCAAGAATGCGCCTGTCTCAACCGTCTTTGTGCCCGGCCATACGAAGCCCGGGAAAATGCTGGTCATAACAAGCATAACAATGGAAACGATGATTGAAATGATCTTGGTCATGTTCAATTCCTCCTTTAAAATTTTGAGGTTTGAGCATCACTTCCACGGCTTTAAAGTGGTATAACGTTAGTACCGCTTATAAAGTTGAGCTGCCCGAAGACAGCAACCCTGGCAAACACTCCCCTCATATGAATTATAATAGCTATCCCGTCATTTTGCAAGTATTTTTTTCATTTTTTAGAAAATTTTTATTTATTTTTGAAAAAGTCACAAAATATTGTGGTTGAAATTGTGCAAAATACAATTCTGCTGCTTTTTTTAACAAAAATTGGACATTGTATAAATATTGTTTTTCCTTTTCTTTGTGCCCCTTATTACATTATATATATAATAAAACCAAAATGAAACAAAATATTCCTTGACACAAAATTGGTTTTGTGATATCTTATAAGCGATATAATAAAGGCTGTGACAAAGACAGTAGCCGCTATGCGAAGCCGAAGCGAGCCGGAGAGGGTGCAAGTCCGGTGCGAAGTACATTGCGGTGAATATCACTTTTGAGCCTCGGACTGAATCGAGTAAGTCCCGACGGGCGTCCTCCGTTATAGGGAACACATATGAAGTATGTTGAATAGGTGGTTGCGAGCTTTCCTCGTCCTGTTTTGCACGGGACGGGGATTTTTTGAGCATTGATCCTATCACACGAAAAGGAGCTATCATAAATGTACAAGAAAGTTTCTGCAAGCCTGAACTTTGTTGACCGTGAGAAAGAGGTTGAAAAGTTCTGGAAAGAAAACAAAATCTTTGAAAAAACCTGTGAAAAGGAAGGTCCGTCCTATGTTTTCTATGACGGTCCGCCGACCGCCAACGGCAAGCCGCATATCGGTCATGTTCTGACCCGTGTTATCAAAGACCTGATTCCCCGTTACCGCACGATGAAGGGCTACCATGTTCCCCGTAAGGCGGGCTGGGACACCCACGGTCTTCCGGTCGAGCTTGAGGTTGAGAAGCTTCTCGGTCTTGACGGCAAGGAGCAGATCGAGCAGTACGGTCTTGAGCCGTTCATTGAGAAATGCAAGGAAAGCGTTTGGAAATACAAGGGCATGTGGGAGGATTTTTCCTTCACCGTCGGCTTCTGGGCAGACATGGACAATCCCTATGTTACCTACCACAACACCTACATCGAGTCCGAATGGTGGGCGCTCAAAAAGATTTACGAAAAAGGTCTTATCTACAAGGGATTCAAAATCGTTCCCTATTGCCCTCGCTGCGGAACTCCGCTTTCCTCTCACGAGGTTGCTCAGGGATACAAATCAGTCAAGGAGCGTTCGGCAATCGCACGCTTCAAGGTTAAGGACGAGGACGCTTATTTCCTCGCATGGACGACAACCCCGTGGACTCTCCCCTCAAATGTTGCGCTTTGCGTAAACCCGACGGAAGAATACGCAAAGGTCAAGTGCATTGACGGCAATGTTTACTACATCGCAATTGCGCTTATGGACAAGGTTCTTTCTCCTCTGGCGGAGGACGGAAAGCCTGCTTACGAAATTCTTGAAAAATTCGTCGGTAAAGATCTTGAATACAAAGAATATGAGCCGCTCTTTGAGTGCGCAGGCAAAAAAGCCGAGCAGCAGCACAAGAAAGCGCACTTTGTTACGGTTGACAACTATGTCACCATGTCCGACGGTACAGGCATCGTTCACATTGCGCCGGCATTCGGTGAAGACGACTCCCGAATCGGCAGAAACTACGACCTCCCGTTCGTTCAGTTCGTTGACGGCAAGGGCAACATGACCGAGGAAACTCCGTTTGCCGGTCTGTTCGTCAAGGACGCAGATGTTCCCGTTCTTCAAAATCTTGAGGAGAGAGGCCTCCTCTTCAGCGCACCGAAATTCGAGCATGATTATCCGTTCTGCTGGCGCTGCGACACTCCGCTCATCTACTACGCAAGAGAATCCTGGTTCATCAAGATGACTGCGGTCAAGGACGACCTTATCAAAAACAACAATACTATCAATTGGATTCCCGAAAGCATCGGCAAGGGTCGCTTCGGCGATTGGCTTGAAAATGTTCAGGACTGGGGAATCAGCCGTAACCGCTACTGGGGCACTCCGCTCAATGTTTGGGAGTGCGAATGCGGTCACAGACACTCCATCGGCAGCATTGAGGAGCTTAAGAGCATGTCCGACAACTGCCCGGAAAATATTGAGCTTCACCGTCCGTACATCGACGCGGTTACCATCAAATGCCCCGAGTGCGGCAAGCAGATGAAGCGTGTTCCCGAGGTTATCGACTGCTGGTTTGATTCAGGCTCAATGCCTTTTGCGCAGCATCACTATCCGTTTGAAAATCAGGAGCTTTTCGAGAGCCAGTTCCCGGCAGATTTCATCTCCGAGGCTGTTGACCAGACAAGAGGCTGGTTCTATTCGCTCCTTGCAATCTCAACGCTTATTTTCAACAAAGCACCGTTCAAGAATGTTATCGTCCTCGGTCATGTTCAGGACGAAAACGGTCAAAAGATGAGCAAGTCCAAGGGCAACGCCGTTGACCCGTTCGACGCTCTCAAAACCTACGGTGCAGACGCTATCCGTTGGTATTTCTACACGAACTCCGCTCCGTGGCTTCCGAACCGTTTCCACGGCAAGGCGGTCATCGAGGGTCAGCGTAAATTCATGGGCACGCTTTGGAACACCTATGCTTTCTATGTTCTTTATGCCGAAATTGACAAATTTGACCCGACAAAATATGAGCTTGATTACGACAAGCTTTCGGTCATGGACAAGTGGCTGCTTTCAAAGCTCAATTCAATGGTAAAAGCCGTTGACAACAATATGGAAAATTACAGAATTCCCGAAGCCTGCAAGGCTCTTCAGGAATTTGTTGACGACATGAGCAACTGGTATGTTCGCCGCTGCCGTGAGCGCTACTGGAAGCAGGGTCTTGAGCAGGATAAGATCAACGCTTATCTCACCCTTTACACTGCGCTTGTTACGGTTGCAAAGGCATCCGCTCCGATGATTCCGTTCATGGCTGAGGATATCTACCAGAATCTTGTTCGCTCGGTTGACGGCAACGCAGAGGAAAGCGTTCATCTCTGCTCATTCCCGGAGGTTAACGAAAAGCAAATCGACCTTGTGCTTGAAAAGAACATGGACGAGGTTCTCAACATTGTCGGCCTCGGCCGTGCGGCAAGAAACGGCGCAAACATCAAGAACCGCCAGCCGCTCGCAAAGATGTATGTCAATGCGGACATCAAGCTTGAGGGCTACTACAAGGATATTATCGAGGACGAGCTGAACATTAAGAGCGTCGTTTTCGTTGACGCAGCGGACGAGCTTTCCGACTACAACTTCAAGCCGCAGCTTAAAACACTCGGACCGAAATACGGCAAAAATCTCGGCGAGATCAGAACTGCGCTTTCAGAGCTTGACGGATCAAAGGCAAAGAAAGAGCTTGACGCAGACGGTCACATCACGCTGAACATCAGCATCGGCACAATCGAGCTGACGGCGGACGATCTTCTTATCGAGGCTGTTCAAAAATCGGGTCTTTTCTCGGTTTCGGACTTTGGAGTAACCGTCGCTATCGACACAACGCTCACTCCCGAGCTTATCGAGGAGGGCTTTGTTCGTGAGATTATCAGCAAGATTCAGACAATGCGTAAGGACGCAGACTTCAATGTGACGGATCACATAATCATCAGCATTGAGGGCAACGACAAGCTTGCCGATATCATCAACCGCAACAAGGAGGATATCTTCACCGCAGTTGTTGCCGATGAGCTTGTTACAGGCTCGGTTGACGGTCACACCGCCGAGTGGAGCATCAACGGCGAAAAGGCTACTTTCGGAGTTAAGGTAAACAAATAAAACTCAATACATTTAAGGCAATACCTTATAATTGAGGAATTGCCTTAAATTTTTGCTACAATTCAAAGCTAATTATATAATAATCCGAGGTTTCCTTTGTAAAGTTTGAAATTCTTTGACATTGACAAAAAAACGACATGTTATTAGAATATTCTTATCATGACAATCTCATACCCTTTTAAGCACGGTTGTCTATACGATTGGAGATTTGCTATGAAAAAGGAAAAAATTATTTTTGACGCCTTTAAGGCGGCCTTCCCCCATACTGTGCCCATTCTTGCGGGCTTTTGGTTTCTCGGCTTTACATACGGCGTTTATATGAATGTTTCCGGCTTCGGATTTTGGTATCCGCTCATAATGAGCTCGGTCATCTTCGGCGGTTCTCTTGAATTTGTTGCGGTTTCAATGCTTCTCGGTCCGTTTGCTCCGCTGCAAGCCTTTACCATGTCTCTGATGATTCAGGCAAGGCATCTTTTTTACGGCTTGGCAATGCTGGACAAATACAAGAATATCGGCATAAAAAAATATTATCTGATATTCGGAATGTGCGACGAAACATTTTCGATCAACTGCTCGGCAGAGATTCCGGAAAATATCGACAAAGGCTGGTTCATGACGGCGGTTACAATGCTCAACCGAAGCTACTGGATCACCGGGTCAACCCTCGGCGGAATTTTAGGCTCTCTCATCTCGTTTAACACAAAGGGCATCGAGTTCGTTATGACGGCGATGTTTGTCGTCATTTTTCTTGAGCAGCTTATGAAAGAGAAAAAGCATTACACCGCAATTATCGGTCTTTTTTCCTCGATAGCTTGCCTTGTTGCTTTCGGTTCGGATTCTTTCATGATTCCGACCATGCTTTTGATACTTTTCCTGCTTGCCGCATTTCGCAAGCCGATTGAAAAAGGAGGCGGATTGGAATGACTGTTCCGCAGCAAATAATAACGATCGCCGCCTGCGCAGGCGCAACGATGCTGACAAGATTTCTTCCGTTCGCCGTTTTTCAGTCAAAGAAACGGCAAACGCCGAAATTCATCGAATATCTCGGCAAGGCTTTACCGGCGGCGGTGTTCGCAATGCTGGTTGTCTATTGCCTAAAGAATGTTGACATTCTCGGCGGAAGCCACGGCTTGCCGGAGCTGATATCGATCGCCGTCGTTGTTCTTCTCCATCTTTGGAGGAAGCAGATGCTTCTCTCGATTGCCGGCGGCACGGCTTGCTATATGCTTCTTGTTCAATTTGTTTTCAAATAGATTTCAGACCTGCACACATAGCAGGATGTGAGATATCATTTTATCAAAATACAATTGACTTTATCAGTTAAAAGTGATAAAGTATTCTATAATGTATTTTAAACAGAGGTGGAAAGAAATGGTTATTACCGAGCTTCTTGAAAGAAACGCTCGACTTTATCCCTCGGACACCGCTCTCGTTGAGGTCAATCCCTCCGTTGAGCGTGACAACGCCGTGACATGGCGCGAGGCAAGTCTTATCGAGAGCGCAAGCCCCGGCGCGCCATATCGCCGTGAGCTTTCATGGAAGGATTTTGACCGCAGGGCGAACCGATTTGCAAATCTTCTGCTCAGCAGAAATGTTAAAAGAGGTACAAAGGTTGCCATTCTGCTTATGAACTGCATCGAATGGCTGCCGATTTATTTCGGAATCCTCAAGGCAGGCTGCATCGCCGTTCCTATGAACTACCGCTATTCAAGCGAAGAGATAAAATATTGCCTTGACCTTGCCGATGTTGAAATTTTCGTTTTCGGTCCCGAATTTACAAGCCGAGTTGATCCGATACATAACGAGCTGAACAAAATCAAAATCACTCTTTTTGTCGGCAACGATGTGCCGGAATATGCCGAAAACTGTATGACTCTTATCCGCTATTGCTCGTCGTCGCTTCCGCCGATAGCCTTGGACGAAAACGACCATGCCGCAATTTATTTTTCTTCGGGCACAACGGGCTTTCCGAAAGCGATTCTTCACCGCCATAAGGCTCTTTACTGCTCCTGCCTGACCGAGCAAAAGCACCACGGTCAGCAAAAGGACGATGTTTTCCTCTGCATTCCGCCGCTTTATCACACGGGCGCAAAAATGCACTGGTTCGGCAGCCTTTTTTCCGGCAGCAAGGCGGTTATCCTCAGAGGTATCAAGCCCGAATGGATACTTCGCACCGTCACGGAGGAGAAATGCACAATTGTTTGGCTTCTTGTTCCGTGGGCGCAGGACATTCTGGACGCTGTCGATTCCGGAAAAATAAATCTCAGCCATTATCTGCTCGATCAGTGGAGGCTCATGCACATCGGCGCACAGCCTGTTCCGCCGAGCCTTATCCACAGGTGGAAGAAGCTTTTTCCTCATCATCAGTACGATACAAACTACGGACTCAGCGAATCGCTCGGACCGGGCTGCGTTCACCTCGGGGTTGAAAATATTGACAAGGTCGGCGCAATCGGAAAGGCGGGCTATCTTTGGGAGGCAAAGATAATCGACGATAAGGGTGAGCCCGTTAAAAAGGGCGAGGTCGGCGAGCTGGCGGTTAAAGGACCGGGCGTTATGCTCGAATACTACAACAACCCGAAAGCCACCGATGAAATTCTCAAGGGCGACTGGCTCTATACCGGAGATATGGCAAAGGAGGATGAGGACGGATTTATCTATCTCGTTGACCGCAAAAAGGATGTTGTTATCTCCGGCGGCGAGAATATTTATCCCGTTCAGATTGAGGATTTCCTTCGCCGCAACGATAAAATCAAGGATGTTGCCGTCATCGGTATTCCCGACCACAGGCTCGGCGAGATCACCGCAGCAATCATTGAGATCAAGGACGGCATGACCTGCACCGAGGAGGAAATAAACGCCTTCTGCGAGGAGCTTCCGAGGTACAAGCGTCCAAGAAAGATTATATTTGAAAAAGTTCCCCGTAACCCGACGGGAAAGATAGAAAAGCCTGTTCTCAGGGCAAAGTATTGCAAGGGCAGACTTGTCGAATCGCAGATTACAGGCTAAACAGCAAACGGAGGTTATATAAATGAAGCAGTTGATGCTCGGCAACGAAGCGGTTGCCAGAGGACTTTACGAAGCCGGCTGTTCCTTTGTTTCAAGCTACCCGGGTACTCCGAGTACGGAAATTACGGAATATGCCGCAAAGTACAAGGAAATTTACGCCGAGTGGGCACCCAACGAAAAGGTAGCCGTTGAAGCGGCCTTCGGCGCATGTGTTGCAGGCAAGAGAAGCTTCTGTTCAATGAAGCATGTAGGACTTAATGTTGCCGCCGATCCGGTTTTCACCATTTCATACACCGGCGTTAACGCAGGTATGATCATCGGCGTTGCCGACGACGCAGGTATGCACAGCTCGCAGAACGAGCAGGATTCACGCCACTATGCGATCGCCGCAAAGATCCCGATGCTTGAGCCGGCAGACGCAGGAGAATCGCTCAGCTTTGCAAAGCTTGCATACGAGATTTCCGAAAAATATGACACACCCGTTTTTATAAAAATGTGCACAAGAGTTGCCCACTCTCAGAGCGTTGTTGAAACCTCCGACAGAGTGGAAACCTCAAAAACATACGAAAAAGACGGCGCAAAATATATCATGATGCCCGGCAACGCAAAGCGTCGCCATCCTATAGTTGAGGAGAGAACAATTGCTCTCACCGAATATGCCGAAACCGCTCCTTTCAACCGCATTGAGGACGGAAGTGATCATTCGATCGGTATCATCACCTCAAGCACAAGCTATCAATACGCCAAAGAGGTTTGCGGCGACAAATATCCGGTGCTCAAGCTCGGCATGATAAATCCCCTGCCCATCAAGAAAATTCTGGATTTTGCAAAGACCGTCAACAAGGTAATAGTTATCGAAGAGCTTGACGGCATAATCGAAGCTCACTGCCGCAATATCGGCGTTGAAGTAACGGGCAAATCGCTTTTCAGCTGCATTGACGAGCTGAGCCAAAATATCGTTGCCGAAAAGCTCGGCTATGAACCCGACTGCGGAAAGAAGCTTGACGAAAGCATTCCGGCAAGACCGCCGGTCATGTGCGCAGGCTGTCCGCACAGAGGACTTTTCTACACTCTCAAAAAGAATAATCTCACCGTTTTCGGCGATATCGGCTGCTACACTCTCGGCGCAGTTCCGCCGCTTGCCGCAATCGACACAACGATTTGCATGGGCGCTTCCGTTTCGGGAATCCACGGCTTCAACAAGGCCAACGAGGGCGCAAGCGATGGCAAAACGGTTGCAGTCATCGGCGACTCGACCTTCATGCATTCCGGCGTAACGGGACTTATCAATATTGCATACAACGAATCGAATTCAACCGTTATCATTCTCGATAACTCTATAACCGGCATGACGGGACACCAGCAGAACCCGACGACCGGCTTCAACCTCAAGGGCGACCCGTGCACAAAAATCAATCTTGAAAATCTCTGCCGCTCGGTAGGCATTAAGAGAGTCAGAGTGGTTGACCCGTATAATCTCAAGGAGTGCGACGATGCGGTCAAGGAGGAGCTTGCGGCAGACGAGCCGTCGGTCATCATTTCAAGAAGACCCTGCGCCCTTCTCAAATATGTTAAGCACAACGGACCTATCACAGCTGATGCGGACAAGTGCGTCGGCTGCAAGTCCTGCATGAAAATAGGCTGTCCCGCCATCAGCATTGTTGACGGAAAGGTTAAAATCGACGCAACACTTTGTACCGGATGCGGCGTTTGCAGTCAGCTCTGCAAGTTCGGCGCACTTCCGAACGGAAAGGAGTCCTGATTATGCAGACAAAAAATATTATGATCGTCGGAGTCGGCGGTCAGGGAACGCTGCTTGCGAGCAAGCTTCTCGGCAGACTTCTTCTTGAAAAAGGCTACGATGTCAAGGTCAGCGAGGTTCACGGAATGAGCCAGCGAGGCGGCAGCGTTGTAACATATGTTCGCTACGGCGACAGGGTTTTTTCGCCGATTATTGACAAGGGCGAAGCGGACGCAATCATCTCCTTTGAGCTTCTTGAAGCGGCTCGCTGGACGGAGTTTCTCAAGCCGGACGGAACAATAATCACAAACACGCAAGAGATCAATCCTATGCCCGTCATCACCGGTGCGGCGAAATATCCGACCGAACTTGTGAAGAAAATCAAGGCTCTCGGCGTTAAGCTTGACGCAATTGACGCTCTCTCCCTCGCCGAAGAAGCAGGAACATCAAAGGCGGTCAACCTTGTTCTTATGGGCAGACTTTCAAAGTATTTTGACTTCACAACCGAGGAATGGATGGCTGCGATTGAAAAAAGCGTTCCGCCAAAATTCCTCGAGATAAACAAAAAAGCATTTTTACTCGGTAAAGAAGCATAAACGGGAGAGCTTGTTATGGAAAGATATTATCAGCAGGAAATTGAATGCGCTTCACGGGAAAAAATTCGTGAGCTTCAGAATGAAAGACTTGTTAATCAGGTCAAGCATGTTTGGGACAATGTTCCCTATTACAGAAAAAAGATGGAGGAGAAAGGCGTTACTCCCGACGATATCAAGGGCGTTGACGACCTTCACAAGCTTCCGTTTCTTTCAAAGGCGGATCTTCGTGACGCTTATCCCTACGGTCTTCTTGCAGCTCCTTTAAAGGACTGCGTAAGGATTCAGTCCACCTCAGGTACGACCGGCAGACGGGTAGTCGCTTTCTATACCCAACATGATATCGACCTTTGGGAGGAATGCTGCGCACGAGCTATCGTGGCGGCAGGCGGAACGGACGAGGATGTTGTTCAGGTTGCATACGGCTACGGACTTTTCACCGGCGGCGCGGGACTTCATGGCGGCAGCCACAAGGTCGGCAGTCTCACCCTCCCGATGTCCTCCGGCAATACGGACAGACAGCTCCAGTTCATGACCGACCTCGGTTCGACTATTCTCTGCTGCACCCCGTCCTATGCGGCTTATCTTGCAGAGAGCATACACGAGCGCGGACTCAGGGACAAAATCAAACTCAAGGCAGGAATCTTCGGCGCAGAGGCATGGAGCGAAAAAATGCGTCAGGAAATTCAGAACCAGCTCGGCATCAAAGCATACGATATCTACGGTCTTACCGAAATAAGCGGTCCCGGCGTTTCTTTTGAATGCTCGGAGCAGACGGGTATGCACATCAATGAAGACCACTTCATCGCCGAGATAATCGACCCCGACACGGGCGAGGTTCTCCCCGACGGAACTCAGGGAGAGCTTGTTTTCACATCAATAACCAAAGAAGCCTTTCCGCTTCTCAGATACAGAACCCGTGACATCTGCGTTCTCACAAGAGAAAAATGCTCCTGCGGCAGAACGCTTGTTAAAATGTGCAAGCCGATGGGCAGAAGCGACGATATGCTTATCGTCAAGGGCGTCAATGTATTCCCGTCGCAGATTGAAACCGTTCTCATCGAGCAGGGCTATCAGGCCAACTATCAGATAATAGTTGACCGTGTAAACAACAGCGATACGCTCGAAGTTATGGTTGAAATGACTCAGGAAAACTTCTCCGATAACCTCGGTAAGATTACCGAGATGGAAAAATCCCTCGTTGCCGCCCTGAAGGCAATGCTCGGAATTTACACCAAGGTTCGTCTTGTTGCTCCGAAGTCGATTACCAGAAGCGAGGGCAAGGCAGTCCGTGTAATTGACAAGAGAAAAATTTAAGGAGGCAGGAATATGGCTATTACTCAGATTTCGGTTTTTTTGGAAAACAGAGCGGGACAGCTTTCGGAAATCACGAAAATCCTGTCCGATAATAACATCGACCTCAAGGCGTTGAACATCGCCGAAACCGCCGACTACGGTATTCTCCGTCTTATCTCCGACGATTCCGACGAAGCCGCAAAGCTTCTGCGCAATAACGGCTTTATCGTTACGGAAACTCCCGTTGTTGCGGCAGCTGTTCCAAACAAGGCAGGCGGACTCAACGAGCTTCTCAACATCATTTCAAACGAGGATATCGACATTGAATATATGTATTCGGTTTTCGGTCAGAAGGACGGACTTGCATATATGATTTTCAAGGTCAAGGATATTGATATTTTCACATCCGTGCTCAAAAGGTACTTTGTTGTTGTCGCTTCGGGCGACGACCTCGGAATTAAATAACTGTTGATTTTTTCCGATTGACAGAGTATTATTTATATGTCATCAATTAACAACAGATCTGCCTCCCCTTAATTGTAAGGGGAGGGGGATCGCTTGCGGTGAAAGAGATAGGTTTTTTTAATACATTCTATCTTCTTTGTCGCATTGCTTTGTTTTCTTAAATTAACTAAGAAATGACAAAAAGCTAATCAAATAAAATAAATCGACATTCCTTTCGGTCGGTTTGTTAAGAAAGGAACATATAACAATGCAGGAATTAAGCAGAAAAAATGCACTTTTCACCGATTCCGTTATCAGAAGAATGACCCGTGTTGCTCTTGACTGCGGCGCAATCAACCTTGCGCAGGGCTTTCCGGATTTTGATCCTCCGAAGGAGATGACGGATCGTCTCGCCGAGGTCGCTCACACCGGTCCTCACCAGTACCCGATAACAATGGGTGCGCCGAACTTCCGTGAGGCGCTCGCAAGAAAATGCGGTCGTTTTATGGGTCGTGAGCTTGACCCCAACACCGAAATGGTCGTTACCATCGGTTCAACCGAAGCAATGGTGGACACGATCTTTGCTCTTACAAATCCGGGCGACAGAATCGTTATGTTCTCCCCATATTTTGAAAATTACAGAGCGCAGGCAATCATGGCGGACTGCGAACCCGTTTTCATTCCGCTTGTTCCGCCCGAGTTCAATTTTGACGCCGATATTATCGAAGCCGAATTCAAAAAAGGCGCAAAGGCAATTCTTATTTGCAACCCCTCAAATCCGAGCGGTAAAGTTTTCACCTATGACGAGCTGAGAACAATTGCAGACCTTTGCATCAAATATGATGTTTACGCAATCATGGACGAGGTTTATGAGCACATCATCTATGAGGGACACAAGCATGTTTATATGAACAGTCTCGACGGAATGTGGGAGAGAACGGTCAGCTGCTCATCTCTTTCCAAAACTTATTCGGTAACGGGCTGGCGTCTTGGCTATGCCATCGCTCCGAAGCAGCTCATGGACAGAATCAAGCAGTACCACGACTTCAACGCAGTCGGCGCAGCTTCTCCTCTCATGGAGGCAGCCTGCGTAGGTCTTAATATGCCTGACAGCTACTATGACAAGTTCGGTGCACACTATGCTCACATGAAAAAGCTCTTCACAGAGGGACTTGACCGCATCGGAATTCCTTACACCGACCCTCAGGGCGCATACTTTGTTCTCGCAGATATTGCTCCTTTCCTCAAGCCGGGTCAGTCTGATGTTGACTTCTGCCTTGAAATGGCTCAAAAGGTCGGCGTTGCCTGCGTTCCGGGTACATCTTTCTTTAATGAAAAGGGCATCAACAATATTGTTCGTGTTCACTTTGCAAAGAAGGACGAAACCCTCAATGAGGCTCTTGAAAGACTTTCTCACATCAAGGAAAAGATGGGCTGAAAATAAAAGCAAAGTCAAACGCCCAAAATTATTTTGTAATACAGCGAAAGTCGGAATTTTTTCGGCTTTCGTTTTCTTTTTGCTTTCTGTGTGGTATAATATAATAAAAATTATCTTTGGAGAAACCAATGAAAAAAGAATCCGTAAAAAATATAATCAAGCTAATCCTTGCCGCCGCTGTTTTTTTCTCGGCAATTGTGAATTATGACTATCTTTCAAAGCTCGATGTCCGTGTGCTGATTGCCGGTGCTTCGTCGCTTCTGGCTGCCGAGCTGATTGTTCTCGGTGTTTATGCCGTCAAGGCAGTTTTGATGGTCATTCCGGCGTCACTTGTCTATATTTCCGTCGGAATGGCATTCGACACAAAACGAGCCGTTATTATAAATCTTATCGGTATTGCCGTTGAAGTAATCATCACCTTTTTCATGGGAAAATTTCTCGGCAAGGATTCGGTCGAAAAGAGAATACGCAACACAAAATCTGGCGACAAATTTTTCTCAATGCTTGAAAAAAACCAAAATGCGGCAATTTTTCTTATGAGGTTTATTCCGGCGTTTCCGATTGATTTTTCATCTCTTTTCATGGGCGCATTCGACTTCAAATTTTTGCCGTATCTTTTGCTCTCTGTTCTCGGCATTGCCCCGAGGGTCATAGCCTTCACAATTCTCGGCGACGGAATCTATGATCTTATTCCGATGAAATATATCGTCATTGCGGCAATTTGTGCCATTCCCGTGGCAATTGCGGTTCTGTTGATAAAAAAATACGGCGACAAAAAGAAAAAACCTAAAGAAAATAAATAATTTTTTATAAAATCTCTTGCTAAAATATCAGAAATATATTATAATAATTAAGATATTGCAGGAGATTATATCTGAAGCATTATTTCAGTCATGTGGTGTGTTGGTCCTGTGCGACGGGGTGCCGCGAACCATGTCAGGCGGGGAACCGAGCAGCATTAAGCGGTTAACACCGTGCGACACAGTACGGCCTGCACACCATGTGACTGAGATAATGCTTTTTATTATTACAAAAGGAGGGATATGTCGTGTACAGAGTTCTTTACAGAAAGTGGAGACCTCAGACCTTTTCCGATGTTGTCGGTCAGGAGCATATCACCTCCACCCTTGCCCACGAGATAGAATCGGGCAAGGTTTCTCACGCCTATCTTTTCACCGGCTCAAGAGGAACGGGCAAAACCACCTGCGCAAAAATTTTTGCCAAGGCGGTCAACTGTCCGCATACCCACAACGGCAATCCCTGCAACGAATGCGAGATATGCAAGGGAATAGACGACGGCTCTATTCTCGATGTTATTGAAATCGACGCAGCCAGCAACAACGGCGTTGACAATATCCGTGACCTTCGCGAGGAGGCAAATTATACCCCCGTCCATACAAAATTTCGTGTGTATATAATCGACGAGGTTCATATGCTTTCAATCGGAGCTTTCAATGCACTTCTCAAAACGCTTGAGGAACCGCCGGAGCATGTTAAATTTGTTCTCGCCACAACAGAGGTTCACAAGCTGCCGGCAACCATTCTTTCGAGATGTCAGCGATTTGATTTTCACAGAATTACTCCGGAAAATATCAGCGCAAGGTTGAAATATGTTGCCGATGAAGAAAATATCAAGCTGGACGACGACGCTTCGCTTCTTATTGCAAGAATTGCAGACGGCGCAATGCGTGACGCTCTTTCTATTCTTGACCGCTGTGCGGGAATAAACGAGCATGTCACCTCGGAGATTGTCAGCAACGCCGCAGGTCTTGCCGGAAAAGTTCACCTTTTTGACATGGTTGACTTTATTAACAAAAACAATTCGTCCGAGGTTCTTTCCGTAATCGACAAGCTTCACGGCGAATCGTGCGATATGGAAAGACTTTGCTCCGAGCTTATCAATCATTACAGAAATCTGATGATGATAAAAACCGTAAAAGAGCCGCAAAAGCTGATTGTCTGCACGGATCACGACCTTGAGCTTTACAAAAAGCAGGCGGACGAAATCAATCTTTCAAAAATTCTCGGCTGCATTTCTCTGCTTGAGGAAGCTTCAACGGTGCTCAAAAGCAGCACAAGCAAGCGAACGGAAATGGAGCTGACTGCGGTCAAAATGACCATGGCAGAAGCTTCAAACGACAACACTGCTATCATAAGCAGAATTGAAAGACTTGAAAAAGCCATTCAAGGTGGAAAAATTACGATAGAAACTTCTGCACAAAGGATTAAGGAAGACACCAAGCCAAACAATAAAATTGATTCCTATCTTACTCCTCCGCCTGAAATTCAAAAAGAAGATAAGAGCGAACCTTTGCCAAGCGACGCTCAAGGCAGCACGGATGAGGATACACTTTTTATCCAATGGGGAGAGGTTCTTTCACTTCTTGATGTTTCCGATAAACCGCTTACAGGTATTCTGGGTGCTTCATCGGCTTATATCAGAGGAGATTTCATTCTCATCAAGTGCGATAACCCTGTTTTTTCACAATTTATTCGTCAAAATAATCATTCTTTGGCAATACGCAAGGCCGTTTTTGATGTAACCGGAAGAAAATACAGACTCGGAATTTACAAATCAAATGAGAATAAAACGGTTAACAACGACCCACTTGCAAACCTGATAAAAAAGATTAACGGGTGATGGATATGTCTCCTAAAATCAGCATAGTTATTCCGTCATACAACGAAGAAAAAAATATTTCCCGTTGCCTTGATTCTGTTTTGAATCAGACATTTACCGATTTTGAGGTTCTTTGCGTCGACGACGGAAGCAGCGACGAAACATTTGATATAATAAAAGAATATTCAAAAAAAGACAGCAGAATTATTCCGCTGAAAAATCCCGAAAAGGGCGTTTCCTCCGCAAGAAATTTCGGCATTGAAAACTCAAACGGAGATTATATAGGTTTTGTTGATTCAGATGACTTTATTC
>CAVJIV010000003.1:0-75735 GCA_963649715.1 bacterium | reverse complement strand
TATTCAGCCGCAAATGTACGAATTTTTATATAAGGCGGTAACGGAAAATAACTGCGATTTTTCCGTTTGCCGCTACAAAAAAACTTCTCATTTTTTCAAAAAAAGCTTTGAATATAAAACAACTTCTTTTCAACCGGAAAAATTTATCAGCTTTGATAATATGAATTTTAATAGTGAAAATGAGCTTGTTTTTTCTGCAATATGGACAAAGCTTATTTCAAAAAAACTTCTCAAAAATATAAGATTTAAAAATTATAAAATCGGAGAAGATACCGTTTTTAATTCGGAAATTTATTTTAAAACCGATAAAGTTATTCTTGTTGACGCCGAGCTTTATAATTATTTCATAAATACTCAAAGCGTATCCTACACCGAAAATCACAGCGAAAAATGGTTTGATCTTCTTCAAACACGCTTTGTTTGTTATGACATTTTGAAAGATAAAAACGAGTTTCTTTCTTCGTTTTATCTTGAGCGGGGAATGAAATCCTTGCTTTCATACCGCTTTAATTTAAACTGTTCGGCTTTAAAAAATAAATACAAAAAAATCATAAGAAATTATTTTAAAAATTATTATCTGTCTTTTTTGAAATGTGAAAGCATTTCTTTGAAAAATAAATTTTTTATTTCCTTATTTTTTCTGTCTCCTTTTTTATATAAAAGGTTCAGAAAAATAAAGGATAAAACTCTTTAAATTTGAAAGGATAATTACAATGAAAGCAAGAATTCCCGGTGCTCAGAATCAGGGCAACATGATGAAAAAAATCCAGCAGATGCAGGAGGATATGACAAAAATTCAGGACGAGATTGAAGCAACCGAATATACTTCTTCCGTCGGTGGCGGTGCGGTTGAGGTTACTGTCAATGGTGCTCATGAGGTTCTTTCAATAAAAATGCAGCCGGATGTTGTTGACCCCGAAGATATCGAAATGCTTGAGGATCTTCTTATTTCGGCTCTTAACGAAAGCATTAAAAAAGCAAATGACGCCATGGATCAGGGTATGGAGAGAGCCAAGGGCGGACTTTCAATTCCGGGACTGTTTTAAAAATGGCACGCAATGTTATTCCTCTTACCAATCTTATAGAGCAATTTGAGCGTATGCCCGGTATCGGTCACAAGAGTGCACAAAAGCTTGCTTTTTACATTCTTGGTCTTTCCGACGCTGAAGCAAAGTGCTTTGCCGAAAATATACTCCTTGCCAAAGAAAAAATTCATCACTGCAAGGTCTGCTGCGATCTGACCGACAGCGATATTTGCTCGATATGCGGTGACGAAAAAAGAGATCGTTCCGTTATTTGCGTTGTCGAATCCTCAAAGGATGTTATCGCAATTGAGAGAACCCGCGAATATAACGGTCTTTACCATGTTCTTCACGGTTCAATTTCTCCGATGAACGGAATAGGTCCGGACGAGATCACCGTAAAAGAGCTTCTTTCCCGCCTTTCCGACAACAACATCAAGGAAATCATTATGGCAACCAATCCTACGGTGGAGGGTGAAGCGACGGCAATGTATATTTCACGGCTTATTAAACCGATGGGAATCAGGGTTTCACGCCTTGCCTATGGAGTGCCGGTCGGAGCTGACCTCGAATATGCCGATGAAATCACGCTGACAAGAGCGCTTGAAGGCAGACAGGATCTGTAAATTTTCCACACTTTCTTCAACATTCTTTCCACAGCTTTCAACATTTTAACACTGTTATTTAATTAACAAAATTTTCCACAAAATTATTAACATCTTTTCAACAGGAAAAATTATCCTCAAACGGCTCTGTTTCAATAAAATTTCCTGCTTTCCACACTTTAAACACCCCCTACTACTAATACTATAATATTTATATTATTTATTTATTACAGAACCCAAACAGGAGGAATTTTAATGAAATTCGTATGTGAAACTTCCATTCTTTCAACTGCCTGTCAAAATGTACAAAGAGCGGTATCAACCAAGTCGTCCATTCCGGGAGCTGAAGGTATTTTAATTAAAACGACCGTTAACGGTCTTTCTCTTACCGGCTATGACCTTGAGATAGGCATTAACACAAATATCTATGCGAAGGTTGAGGAAGAAGGAGAAATCATTATCAACGCGAAAATTCTTTGCGAGATTCTTCGTAAAATTCCTAACCAAACAGTCATCTTTGACTCTGACGAAAGAAATCTTGCCGTTATCAGAAGCGGCGACATCAAATACGAAATAATGGGAATTTCAGCCGATGAATATCCGGAGCTTCCGACGGTTCAGGACGGATTTACAATAATCCTTAACAAAAAGCAGCTTGAAGAAATGGTTAAGCAGACCATCTTTTCTGTCGCAGTCAGCGATACAAAGGTAGTTTATACGGGAATTAAATTTGAAATTTCCGATAACGAACTTAAGCTTATTGCCGTGGACGGTTTCAGAATGGCAATAAGAAAAGAATTTATTGATTACAAGGGTGAGGATATCACCTTCATTGTTCCGGCAAAAACGATGAATGAAATCATCAAAATCTCCGTTGATGATGAAAATGAAGAAGAAACCGAAATATCAATAGGCGTCGGAAACCGTCATATTATCTTTGAGGTAAACGGCTACAGCGTTATTTCCAGACTGCTTGAAGGAGAATATATAAATTACAAGCAAACAATTCCCACAACGGCAATGACCGTTGTTGAGGTTGATACCAAAAGCCTTATCGAAAGCATTGAGCGAACCTCGCTTATCATAACGGACAGAACAAAGAGCTTGATAAACTGCATTTTTGATACAGATTTCATCAGAATATCAAGCATCACCTCGTTAGGAACAGCCAGCGACAAGGTGAGCGCAGATATTGAGGGCAGCAGGGTAGAAATAGGTCTTAACAATCGTTACTTTTTGGAGGCTCTGAGAGCCTGTGACACGGACAGAGTAAAAATCATACTCAACGGTGCTGTGTCTCCGGTGCTTATTGTTCCGCTTGAAGGCGACAGCTTTACATTTCTTGTGCTTCCCGTGAGGTTGAAGAAAAATGCTTGAGAAAAGAAAAATAAAGGTAAAAATAAAAGAAAAAGAAACGGTTCAAAAGCACATCACGACCGATTTTATCAGGCTTGACGCTTTCTTGAAGCTCTGTGATGCCGTCCAGTCCGGCGGACATGCAAAGCTCGTGATTCAGGACGGAGAAATAAAGGTCAACGGTGAAATCTGCGAGCAGAGAGGAAAAAAGCTCAGGGTCGGGGATAAGGTTGAATTTGAACACAAAATTTATGAGATAATCTGAACAGACTATGAATATTGAAAAAGCTGTTATAAAAAATTTTCGCAATATTGAAAATATAGAAATTGAGCCGAGTAACGGAATAAATGTTATTTACGGCGAAAACGGTCACGGAAAAACCAATATCATCGAGGGAATCTGGCTTTTTACGGGCTGCAACAGCTTCAGAACAAGAAAAAATTCCGAGCTGATAAACAAAAATTCCGACAGCTCGGAAATTTTTGCACAGTTCAATTCAAACGGCAGACAGCAAAAAGCAAAGCTGATAATAAAAGAAAAAAAAGAAGCGTATTTAAACGGCATAAAGCAAATTTCACCAAGAAAGTTTCTCGGCGAATTTCAGGCTGTGGTTTTCTCTCCGTCGGTTCTTTCGGTTATTAGAGAAGGTCCGTCGGAAAAAAGAAAATTTATAGACATTGCAATCAGCTTGATTAGACCAAACTATGCCGCAATGCTTTCAAAATATAACAAAACGGTTATTCAAAGAAACTCGTTATTAAAGCAGATCGGCACCGAAAAAAAGGGTGAGGATTTGCTCTTTGTTTTTGATGAGGAGCTGGCTCGCTGCGGAGGAAAAATAATAGATTACCGACTTAATTATCTTGAAAAACTGAGCAATTCCGCTCCGCTGATCTATTCCGAAATTTCAAACGGCAGAGAGAGTATGAAAATTTCATATATAAATTCTCTCAAGGAATCGGGAAAAAACAGCGTTGAATGGTCTGAAATTCTTTATAAATATCTTTCGCAAAATCATGAAAAGGACATCATCAGGCAGGCAACCTCATTCGGTCCGCACAAGGATGACCTTGAAATTTTTCTCGATGAAATGAATGTCAGAAATTACGGATCTCAAGGTCAGCAGCGTTCATGCGCCCTTTCATTGAAAATCGGAGAGGCGACAATATTAAAAAATATTTCCGGCGAACAGCCTATTGCATTGATGGACGATGTTATGAGTGAGCTTGACGAAAAAAGACAAAAATTTTTGATTAAATTTTTTGACGGCTGGCAGGTTTTTGTCACATGCTGCGACCCGTCACATAAAAATAAAATAAAATCGGACAAGGTTTTTGAAATTTGCGACGGAAGGATAGTGTAAAAAAATGTTTCTTCATCTCGGTCAGGATACGGTCATAATTGATGACGATATTATCGGAATATTCGACCTTGACACAACGACTGTTTCAAAGCCGACAAGGGACTATCTGAAAACAATGCAAAAGAGCGGAAATGTAGTAAATGTCAGCTATGATTTGCCCAAATCGTTTATAATTACCTGCAAAAAAAAATCAAAGAAAAAAACAATGTATATCTCACCGATTTCGACGGCAACATTGCTAAAACGCTCAGAAAATTATCTTAAAGCAATTCCGCATAATTGAGTTTTGATTTTTTTCAGCTACTTTTACATTACGATTGTTCGGTATTGCTTAAAAAAAATGAAAGGAAATAACCAAAATGAAAACAGGTATCATTGATTGCGGCGGAGGACTCAGAGGAATATACGGCGCAGGAGTTTTTGACTATTGCCTTGATAATAATATTTATTTTGATGTTGTAATAGGAATTTCCGCCGGAAGCGCAAATCTTGCCTCATTTGTTTCAGGTCAACGAGGAAGAAATTATTATTTTTATCATGAATATCCTTTCAGAAAAGAATACATGAGCGTTGATAATTTTTTCAAGAAAAAGCATTATCTTGACCTTGATTATGTTTACGGAGATCTGAGCAAAAGCGACGGCGAAAATCCCTTTGACTTTGAAAAATTCATCGAAAATAAATGTGAAAAATATATCATTGCAACCGACGCCGAAACAGGTAAGGCACAATATTTAGATGCAGATGAAATGAACAAAGATAATTATTGGATGTTAAAGGCTTCTTCCTGCATTCCAGTTGTTTGTTCGCCGGCTGTTGAAAATGATATGAGATATTTTGACGGCGGAATCAGCGACCCTGTTCCGATTGATTTTGCAATTGAAAAGGGCTGCGAAAAAATTATTGTGATTTGGACAAAGCCATTGAACGACATCGGAAATTTCAAGATTGAAGAGATGATCGGCCATGCAATGAAAAAAATGTATCCGAATGTTTCCGAGGATCTTTTAAACAGAAAAAATAAGGTTGAAAAAGGCTTGGAATACGCAAAAAAACTGAGTCGTGAGAACAGGGTTTTAATAATTAGCCCGGAAAGCATAGGCAAGATGAGCACGCTGACAAAGGACAAAGAAGCCCTCGATAAGCTATACAAAACAGGCTATGCAGACGCAGAAAAAATAAATGATTTTTTAAAGAAATAAAGCAAATCAGAAATATGTAAAAAAAGGTGAGGAAATCCCCACCTTTTTTTACATTTTTTACATTTTTGAAACTGCGTTGGCAAGAAGCGAATATGCGGAAGATATTTCGCTTGCGGTTGCGGTCGGATCGCCGAGAACTGTTCCGGCATTCATGAGCGCGGTTGAATATGCGGAGAAAACAGATGAGCTGTAATCAGTCGAATCATAGGCCGCAAGAATTGCGGAATTGTAAGCGGTTCTCAGATCGTTTTTGTTTACATAATTTGCGTTTATCGTTATGTTGTAATAGTTGTTGTTCTGGCGTTTACCTCTGAGGGTTTGCGTGTAAGCCGAAACGGTGATTTTTTTTGTTCCCTCCGCACCGAGCTTATTTGAAAGGTTGATTCCGTTATTATAGGCGCAGCCGACAGTTGCGGAAAGATTTGTAACAGTGGTCGTTGAACCGTCAACCGTTTGGTTAATGTAACCGGAAGCAACATCATCACCTTCAATATCGCACTGCCAGTAGCCGATTTTAAGATTGGGTATCTGATTAAGGTTTGTTACTCTGCTTGAGTCAACATAAACCGTACCTGTTCCGCCGTTAACGGTATGGGAATCCTTTGCGTTTGATTTATGACTCCAGTTACCGAATTCTACGCCGCCGTTTGCCGAGCTTGTAAACCAACCGCCTATGCCTGTGTTAGATGTAGGAGCGGAATCGGTAAAGAAATTTTTGTTGCAGATATATGATCCGCCTGTTACGCTTTCAAAGCCTGTTGCGAAAAGAATACCCTGATTGAAAACATCGGTGCTGTAGGTATGAACCTGTCTTATTGCTGCGCCTATCTCGTTGATATTCGGAGAATAAACATAGGAATAAGCGGTTGCAGTTCTCTTTTCGCCGTTTTCGAGAGTATATGAAGCCGTCCAGGTCAGGGTTTTTCCGTAGCCGGAGGATAATGGAGAATTGATTTTTCCCGCAGTGATCGCAGTTGAAAGAACACCGCTTGAGGAAGAGCTTCCGTTTGAATAGCTGACGGTTGCGTCGATTACCGAAATGCTGACATTCGTCGCTTTATCGCAGTTGAAGAAAACATTACCCGTTGTCTTTTTTGCGCTGCTTGAGAGCGCACCGTCAACCTTATTTTCCCTGTCGATATAATACTGGAAAGAAGTAGAAGACGGGCTGAGATATATTGTTTCGGGAACATAGAAGGTGGTTGTAACAAGACCGATATCCGCCTGAAGCTCAACATTGATTTTTATCTGGAGCGCAGCGTCTATCGAAGCTTGAGAAACGCTGAAGCTTCCATTCTTTGTTTCGTAGCCGGCTCTTGAAGCGGAATAGGTATAATTACCGGCTGAAAGCTTGTAATAATTATCGGAATTGCAGGCCTCCATAATGTTGCCGCTTGAATCCTTAACGGTTACGATTGAATCCGTTGAGGGAAGAATAAACTGAACCGTGCTTGTTTTTGTATCGGTTTTTGAAACAAGGAAAGGCTGTGCATAGCAGATGCCGCCGTCGCCGAGAACATAAATTCTTACATAAGAGCCGATTTCATCCTCATATTCGTTGAGATCAAAGGTTATCGTTTGATTATCATAGCTTACATTTTTTTCGGCAATAACCTTGCCGTCGGCTACCATCTTAACGACCCTTGCATTGTAAGGATTAACGCTGATTTGACTTGTTCCCTCGTCAACATTAACTCTGCTTATCATCGGAAAATCGCCCTGCGCTTCAAAGCCGTCGCCAAGCTCATCCTCTGTTTTTGCCGTTTTTGAGCAGGCGAAGAATGTTCCGTTTTCCATGCTTGTGCGGATATTTGCCTGGGTATTTTCAGGCATAACGAAATACTGAGCATTATTTGCAACATCGCCGAAATCATGAGCGTCGTCCTCGCAGAAGCCCCAGATATTTCTGCCCAAAGGAGCTGTTATTTTAAGCGTTTGGTCATAAAGATAACGGTCATTGTGGGTTCTGTTATCCTTTGTATTGACAAGCTCCATGCCGATACAAGCCGAATAATTGAGGAAAAGCTTTGAATAGTTGCTCACAAATTCTTCATTGTAGGTGTTGATGTCATTTCTGCCCTCTGTCCATTCGCCGACATGGTTGATGTGGCAAATACCGCCGGCAGCCTGACTTTTTTGAATCGCCGTTTCCGGCCATTTTGCATCAAGAGCGAGATCACCGTGACCGCAGTCCGCATAGTAGCTGTTGACATGACATTTTACGGTCGAAGCGCCGTTAAGCTCAATGCCGAGCGGAACCTCTGTCATGCCGTCGCCGCCTCTGTCCGAACCGGTTGTTATCTGCTGATATCTTTCCTCGGTCAGCTCGTCAACATTGCCGTGCTTAGCAAACTGATAACCGTAGATTGCAAGACGCTTCTGATCCTTCGTCCACGAGTAATTGACCGTTCCATGGTCGGTAAGAGCGAGAGCCTGATAGCCGAGCGAATAATATTTTTCAATCATATCGTTAAGCTCAATATCGCCGTCGCTTCTTACGGTGTGAACATGGGTTGCTCCCTTATAGGCCTTCCATGTGTCCCAGTCAACAGAGGCATAAGGATTTGTAATTTTAAAATCATATTTACCTATTGCGTCGTACGAAGCCGCACCGGCCGTCGCAGTAATACAGACGAGCATTGCAAAAACAAGCAAAATGCTCAATAATACGGATGTAATTTTTCGCATAAATATCCCTCCATTCTCGTTCCCCTATGACAAGAATACCATTATTAAACAAATTAGTCAATAATTTTCATCAATTTTATAAAAAAATATATTATATGCACAAAAAATAAAATTAACAATTATTTTCGGAGATGTATATTAGCCTTAAAATAATATCGCATAATTGAGAATTTTATTAGAAATTTTAAGGCAACACCGTACATCTCAATTGCACGACATTGCCTTTTTTCTTATTCTGTTATTCTTATAATATTCCGAACAAATAGCCAAAGAAAGAAACGATGGTTTCATAAAGCTTTCTGAAAAATGAAATTTGCTTTTTTTCCTCTGTTGGTTCGGATTTTTCTTCTTCCTCGGTTTGCTCTTCGGGAATGGACTGTAAAATAATTGAGCTGTATTCATCAAAAACAGAAGAGGTTTGAATGCTTTCATTCTGCGAAACGGTCGAAAGAAGCAGTCCTGCCTGTTCGACGATTGCAAGATCCTCGGCGGTTATTACATTATCATGATTGCAGTCGGCAGCAAGCCGCATTGACGCAGACGGAGTAATCATTCCGTTTATTATCATGGAAATTACAGTCGCATCACGGCCGTCATAAATTCCGTCGCCGTTCACATCGCCGAAAACGACTATCGTATATGTCTTGAGCACATTTCCGGTTTTATCGTCAACCACTCTTATTTCGTCACCTGTTTTCGCCTTTGACGAATCGTCGATATCAAAATGCGTGTTGTTTTTCAGTCCTATCGACTGATTGACCGGCTCGGTTATATCTTTCAAAATATTGAAACCGTAAATCAGGTCGTTTTGCTTCGTAAACGAGAGAGGACCCGAATTTTTTATCAGCTCAATATCAACCTTTATCTGCAAGCCTGCGTCAACGGTTGCCTGAGAAACATTCACCGTGCCTGTTTTTGTTTCAAAGCCTTCTTTAGCGACGGAATAAGAATAATTACCCGCCAAAACTCGGAAATAATTTTGGTCGTTTATCGGCTCAACAATGTTGCCCTGTGCATCTTTAAAGGTAAGGGTCGTGCCGTCATAGGGAATGTTGAATTGAACGGTGCATTTTGTATATTCGGTTTTTGTTACAAGGAACGGCTGAACATAACAGATTCCGCCCTTGCCGAGAATATAGATACGAACATATGAATTGATCTGATTCTCATAATCGTTGAGGTCAAAGGTGATAATATCGTTATCGTTTGCAACGCTCTTTTCGCCTATTACATTGCCGTCGGCAACGATTTTTACTGTGTGAGCATTATAAGGATTGATGCTAATCTGATTTGTGTCGTCGTCAACGGTAACTCTGCTTACCATCGGGAAAGGTCCTTCGGCTTCAAAACCGTCGCCAAGCTCCCAATCATTTTTTGAAGTTTTCGAACAGGCAAAGAATGTTCCGTTTTCCATGCTTGTGCGGATATTTGCCTGGGTGTTTTCAGGCATAACGAAATACTGAGCATTGTTTTCAACATCGCCGAAATCATGGGCGTCGTCCTCGCAGAAGCCCCAGATATTTCTGCCCTGAGGAGCGGTTATCTTGAGCGTTTCGTCATAAAGATAACGGTCATTATGGGTTCTGTTGTCCGTTGTGTTGACAAGCTCCATGCCGACGCAAGCGGAATAATTAAGGAAAATGCTTGCAAATTTGCTGACAAATTCGGCATTGTAGGTGTTGATGTCGTTTCTGCCCTCTGTCCATTCACCGACATGGTTGATGTGGCAAATACCGCCGGCAGCCTGACTCTTTTTGACCGCATCCTCCGGCCACTTTGAGGTAAGCTCAAGGTCACCGTGGCCGCAGTCCGCATAGTAGCTGTTGACATGGCATTTTACGGTTGAAGCGCCGTTAAGCTCAATGCCGAGCGGAACCTCGGTCATGCCGTCGCCGCCTCTGTCCGAACCGGTTGTTATCTGCTGATATCTTTCCTCGGTCAGCTCGTCAACATTGCCGTGCTTAGCAAACTGATAACCGTAGATTGCAAGACGCTTCTGATCCTTCGTCCATGAATAGTTGACCGTTCCGTGGTCGGTAAGAGCGAGAGCCTGATAGCCGAGCGAATAATATTTTTCAATCATTTCATTAAGCTCAATATCGCCGTCGCTTCTTACGGTGTGAACATGGGTAGCAGCCTTATAAGCTTTCCATGTGTCCCAATTGATTGATTTATAAGGATTTGTAATCGTGAAATCATACTGTCCGATAGTGTCGCCGCTTGCCGCAAGGGCTTGATAAGAGAGAGCGGCTACGCTTGAAAAAACAAGCACAAAACTTAAAGCAACGCTACACAGCTTGAGGAGCACGCCTTTTTTAAAGCGGTATTGCTTTAAAAGAACTGATAAAAGCTTTTTCACTTTTTTACCTCCAAATTACAAATTATTCCTTATACAATATAACAAAAAAGACGGATATAGTCAATAATTTGCTTTTAACAAAATAATAAATATGGCTATGTGCATAAAAACAAGGAGAAAAAATTGTTTATAATAACAAAAAATCGGCACGACGAACTGCCGTGCCGATAAAATTTTATTTGATTATGCCTTGTCTGCGCAGCCGAGAACGGTGTTGATCTTGTGCTCAACCATGCCCTCTATAGCCTCACGAGCGGGCTTGAGATACTGGCGAGGATCAAAATCGCTCGGATGCTCAACAAAATGCTTTCTGATAGCGGCTGTCATTGCAAGACGAAGGTCTGAGTCGATGTTAATCTTGCAAACTGCCATTGTTGCTGCCTGACGAAGCATATCCTCGGGAATACCGATAGCGTCCGGCATACTTCCGCCGTACTTGTTGATCTCCTCAACAAATTCGGGGATAACGGAAGAAGCACCGTGAAGAACGATCGGGAAGCCCGGAAGTCTCTTTGAAACCTCTTCAAGAATATCAAAACGAAGCTGCGGCTTCTGACCCGGCTTGAACTTGTATGCGCCGTGGCTTGTGCCGATAGCAATTGCAAGCGAATCAACGCCTGTGCGCTTTACAAAATCCTCAACCTGATCGGGATTTGTGTAGGAAGCGTCCTCAGCGTTAACGCTGACTTCGTCCTCAACACCTGCAAGCTGTCCAAGCTCACCCTCAACAACAACACCGTGAGCGTGCGCATATTCAACAACCTTCTTTGTGAGAGCGACATTTTCCTCATAAGGGAGCGAAGAACCGTCGATCATAACGGAGGTAAAGCCGCCGTCGATGCATGACTTACAAGTCTCAAAATCCGGACCGTGGTCAAGGTGAAGAGCAATCGGAAGTCCCGACTCCTCAACAGCAGCCTCAACGAGCTTTACAAGATAGAGGTGATTTGCATAAGCACGAGCACCCTTGGAAACCTGAAGAATAAGAGGAGCGTTGAGCTTCTTTCCTGCTGCAACGATACCCTGAATGATCTCCATGTTGTTTACATTGAAAGCGCCGACAGCGTAGCCGCCCTTATATGCGTCTTCAAACATTTTTTTAGTTGTTACAAGTGGCATAAAAAACTCTCCTTTGTTTTATTACAGGATAATTATATCATTTTTATCCTTTTTGTCAATGTAAAATTGAGATATAGCGGCAACGGTTATTTTATAATGTCCGTTCCCATGTAAGGCACGAGAACCTCGGGAATTGTAACCGTTCCGTCCTCGTTCTGATAATTTTCAAGTATTGCAGCGGTCGTTCTGCCGATTGCAACGCCTGAGCCGTTGAGCGTGTGAACAAGCTGAGCCTTGCTCTTGGGGTCTTTTTTGAATCTTATAGCCGCACGGCGAGCCTGAAAATCCTCAAAGTTAGAGCATGAGGAGATCTCAACATACCTGTTGTATGATGGCATCCAGACCTCAATGTCATAGGTTTTTGCCGATGAAAAACCGATATCGCCGGTTGAAAGGCAAACAACACGATAAGGAAGACCGAGAAGCTGAAGAACTCTTTCTGCGTCGTTTGTGAGCGACTCAAGCTCATCATAAGAGGTTTCCGGGTCAACAAACTTAACAAGCTCAACCTTGTTGAACTGGTGCTGACGGATAAGTCCTCTTGTGTCACGGCCTGCCGAGCCTGCCTCCGCACGGAAACACGCCGAATATGCGCAATACTTGATAGGAAGCTTGCTGCCGTCGAGAATTTCATCTCTGTGCATATTTGTAACGGGAACCTCGGCTGTCGGAATGAGGAAAAGGTCGTCGGTCGTTTTGAAGGCGTCGTCCTCAAACTTCGGGAGCTGACCCGTGCCGGTCATCGAAGCTCTGTTTACAAGAAACGGGGGAAGAACCTCGGTATAACCGTTTTCGGTGTGGGTATTAAGGAAAAAGCTGATTATGGCTCTTTCAAGCCTTGCGCCGAGTCCCTTATAGAAATGAAAGCGTGCGCCGGTTACCTTAGCGGCGGTTTCCGGGTCAAGGATTCCAAGGTCTGCGCCGATATCCCAGTGAGCCTTGTAGTCAAAATCGAACTTTCTCGGTTCGCCCCAGCGGCGGATTTCGACATTTTCGCTGTCGTCCTTGCCGATGGGAACGCTCTTGTTCGGAACATTCGGAAATTCGTAAACGAGCGACTTCTGCTTAGCGTCCAGCTCGGAAATTTTAGCGTCGTCAGCCTTGATGATCGCCTTAATTTCGTTCATTCTCGCCATAATTTCAGAGATATCGCCGCCCTCTTTTTTGATCTGAGGGATTTTTTTGCTTGCCGCATTCTGCTCCTGCTTGAGAGCGTCTGTGGTCTTCATAAGCTCTCGGCGTTCTGCATCGATGGCGAGCACCTCGTCAACAACAGCGTCCATATCCTTGTTTCTTGTTTTCATTGCCGCTTTAACCATTTCGGGATTTTCACGGATAAGTTTGATATCCAACATTACTATCACTCCAATATATTTATTTGCCGTAATTTTCAAGCTTCATTGCAAGACCCTCAAGATCGTCCTTGTCAAAAAATTCAATTTCAAGAACGCCGGCGTCCTGCTTCGCTTCTTTTATTTTAACCTTTCTGCCGAGATTTTCAACAAGCGCAAGCTCAACCTCGCTGAAAAATTTATCTCTTTTTTCCTGCTTTGCTATTTTGGGCACTTTTTTTGATTTTTTAACAAGATTTTCAACCTCACGAACGGAAAGATCCTCTTTAACAATCATTTTTGCCGTTTGAAGCATCATATCCTCGCTGTCAAATCCGAGCAAAGCCCTTGCATGACCGGGCGATATAAGGTTATTCTTTACCATTTCCTGCACTTCATTCGGCAGCTTGAGAAGTCGCAGTGCGTTGGCGACCGCAGGACGGGATTTTCCGATCTTTTCGGCGGCTTGCTCCTGCGTGATTTTAAGCTCGTCCATCATGTAGCGGTAACCGAGAGCTTCTTCAAGCGGATTCAAATCCTCACGCTGGAGGTTTTCAATCATCGCTATTTCAATTACTTCCTCATCGGTAAGCTCCTTTATAACCACAGGAACCTCTGTCAGACCGGCTATTCTTGCCGCTCTCCACCGTCTTTCGCCTGCCACAAGCTGATAGCCTCCGCTCGCAAGCGGACGAACGACCAGCGGTTGAAGAACCCCGTGCTGTTCAATGCTTTCGGCAAGCTCTGACAAAGCTTTTTCGTCAAAATCTTTTCTCGGCTGATCGTGATTCGGCTCGATTTCCATTATTCTGAGCTTGTTAACGGAGGGATTGATCTCCTCAACGGAATTGTCGGCAAAAAGGGAATCAAGTCCCCTGCCCAATCCGCCTAATTTTTTTGCCATTTTCATACCTCCTTGCCGTTTTGTTTTAAAAATTCCTCTGCAAGCGCATCGTATGCCATTGCGCCCTTTGAACTTTTGTCATAATAATGTATCGGCAGCCCATAGCTCGGCGCTTCGGAAAGCTTGACATTTCTCGGAATTGCCGTAGCATAAACCTTCTTCGGGAAAAACCGCTTCAATTCCCCTACCACCTGCTGAGTCAGGTTAAGGCGTCCGTCGTACATCGTCAGAAGCACACCCTCCATATCAATGTGCGGATTATAAAGCCTTTTGACCTGACGAATTGTTGACATGAGCTGCGAAAGCCCCTCAAGCGCATAATATTCGCACTGAATAGGAACCAATACCGTGTCTGCCGCACACAAAGCATTGAGCGTGATAAGACCGAGCGACGGCGGACAATCGAGAAAGATAAAGTCAAAATCGGACTTTATCGGAGCTATCGCATTTTTTATTTTGCTTTCACGCCGCTGCATATCAACAAGCTCAAGCTCTGCGCCTGCAAGGTTCATATTTGAGGGCAAGACCCAAAGATTATCGAATTTTGTTTTAATCATCGCCTTTTCAATCGGCAACGAATTGACTATAACATTGTAAGACGAGGTTTCGAGCTCTCTTTTGTTGATTCCGAGGCCGCTCGAAGCGTTTCCCTGGGGATCAATATCCATCAAAAGGACTTTTTGTTCTTTATATGCGACGGAAGCAGCAAGGTTGACTGTCGAGGTCGTTTTTCCGACTCCGCCTTTCTGGTTTACAACCGCTATAATTTTTGCCATATATTCACTTCCTTGTTTACCATAAAACGCCGAAAATCTCATCGATTAGCGGCAACAGAAAGATTATATCACAAATATAAATAAAAGAAAAGGATAATTTGCAAAAAAATCTTTGTTTTACACCGAATGTTTCACGTGAAACAAAAAAGACGAGTCTCCCCGTCTTATTTGCTGTTTATACTTTCAGGTTTGTTTATTTTAACTACATATTCTATGTATTGCTCGGTTTCGTTTTTGGTTGCCGAAGCGTTTATTCCGCTTTTTCTCATTGTGCTGACCGCATGGTTCAGCGTGTTTATAAAAATCCGAACATCCTTAAAAACCATTACCCGCTTGCCCTTTTTCTCTTTTTCAGGCTCTTTGTTGAGCATTTCGGTTATAAGCTGCTCCGAGGCATTTACCGTCAAGCCCTGTTCGACAATTGCGTCGAGTGCCTGCTCCATCATTGCAATCGTCGGCAGACGCAGCAAGGCTCTTGCGTGGCGTTCGGTCAAGCCGTATAGCATAACGCAATAGCGAATCTCATCCGGAAGTCGGAGTATCCTAAGCTTGTTGGACAATGCCGACTGCGATTTGCCGAGCTTTTTTGCGACCTCCTCCTGGCTGAAACCGAAACCCTTTATAAGACGCTCAATTGCCATCGCTTCTTCAAAAAAGTGCAAATTTTCTCTTTGCAGATTTTCGATAACGGCAAGCATTGCGGATTTTTCGTCGTCAACATCAACAATTATTGACGGGATCGACGAAAGACCCGCCATTTTGCAGGCTCTTAACCGTCTTTCGCCGGAAATCAGCTCGTATTTTCCGTTGTCCTTTTTTCTGACCGTTATTGGTTGCAGCAATCCATTGTAGTGAATGCTTTCGGCAAGCCCTTCGAGGTCGTCCCAGTTAAAGCTTTTTCTCGGCTGGTGAGGGTTTGGTTGAATCAACCTTGCCGGCAACAGAATTACCTCGTTGCTTTTCTTGAATTTGATTTGGTTTTTGAGCATAGAAAAACCTCCTTATGCGTACCACAAAAATACTGTAACACGACAAAAGAAGGTTGTCCAATGTTTTTCATTGACGAAAATCGCATTTTTTCACGCAGATTTTCTTTTATGAAAGAGGTTTTTTTGATATTTGTGCCGAAGCTCGTGGATATTTTGACGGAGTTTGCGATATTTTTTTTGTTAGAATAACATACCTTTCACCGCAATTTTCAATGTTCAGCTCTTTAATTTCAATAATTTCTCCGCCCAAAAGCTTTATTGCACCCCTTGCACCCAGCACCTCTTCGTCTGTTTTGGCGGATTTCATGGGCGCAAAAAGACCGCCGAGCTTTACAAACGGCATACAATATTCGCTGAGTGTGTTAAGATTTGCAACCGCTCTTGCCGTTACGACATCGAAGCGTTCACGAAAATTTCCGTTCCTGGCGGCGAGCTCCGCACGCATATGGACAATATTTGCATTAAGTCCGAGCGCATCAAGAACACTTTTTATAAAAACAAGCCGTTTGTTTGTTCCGTCAAGCAGCGTCATTTTGAGGTCGGGGCGCGCAATCAAAAGCACCACGCCGGGAAAGCCTGCCCCTGTACCGACATCAATTACATCCGAATTTTCTTTGAACTCAAGGCAGGATAAAAGCGAGAGCGAATCAATGAAATGCTTATATAAAATCTCGTTCGGCTCGGTTATGGCGGTCAGATTGAGCGTTTTGTTTGTTTCGACCAGCATTTCTGCATATAAATCAAGTCGGTCAAGCGCAGTTTCATCAAGCGAAACGCCGATTTTTCCGGCTTCCTCTTTTAAAAGTGCTTTATTTATCATTTCTGCGCTCCTTTTCAAGATAAATGAGTAAAACCGATATATCCGAGGGGCTGACGCCGGATATTCTTGAGGCCTGACCAATGCTGTGCGGTCTGATTTTTGTCAGCTTTTCTCTTGCCTCAAGCCTAAGACCGAGAATCGAGTTGTAATCTATATCGTCAGGGAGCTTCTGAACCTCCAAACGGTGCATTTCGTCAACTTGAGCCTGCTGACGCTTTATATAGCCCTCATATTTCGTGTCAATTTCAACCTGTTCAAAAATTTCGTATGGCAGGTTGGGACGGTCAACATCTATCGAAGTCAGACAATCGTAGCCGATTTGCGGTCTTTTGAGCAAATCGCAAAGACGAACACCGGTTACGACCTTTGATGTTTCACGTGAAACAAGTATTCTGTTCAACTCCTCCGACGGAGGGAAAACTGTTTTTTTCGTGCGCTCCTTTTCTTTATCGATAAGCTCAAGCTTTTTAAGAAAATGTGCATAGCGTTCATCGCTGATAAGTCCGATTTCATGACCGATTGGGGTCAAGCGGCGGTCCGCGTTATCCTGACGGAGTAAAAGACGGTATTCAGAGCGCGAGGTCATCATTCTGTAGGGGTCGGAGCAGCCTTTTGTTACAAGATCGTCAATCAGAGTGCCGATGTATGAGCCTGAACGCTCCAGAATAAGCGGAGTTTGCTTTTTAATTTTCCTTGCGGCATTGATTCCGGCAACAAGACCCTGAGCGGCGGCCTCCTCATAGCCGGATGAGCCGTTAAACTGACCTGCGCCGAAAAGACCGTCATAGTCAAGAAATTCAAGGCTTGCCTTGAGCGCAAGGGGGTCAACGCAGTCATATTCAATTGCATAGGCCGTTCGCATAAGCTCGGCGTGCTCAAGTCCGGGAATGGTTCTGATAAATTTCAGCTGAACATCCTCCGGGAGCGAGGAGGAAAGCCCTTGGAGGTACATTTCCTCGGTGTGCTCTCCGCATGGCTCAATAAAAATCTGATGCCGTTCCTTTTCGGCGAAACGGACGATTTTATCCTCAATGCTCGGACAGTAACGAGGGCCTTTTCCGTCAATTTTGCCGCTGTAAAGGGGGGAGCGGTGCAGATTTTTTAAAATTACATCCTTGGTTTCAAGGTTTGTGTATGTGATATAGCAGGGAAGCTTATTTTGAATTTTTCTCCTGTTTTCAAACGAGAACGGAACAATTCTTTCGTCGCCGTTCTGTATCTCAAGCGTATCGCAGCTGACGGTTTTCCTGTTGACCCGTGACGGAGTGCCTGTTTTGAAGCGTCTGGTCGGAATACCGATGCGTTTAAGGGCTTCTCCGAGCCTTTTTGCGGGAAACATTCCGTCGGGGCCGCTCTCGTAGGAAACATCGCCGACATAAACTTTACCGCTGAGGAAGGTTCCTGTTGCCAAAATCACACAATCGGCGGTGTAAATCGCTTCAAGATGTGTTTTGAGCTGCCATTTACCGTCGGTCTGCCTTTGAATATCAACAATTTCACCTTGCCGCAGGTCAAGACCGTCCTGCATTTCAAGGGCGTGCTTCATATAGTCGGAGTAAAGACGGCGGTCGATTTGCGCACGCAGGCTGTGAACGGCAGGACCTTTGCCGAGGTTGAGAATACGGCTTTGCAGGGTGTTTGCGTCCGCAGCCTTGCCCATTTCACCGCCGAGGGCGTCAATTTCACGGACAAGATGTCCCTTTGATGTTCCGCCGATTGACGGATTGCAAGCCATATTTCCGACCCAGTCAAGATTTATTGTAAAAACACAGGTTTCGCAGCCGAGGCGAGCGGCGGCAAGACCTGCTTCGATACCTGCATGCCCTGCGCCGATGACTATGACCTGATAATCCTTTGCAAAATATTCCATAAAATGTCTCTTTTCTTTATTTTCCTACGCAGAATTGCCTGAAAACCTCATCAATAACCGCTTCGCTTGCCTTTTGACCGGTCAATTCAAGCAGGGCGGCAATCGCATCGTCAACACATACGCCGATCGCATCGGGAGTAAGTCCGATATTTAATGCTTCAAGAGCGTCGTTAAGCGCATCGACGGCTTTTTGACAGCAAATTCGCTGGCGTTCGTTAACAAGCATTGCCGAGGTAGAATCAAAATTCTTCGTTCCCATCATTTCGGTAACACGGTCGCAAAGCTCGTTATAGCCATCGCCGATTTTGGCGGAAATCAAGAGGGGAATGCCGAGCGAATTTTTTATATAATCAACATCAAGACAAGGAGCAAGGTCGGTTTTGTTTATAATAGGTATAACATTTTTGCCCCTGCACTCGTCAATAAGCTCTCTGTCCTCATCGGAGAGCGGCTTTGAAAGGTCAAAGACCGCAAAAACTATTGCCGCACGCTCAAGTTTTTTCCTGCTGCGTTCAACGCCGAGCTTTTCAACAAGGTCGCCGGTTTCTCTCATGCCCGCCGTGTCCGAAATTCTGAGGATACAGCCGTTGAGATTCACCGTTTCTTCAACAACATCTCTCGTTGTGCCCTCAATCTCGGTAACAATGGAGCGGTCATAACCGGTTAAAAGATTCATCAGGGTCGATTTGCCGACATTCGGCTTGCCGACAATTGCAGCCTCAACACCGTTTGTTACCGCCATTCCGCAGTCAAAGCTTTTTAACAGAGCTGATAATTCCAAATTAGCACTACTAATAGTATTAAAAAGCTCATTTTCTCCCAATTCCTCAATCTCATCGTCCGGATAATCGACCCATGCGGCAATGTGAGCCGCAAGAGAGAGGAGAGAGGAGTTGATTTTTTCAATTTTTCGACTGAGTGCGCCCTCAAGCTGGTTGAATGCCGCATTTGCGCCCTGTTCACCTTGAGCGGAAATAAGTGTCATCACGCTTTCGGCTTCGGAAAGGTCAAGCTTCCTGTTCAAAAAAGCTCTTTTTGTAAATTCGCCGGGAGCGGCAGCCTGTGCGCCGTTCTCCAAAACAAGGCGAAGTATTTTCTTCATCAGAACAATGCCGCCGTGGCAGTTGATTTCGACAGTGTCCTCGCCAGTGTAGCTGTGCGGAGCACGGAAAACAAGGCAGACGACCTCATCAACGGCTGCTTCGCCGTCAAAAATTTTGCCGAAATAAGCACGGTAACCCTTAGAAGCGACGAGCTTTTTCCCATTGACGGCAACAAAAACCCTGTCGGCAATTTCAGCCGCATTTTTTCCGGATATTCTGATAATTCCAACGCCGCCGGTACCCAACGGTGTGGATATGGCGGCGATTGTTGACAAATCACTCATTGCGTGACCTCACAGTTTTAGATTGATATTATATCCCTCAAGGCGCATTGCAATCCGTCTGAAGGCCTCCTTCGCTTTCGAGTTGTCAAGCATTCTCATGCCGGTAACCGAGCAATAGGAAATTTTGCTGTCCTCGGGAACAACACCGATAAGCTGAAGCGAGGTTGCGTCAATAACCTCATCAATATTGAGATAATGTCCGCGGGTCGTTTGCTTTTTATTGAATCGGTTAATTATAAGCTTGATTTCTCCGACACCGAGGGTTGAAAGCCTGTCGCCGGCAAATGAACCGACACGAACGCAGACCTCATCTGCGGTTGAAACTATAATTCCCTCGTCGGCGCAAGCGGCAGCAAGAAGAAATCCGCCGCTGACCCCTGCGGGAGCGTCCATAAGTATATAGTCAAAGCTGTCGTCGTAATTTTCGATCATTTCTCTGACGCTTTTTTCGCTGTAATCGTCGCTGAAAAAGGTTGGGGCGGTCAAAAGCGACGGTCCGACGGTTGAGCGGAGAGCCTGCGTCGGCTCACACGAGCCTGTGATAACATCGCCCCAGTTAAAAATTCCCGTATCGTCGGAAGCGAGAATAAGGTCAAGGCAGCCCATTCCGATGTCAAAATCAACAACGAGAACGCTTTGACCCATGCTGCAAAGCTCAATGGCAATGCCGGCGGTCAATGAGGATTTACCCACTCCGCCCTTGCCCGAAGCCAAAACAATTTTTCGCGCCATTTGATCACTTCCTGTTTTATTTATCTGAGAAGATCGCTGTACCCGGTCTGCTCGTTTTCGGTTGCCTGAGTGTCGCTTTCCTCCGAATCCTCATCGGTTGAGGTAGCCTCGTTTTTATAATAATAATTGTAGATCGAAGAGGCAATGGGAGAAAGGCTTCCTCCCGAATATGCGCCCTCAACAGCAAGCGCAATGCAGATTTCCGGGTCGTCATACGGAGCCATGGTTATAAGGAAGCCGTTGGTATAGGTTCCGGTTGTTCCGTTAATTGTTTTATCAACGGTTGAGGTACCGGTTTTGCAAGCAACCTCAACAACGGAATCGTCAAAGCTGCCGGCAAGGGTTTCGGTTGCAACCCGGCGCATACCCTCTTTGATTATCTGAATATTTTCCTTTTTAAAGCCTGTTTCGCAGAGAACCTCGGGCTGTTTTTCCTCAATAACGGTTGAATTGTCCGAGGAATAGACCGCTTTTACAATATGTGCGGCATAGCGTGTTCCGCCGTTGGCGATGGTCGAAACATAGTTGCAAAGCTGGAGCGGAGTGAAAAGGTTGCCAGCCTGTCCGATTGCCGACTGAAGCGAAAAGCCGGTCTGCCATGTCTGACCGAGCGAGGCTCTGTAGCTCGGCGAATCGAGAACGCCGACATTTTCGTCAAGCTCAATGCCGGTCGGCTGACCTAAACCGAGCATCTCACGGTAGATATTCATCTTTTCGATTCCGAGAAGCTCTCCGCCGAAATGATAGAAATAAATGTTGCAGGAAACCTGAATGGCTGTGCGAATATCGATGGTTGAAATATCGGGGTTGTTGTTGCAGACAAGACCGTATTTGTATGAGCCGGTGCATTCAATAGTTGAATTTTCGTCCGCAACGCCCTCCTCAAGAATACCGATCGCCGTCGAAACCTTGGCGGTTGAGCCGGGGGCATAGGTGCTCAGAAGCGCACGGTTATAAAGAGGAGAATTTGCGTCCTTTGCGAGCTTGGAATAGTCCTTGTAATAGGTGTTGAGGTCATAGGACGGGTAGGTTGCAATGGCGAGAATCTCACCTGTTTTGCAGTTCATGACAACAGCCGCTCCGCCGCCCTTGTTTGCGCTGTCAAGCTCTGCAATTTGTGCCGCAAGCGCATCCTGCGTGACCTTTTGAAGCCCTGCGTCAAGAGTAAGGAAAATATTTTCTCCGTTTTCAAGACCCTCGGTGACGGATGTTTGCGTTCCGTCGAGCGCAGTTGTTACTATTTTCTTTCCGTTTTTGCCCTTGAGCTTTTTTTCATAGAGCTGCTCAATGCCGGTTTTACCGACTATGTCGTCCATGCCGTAGCCCTCTTTTTTCAGCTCGGCATATTCCTCTGCGCTGATAACGCCGGTAACTCCGATAATATGCGGAGCAAGCGTTCCGTCGGCATATTCACGGTAGTTGCCTATCTGAATGTCAACGCCCTTATAGAAGCTGCTGTTTTCCTTGATTACGGAAGCGACGCTGTCGGTAACATCGGTTGCGAAAACATAGGGATTTGCGGAATTGAACTGATTTATTTTCATCTCGTAGCAGACGGAAGCGATTTTCCTTCTGTCGGCCTTTGAATATTCCTCAAGCTTATATTTTTCGACAAGCTCGTTCATGCAGTCGTCCGCCGTGGCATATTTGTTGAGCCGCAGAATATCACGGGACTTCATTGTTTCGATGTCCTTGTCCCGATCCTCGGCGAATTGATAGTTTCCGTTTTCGTCAAGAATGATCGGCATATCGTCGTTCCATTGAACATCGTTTTTTTCAAAAAGGTCAATGAGGGATTTTATAAGCTTGTTGCGCTCCTCCTGATCGGAATATGACGGGAACTCCGAAGCGTCAAAGATAACATCGTTGCCCTGACGGTTGCCGACTATAACATTGCCGTTTCGGTCAAAAATCTGACCTCTTGTCGCCTTGACTTCCGAGGTTTCGACCGAAGCCGTGTTGGAGGAGGTGTCCTTTTTGCCGTCGATTATCTGATTCTTTGCAAGAGTGAAAACGAAAACTGCCGTAATGCAGAAAAAAATCGTTATCATTGCAATAAATCTTCCTTTTTTCTCTTCACGGGCAAGTCTCATCTTTTTTCACTCCTTTGCTTTGATAGTTTTCTGAGTATATTTTTGTTGCGCAGCACGAAAATATTACTGCGCAATCCGCACTCATCAAGCCTTAAATTTTTTGACCGTAAGGCGGACAAGCAGATAAAAAATCGGTGTAAAAATTGTGGTGTAGATTGAAGAAACAAAATAATATTTAAGATAAAACGCAAAGCTTATGCCGATCCCGTCGAAAGCGTAGAAAAATACGCAATACAGCGAATTGAGAAGCAGGGAAAAGACAAAAGTAAAAATAAGCGCCGTCACAAGGTTGTTTCTCATCAGGTAGGTTATAAGAATACCGGAGATGAAGCCGATAAGCGTGAACATGACCGAATAAAAGCATACGCTGTCCGGGCTGACGGTTTCGAGCATCATTCCGGCGGCAAGGCCGAAAAACATTCCCGAAAATTCACGCTCAAACATGGCTATGCAAACCGCCGCAGGAACAAGCAGACAGGCGTGAATGTCGAAAGGCGAGGGGAAAAATCCGCTCGTCGTTTGCAAAATAAAGGTAACGATAAGCATAACGGCAAGGATTATTCTTCTTTTTATATTGCTTCCTTTTTTCAGCTCTTCAATATAGTTCATATCAGTCACCCGTAATGGTTATAACGCCCTGACCCTCAAACTCGGTAATAACAAAAACCTCGGAAAGCTCCTCAATATTGACCGCCGAACGAACCATTGCGTATGACGAGCCGTCCTCCTTGGAGCTTTCAAGCTTGACGACAGTGCCGACGATAAGATCCTTGGGGTAAACACCGCCGTTGCCCGTTGTGCATATGATTCCGCTGGGCGAAACGGATGAGTCGGTTTTAAGACCCGGAAGCTTGCAATATATTCTGTCCTCGGTTTTGCCCAAACCCGTAACATAGCCGATCTCGTTTGAATATGTTTCGTAAACGCTGACATTCATCTTTGGGTTGGAGAGGGTATAGACCGTGCATGAGGACGGAGCAACGCTTGCAACAACGCCGACAAGATTCTTGCCGTAAATAACGGGGTCGTTGATTTTAATGCCCGATGCGCTGCCCTTGTTGAGGGTGAAAGAAGCGAAGGGATTTTCAAAATCGTTTGAAATTATCTTTGCGTTTTGAAATTTAAAGTCGGGGTTTTCTTCTTTAACACCGAGAAAGTCCTCGTATGTGTTGAGCTTCTTTTTTATATTGTTGTAGTCAACGATTTTGTTTTGATATTCTTCAATCTGCTCCTTGAGCTGTGAATTTTCCTCCTGGAGAGTTTTGGACGACTTAAAGCTGTCGTTAAAATTGGAAAATTTATAGCTGAGATATGAAGAGAAACGCTGAAGAGGATGAAGCACCGTGCTCGTTACCGACGAAAGCGGCGTTGAGTTATTGTGAGTATAGGCGGCAATGACCGCACCCAGTGAAAGAGCGACAAGAACACAGATAAGCGCCTTGAACGCACGATTTCTTATGATTTTTTTCATTCCTCTTCACCTCCTTGGTATGTAGAAAGTTTTTTCATCAGCGGCGTTTTTCAAGGCAAATGCCCGTTCCCTCAACAACGCAGTCGAGCGGATTTTCCGCAACGGTAACGGGAATCTTTACCTCTTTTTCAATGAGCTTGTCAAGTCCTCTGAGCTGTGCGCCGCCGCCCGTGAGGGTTATGCCGTTGTCAATAATATCTGCGGCAAGCTCCGGCGGAGTGTTCTCAAGCGTGACCTTGATGGCGTCAACGATCTGATAAACGGGTTCCTTGAGAGCTTCTCTGATTTCCGCCGCCGTGACCTCAACATCCTTCGGAAGTCCGTCGATAAGGTTTCTTCCCTTGACATTGATTGCGCCCTCGCCCTCGTATTCAAAGGCTGAGCCGATCTGAATCTTAATATCCTCGGCGGTTCTTTCGCCGATAAGAAGATTATATTTTTTCCTGACATAGTTGATGATTGCGTCATCGTAGCTGTCGCCTGCGCCCTTGACCGAGCGGGAGGTGACAATATCGCTCAGCGCAACAACGGCAACCTCGGCCGTGCCGCCGCCGATATCGACGATCATCGAGCCTTCCGGCTTTTCAACATCAATGCCTGCGCCGATTGCCGCCGCCATAGGCTCTTCAATAAGGCTGACATATCTTGCGCCTGCCGATTTTGCGGCGTCGTTGACGGCTCTGCGCTCAACCTCGGTAACGCCGGAGGGAACGCAGATCATAACTCTCGTCTTGCTCAGCGGAGAAGCGGTAATCGCCTTGCGAATGAATTTTTTAAGCATTTCCGCCGTTGCGTCAAAGTCGGCAATAACGCCGTCGCGCAGGGGACGGAGAGCGACGATTGAGCCGGGAGTTCTGCCTATCATATCCTTAGCCTCCGAGCCGACGGCAACGACCTTGACCGGGGTAAATCTTTGGTCAACGGCAACGACCGAAGGCTCACGGATGATAATTCCCTTGCCTTTAACAAAAACGAGTGTATTTGAAGTTCCGAGATCAATTCCGATATCCTGTGAAAATAACATAATTATTTCTCTCCTTACTGATTATTTGCTGTCGTGGTATTTTCGGACGCCTTGGTGAACGGAACGGTCGTATTTGTGCTGACCTCGTCCGTGGGCAGCTCCTTGACCGTTGCGCATGAGCTGATAAGCTCAACGATGCTGTCGCTGTCGTAGCATTTATCGTAAACGGAAGCCGTGATTTCAATCATCGGCTCGCCGTCGTCAATACAGAAATAAAAAACATCCGTGTTCTCGGAAGCAACTCGGTACGAGATCGCTTTTGCGTTCTTGCCCATGAGCGTTACCTCATATTCCTTGATGTCGGAAATCGAATCGCCCAGTGAGCTGAGCTTGACGACATTGTAAAGATATTCGTTATAGGTTTCCTGCAAGGTTCGGTTCTGCTTGTATTCAAAATCTATCTGGCAGGCGGAAAGACCCGATTTTGTGCATTTGCCCGTGTGGCGAAGTCTGACAAACGAGGTTTCCTTTGAAACAGCCCAATCATCCGGAACCTTTATGCTGACAACGGCGTTTTCAATCTCCGAGTTGCGCTTGTTTGTGATTTTGTCGGGAAATTCATAAGGCTGAGTAACCTTGCTGCCGTCCTCATCGGTCTTTTCGATTATAAGGCGACCCCATTTATCCTGCTGCTTGTTACCGTCCTCGTCCGTAACGGGAACATAGGAATAACCGTCCTTGTCAACGATGACATTTTTTGTTCCGCAGGCCGTAAGCGCAATTGCAAAAACAAGAAGCAGTGCCGAAATTATGACAAGAGATTTTTTCAAACAAATCGCCTACTTTACAATTTTATTCAATACAAAAGTATATCATTTCATCAGTCAAAAGTCAATCCAAATAATGCAATTTACGGTTGACAACGGGCAGTTATTTTGATAGAATACTTAATGCAACACCGCACGAATCGGAGGGTGCTGCTCTAATCAGCCGCCGATTGATTGAAAATCGTGATTTTCGGCGGTAAAAAATAAAAATGTCTCCGTAGCTCAGCAGGATAGAGCGTTCGCCTCCTAAGCGAAAGGCCGTGGGTTCGAATCCCGCCGGGGACGCCAAAACGAAAAAACGCACCTGCTTCTCTTCGGCAGGTGCGTTTTCAGATTTGTGTGTTCTGCACACGGGCTTAAAACAGTACGATCGGGTAGAAATATTTGCTTTTCTCCGCTTTTTATGATACAATAAACATTAAAAACAAGTATACGGAGGTGAAAATTGAGCATGGAATGCACTTCTTCTATATCATACGACAAGCTGTGGCATCGCTTGATCGATTTGAAAATGAAGAAAAAAGATCTGATAGAAAAGACAAATCTAAGTGCAAATGTTCTTGCAAAGATGGGGCAAGAAGAATCCGTGACAACAATGGATACTGTTGTTCGGAGCTGCGTTGCTCTTGACTGTGACATAGGCGATGCTGTTAACATCGTTAAGAAAGAGGTATAATATGCCGAGCTTTACAAAACAGGCGATCAAGAAAACTTTTATCTCCTTGCTTGCAGAGCACCCGCTGAACGAAATCAGCGTAAAAATGGTAGTGGAAAACTGCGGTATCAATCGCAAATCTTTTTACTACCATTATCATGATATTCCCTCGCTGGTGGAGGAAATATTCCGGGAGAAAACAGATTCTCTGATCGCACAATATAAAGAAATTCACTCCGTTGAGGAATGTCTCAACATAACGATAAACTATTTGCTCAAAAACAGAAAATATATCCACCATATTTATTCCGGTTCATCAAACGACAGCACATTTGATCGGTATCTTCTGGACACATGCGATTATTTCATCTGCTCTTTGGTGAACGAAAAATCCGCTGAATTCGATATTTCCGACGAAGACAAACGAGTCATTATTACCTTATATCGAGGAGAAGTATATGGGATAATATTAGACTGGCTTATGAACGGAATGAAAGAGAATATCATTACCGACCTGCACCGTGCCTGTGAACTGTGTAGCGGAATGATCGATGAGGTCTTTCAAAAAGCACGAGATTCACAGAATAGCGAAACAAAAGGCAACGACACTTAACCTATTTCAAATGAAATTTGCTTTCTGTTCCCTTAAACAGTCGGAGGATGTTCTCGCGGTGTCGCACGATCAGCAGCAGGCATGCCGCTGCGCACAGCAGGCACACATCCGTCGGCTCTCCGAGGGCGGCGAGGCTGATCGGGCTGATCAACGCTGCGCATATTACCGACAGTGACATATATTTTGTCACCGCAAGCAGCAGCCCCCAAACGGCAAGTGCAATCAGCGCAGTGCGCCAATCGATAAACCAGATCGCCGTCGCTCCGACGAGGAAGCCCTTGCCCCCTTTGAAGCGATACCAGACCGGGAAAACATGCCCCAGCATGGCGAACAGCCCCGTATAGGCAGCGCCGAGGGCATAGGCTTTTCCACACAGCACAAACAGCTGACAAAACACCGCACACAAAACGACGGTTTTCAGAATATCCAGCACAAAAACAAACCAGGCGTGCCGATTGCCGTAAACACGCTTGAAATTGGTGAAGCCGGGATTTTTGCTGCCGAGTGTCCGAATATCCTGATGATAAATGAGTTTTGACAACAGGATGGATGGGTTGATACCCCCGACCAGATAGGAACACAGGGCACAAATGCTCAACAGTAGCGGAAAACTCACGAACGGTTCCTCCTTTTTTCCTCCAACATGGCAAAGAGGCTTCTCAGGCGAATTGTGGCAGCCCCCATATTGGATATTTCATCGATTTTCAGCTGGGTATACTCCCTGCCGGCAGATTCCAGAATGCGCCTCACCTCGTCGGCGGTGATGGCATCCACACCGCAGCCGAAGGACACCAACTGCACGATGTGCAGATCCTCAGAGGATTTCGCCGTGTATTCTGCCGCCGCATACATACGGGCGTGGTATGTCCACTGGTTGCGCACCTGCGTCGGGAATCGTACCACATCTCGGCTCAAGCTGTCCTCCGTGATCACTGCTGCGCCGAGGTCGCACAGCAATCTGTCGATCCCGTGGTTCACCTCCGGATCTAAGTGGTACGGCCTGCCGCATAAAACGACGATCGGCTGTCCCTCGGCCGATGCCTCTGCCCGAAACCGCAGTGCCTGTGCACGCACGGCGGCGTGGAATGCATGATATTCCGCATAGGCGGCATCTGCTGCCGCGGAGATCTCCTTTTGGGAAAACGGTGCAAAATAAGAGGCTAATATCTGCCTGATGCGTCGTTCAAACGCCTTTCGGTTATGCACACCGACAAAATCGGCGATAAACGGCACGCTCTCCGACCGAGGAACATTCAGCTTCAGCACCTGCGGATAATAGGCGACGACGGGACAATTGAAATGATCCACGCCGTGCCCCTCCTCCATATTGTAGCTCATATCCGGAAAGAACACCGCATCGGGCTTTTGCGCCATCAGCCACTCGATGTGTCCGTGCATCAGCTTGGCGGGGTAGCACACCGTATCGGAGGGAATCGTATGCTGTCCTGCCGCATATAGCTCGTGCGTTGAATTCGGCGACACGAGAACACGGAAGCCCAGTCTGTGAAAAAAAGCATACCAGAACGGTAACAAATCGAAGAAATTCAAACCCATCGGAATTCCGATGGTCTTTTTTTTGCTGTCCGACGGGTCACGCCGGTATTTGTCCAGCAGCTCGAGTGTGTAGGCATACAAATTGCGTGGCTGTGAGGTGCTCTCCGTATGTAGCGGCTTTGAGCAGCGGTTGCCTGCCAGAAAGCGTCTGCCGCCCGAGAAACGATTGATCGTGAGCTGACAGTGATTTTGACATCCGCCGCAGACGGTTTGCTGCGCAGTATAGCGAAAATCCGCCAGCTCTTCGGGTGTGAGCAGCCCCTTTGTCGCATGGGAGGTCGCATACAGAGCTGCCCCGTATGCCCCCATCAGCCCGGCAAACCGAGGTCGGATCACCTCTCGCCCCGTTTCCTGCTCAAAGGCACGCAGCACGCAGTCGTTTAAGAAAGTGCCGCCCTGCACGACGATATGTTGACCCAGCTTTTCCGGGTCGGCACAGCGAATCACCTTATAGAGAGCATTTTTCACCACGCTCACGGACAGCCCTGCCGCAATATTTTCCACGCTTGCTCCGTCCTTCTGCGCCTGCTTGACGGAGCTGTTCATAAAGACTGTGCAGCGGCTGCCCAAATCGGCCGGGGCATCGGCAAATAGCCCCAGTCGTGCAAATTCGGCGTCGGACAAACCAAGCGTGTCAGCGAAGGTCTGCAAAAAAGAACCGCAGCCGGAGGAGCAAGCCTCATTCAAAAACAGGCTGTCGATTAGTCCGTTCCGAATCCGGAAGCACTTGATGTCCTGTCCGCCGATATCAATGATGAAATCGACATCGGGACGGAATTTTTTGGCGGCGGTATAGTGCGCCAGTGTTTCTACAACGCCGCACGGAATGCCGAAAGCCGCCTGCATCAGCTTTTCACCGTAGCCGGTGACAGCACTGCCGGCAATCTCAATCTCCGGGTAGGCGGCATACAGCTCCGACAAATACTCTCGAATCACTCGAACCGGATCTCCGTAATTCGGCTTGTATACGGGATAGAACAGATTGCCCTCTCGGTCGCACAGCACCGCCTTCACCGTGGTCGAGCCTGCGTCAACGCCCAAAAACATCGAGCCGTGCGGTGCGCTTAAAGTGCCGATGCCGTCGGAATTAGTCCGATGTCGAGCAGCAAAGCGTGCATAATCCTCCTCGGAGGAGAATAGCGGCGCACGCTTGCGGTAGGTGGTTTTCTGCGCCCGATCGGAAAGCTGCCTGCGCAGCTCACGGGGAAGGATCGGACGGCCGACCCCTGCCGCAATGCATCCCAACGCAACGAAATACAGAGAATTTTCGGGACAGAGTCCGGTAGTGCCGAGAGCCTCGTCAAAGCTGCGGCGCAGCTCGGACAGAAAGGTCAGCGGCCCGCCGAGATACAGCAGCTTTCCCTTAATCTCGCGCCCCTGCGCCAGCCCTGCCACCGTTTGGTTCACCACGGCACGCAAAATTCCCGCTGCAATATCCTCATGCCGTGCCCCCTGGTTCAAAAGCGGCTGAATATCCGATTTAGCAAACACGCCGCAGCGTGAGGCGATGGTGGGGACGGTTTCCGCTCGCGAGGCAAGCTCGTTCAGCTCCGGCGGCGTGATTTGCATCAGCGACGCCATCTGGTCAATAAATGCGCCTGTGCCGCCCGCACAAGTACCGTTCATCCGCATCTCAAATCCGTCGGAGAGAAAGAGAATTTTCGCATCCTCGCCGCCCAGCTCGATGACGGCGTCAGTGCCGGGGCAATATTGCTCCGCAGACAGCTTTTCGGCAAAAACCTCCTGCACAAAGGGCAGCCCGAGCTCCTCGGAAAGCCCCATACCTGCCGAACCGGACACGGTGAGCCGAAGCTCCTCCTCCGGAAATTGCTCCTCCAGCTGCTGAAGAAGCTCTGACAGCTTTTCGTCGATCTTAGCCCCGTGCCGCACATAATTTTTTTGCAGAATAGTGCCTGCCTCGTCCGACAGCACATATTTGAGCGTTGTAGAGCCGATATCAAGTCCCAGCTGTTTCATATGCATTCTCCTTTGCAATCGCCAGCATCAGCTTGATGCGGTTTTCCTGATTGACACGGGAAGCGCCGGAATCATAATCCACGGGGAAAATGTTTGCCCCGGGATACAGCTCCCTCAGACGGCGGATAGTACCCTTGCCGGCGATGTGATTGGGCAGGCAGCCGAAGGGCTGCGCACAGATGATATTGGTATAGCCCTTTTCGATCATCTCCGCCGCCTCGCCGGATAGCAGCCATCCCTCTCCCATTTTTACACCTCGGTCGATTACACGATCCGCCAGTGCTTTCACTCGCTCAAAGCACGCCGGAGGGACAAATTCCGGATATGGCTTCAGCGCCTCGATGAGCCAGCCCTCCCAATCGGCGGCGATGTGCTCCGCCTTTCGTCCGACGAGCAGCTTGGCGGTGCTGCCGCCGTAATAGCGATGATCTGTTTCCACATTGGCAAAGCAATACTGAAAAAATCCCAACACGCCGGGAACCATATATTCACAGTCTTGGGACAGCAGAATTTTTTCCAGCCCGTTATTGCCGAAGGAGGAATATTTGACATAGATCTCCCCGACGATGCCGACCTTCGTTACGGTGCGTGGCACCTTTGGCAGCTCGTGAAAGTCCTTAGCCATCGCCGCAAGGTTTTTTCGCATGGCGTTGCCGGACAGACCCCGTTTTCGGCGAAACTGCTCCGTAAGACAGTTGACCCATTTCCGAACCAGTGCCAGGGTGCTGCCCGACTCCTTTTCGTAAGGCAGGCACTGATTCTTGAGCAACAGCAGCATATCACCGTAGATCAGACTCCGCAGCCCGATGACCGCCATTCCGGGGGTGATTTTGAATCCGCTGTAATGCTCATATCCGCCGAAGCTCAGCGAAATGACAGGGACATAGTCCATCCCCATATCTGCCAGTGCCTTGCGCAGCAGACAGATATAATTCGAGGCTCTGCAGCCGCCCCCTGTCTGAAATTGAATGAGGGCTGACTTGTGAGGATCAAAATCGCCGCAGGTCAGAGCGTAAAGCTGCTGCCCGAGCATACAAATCGCCGGATAGCAGACATCGTTATTCAGCACCTTCAGTCCGGTTTCAATCACCTCCGAACCTTCGTAATGAAGCACTTGCAGGTGATAGCCGTACAGGCGGAACACTTCCTCCAGCAGCTCCATGTGGGTGGGGAAAATGTCCGGTGCTAATATGGTGTACTCACGCTTCATCTCTTTTGTAAAATCCATTGCAATCATTACTCCACAATCACGATCAGATCATATATGCTCTGTTCTCCGTTAAGCTCACATAATTCCACATTCCGATAGACGGCGGCGACCTTTTCTCGGAAAGCCGCACGCTCCTCCGTCGGGAAGTCCGCTCCGTATACGGCGATCAATATCTCATGCTGTCCTGTTTGAAGCTTATCCAGCAGTGCCATTGCCGCCTCAAGCCGCTCCTCGGCGGTGTCCAAGACCGTTCCGTCGGTAAAGGCAATAAAATCGTCCTTGTCCACCCGAACGCCGTTGCAGACCGAATCACGCACAGCACGGCTGATCATTCCGGTTTTTACTCCCTGCATGGCGTCATTAAGCAGAGCGGCGACGGTGTCGGCATCGCCGCTGTCGTAGCTGAGCATGGACAGTGCCGCATAGCCCTCGCCGATATTACGGCTGTTCAGCACACGGACATCGGCGTTTTTGTAAAGCTCCCCTGCCTGCTTGGCGGTCAGCAGGATGTTGCCGTTGTTCGGCAGCACAAAGATCGTTTCCGCATTTACCTCGTCGAAGGCACGGATAAAATCCGCTGCGGCAGGATTTTGGGTCTGTCCGCCGTCCAACACCACATCGGCTCCCAGCTGCAGAAACGCCTCGCGAATCCCGACACCCGAGGCAACGGTGACCAGAGCAAATTTCTTTCTTTCCGCATGGGGCTCAGCGGCTTTTTCTATCAAAGTATCCTGATGCTGCAGCGTCATATTTTCAATCTTCAAGGTCAGAAACTCGCCGAATTGCTGACAATAGCTTAGGATCTCTCCGGGCGTCATCGTGTGGATATGTACCTTCACAACGCTGCCGTTTTGGAATGCCACGATGGAGTTTCCCATCGTACCGAGTTTTTTCACCAGCGCATCGGTAGAGAAAGCGGAAATATCGGTTTTAGCGTGTTGCAGTTGCAGCAGAAACTCTGTGCAATAGCCGTATGTCATAACGCTGTTTTCATTGAAATTTGTCAAATCAACGAGTGCTTTTGGTTCGGAGCTTTCAGAGGGCTGTGCGGAAATGCTCTCGCCGCGAAATGCACGGCGGATGCCATCAGCGATATAATACAGCCCTGCACCTCCGGAATCGATCACACCGGCTTCTTTAAGCACGGGCAACAGCTCCGGTGTGCGCTGCAAAGACGCCTCCAACTCATCCATATAGACTTGCCAGAACTCCTCCAGTGTCTTCTGCCCCCGAATGCGGGATGCTGCATCCGCTGCCTCTCTGGCAACGGTCAGAATCGTTCCCTCCGTAGGCACGGCGACCGAATCATAGGCAAACCTTACGCCGGTTTCCAATGCCTCGGACAGAGCCGAAATATCCGCCGTTTCCTTGTCACCGAGTGCTGCGGCAAAGCCGGCAAAAAGCTGGGACAGGATTACGCCGGAGTTGCCTCTGGCACTCATCAGCATACCGCTCGCCAGCTGTTTCGCTGCGTCGCCGAGCGTATCGCAATTATCGGATCGAACTGCACCGAGTCCGCCCTCGACGGTCATACTCATGTTTGCTCCCGTATCACCGTCGGGGATCGGGAACACATTTAGATCGTTGACCGTGTCTGCATGGACACGCAGATTATTCTTACCGCCTTCGATCAGGCGCAAAAAGGTTTTGGCATCAAGTGTTTGTGTGTTCATCATCCTTCAAAAGTCACTTCCTTGCCGAAGCCGAAAATCGCCAGCGCATCCGGTCCGACCGAAGCGCCGATGATCGGCCCGATATAACCGACATGGATTTCCCGACAGGGGATCTCCTGCTCCACCAGCTGCCGCAGCATCTCCGCCTCCTCGGCACAATCAGCGTGGGCAATGTAGATACACTGATTTTCCGCATCGAGAATGGAATCCTTCAAAAGAGCTACGATCTCACGGATGGAGGTTTGACGACCCTTTACCTTTTTTATCGGCGTTTGATAACCGTCCTTATCGGAAATAATGATCGGCTTCACACCGAACAGGTTGCCGAAGAACGCTGCCGAAGCCTTGACTCGGCCGGAACGCTTGAGAGCATCAAGACTGTGCACCGTGCAGTATTCATTCACCAGGTTGCGGTCTGCCATGATCCGTTCTGCAATGGATTTGGCGTCAAGACCTGCGTCGCGGTATTCCGCCGCACGCACGGCGAGCATACCTTCACCCATGCAGGCGTTAAGCGAATCAACGCAGAATATGCTTGCTTCGGGGAAATGAACCGATAGTTTTTTTGCTATGATTGCCCCGGTATTTACTGAGCCGGATTGCTTTAGGGAGCATCCGATATATACGATGTCCTTTCCCTCCTCCAGATACTGACGGAAGATTCTGTCAAATTCCTCCGTCGGCACCTGCGCCGTCAATATGCGATTGCCGGCACGCATCGTGTCGTAAAGCTCCTTGGGCGTATAGTATTCAAAATCAAGGCTTGCCCACTGTTCTTTTTCGTCCCGAATCGTTTTCATACGCACATAATCAATGCCGTAGCGGGCACGGATCGATTGGTCGATATCGGCACAGGAATCGGTGATGATTTGAACCGATCTCATAAAAACGCCTCCTTAACTCATTGCTATGCTTTTCAGTATAACTGTGTGCGAAAAGTGTCGCAACGGGCAGAAAACCTGTTTTGTGGCATTTTAGGACAAACTCGTACAAGTGAGGAAAATTGGGACAGATTTCGGTCAGTGTGGCGTTTTGTATTATCCGGTTTGGATATTTGACCCTTAAATCGGTATCCTATATTCAAGCTTTATTACTGTGCATTTTTTCGGAAAAGCATTTCCGGCATTTACATATAGAAAACGCCCTCAAACTTGAGAGCGTTTCCGATTGATTAAAATGTTTATTTGTAATTAACTATCTGTTCAATAGTATAGAGAAGTGTTCCGTTCGTATTGGTTTCTTCCGTGATTTTTTCATCAAAACCGCTTTCTGAGAACAGAGCATAATAAAAGGCTGCTTTTTCTTTCAGCGGAGTCAGCTTTGCAAGCGTATTAAGATATTCCGTGTAAGTGAACGGTTCTTTTTTGAACTTGCATTCTCCGACCAGATAGTTTTCTGCTTTTTGGTCGATGCACAAAAGGTCGATTTCCGTTTCACCGAGCCTCTGTCCGTTTTCGGCATTTTTATTTCGAATCGTAGTCTTGCCCGTCCATCGTCCGATCTTGGAATAACGGAACGGCAGTTCATTTTTCTTTTGCATTTCACGGATAAACTCATGGCAGACATCTTCAAAAGTAAAGGAAGCAAATTCATGAAGTGCAGGCTCAACGACATATTCATACACACCGTCAACATCTCCGTCCTCAAGCTGTGAGAAATTGGCGAAGCCGAAAGCATACCAAAAACGGAAGAAGTTATCCGTCAGCTTATAGGTTCCACGGTTTCTGTTTGCCTGTTCTTTCACTTTGGCATCAACAGAAAACTCCCGTTCCACAATGCCAAGCTCAATCAGATTTTTCAGATACACACTTGTTTTGGAAGTATTTTCAACAAGCGACTTCTGATTGATATTATTCAGAGTTGTGTTGCCAAGTGCAACCGCTTCAATAATGGAGTTATAAATCGGCGTTTCCCGAAGCTCCTGATGAAGCAGAAAGTCAACCTCACTGTATAAAATACATCCCTTTGTCAGAATGTTTCGCTTGATATTTTCCCCAACAGACAGCGTTGGATTCCATTGTCTTAAATAATGAGGAATACCGCCGAGAACAGAATAGGCAATCACCTTGTCACGCTCGGAGTAATCGGGAAAGAATTTTGCGGCATCGTAAAATCCCATTTCTTTCATCTTGCAAATACCGGTTGCACGACCGTAGAGAGGATTTTTCTCCGCAAGGAGTTCTTTTTCGATAAAGCTCATTGCACTTCCGCACAGCACAACCATCACATTCGCATCCCGAAGCTCTGCATCCCACAGATTTTGCAGAATGGAAGGAATACTCTTGTTGCTCTTGCACATATACGGGAACTCATCTATGATTAGCAGCTTCTTTTTATCGCCGTAAGGCAGGTCAAGAACAGCACGAAGAGCTTTTTCCCAATCCGTAAACTCGGCAACATAGTTTCTTGCCGGAATATCCTCCTGTAATATTTGCCTTGAGAACTTCTGAAGCTGTACTCTGTCGGTAGTTTGTGTGCAGGAAAAGAAAATATGCGGCTTTCCTTTACAAAACTCCCGCAGTGTTTCTGTTTTGCCGACACGCCGCCTGCCGTAAAGAACTACAAGCTGACCGCCCTCGGTCTCGTATTTATCATTTAAGAATCTCAGCTCCGCTTCTCTGCCGATAAACATTAAAAACACCTCCAACGATATATAATCCTGATTTACTAAATCGTGATTTGATATTATTATACCCGAGAACAGGTGAAAAATCAAGGGGTTTTGCAAAAATCGCAAAGCTTTTGCAAATATACTGCCAAAGTGAGAGCTATATCTGTATCGGTTGAATTTTTGTAACAAAATTAACAAAAGAAGCGACAAATTTTTACATTTGGTTTGAATATAATAATCAAAAACGGGTTGAATTTTGCTCTTTTTTTTGATACAATAATATAGGGTAACTACTGATTTATATAGATAGCCCGTAAATGTTTCTTTGTTTGCTGAGGTGACGCAATGAAAAAGAAAAAAACAAATGAAAACGATGTTCCTCTTTACCTTTTCCACCGGGGACAGAATGCCAAGGCTTATGAATTTCTCGGTTCGCACCGTTCGGGCAAAAACGAGGTCGTTTTCCGTGTCTGGGCGCCCCATGCGGCGGCGGTCAGCGTGGTCGGCGATTTCAACGAATGGGATGCCGAGGTCAATCCAATGAAAAGGATTGAGGACAACGCCGTTTGGGAATGTAAAATAAAAGGAATAAAGCAATTTGACAATTATAAATATTGTATAACCACTCAGTCGGGCGAGCTTCGCTACAAGGCCGACCCTTACGGCTTCCACGCCGAAACACGACCCGAAACCGCTTCAAAATTCTACGACATTGACGGCTACGGCTGGAAGGACGAAAAATGGATGACCGAGAGGAAATCCGTAAATATTTACGAAAGCCCCGTCAACATCTATGAGGTTCATGCAGGCTCATGGAAGCGGCACGAGGACGGAAATTTTCTTTCTTACCGTCAATTAGCAGACGAATTGACAAAATATGTAAAGGATATGGGGTATACTCATATAGAGCTGCTTCCGATTTGCGAGCACCCGTTTGACGGCTCGTGGGGATATCAGGTCACAGGCTATTTTGCGCCGACCTCCCGTTACGGCGAGCCGCAGGACTTTATGTACTTTGTTGACAAGTGCCATCGGGAGGGAATCGGCGTTATTCTCGACTGGGTTCCTGCACATTTTCCGAAGGATGCGCACGGTCTGTTTGAATTTGACGGTCAAAGCTGCTATGAATACGAGGATATCCGCAAGGGCGAGCATCTGCAATGGGGCACAAAAATTTTCGACTACGGACGCAACGAGGTCAGGAGCTTTCTTACCTCCTCGGCGATGTTCTGGATCGAAAAATATCACATCGACGGACTTCGTGTTGACGCCGTTGCCTCAATGCTCTACCTTGACTACGGCAGGAACGACGGCGAATGGATTGCCAACAAGAACGGCGGCAGAGAAAATCTTGAAGCGGTTCAGTTCTTGCAGAATCTCAATATCTCGATTTTCCGCGAGCACCCCGATGTAATGATGATCGCTGAGGAAAGCACCTCGTGGCCGCTGGTTTCAAAGCCCGTTTGCGACGGCGGACTCGGCTTCAATTTCAAATGGAACATGGGCTGGATGAACGACTGCCTGAAATATTTCTCGATGGACGGAATTTACAGAAAATTCAACCATAACTGTCTGACATTCTCTTTCTTCTATGCTTTTTCGGAGAATTTTGTGCTTCCGATCTCGCACGACGAGGTCGTTCACGGCAAATGCTCAATGATTGGAAAAATGCCGGGAGAATACGATGAAAAATTTGCGGGACTGAGAGCATTCTATGCTTACATGACGGCACACCCGGGCAAAAAGCTTCTTTTCATGGGGCAGGAATTTGCCCAATTCATTGAGTGGAACTACAAGCAGGGGCTTGACTGGCTGCTGCTCGACTATGAAAAGCACGCACAGATGCAGAGCTATGTGCGCACGCTGAACAAGCTCTATAAAAAACAGAGTCCGCTCTGGCAGATCGACTATGACTGGGAGGGTTTCAACTGGATCAGCAATGACGACATTGATAATTCGGTGATTTCTTTCAGAAGAACGGACAAGGATAAAAAAGAAATTATTGCGGTTTGCAACTTCACGAATGTTGAACGCAACGGATATCGGATCGGCGTGCCGAGAGCGGGAAGCTATAAGGTTCTCCTCAACACGGACGCAGAGGAATTCGGCGGAAAAGGCAGAGGAACGGCAGTTAAGGTCAAAAGCGAAAAAATTCCGATGCACGGCTTTGACAACAGCGTTGCTCTCGACCTTGCCGGCTTGAGCGTTATCTACCTCACACCGCCGGCAAAAAGAAAAACAACGAAGAAAATTACGACCGAAAAGGTCATTGAATAAAGGAGGAATAGTAATGTCCCGAAAACACGAATGTATCGCAATGCTTCTTGCGGGCGGACAGGGAAGCCGCCTCGGAATTTTGACGAAGAACATTGCAAAGCCTGCCGTTCCCTACGGCGGCAAATACCGAATCATTGATTTCCCTCTTTCAAACTGCGTAAATTCCGGCATATATACCGTCGGAGTTCTTACCCAGTATCAGCCGCTTGAATTGAACGACTATATCGGCAATGGACAGGCATGGGATCTTGACCGTGCCGACGGTGGCGTGCACATTCTTTCGCCCTATCAGCAGATATCGGGCACGGAATGGTACAAGGGCACGGCAAATGCAATTTACCAGAACATCAATTTTATTGACAGATACGACCCCGAATATGTTCTTGTCCTTTCGGGTGACCATATCTATAAAATGGACTATTCCAAGATGCTTTCTTTCCATAAGGAGAAGAACGCCGACTGCACGATCGCAATGCTTGAGGTTCCGTGGGAGGAGGCTTCGCGCTTCGGTCTTATGCTCGTCAACGACGACGGCTCGATTGCCGAATTTGAGGAGAAGCCGAAGAATCCCCGCTCCAACAAGGCTTCGATGGGCGTTTATGTTTTCTCATGGAAAAAGCTCAGGCAATATCTGCTTGATGACGAGGCCAACCCGAATTCAAGCAACGACTTCGGCAAGGATCTTATTCCGGCGATGCATTCCGCCAACGAAAGGCTCTTTGCCTATGAATTTGACGGCTACTGGAAGGATGTCGGAACTATCGACAGCCTTTGGGAGGCAAATCTCGACCTGCTCAATCCGAAGGTTGACCTTGACCTGACGGATTCAAGCTGGAAGATATATGCCAAAGACCCGATTACGGGGCCGCACTATGTTTCCGACACCGCAAAGGTGCAGAATTCAATGGTTGCTGAGGGCTGCGAGATCGAGGGAGAGATCGATTTCTCCGTTCTTTTTGCAAATGTTACCGTTGAGGAGGGCGCAGTGGTCAAGGATTCTATCGTCATGCCCGGCAGCGTGATCAAAAAAGGCGCTGTCGTCCAGTATGCAATCGTTGCCGAGAATGTTACCGTTGAAGAAAACGCAAGAGTTGGCAAGCGTCCCGAAGAAATGGAAAATCTTGACGATTGGGGCGTTTCCGTTGTCGGAATGGGCGTAAACATCGGCAAGGGCGCAACGGTCGAGCCGAAAGCAATGGTCGGCGAAGATGTAAAGGAGGCGTAAGAAATGAGAGCCAATAATGTACTCGGACTTATTTTTTCAAATACATACGATAATTATCTCAGCGAGATAACCTCGGTTCGTTCCATGGGCTCTGTGCCTTACGGTTGCCGTTATCGCCTGATCGATTTTCAGCTTTCCGCAATGGTGAACAGCGGAATTGCCAAGGTCGGAATAATCACAAAGAGCAATTACCAGTCGCTTATGGACCATGTCGGCAACGGCAGAGCGTGGGATCTTTCTCGAAAAAACGGCGGACTTTATCTTCTTCCGCCCTTCAATATCGGCACAACGGGTATATATACCAACAAGATTGAAGCGATCTCAAGCGCAATGAATTTCCTCCGCAATTCGGAGGAGGAATATGTTCTCATGACCGACTGCAACGCCATATATAATGTTGACTTTACGGAGATGTTTGAGCGTCACGAAAAAACAGGTGCGGATATCACCATCGCCTACAAGCGTTCGTCCTCTCCGGCAATAAGGGAGCTGGCGAAGTTTGAACTTGCGGAGGACGGCAGAATAACCTCCGTCAGCCGTCACAACGACGACGAAGCAAGCTATTCGCTCAATGTTATTTTCATGAGAAAATCGCTTCTCGAAAGGCTTGTTTCGGAGGCTATCGGGCTTGGTTATCACTCCTTTACGGAGGATGTACTTCAGCGAAACATCAATTCCCTGAAGATTTACGGCTGCGAATTCAGCGGCTATGTTAAGGTCATTGACGGAATCCAAAGCTATTTTGAGGCGAACATGGATCTTCTCAAAAAGGAGAATCGCAAGGCTCTCCTCTCCAAGGAAAAGCCCGTGTTTACAAAGGTCAAGGACGATGTTCCGGCAATTTACGGTCTGGATTCCCATGCGTCAAATTCGCTGATTGCGGACGGCTGCGTGATCGAGGGCACGGTTGAAAACAGTGTTCTTTTCAGAGGAGTTCATATCGGCAAGGGCGCAGTGGTCAAAAACTGCGTGCTCATGCAGAACACATATATCAGCGACGATGTTAAGCTCAACTGCGTTATTGCCGACAAAAATGTTGTTATCAAGCCCAATAAAAATCTTTCCGGCGATGTCAAGTTCCCTGTATTTATAGGAAAGGGAATAGTAATTTAAGGCGAGCGCATCAATTTGCACGGTGCTGCCTTAAGAAAGGATGATTTAGATGAAAGTTTTATATGCTGCCTCGGAGGCTCTCCCGTTCATTGCGAGCGGCGGACTCGGCGATGTTGCAGGCTCTCTGCCGCAGGCGCTGAGAAAAAGACTTATCGGCTGTCGAGTTGTTCTCCCCATGTATGACACCATCAAGCAGGAGCTTAAGGATACGATGAAGTTCATCACTCATATCTCGGTTCCTGTGGCATGGAGACGCCAGTATTGCGGAATTTTTGAAGCAAAGCACAACGGCGTTATATATTACCTGATTGATAACCAGTATTATTTCAAGCGTGACACCATCTACGGTCACTATGACGATGCGGAAAGATTCGCTTTCTTCTCCCGGGCCGTTCTTGAGATAATCCCCTATATTGATTTTAAGCCCGACATCATTCATTGCAACGACTGGCAGACGGCTCTTACCCCCGTTTACTATTCGTCAATGTACGCAAATTCACCGGGCTATGAAAACATTAAGACGATTTTCACGATTCATAACATTCAGTATCAGGGCATTTACGGCAAGGAGCTTCTTGAGGATGTTCTCGGAATCCCTGCCGATAAGGCCTCGCTGCTTGAATATGACGGCTGCATCAACTTTATGAAGGGCGCAATCGAGTGCGCCGACAGAGTTACGACCGTCAGCCCGTCCTATGCCGACGAAATTCTCGACCCGTGGTATTCTCACGGCTTGGATTCTATCCTTAACGAACGCCGCTATAAGCTCAGCGGTATTCTCAACGGAATCGATACCGTAGGCTACGACCCGGCAACGGACAAATGCATTGAAAAGAACTTCTCTGCTGACGACGCTTCGGGCAAGAAGGCCGATAAGGAAGCCCTTCAAAAGGAAATGGGACTTCCTGTCAAGCCGGGAGTTCCCGTTATCGGCATGGTCACAAGGCTCGTTTCCCACAAGGGACTTGACCTCGTTAAGGGGATTCTTGACGAGCTGCTCGCAACCTCGGAAATGCAGCTTGTCGTTCTCGGCTCGGGCGACTACGAGTACGAGAGCTATTTCCGCTGGATCGCAGAAAAATATCCCGAAAAGGTCGGCTTGAGAATCGGCTTCGTGCCCGAGCTTGCAAGAAGGATCTATGCGGGATCCGATATGTTCCTTATGCCGTCCAAGAGCGAGCCGTGCGGACTTTCGCAGATGGTTGCGCTTCGCTACGGCACGGTTCCCATCGTCCGTGAGACGGGCGGCTTGAGAGATTCGATCACCGACTGCGGCGACGGCAAGGGCAACGGCTTCACATTTAAAAGCTACAATGCTCACGATATGCTCGACGCAATCCGCCGTGCGCTTACTCTCTACTACAACGGCGACTGGAACGAGCTTGTTCTGCGTGCGCTCGGCTGCGATTTCAGCTGGGGTCGCTCGGCGAACGCATACATCAGGCTTTATAAGGACACTATAAAAAATTAACACGGCAGCTTTTTTCTGCCGCAGTGTAAAATAAAGGAACACCGTATTATATGAAATCATACTACATTCAACTTATCCGCAACGGATTGACCGAGGGCAATGTCGGCGGAAAATATGTCGGCCATATTGACGAGCCGCTCAGCGGCGAGGGCGTAGCCCAAATTGAGCAAATGAAAAAGGACTATAAATATCCGCCCGTTTCCGCCGTTTTTTCAAGTCCGCTTTCACGCTGCACTCAGACGGCGAAAATAATTTATCCGAATTGCGAGCCTATCCTCATAAACGGACTTATCGAATACAATTTCGGCGAATTTGAGGGCAAGACCGCCGAGGAATTGCAGGATCACCCTGTTTTCCCCGACTGGCTGGCAGGCAAAAAGGGTGTTGAACCTCCGTTCGGCGAGAGCAACGACGAGTTTGCAAACAGAATTGCAAACGCCTTTATCAAAATCGTAGACGGATTGATCGAAACCGGAGTTACCCACACGGCGATAGTCACTCACGGCGGAGTTATCATGGCTATTTTGACTCTTTTCGGTCTGCCTCAAGCTCCGATGCACGAGTGGCTGACCCCCGGCGGCTGCGGCTACACGATAAGGATAACCCCATCCCTGTGGTCGCAGGGGCGCAAGGTTGAGGTCATCGCTCAGGTTCCCGAGGTCGAGGGCGAAAAGGACAGCTTCGGCACGGACGAGGACGACTTCAATGTTGAGGATTATATAAACGATTAAGGCAATTGTTCGGCATTGCCTTAGGGAGAGCATATTATGAGAGATTTAAAGAATACCTGTAAAATTGCCGTGATTCAGGCAACTCCCGTCATGTTCGACAGGAAAAAGGGAATGGAAAAAACACTTGGACTGATTGACGAATGCGCCGCAAACGGAGCGGAGCTGATTGTTTTCCCCGAACTTTTCATTCCCGGCTATCCCTACGGAATGACATACGGCTTCAAAGTCGGCAGCCGTTCGGAAAGCGGACGCAAGGATTGGAAAAAATATTATGACAATTCCCTGCTTGCCGACGGCGAGGAGATGAAAAAGCTTGCCGAAAGCGCAATCAAGCACAAGGTTTACATAAGCGTCGGCTATTCCGAGCGGGATTCGCTGAGTGCAACGCTTTACAACTCAAATATGTTCATTTCACCCGACGGAGAAACGGTCAATCACCGAAAGCTCAAACCGACCGGCAGCGAAAGAGTTGTTTGGGGCGACGCCGACAGGGACTTTTTCCCCGTTATGGAAACTCCGTGGGGAGCAATGGGCAGCATGATATGCTGGGAAAGCTATATGCCGCTTGCAAGAGTTGCGCTGTATCAAAAAGGAATCACTCTTTATATCTCGCCGAACACAAACGACAACCCCGAATGGCAGAGCACGATCCGCCATATTGCAATAGAGGGACATTGCTATTTCATCAACTGCGATATGTTCTTCAAAAAAGACGATTATCCCGAAACGGAAAGCGCAGACGGTGAGATTGCCGCACTGCCCGACACAGTGTGCCGAGGCGGAAGCTGTATAATCGACCCTTACGGTCATGAGGTCACCGACCCGGTATGGGATAGGGAAGCGATTATCTATGCCGAGCTTGACATGAATGACGTTGCGTCGAGCCGAATGGAATTTGACGCCTGTGGGCATTATTCACGGCCGGATGTTTTGCGGCTTGAGGTCAAAGAAAAAACAAGGAGCGTTTAAATGAATAAATACAGAGCGGTTATTAAAACCGAAAAATTTCCGCAGCTTTCACGCCGCGTTTTTACGACGGCGGACGGACTGAAATCGGATAATATAACGACAATGCGTTTCGATAATAACGGCGTTCTTTTCGTCAGTACGGATAAGGGGATTTCACGCTTTGACGGCGAGAAATTCTCCCCCGTTCCGATCGGCGTAAAGGATGCGGCTGTTTCGCTGATATATTTCAATGCCGAGAATCATATGCTTGTCGGCGTTGGCAATTCCCTGCTTGAGTTTGACGGAAAAAAGAAGATTTCGGAGAAAAAATTCAGCTCCAAGCTCGTCGATATCAAGGTTGACCTTGACGCAGCGACATGGATTTTGACCGAGAGCGTTCTCTATAAGCTCGGCGAAAACGGATATGACATTGAAATCGGCGTTCCCGGCAAGGGAAGCTGCCTTGCGGTCTATAAAAACAACAAGGTATATGTCGGCACGGCAGGCGGCGGACTTCACGCTCTTGTCGGCAAGCGTTGGCATTGGTCGGAGCTTATGGAGGGAGTTACCGGAATCCTCAGCAATACGGTTACCTGCCTTTATATTGACCCTGTGGGCAGCATTTGGGTCGGCACGGACAAGGGCGTTTGCGTTTATGACGACAACAGCTACTGGCTTGACCGTTCAAAGATAGATGGTCTGCCCGATGCGCATATAACGGGAATGGCAACGGCGGAAAACGGCGACAAATATTTTTCGACAACAACGGGGCTTGTTCACCAGCATAACGGCCGCCTTTCCTATTACGGCTACAAGCGTTGGCTTCCGTCCCCGAATGCGACAGGGGTTGTGATATCCCCCGACGGCTCGGTCTGCGTTTCAACGGACAAGGGTATCAGCCTTTTTGAAACAAAAATAATGTCGCTCAGGGAAAAGGCAAATATCCTCCGTGCGCAGACGGAAAAATTCAATGTGCGCAACGGCTATGTGCTTGACCGTGACCTTGAGCATGAGGGTGTTGTAAGCGAAAACGAGGGTCATATTCTCTCCTCGGATAATGAGGGGCTTTGGACGGGCTTTTACACGGCGGCTCTCAGCTTTGAATACGCCTGCACGAAAGACCCGGAGGTTCGCCGGGACGCACGCAGAAGTCTGCTTGCAATGATAAAGCTGACCGAAATAACCGGAGTTGACGGCTTCTTTGCCCGTGCGATCAGATATTCCGACGCCGTTGATTACGGCACGGGAGCACGCCACGAATGGCATGTCACAAAGGACGCCGAGGGCAGAGAATGCGAATGGCTCGGAGAAACCTCCTCCGATGAGGTCGTTGGTCATTTCTATTGCTATGCGAACTATTTTGACCTTGTTGCCGACGATGAGGATAAAAAGCTCATTGCGGACACGGTCAGAAAAATTCTTGACCATATTATCAAAAACAATTTTCATCTTGTGGATACCGACGGTCTGCCGACAACATGGGCAAACTGGGATCCCGAGCTTCTCAACAACGACCACAAGTGGATCTATGAAAAGGGCACAAACTCGTTGCAGATGCTCACCTTCCTGAAGATAGGCTACCACATCACGGGAGACGAAAAATACGAAAAGCTTTTCATCGAGCTGGCAGGCGGGAAGCATTTTGCAATGAATCTTATGCAATATAAAATTCCCGACGGACATCTTCTTCATATTGACGACAGTCACGATTTCCTGATGATCTCGCTTCTGATGAGGTACACCGACGACCCGAATCTTCGTTCAATTTTCGCAATGGGACTTACCCACCACTGGGAGGACGAAAAGGTTGAAAGAAACGCCTTCTACAATTTTGTTTACGGCGCAGTCACCGGAGAGCGATACAATGCGGACGATTGCATTGACGAGCTTATGGATTACCCGATGGATCAGGTTATGTGGCCGCTTTATAACAGCTACCGCTCCGATCTTAAATGGGACATGGCTCCGACGGAGCTTGGCATGACGCCGCAGCTTTTTGAGCCGCTTTCGGCGCATGAAAGAAGAATATTAAACAATGACGGCAACCGTTTTACGGTTGACAGCGGCGCAGAGGATGTTGCCCAAGAGATTTTCAAAAAATCCGACGAGCCGACCGCCTACACAATGTTCCCCGGAACGGGCGACGACAAGGGTCTTGTTCTCAAGACCTGCATCAATTTCACTCACCCGTACTGGTACGCAAGATATTACGGTCTTATTGAAGACTGCGAATAAGGAGAGTGCAAAAAAATGGGAAAAAAGATTATAGTAGCCGGCGGCGGACACGGCGGAATTGCAGCAGCCGCAATTTTGGCCGAACAGGGTTACGATGTTACCGTTTATGAAAAAAACAAGCGTGAGGATATGGGCTACGACTGGACGGATATTTTTGACCGCAAGGGACTTCTTGCCTGCGGAATGGAAATGCCGTCGGAGGATAAATATCGTCTCAAGAACGATATGACATTTTTCAGCCCGTCAAGGAATAAAAAGCTCAAGCAGCATGTTCCGGAGGATCAGCTTGAAATTCAGATGGAGCGCAAAGATATTTATGACCACATAATCGACCATGCCGAAAAATGCGGCGTAAAATTTGTCTATGAAACCGAAATTCTCGCTCCGATCATGCTCGGCAGCCGAGTTGCCGGCATTCAAACAAAGGACGCTGTGGTTTATGCCGATCTTGTTATTGATGCGGCGGGAGTAAATTCGCCGGTTCGCAGCAATCTTCCCGACTCTCTCGGAATACAGAAAGAACCCGATAAATACGACACCTTCTATGTTTACCGTGCTTTTTATAACAAAACCGCTCCCGTTGAGGAAGACAAGTACAGGGTCTATCTTCTTTTTGACAACAAGCAGCAGATTTGCTGGGTCGCCGACGATGAGGAATACACCGATGTTCTCATCGGGCGTTTCGCTCCGCTGACCGATGAAGATGTTGAGGAAACCGTCGAGAAGCTTCGAGAGCTTAACGATGACCTCGGCACTCAGCGATTGAGGGGCGGACAGTATGTAAAAATTCCCGTTCGCCAGCCGCTCGGACTTTTGGTTGCCGACGGCTATGCCGCAATCGGTGACAGCGCGTTTATGACCGTTCCGATCATTGGCTCGGGAATTGCAAACAGCCTCAAGGCGGCTCGACTTCTTGCGAATGCGGTTCTCGCCGATAAGGATGAGCTTTTCGGCGCAGATACCCTCTGGAAATATCAGCGTGATTTCTATAAACAGCTTGGCGCAGGACTTGCCCCGATCGCAATTATCAAGCTCATGGTTGCGCGCTTTTCACCGAAGGATCTTGATTATTTCTTTGATAATGACATTCTCAATTCCGACGATATAACCATCGGCGCAGACACAAACAGCATCAGGTGCTTCATCGAAAAGATGATGAACCTCAATTCGCTCAAGCTCAAGGTCAAGGGCGTTATGAGCGACTTCATTCTCTCCAGAAAGGTTTTCGGAATGAACACGAGAATTGCCGCCGTTATGGCAATAACCAAGGCGATGCCCGTCCGTTACGATCGCAAGAGGGTGCAATACTGGGTCGAGGGCTACAACAAATGCTTCCGCATTGAATAAGAAACCGAAAATTAGAGCAATGCCGCACGATAAAATGCGGTATTGCCTTATTTTTTGCGCTAAAGCCCTTTATTTTATGCTAATGGTATGATATAATATCAGATTAAGTGAGGTGCAGGCTTATGACGAAAAAGGAAAGGGCTCAGCTTTGTACGCAGGCCCTTAAAAAAGAGTATCCCGATGCAATTTGCTCGCTTGACTACAAGAACGATTTTCAGCTTCTTGTTGCAACAAGGCTTTCCGCCCAGTGCACCGACGCACGGGTGAACCTTGTCACGCCTGCGCTTTTTGAAAAATACCCGAGCGTTGAGGCCTTTGCCGACGCCGATGTTGCCGAGGTGGAGGAGCTTGTGCGCTCTTGCGGCTTTTACCGCACCAAGGCGAAGGACATCGTAGGAATGGCGCAAAAAATTCTTTCCGATTTCGGCGGAAGAGTTCCGGACAATATCGAGGATTTGACCTCGTTGCCCGGAGTCGGCAGAAAAACGGCAAACCTCATCTGCGGCGATATTTACGGCAAGCCGGCCGTTGTTGCCGACACACATCTTATCCGTATTACGAATTTGCTCGGACTTGTTGAAACGAAAGATCCGTACAAGGTTGAGCTTGCGCTGCGTGAGCTGCTTTTGCCCGAGGAGAGCAACGATTTTTGCCACCGCTGCGTTCTTCACGGCAGAGCCGTATGCGTTGCAAGGCGACCCGACTGTAAAAAATGCTGCATGGCTTCCTTTTGTAAATCGGCGGCTATCTGACGAGCCGTCAGAAAAATCGGCTGATGAGCAACGCCGCTGCTGCACCGACAAGGGCAGAGCCTATCAGCTTGGCGGCAAGAACAATACGGCTGCGTTTAAGCTTGGTCGGCGGCGGAGCACCCGTTTCGCCGGCAATTTCTCCTGCCCGTTCCCTCAGCGTGCCCTCGCTGACCTGAGAAAACTCAGGCTTGACAAAAAATATTACACGCTCAAAATATTCGCAGGTCGGTTTTGTGACCTCAACGACCTGATGATTGACCCCTTTGATCAAACTATCCCTGCTTTCGTTAGGTAACCGGCGGTTACCGTGTTTTTTCCTTTTTATTGTTGTCATTCGGAAGAATTTTTATGCAAGACAAAGTGAATAATGTTCGGCATAAAACGACTGCTTGTAACATTTTCCACCTTTTCTGTGGAAGTGTGGAAAACTTTGATTTTTTCACAAAATCGGTGGAAAACTATGTGGAAAGTGTGGATAACTCCTTTTAAAATCGTTGATTTTACGCATTTTTCCACAGTTTTGCCCGTGGAAAACACATACTTAGTTAATTATTTAACAATCGCACTTAATTTTTGTCAAGTGTTTTTTTGTTATAAAAACCGGAAAATTTTGCTCAATTTTTTTGAAATCTTTGTGCAAAACAGAGTTTAAAAAAAGCTTGACAAGAACTTTGTGACAAAAGGTTACAAAATGCATATTTATAGGCATTGCCTTAATCGAAAGGACATCGGCATGGAAAGCTGTATCGGAAACAACAGTATATGCTTTGACGGGGTCGAAAATCTTGACCTTGCGCTGACGCTTGACTGCGGACAGGCTTTTCGCTGGAATCAAAATCCGAACGGGGCTTGGCACGGGGTTGCGTCGAGCCGAGCGGTCGATATTACGCAGGACGGCGGAAAAATCACCGTTATCGGCGATACGGACGAGGATTTTTGGCGAAGTTATCTTGACCTTGACCGTGATTACGGCGCAATCTGCGAAAGGCTGAAGACGGACGGTTGGCTGAAAAGAGCGATAAACGAATACGGCGGAATACGGATTCTCCGTCAGGACACATGGGAAGCTCTTTGCTCCTTTATAATCTCGCAGAACAACAATATTCCGAGAATAAAGGGTATAATCGAGCGGCTATGCGCAGCCTTCGGGGACAACCTCGGAAACGGCGATTTTTCTTTCCCCACTGCCGAAAGACTTGCGGAATGCAGTGTTGATGAGCTTGCACCCCTGCGCTCCGGATTCAGGGCAAAATACATAATCGATGCGGCGAAAAAGGTTGCCGACGGCGAGGTTAGGCTCGATATGCTTGCCGCCGAGGATATTGACGACTGCCGAGCCGAGCTGATAAAAATAAAGGGCGTCGGCGCAAAGGTTGCCGAATGTACACTGCTTTACGGCTGCGGCAGAATCGACGCTTTTCCCGTTGATGTATGGGTCAAGCGGATAATGGCGGAGCTTTACCCCGACGGCCTGCCCGAATGCACTGCAGGAGTTGAGGGAATAGCCCAGCAATTTCTTTTTCACTGGCGAAGGCAAAATAAAACGATATAATTTGGAGGCACTATGAAAGAACTGTTAAAGTATTTGCGGCATTATGTCAAGGAAAGCATCCTTGCGCCGCTGTTCAAAATGCTTGAGGCGAGCTTTGAGCTTTTTGTTCCGCTGGTAATGGCGGCAATAATCGACACGGGCATCAAAAATTCGGACAAGCCGTATATTTTCAAAATGGCAATGGTGCTTGTCGGGCTGGCCGTTGTCGGATTTATCAGCGCTCTTACGGCTCAGTATTTCGCCGCAAAGGCTGCGGTCGGCTTCGGCAAGGAGCTGAGAAGCGACCTTTACCGCCATATCAACACGCTGTCCTATTCCGAGATCGACAAAATCGGAACATCAACTCTTATCACAAGGCTGACGGCGGATGTTAACCAGATGCAAACGGCGGTCAATCTTTTTCTGCGGCTTTTTCTGCGCTCTCCGTTCATTGTTATCGGCGCAGTTGTCATGGCGTTCACGGTTGACCCGAAAACGGCGATAATCTTTGCCGTTTCGATTCCGCTGCTTGCGGCGGTCGTTTTCGGCATAATGTTCTACTCCGTGCCGATTTACAAAAAGGTGCAGAACCGGCTCGATTCCGTCATGAGAATAACGAGAGAGAACCTCTCCGGAGTGCGTGTTATCCGTGCCTTTAACCACGAGCAAAAGGAAATTGAAGAATTTGACAAATGCTCGGAGGAACTGAAGGATATGCAGCTTTACGGCGGCAGAATTTCGGCATATCTCAATCCCATAACCTATGTTATCGTCAATATTTCAATCGTGCTTATAATATATGTCGGCGGCCTGCGTGTCGATACGGGCAGGCTTACCCAGGGCGAGGTTATTTCCCTTATCAACTATATGTCGCAGGTTCTCGTGGAGCTTATCAAGCTTTCAAACCTTATCATCAATCTCACAAAATCCGTTGCGTGCGGCAACAGAATCAACGATGTTTTCAAAATCAAGCCCTCGATCAACAACGGCAGCGGCATAAAAAGCGAGGAGGAAACGGCCGTTGAGTTCGACAATGTAAGCGCAACCTATGCCGGCTCAAAGGAAAAATCTCTCGATTCGCTCTCGCTGAGAGTGCCGAGAGGCTCGACGGTGGGCATAATCGGAGCGACAGGCTCTGGCAAAACAACGCTCGTCAATCTCATTCCGAGGTTCTACGATGTCAGCGCAGGTTCGCTCAAAATCAACGGAACCGATGTTCGCAGCTACAATGTTGATGAGCTTCGCCGACTTGTCGGAGTCGTTCCGCAGAAAGCGGCTCTCGTCAGCGGAACGGTTCGTGACAACATAAAATGGGGAAAGCCCGACGCAACCGACGAGGAGATAACCGCTGCGCTCAAAACGGCGCAGGCACTCGACTTTGTCAACGAAAAGGACGGACTTGACAGCAAAATTCTTCAGGGAGGAAAGAACCTTTCCGGAGGTCAGATCCAGCGCTTGACGATTGCAAGGGCGCTTGTCAGAAAGCCGGAGATACTTATTCTTGACGACAGCTCGTCCGCCCTCGATTTTGCGACCGACGCTGCGCTCAGGCGTGCGATAAAATCGGACACGGATAACATGACCGTTTTTATCGTTTCTCAGCGTTTTTCAACGATTAAAAATGCCGATATAATAATTGTGCTTGACGACGGCAGGGTCTGCGGAATCGGTAAGCATGACGAGCTTTTTGAGGGCTGCCCGGAATATCGTGAAATTTGCGAATCTCAGCTTTCAAGCAAGGAGGCGGTATAAATGAAGAAGAACAATAAGGGAACCTTTCGCCGCCTGCTGAAGCTGATTGAAAAATATAAATTTCTTGTGCTTCTCTCGTTGCTTTTGGCGGTTGTGGTGGTTGCAACCCAGCTTTATGCGCCGATCTTGTTCGGCGACGCGGTCGATCTTGCGCTCGGCAAGGGTCAGGTCGATATCAAGGGTATTGTTGCCATTCTCATCAAAACCGCCGTTATAATCGGCATAACCGCACTGGCTCAGTGGATAATGAACATCATCAATAACCGCATAACCTATCGGGTTGTCAAGGATCTGCGTGTTCAGGCGTTCCGCCATTTGCAGAAGCTCGATATCGGTTATATCGACTCCCACGAGCACGGCGATATCGTCAGCCGAATCATCACCGATATAGACCAGCTTTCGGACGGTCTGTTGATGGGATTTACTCAGTTTTTTACGGGCATTATAACGATTCTCGGAACGCTGATTTTCATGTTCTCCGTCAATGCAAAAATTGCACTCATCGTTGTGCTGCTCACTCCGCTTTCGCTTTTTGTTGCATCATTTATTGCAAAGCGAACCTATTCAATGTTCCAAAAGCAGTCCGAAACAAGGGGAGAGATCACGACGCATATCAACGAGATGGTCGGCAATCAGAAGCTTGTCAAAGCGTTCAGCCGTGAGGCGGCGTCAGAGGAGAAATTTGACGAGATAAACGACAGGCTCACAAGATACAGCCTCAAGGCTTCGTTCTTCTCCTCGATGGTCAATCCGTCAACAAGACTTATCAACGCCATTGTATATGCCGGCGTGGGAGCATTCGGTGCGCTTTCAGCTATTTCCGGCAGACTTACGGTCGGTCAGCTGAGCTGCTTCCTCAGCTACGCAACGCAGTATACCAAGCCGTTTAACGAGATTTCCGGCGTTGTTACGGAGCTTCAAAATGCCCTCGCTTCGGCGGCAAGAGTGTTTGAACTTATCGACGAAAAGGAGCAGCTTCCCGATTGCAGCAACGCTCGGGAGCTTGAAAAGGCAACCGGCGAGGTTGAATTTGAAAATGTTTCCTTTTCCTACGACAAAAGCAAGGAGCTTATTAAAGGGCTCAGCATTTCGGCAAAGCCGGGTCAGCGTGTTGCAATCGTCGGTCCGACGGGCTGCGGCAAGAGCACGCTCATCAACCTGCTCATGCGATTTTATGACCCGGACAGCGGAATGATAAAGGTTGACGGCGAAAATTCAATGAATTTCACAAGAAAATCTCTGCGCAAAAACTTCGGAATGGTGCTTCAGGAAACATGGCTTAAATCCGGCACGGTCAGAGAGAATATCGCATATTCCAACCCCGAAGCAACCGACGAGGAAATTGTCGCCGCCGCAAAGCTTACGCACGCCCACAGCTTTATAAAGCGTTTGCCTGACGGCTACGACACGGTTCTCGGCGAAAACGGCGGCTCGCTCTCGCAGGGACAGAAGCAGCTGCTTTGCATAACAAGAGTTCTGCTTGACCTGCCGCCGATGCTCATTCTCGACGAGGCGACATCATCGATCGACAGCCACACCGAGATTAGAATTCAGAAAACCTTTGCCAGAATGATGAAGGGACGAACCTGCTTCGTCGTCGCTCACCGACTCTCGACGATCAAGGAATCGGACATCATTCTTGTCATGAACAAGGGTCAAATCATCGAGCAGGGCACACACGAACAGCTGCTTGAAAAGCACGGCTTCTACTATGATCTTTATAACAGTCAGTTCGCCGTTACGGAATAAAGACTGAATCGCACAAAGTGAAGCGTGCGAATTGCGAAAAAATAACCGCTCTTTCAATTTGAGAAAGGGCGGTTGAATTTTATTCGATTGTTTTCTTTTTCCTGCCTTTCAGCGCAAGAGCGGTGTCGACGGTCAGGATTATTTCAAACAGAAAAACGATGAACGGCTCGGAAAGCACATTGATTTTGTTAAACCAATCGGATTTAACTATATCCAATCCCAAAGCCGAGTTGAAAGCCTCCGCTATTGAATCGACATAAAAATACCCTGCACACGGAATCGTGATAAGCAGGGAGCAAAACAGAATTGCGTACACGACATTCTTTTTGCCTTTCGGGTGAGATTGAATAAAGCTGACAAACGGCAGCAGCAGAAAAATGAGGATATACACACGAGCCGTTGAGTCAACATTCGCAAAGACAAACGCAATTCCGATGAGCTTTTTCCATTCCTCGTTTGAGAAGAATATTATAAAAGCGCAGCCGAACCATACCGCTATCTTTGCAAGCGTCAGGAATATGCCGAAATCCAGCTTGAAGCCGAGCGAGAGCCAGGTCAGCAGGTTTGTTACGGATGTGCCCTGCACCGAATAGCTGCTTGCCTTTGAAGAAAACGAAAAAAGATTTTTCAGAAACTCGATAAAAATATCGAAGCCTCCGTAAAAAGCAAAGGGGACGAAAAACGCAAGGATACCGTAAATGACCAAACGGGTGGCTTCCTTGTATTTTTTGTCAAAAATCAAAAGCAAACCGAACAGAGCCGGGAAAATTTTAAATCCGGCGGCAAGAGCCAAGGCTATGGAGGACAGCTCACGAATGACCTTGTTCTCGCTGTTACGGTAAAAAACAAAAACTCCGCAAAGGAACAATGCAAGCATAATTGTATTTCCACGCTGGATACAGTAAAGCATGGGAAACGACATCGTCAAGGAGAAAGCCGTCAGAAAAGCTCCGAGCTTCGGCGTAGATCTTTGCAAAACATCATAGAGCAGCATTCCCAGAGCCAAGATGCTCACGACGATAAACAGGAGCAAAACTAATTGGCATACTCCGTTGGTGTAAATTATGTCACGCTGCTCTTTTTCAAGAACAATATAACGGTGCGGAACCATCTTTGAAATCAGGTAAAAAAACAGGCTGGAAAGCGGAGGGTAAATAACGCCCGTTTCGGTGTAAACATCACGGCTGCCGGCATCGCACATTGAATTGTAGAAATCGTTAAAATAGTCCTTTCCAAAAAGGACATCGTTTAAAGCGTCACCCTCGGAAAGAGCCGAAAGAATAATTAAACAAACAAAAGAAATTCCCGACAGAATCAAAAAAAGATTAACGGGAAATTGATTTTTTTTCAAAATCGTGTTTGAGTCGTTCAAGCTTTTCATTATGTATTCTCCTCTTAAATAAGGCAATACCACATAATTGGTGCATGCCTTGCTTACTTGATTGCCGAACGAGGCAACGCTCACATTATATACTGTTTCGACACAGCTGTCAACCTAACCGAGGAAAAGACAAAAAAGACTGCAATTTCACAGCCCTTAATGCCGCTGCAAATCACAGTCTCTGTTATTCAGGCGATCCGCTTTTATGTTTTATGTTTCACCAAAGGCGCTGCGTTGTTTTCCACACAGTCCTCGGTTACCTGCACGCTGACGATCGATTTATCGCTCGGAACGGCATACATTATCGGTATCAGAAGAGACTCCATGATGGTGCGCAGCCCTCTTGCTCCGGTCTTTTTCTCAAGCGTTTTTTTCGCTATCGCCGTGAGAGCCTCGGGCGTGAAGTCAAGCTCAACGCCGTCCATCGAAAGCAGGGTTTTATACTGCTTGAGAATGGCGTTTTTCGGCTCGGTCAAAATCCGCACGAGGGCGTCTTCGTCAAGCTCTTTGAGAGTTGCGATAACCGGAAGTCTGCCGACAAGCTCGGGAATTATGCCGAATTTTGTAATATCCTGCTGGATGACCTTCGACATAGCGTTCTCAACCGAAAAGGCGTCTTTATCCTTGATGTCAGCTCCGAAGCCGAGCGCCGAACCGCCGATTCGCTTCTCAACGATTTTTTCTATTCCGTCAAATGCACCGCCGCAGATGAAAAGAATATTTGAGGTGTCGATCTGCAAGCATTCCTGCTGGGGATGCTTCCTGCCGCCCTGCGGAGGTACATTTGCGACTGTACCCTCGATGATTTTCAGCAAAGCCTGCTGAACGCCCTCGCCGCTGACATCACGGGTGATTGACGGATTTTCGGATTTTCTTGCAATCTTGTCAATTTCGTCAACATAGATTATTCCCCGTTCCGCTTTCTCGATATTAAAATCGGCGGCCTGAATGAGCCTGAGAAGAATGTTTTCAACATCCTCGCCGACATAGCCCGCCTCGGTGAGCGTTGTTGCGTCGGCAATTGCAAAGGGAACATTGATTATCTTAGCAAGCGTCTGCGCAAGCATTGTTTTGCCAACGCCGGTGGGACCGAGAAGAAGAATGTTGCTTTTCTGAATCTCAACTTCCGAGTCATGCTTAAAAACACGCTTATAGTGGTTGTAGACGGCAACGCTGAGGGTAATCTTAGCGTCATCCTGACCGATAACATATTCGTCGAGAGAGTTTTTCATCTCCATCGGGGTCGGCAGCTTAAGCTCCCTGGCTTTCTTCTTTTTGGCTCTTTCAATTGTCTCCTGCTCCTCTGCCATGATCGCACTGCAAAGACCAATGCATTCGTTGCAGATATAAACTCCGGGACCGGCGATTATTTTTTCGACCTGTCCGTCGGTTTTGCCGCAAAAGGAGCAGCGCACACTTTTTTCGCGCCTTTCGTCATCTCTTGGCATCGTTCCACCTCTGATTTATCTTTTGTAGAGAACCTTATCGACAAGGCCGTAGTCCATCGCCTCCTGAGCGGTAAGGTAATTGTCGCGCTCGGTGTCGATTGCAATTTGCTCAATGGGCTTGCCCGTGTTTTCGGCAAGAATTTGATTGAGCTTTTCCCTCGTCTTGAGTATCTGGTCGGCAACGATCTTGATCTCGGTCGCCTGACCTCTTGCGCCGCCGAGCGGCTGATGTATCATGATGGTGCTGTTCGGGAGGGCAATTCTCTTGCCCTTTGCTCCCGAGGAAAGCAAAAATGCGCCCATCGAAGCAGCCATACCCATGCAAATCGTCGAAACGTCGCACTTGATGTACTGCATTGTGTCATAAATAGCAAAGCCTGCGGAAACAGATCCGCCGGGGCTGTTGATATAAAGGCTTATGTCCTTGTCGGGATCCTGTCCCTCAAGGAAAAGGAGCTGGGCAACAACAAGGCTTGCGGTTGCGTCGTTCACCTCATCGGAGAGAACGATAATTCTGTCGCTGAGCAGACGAGAAAAAATATCATACGAACGCTCGCCTCGGTTTGTTTGCTCGATAACATAAGGTACCAGTGCCATACTTAATTCCTCCATTCGGGATGTTTCTGAGTTTTTCGGTGTCATAATAATGCAAATGAATGGCAAAGAGCCATCCACCCGCATAAATTATAATCATTTGAAAGCAAAATTATTCAGCGTCTGCCGGCTTTTCTTCCTCTTTCTTTGCTGCGGACTTCTTTGTGGTCTTTTTCGGCTTCTCGGCTACGATAGCCTTAGCGTTTGCAACAAGGAAATCAACTGTCTTTTTGCCGACAACATCTTTCTTGACATCCTCAATATTTACCCACTTCTTGATCTGCTCAATCTCAAGCTGATACATATCTGCCATTTCCTTGAGCTGAGCCTCTGCCTCCTCGTCGGTTGCCTCAATCTTCTCAAGCTCGGCAATCTTCTCAACGGCGAGCTGAAGCTTAACCTGCTTAACGGCGTTATCTCTCATGCTCTCCTTGAAGCTTTCTCTGGTCGAGCCCATGTACTGAAGATAAGTGTCAAGAGGTATTCCCTGCTGAGCGAGTCTGTTCTCGTAGTCCTTAACATCGTCCTCAAGCTTGTTGTCGTACATAACCTCGGGAATTTCACCCTCAACGAGATCAACGACCTTTTCAAGAATTGCGCTCTCAAAGTCTTTTTCGACATCTTCCTTCTTCTTGTCGGAAAGCTCTTCCTTGATCTTCTTCTTAAGCTCGGCGAGAGTGTCTACCTCGTCGTCAACATCCTTTGCAAAATCGTCGTCAAGAGTCGGAAGCTCCTTCATCTTTATCTCGTGGAGAACAACCTTGAATACGGCTTCCTTGCCTGCAAGCTCGGGGGTGTACTCGGTCGGGAAGGTAACGGTTACATCGAACTCGTCGCCGGTCTTGTGGCCGATGATCTGCTCCTCAAAGCCCGGAATAAACTGACCGGAGCCGAGGGTAAGCTCATAGTTCTCCCCCTTGCCGCCGTCGAATGCAACGCCGTCAACGAAGCCCTCAAAGTCGATAACCGCAATGTCGTTCTTCTTGGCCTTTCTGTCGTCAACCGTAACAACACGGGCGTTTCTCTCCTGCATGGAAGCAAGCTCTTTTTTAACATCGTCCGCACAAACGGAAGCGTCACCCTTGTCGGCCTCGATGCCCTTGTAGTTCGCAATAGAGATCTCCGGCTTAACGGTAACCTTCATTGTCATTTCAACGCCGTCCTTGCCGATCTTTGTAACATCAAGGTCATGGGGAGCGGCAACAGGCTCAATGCCTGCCTCTTTGATAGCGTCGCTTACAACGCCGGGATATACGATATCAAGCGCATCTTCATAAAATACGCCCTCGCCGTAGAACTTTTCAATCATTTTAAGCGGAGCCTTACCCTTACGGAAGCCGGGAAGCTGAATTTTTTTCTTCTGCTTGTTATAAGCCTGAAGAATTGCCTTGTTGAAGTCCTCGCCGCTTACGCTGACTTCAAGAGTGTAGATGTTTGTTTCTGTTTTGTTAGCTGATTTTAACATTAAAAACTTCCTCCTGTGTGGCATTTAGGAGCGTACATACTCCCACAAATACCTATTAACTTTTGTATTATAACAGATGTTTTCTCCTTTTTCCATACCTTTTTAAAAATTTTTTATTGTTTGCGGAATTATTTTCGCTTTTTTCGCATTACAATTCATTTAAAAGGTCGAGAATTGTCGAATGTAAAGGCTTGCAGCTTTACAGCTGCGGATTTATTCCCGTCTTTGGAGGGAAACGGTCAGAATTTTCTTATCAGCTTAGGGCAAAATTTGAGGTAATCTGCGGAGATAAGGTCAAAATTTACGCCATCGCGCTCGCCTCTGAACGCCCAGTTTACGGAGCTGCCGTGCAGGTGTCCGTAATAGCAGGATTTTATCTGCTCCTCAACGAGCGTGTCGTAAATTTCATGGCAGGTTTCGGTCAGGCTTATCGGCGGATAATGAAGAAACGCTATGACCTCGCCGCCAAGCTTCTTCGCTTCGGCAATGCTCGTTTTCAGTCTGCCGACCTCACGGGCGAGCACCTTTTGATCCTCGTCCTTTGAGCAGTCGAAGAACCAGCCCCTTGTGCCGCATATCGCAGAGTCGCCGACCTTATACGCATTGTTGAAAAGAACCTTTATGCTCTCAATTTTGTTCTGAGCGAAAAATTTTTCCGTTTTGCTTTTGGTTGTCCACCAATAATCGTGGTTGCCCTTCATGATGATTTTCGTCCCGTTGAGTCCGTCAAGAAAGCGAAAATCCTCCAAGGTGTTGTCAAGCTTCATTCCCCATGAAATATCGCCGGCAATAACAACGGTGTCGTCCTCCGTTACAATAGAATTCCAGTTTTTTTCAAGTCTTTTTTCATAATCCTGCCAGCCCGAAAAAATATCCATCGGCTTATCGCTGCCGAAGGAAAGATGAGTGTCGCCGATAGCAAACAATGACATTTATTTACACCTCACGGAAAAGAATAATGCTCAAAAAAATACGGATAATATAAGCGTGAAACAAGTTTCACAAATCTGAAAAAGGGGTAATTTACAATGAAGCACGAAATCAAGGATATCAAGTGCCATGCCTGCAACTGTATCTATAACGAGGAAGGCTGCAAGTGCGTTGCCGGCGAGATCGAGGTCGGCCCTTCAAGTGCCTGCACCTGTGCAGAAACGATCTGCGCAACCTTTGAACCGAGCAGCGATGTAAGCAAGTAAAGCTTCTTTAAAAGGGACTGTCACATCAAGGCTGTATATCACAGGCTTAATGTGACAGTTTTTCTCGCTTTCGGGGCAACGCTCCGTTAAATTATTTCAGCAAATCGAATACGACCTGCTCCATATCCTCTTTCTTGCAGCAGCCGGTAAATCTCGGTGTTTTGCCCTTGAGGTTTGCAAGCTGCGGAGGGCAATTCTCGCCCGTTTCATCATGGAGAGCCGTTACCATCTCGAACTCGTCAAGCTCCTCGCTCATGCCGGGGTGAACCGCATCAAGAACCGCCTTGCTGAACTTGAACGGGTTTGCCGTTGATGCAATAACCGTCGGCGTTGCGTCTCCCGTTCTCTCGGAGTAATCCTCATAAACGGAGACTGCAACGGCAGTGTGAGTATCACAAAGATATTTATGTTCCTTGAACTCCTTAGCGATGCAGGCCTTCGTACCGTTGTCATCGCAGCTGCCCGCGTCAAACAGCTTCGAAAGCTTTGCAAAAACATCGTCGCTGACCTTGTATGAGCCTTTGGACGAAAGCTCGCCCATCCACGCTCTTACCGCAGCGTCGTCCATGCCGGAGAGGAGGAAAAGAAGTCTTTCGAGGTTTGATGAAATAAGAATATCCATCGACGGCGAAACGGTCGTGTAAAAATCTCTGACACGGTTGTATGTTCCGCTCTTGAGGAAGTCGGTCAAAACATTGTTTGCGTTGGAGGCGCAGATGAGCTTTTTGACGGGCACGCCCATCTCCTTGGCGTAGTAAGCGGCAAGAATGTTGCCGAAGTTGCCCGTCGGAACGACAACATTGATTTCGTCGCCCGGCTTGATATCGCCCTTGTTGAGCATCTCGCAATAAGCGGATACATAATAAACTATCTGCGGCACAAGACGACCCCAGTTGATTGAGTTCGCCGACGAGAACATCATGCCCTGCTCGGCAAGCTTTGCGGCAACGGACTTGTCCGTGAAAATCTTTTTAACTCCGGTCTGTGCGTCGTCAAAGTTGCCTTCAATGGCGCAAACGCCGACATTTGAGCCTTCCTGAGTCGTCATCTGGAGCTTCTGCATCGGGGAAACGCCGTCGTTGGGATAAAATACAAGAATTTTTGTGTTTCCGACATCTTTGAAGCCCTCAAGAGCAGCCTTGCCCGTATCGCCGGAGGTCGCAACGAGGATAACTATCTGCTTGCCCGGTTCGCTCTTTGCCGAAGCGACGGTAAGCAGATGCGGAAGAAGCTGAAGAGCCATATCCTTGAATGCGCAGGTCGGACCCTTCCACAGCTCAAGGATTTCAACGCCCTTTGTCAGCGTGTGAAGCGGAGCAATTTTTTCGCTTGAAAATTTACCCTCGCCGTATGCGCCCTTAACGCAGGAATCGATCTCCTCGGCGGTGAAGTCCGTAAGATAGAGGGAAAGAATCTCCTTTGCTCTTTCGATATAATCGCAACCGGCAAGGCGCACGATATCGTCCATTGTAATATGCGGAATCTCCTCGGGAACAAACAATCCTCCCTCGGCGGAAATACCGTGAGAAATTGCCTGTGAGGAAGTAACCTTTATGCTCTTGTCTCTTGTGCTGGTGTAAAACATATTACCTCTCCTTTTGGTAAGTTCTGCTCTCATTGTATCATAAGTAAAAAAACAATTCAATGCAAATTTCTAAAAATTCGGCAATTAAGGCAATTGCAATGCGTTGCCTTAAACCGTAAACGCATTTTCGATATAATTCATCTTAATAAGCTTAAAATCTCTGTCAAGAAAAACCTCGCAGACATCGAATCTCGGCTGCTTATTGTTGGGATATGCCTTCATGAAAAGCTTTGAGGTCGATATCAGTTTTTCCTGCTTTGAAATATCGACCGCCTCCTTCGGCTCGTACCAGCTGTCCTCGCCTCTCGTTTTGACCTCGACGAAGCACATATATTTACCCTTTTGCGCAACAAGGTCAATTTCGCCCAAACGGGAACGGAAATTGCCGGTTATTATCTTGTAGCCGTTTTCTCTGAGGTATCTTGCGGCGAAAACCTCGCCCCAAACGCCCGATTTATTTATTTTCATGATATTTCCTCAAAAAAGTCATTCGGTGGATTTCCGATGCTCCGTATTTGTCCAGCATTTCATAGTGAAGCTTCGTGCCGTAGCCCTTGTGCTTTGCGAATTGATATTCGGGATATTTTTTGTCCATCTCCAGCATGAAGCGATCCCTTGTCACCTTGGCAAGAATCGAAGCGGCGGCGATAGACATTGAATTTGCGTCGCCTTTTACGATCGTCCTTGTCGCTATGCCAAGACCCGGATCACGGTTTCCGTCAACGAGAGCCATGTCCGGTTTTATATTCAATCCCCGAAAGGCACGGTTCATCGCAAGGTATGTCGCCTGAAGAATATTTATTTCGTCGATTTCTTTTTCGTCGGCGGTCGCAATCGAATAAGCAACAGCCGTATCTTTTATGACATCAAAAAGCTGATCACGCTTTTTCTCGGTGAGCTTTTTGGAATCGTTGACGCCTTCAATTATACATCCGTCGGGAAGAATGACCGCCGCTGCGCAAACAGGCCCTGCGAGCGGACCTCTGCCTGCTTCGTCAATTCCGCAGACGATGTTAAATCCGTCCGCTTTGGCTTCGTTTTCATATTTGAGCCAGTCAATTTTTGCTTCCGTTTTCATTGCGGTCATTCCTTTAAAATAAATTTAGGTTGAAAATATCAAACTTTCGAATTGCAAAAAAGACACCTGCGTTTCTTGACGAGAGATTTTTTCGTTAGGCGGATATTATTCCTTGACGGCTATATCCCTATATGCCGAGAGGGATAAAATTCGCATAACGGAAAAAGATCCGTCAAGCAGGCGGAAACTCCATGGAAATTCGGCCTAACTTTCCGCCCCTGTATTCATCAAGAAGCATGACGGAGGCTCGTTCGGTATTGACCTCACCTCCGCTTATCAGCATTCCCCTTTTTCTGCCGATCGCTTCAAGGATTTCCCACGACTGCATTTCCGAAATATCATCGAGCTTGTATCTTTCCTTAAGACGATCGGGGTAGCCCTCACGCAGAACATCGATCAAGCGCACCGCCATAGTTTCAACATCAAGAACCGCATCCTTAACCGAACCGATAAAAGCTAATCGGTCGCCGACAACAGGGTCGTCGAATTTCGGCCAAAGCACACCGGGCGTATCGAGAAGCTCGATTCCGTTGCCGATAAAAAACCACTGATTGCTCGTCGTAACGCCGGGTCTGTCGGCAACCTTGGCACGCACTTTGCCGGCCATCTTGTTTATAAATGAGGATTTTCCCGTGTTCGGGATTCCGACGACCATAACTCGCAGAGCTTTACCGACCATGCCACGGTCATTATTTTGCTGAATTTTATCGGCAAGAACCTTGCGGACGAGCGGAGTATAACCGTTTAGTCCTCTGCCCGAGCGGCAGTCAACCGCCATTGCCTCCGCCCCCGTTGAGCGAAAATATTTTATCCACTGTGCGGTCACCTTTTCGTCAGCCATGTCGCATTTATTGAGAAGAATTATTCGCGGCTTGCCTGCCGTTATTTCTCCGATTTCCGGATTTCTGCTTGAAAGAGGGATTCTTGCGTCAAGTATCTCGGTCACGCAGTCCACCCGTGAAAGACTCTCTTTGATAAGTCTCCTCGTTTTCGCCATATGTCCCGGAAACCACTGAACCGTTTGCTTCTGAAAATCACCCATTAAAAACCCTCCTTTGAAAAAGGCCGAACCATCTGATTCGGCTGAATTATTATCGTATTTTTTGACAGACCGAATCCACCGCCTTGTGTAAAACTCGGTTGAGTTTCGGCTCGGCTTTATATATCAATTTCATGTAATTTTTCTCAAGCAGATATATTCTCGCAAGCTCGATAAGAGAGCAAACGATATAAATTGCAACGCATACGGCGACGGAATACGGAATAAGATACGGACTTTCCTTGAAGCTGTCGCCTTTCACAAGGGTTTTCCAGAGAAACGGGCGGACATAGCTGTTGTCGTGAATCAAATATACGCCGAACGATGCGGAGGAAATTACATTTATAATCTTTGATGTTTTGATTTTTGTGCTTTTGAATATCAAAAAAATCGGCACGGCGATACAAACCGTGAGAAGAGACTGTTCGTTTGAGAAAGAGAGGCGGTATTCTTGGGTGAAATCCGAAAAAATTTTTTCTTCCGCCAAATAAGTGAAAAGCAAGCGAAGAGAAACTGAAACCGCCGTCAGCAGCACGGCAACCGCAGCAAGCTTTTTGCGGCTGTATTCTCTGTCTTTTTTATATATTTTTATGTAGCCGCCGATGCTGTAGAGCACGAAAAAACGGATAAGGGCATTGCCTTGAATATATCCGGTCGTTACCGTCTCGACAACGAACCAAACGAAAACGGCAACAAGTATCGTGCGCAAATATTGCCGCTGCGTCATTGTTCTCAAGGCTCGGTTTATAAACGGAGAGAACAGATACATTATAAAATATGCGCTCGCAAACCACCAGCTGTCGGTTGAGATCGGCAGCAGGGCGTCGGACAGCTTCGTCAAGGTTGAGAGGCTTTCCCTGCCTGTCGCCAAAGCAATCGAAAAGCAGACGACGGAATAGAAAAAAATTTGCAGCCACAGCTTGATAAGCTTGGGCAGTCGTATTCCGGATGAGTCAATGAGAAAATAGCCGGAAATTAAAACAAAGATATAAACGCCGACCTTTCCGATGACGGACAAGGTTGCTATATAAAGGCTGTTTATTCCCAAATCGTCATAATACAAGCCGCTGTGAACAGCAAAGTGGTGAAAAACAATCATAACCATGCCGACAATTCGCAGCAGCTCAAAATTTGAACTTCGTTCCTTTGCCATAACCCTCTTCCCCCGAAAGAATTATTGAAATTATTGCCGACTTAAAAAACGGTAAAATTCGGCATAAGCCGGCACTTGACAACGCCGAGAATATATCTTTCGTCAACGCAGCCGATCATCGGCGAACGGCTGTCGGTCGAATCGTTTCTGTTGTCGCCCATCAGGAAAAGCTTGCCCTCGGGAACGACCATCGGGAAGGTGTTGCCCTCCATCGCATAGGTCGGCGCGGCAACATACGGCTCGTCAAGCTCCGTTCCGTCAACATAGACCTTGCCGGTGGTGAAATCGATATCCACGGTCTGACCGCCCTTTGCGATCACTCTCTTTACGATAGGCTCGTCAAAGGCGTTCGGCTGGGTGCTTATGACTATGTCGCCCTGCTCAATGCTACCGTTTATCGCCGAAACGATAAGCCAATCGTTATTGTCAAGAGTGGGAACCATTGACTCGCCGTCAACTCCGACAAAGCGGAAAAAGAAGGTGAACATAACCGCAATTATAACAAGAGCCGACACAAAAACCGAAACGGTTTCATAAATAAACGAGCCTTTCGGTTTGCCCTGCTCGGCAGGTTCGGTTGTCGTTTCATTTAAAATTTTTTCTTCCATGATTTATTCCTCGCCCTGTTGAAGATTATCGTATATATTCATCTCGCCGAACGGAAGAACACGGATCGTCGCTCTTCCGAGAATATAGCGGGTGTCAATAAATCCTATATCGGTGCTTCGGCTGTCGGTCGAATGCATTCTGTTGTCGCCCATAACAAAGACCATGCCGTCCGGAACGACAATCGGGAACTTAACATCGCCCGAGCGCTTTGTCAGTTCATTGATATATGGCTCTTCGATCTCCTCGTTGTCAATGAAAACCTGACCCGAAACAAAGTTGATATCGACCGTTTGACCCTCGGTTGCAATAATTCTTTTAACAATAGGCTCGTCAAAGGCATTCGGCTGGGTGATGATAACAATATCGCCGTAGTTATATTCGCTCTTCGGAATCGTCAAAAGCCAGTCTCCGTCCTGAAGCGTGGGAACCATGGAAGTGCCGACAACGCTTGTCGGGCGGCAAACAAATGTGAAAATTATAAAAACAAGCACCAGTGCCGTTGTCACCGAGCCTAAAAGGTCATAAAGCTTTATCCAGCGTGAGCGTTCTTTTTTTGCCTGCTCCGGCGTTTTGCCGTTCTCAAGATATTCGCTCCAGCCTTCTTTAACCTTGCGTCTGCTTAACAGCATTGAAGCACCTCCTTATTCGTGATAAAAACAAAAGGGCATGGAACCACCGCCATACCCCTCAGCTCTTTGATTACATCAGCCGATGCTCTGCTTAACCTTAGCTGCCTTACCGACTCTGTCACGCAGATAGTAGAGCTTGCTTCTGCGTACTTTACCTGTTCTGATAAGCTCGATCTTGTCAACATTGGGCGAATGAACGGGGAAAACCCTCTCAACGCCAACGCCGTAGGAAACTCGACGAACGGTAAAGGTCTGGGAAACACCGCTGCCCTTGATGGCGATTACGGTACCCTCGAAGGCCTGGAGTCTTTCTCTCTCGCCTTCACGGATCTTAACCCAGATTTTGATAGTGTTACCTACCTTGATTGCTTCGGAAACCTCAGGCTTGAGGCTGTCCTGTGCGATTAACTTAAGTGCGTCCATTACAGACACCTCCCATGGAATTTCAGGCGTTCTTAACGGTTAGACCGACAGAGGACCGTCCGCTTTAATGTTGGGCATTAAACCCCGCCAAGCCGACACTGCCGCCTTGGTGGTCACAAATGCTTTAATATATTACCATACGGCGAAATTTATTTCAAGTGTTTTTTGATGATTTATAAGAAAAAATCGTTAATTTCTTTTTAAATTTTTTCTCAGACAAAATGTGTCACAACATCTTGTTGTTCTTCTCGTTCGCTGCCACTATTTTTGCATAGCGGTAAACACACAAATATTTTCCGACATGCTGTAAAGATATATTTCCTCGCCGAATTGAGCCTCCCTCGTCATTGTAACGCCGTATTTTTCGGCAATTTTTTCCACCTTTGGCAGCTCCCATTCCCTGAGAAGGTAAAGGCTTTTTTCGTTGTCCGCATTTTTGTACTCGTCCTTGACGCAAAGGTAATCAACGGGCTTCATCGGCATTGAACGGTCAACACGCTTATATTGAACCAACCGAAGCGTATCGCCCGAGGCGACGATGATATTCTCCGCTCCGTCCATAATACCGCTAAGCCCAAACACCGAGTAGATCGTGTCGTAGCCGTTGTCGAGCATATAGTTCGCAATTTGATGCGCCGTTGAATTTTCGTCCCTGCCCTTTTTTATTTCACCGAGAGCTTCGACAGACCTGAACACAAGCATTCCTGCGGTAAAAACGGCAATAAACGAGAAAATAAAGGTTCTTTGCTTTTCGCATTTTACCGATATGTATGAAACGCAGACCGACAGAAGCGGATAGATCATAAAATAATAAAGCGCACGACCGGCAATATTGGTAAGTACGCCTGCGGCAAAAACGCTGACGCAGCCGAGGGTCAAAAGAATCACCAGCACAAAGCAACCTTGATCGGCACATTTATTTTTAAAATAATCCTTGATGCAAAGAATAAAACCGATGAGAATTATCAGCAGAAAAACGGTTGAGACTGCAAGTCTCACTCTTAATTTAAGCCCGTCAAGGCCGAAGGTCAAAACGACATACTCAATATTGAAATAAAATCTTTCAAAAAAATCCTTGACGCTTTTAACTAACGCCGTCGTGCCGTAAATTGAGTTCTGATTTATCTCAATATGCTTCATCGCAACGAGTCCGGCAATGTTTGAAACAAAAACAATCGCCGAAAAAAGAGCAGAAGATGATATTGCCAAATTTTTATCCCTGACCGAATAGATTATTATCAGCAGCACCTCGCAGGCGACGAGAGGCAGAGCCATAACCGCCGTTTGCCGAAGGCTTTGCATACCTGTGCCGAAGCTGAGCGCAACGCCGATAACCGCCATAATGATATGCTTGGGCGAAAACTTTCTTTGACGAATTCTTATATAGCACCCGTAAACGACAAACGCATTGATAAGATAACAGGCGTAATAGCTTGCCATGGTGAAGAAGGCCTGCATGCCTTGCTGGCTTGTGGCAACATGAGCCTTGAGCAGCAAAAAGCCAATCAAAAAAAGAAAACCCGCCGTGCGCTCATTGTAAGAAAACAGCGTTCTTGTCATCCAGTCGTATGTCAGCACGACAAGCACCGTCATAATGCACGAGGCAATTGCCATGGCGGTGAACCCGTTGCCGGTCAGACCGTAAAACAATGCCGCCAAGACGGGCGTTGCCACAACATAGGTCTGGTTGCCGAAAATCCAATCCTTCGGAAAAAGCGACCGTGCTTTCCACGCTTCCTTGGCATACTTGATATCATTATATATATCCCCGTCATAATACTCCGGGTTGCAGCTGAGGTTGACATAGAAAACTAAGCCTAAAAAAGCAAGAAGCAAGACTGTCAGAATGACTGAAAAAATCTGCTCGCTTTTCTTTTTCTCTTTCGTTTGAAGCATTGGTTTTCCTCCTTTATTTAAATGCTTTGTTGTCTTTTGTAATCAGCTTTCGGCGGACAATGTATTCTGTCTCGTGCTCAATTCCGATTTGCTTTTCAAGCGTTTCGACGAGCAGCGTCGGGTTGAGATTATTTGTGTTGCCGGCGGCGAGAATGCATTGCAGATTTACGATATTATCCGCCGTTGAGATTTTCAGGTCATAAATGAAATCTATCAGGTTTATCTGTTTCATGATTTTTCTGCGACCTTTTTTGCCCCTCTTTTCGGCGAGCAATTCTTCGCCCTCGGTGAGGCTTTTTGCACTCTCGGCGAAAGCAGCTGCGGTTTCGCCGTTATTGAAAATGAGCTTCACAAAGTAAAGAGCTTTCTCTATTTCCTTTGCGTCATAAACGGGAGCGGAAACAGAGAGAATTTTCACGCCCTCGGGCAGAACTGCATTGAGCCTGTTCATTATCTCATCGTCTGTGATGTCGCCCTCAATGCGGATATCCATGTATTCGCAGTCGCTCGACTGACCGAGAGAAAGCGGCAATGCAAAGGTCAGATAAGGGTGAGGGTTGAAGCCCTCGGTGTACCACATCGGCAGCTTCGCTCGTCTGACCGCACGGGTCATCATTCGGTTTATATCAAGGTGGGAAATATAAATTGCCCTGCCTGTTTTTGAAAAATTAAGCCTCACTGCGCGCATCGCATTTACCTCCGTTGAGTCGGTTTGCTCCGCAGCCTGCGCATTTGATTCTGCAATGCGGAGTTGTGACGCTTTCATGCGCCTTTTTGTTCTCGTTCATCAGGAATTTTTTGCTTATGCCGTAATCAAGATGATCCCACGGAAGGATCTCGTCAAAATCACGGCGACGATTTGCATAAAAGCTTGGGTCAAGACCTGCCTCGTCAAAAGCTTCCATCCATTTTTCAAAATCAAAATGATCGTCCCAGCTGTCGAATTTACAGCCCTTTTTCCATGCAAGCTCCAAAACCCTTGAAAGGCGGCGATCGCCTCTTGCAAACACGCCTTCGAGGAAGCTTATCGGGGTGAGGTGGGTTGAGATTCTTATCTTCTTTGTCGTAACGCTTGCATACAAATGCTTTTGCTTTTCCTCAAGCTGCTCCATCGTGTCCTGCGGCTCCCACTGGAACGGGGTGAACGGCTTCGGCACGAACGACGAGGCGCTTATGCTTACCTGAACGCCCTTACCTTTTGGCCTGTCGGGATTGCGGTAGAATTCGTCAACGACCTGCTGACCGAGCTGCGCAATGCCTGCAACATCGTCAAGAGTTTCCGTCGGCAGACCTATCATGAAATAGAGCTTAACGGCAGTCCAGCCGCCGGAAAAAGCCATGTTAACGGTTTTCATAACATCGTCATATGTGACATTTTTGTTTATTGCGTCACGCAGACGCTGAGTTCCCGCCTCGGGGGCAAAGGTCAAGCTGCTTCGGCGAACCTCGGTCAGCTTTTCCATAAGCTCGTCCGAGAAATTGTCAACTCTGAGCGACGGCAGTGCAACATTTATATTTTCCTCGGTTGTCCATTTGAGCATTGAGGTCAAGAGCGGCTGAAGCCCCGTGTAGTCGCTCGTGCTCAGCGAGCAAAGTGAAATTTCGTCGTAGCCCGTGCTTTCGCAAAGCGTTCTGCACTGCTCCTCGACGACCTCGGGCGATTTTTCTCTGATCGGTCTGTACAAAAATCCTGCCTGACAGAAGCGACAGCCTCTTATGCAGCCTCGGAAAATTTCCGCCGTCACTCTGTCGTGAACGACCTCAATTGACGGAACGACAAAACTTTCGGGATAATAGACCTTGTCCATGTCCTCAACCACCGCCTTGGTCGCCTTTTCGGGAGCGGTTTCTTTGTTCGTCACGCTTTTGATTGTGCCGTCTTCGTTATATTCAATATCGTAAAACGCAGGAACATAAAAGCCCTTGAGCTGCGCAACCTCTCTGAGAAGCTCAATCTTCGGCGAGCCGAGCTTTTTATGCTTGCGAATAAGGTCAACGAGCTGAACCGTCGTTTCCTCTCCGTCGCCGAGCATGAAGATGTCTATAAAGTCCGCAATCGGTTCACCGTTGCAGGCGCACGGACCGCCCGCAACGACAAGCGGTACAAGCTCGGTTCTGTCCTTGGAATAGAGCGGTATTCCCGCAAGGTCAAGCATATTGAGAATATTGGAATAACTCAGCTCATATTGGAGGGTGAAGCCAAGCATATCAAATTTGTCGAGAGGATCGCCGCTTTCAAGTGCCCAGAGCTTTATGCCGTTCTCACGCATTTTTTCTTCCATATCGACATCGGGAGCAAACACACGCTCGCACCACGCATAATCAAGCCTGTTGACAACGGAATAGAGAATTTTCATTCCGAGATGCGACATGCCGATTTCGTAAGTATCGGGGAAGCAGAACGCATATCTTACATCAATTTTTTCTTTATCCTTTATAATGCTGTTCAGCTCGCCGCCGACATAACGTCCCGGCTTCTGAACCTCCTGTAAAATTTTTTCAATCTTTTGTGAAAGCATGAGTTATTCCTCTTTATATAAAATAAATTTAAAGCAATTTTTCGAGTTTCCTGACCTGTTTGTTTACGGGATAATATATAAGATTTATCACATACGACACCGCAACGCATATCGCCAGCATGAACAGAAATATCGGGATAGGGTATTCCGCTCTATATACCAGCCTTGGGAACAGCACAAAATAGAAAAACATATGTGTAAACCATATATTTGTTGAATGTGTTCCGAAATCTGCCTGACCCGTGGCGACGCTGATGAAAGTAAACAAGAAAAGAATTATCCAGAAATTGCAGTAAAGCGACAGTAAACTTATCAGTCTTTTCTTGTAATAATTCTCTTGATGAAACAATTTCATGTGTGCATAGCCGCTGCAAAATACAAATCCCATAACGCAGAAATCCGAAAGCTGTGCAAAATAAAAAATCAAAGGATATCCCTTGAGCATAATCAAGGGCGTAAACAGATCCGCATAATTAAGGTTGTCAAAAAGGTGCAAGCAGACCATAGCGAGTACAGATAATCCCTGTATTATCTTAGAGTCCTCTTTGCTCATATTTTTTCTCCTGTCTCAAACAAGCGTGTATTTAATTTATTTTACTATGAACCGACAATTTTTTCAAGTAAAATAATATATAATCAGGGATAGTTGTATAGCGAACAAATCAATTAAAAATCTATTCACAGGAAATTCACAATTTTTTGGTAAAATACGGATATGAAAATGAAGGAGTGGTGTAAATGCCAAAAGCCCTACCAAAGCCGATTGACGGAAACCTGCGGAAATTTTCCTTGCGTGTTCCCGAGGTTATCCGAGAGTGCAGCGGAATTGTTGTTTTCGGAAAGAGAATAAAATCTGTTGTTTTTTCGACAGATGTTGCTATAATTAAAAATGTAAATGCGGATGCGGTGATTGCGGTTTACCCCTTTACTCCGCAGCCGGTCATCACGCAGGCTATACTTTCCGCCTCGGATATTCCCGTTTTTGCCGGGGTCGGCGGAGGCCTCACGAGCAGCACGAGGGTTCTCAATCTTTCGACCTATGCGGAGATGCAGGGTGCGCTCGGCGTTGTTCTCAATGCTCCCATCTCGAACGATATCGTTAAACATGTCAGCGAGAGCATAGATATTCCGACGATAGTTTCCGTGGTGCGGGACGAGGATGACATTCAGGCAAGAATTGATGCCGGTGCAGCGATACTCAATGTTTCCGCCGCAGCCAAAACGCCGGAAATCGTTGCAAGGATACGCAGAGAATTTCACGATATACCGATTATCGCAACAGGCGGTCCGACAGATGATTCGATAAAAAGAACCATCGAAGCCGGTGCAAACGCAATCACATGGACTCCGCCGTCGAACGGCGAGATATTTCGCAGCGTTATGGACGCATACCGTGCAGGTCAGCCGCACCCGTAAGCTAAAGGTGAATAAAAGGAGGACGATTTTATGACGCTCGTTGAAGCAATTACGGCAAGACATTCGGTCAGGAGCTTTACCGACCGAAAAATTGACGGCAAAATCGCCGCCGAGCTGCAAGAAGCGATTGACGAATGCAACCGTCTGAGCGGCTTTAAAATTCAGCTTGTGCTTGATGAGCCGAACGCTTTTTCCGTCCGAATGGCTCATTACGGCAGCTTCCGCAACTGTAAAAATTACATCGCAATGATAGGTCCTAAGGGGCAGGACGAGGACTGCGGCTACTACGGCGAAAAAATCGTCATCAGGGCGCAGCAGCTCGGGCTGAATTCCTGCTGGGTCGCATTGAGCTACGGCAAATCAAAAGTTCCATGCAAAATTCCGAACGGACAAAAGCTCTATGCCGTTATCGCTCTTGGCTACGGAACGGCCGAGGGTATGCAGCACAAATCAAAAAGCATGAACGAATTGTGCAGGGTCAACGGCGAAATGCCTGATTGGTTTTTCGACGCAATGACGCTTGCAATGCTTGCGCCGACCGCCGTTAATCAGCAAAAATTCCTTTTCACGCTCGACAACGACACGGTTCACGCAAAGGCTTTTCGAGCGTTCTATTCCAAGATGGATCTGGGAATAGTCAAATATCACTTTGAGGTTGGCGCGGGCGACGCAGATTTCAAATGGGCATAATTTTTTTGGAGTCGATGAATTTTCGACTCCGTTTTTTGTTGCTATTTTGTTCGGGTTATGTTATTATATCGCAAACAGGTACGGAGGTAGAGCTTATGGCAAAAAAATTCATTTCTGTTTTTCTTTCATTGGTTATTATTTTATCGGTGGCAGGTTTTGCCGCCTATGCGGAGGATGAAAACATGATTTTTGTATCACCGAACGGCAACGATAATTCAAGCGGAACGATAGATTCTCCGCTTGCGACCCTTTCCGCCGCAAAGGAAAAGGCGAAAACTCTTGACGGCGAGGTTACGGTTTGCTTCAGAGAGGGAACGTACACGATTGCCGACACAGTTAATTTTGACAGCAGTGACAAGTCCGGCGTTGTTTACAAGGCATACGACGGCGAAAAGGTCATGTTTACCTCCGGCAGCCCCTATACGGGATTTGAGGAATGCACGGTGAACGGCGTGCGTGCTTTTAGGAAAAATGTCGGCAAGGACGCCGAGTTCAATATTCTTTTCAACGAAAAAACGACCCTCTCGAAAACACGCTATCCCGAAAGCGGATATCTTTATGTCAGCGACATCAGCGACAGCAGCAAGAAGCCGCGCGATGAAGGAGTTGAGGAATGCCACACCGCCTGCACGGGCATGATCGTGAACAAGGACGACTTCCGTGATTTCAAAAATATCTCCGATATCTCGATAAAGCTTATGCACTATTGGAAGGATGAGACGCTGCTCATTTCATCGTATGACAGCGAAACGGGATATGTGGAATTTAACAAGGATTCCACGATGAATATCCGCAAAAACGACCGATTTTTCCTCCAGAATGTTTTTGAAATGCTCAACACGCCCGGTCAGTGGTATCTTGACAAGGCGGAGGGGACTCTCTATGTTATCCCCGAGAGTAATGACTCTCCCGAAAGCTACACGGTTTGGGGCTCAACGACCGAGACGATGATCTCCGTTGACGGCGTTGACGGAATTTCTTTTGAAAACATTCTTTTCCGTGCCAATGGATTTTATTACCTCCCCGACCGTGAATTCAGTCAAGCGGCATATGATGTCAAGGCCTGTGTTTCTTATCAAAACGCCAAGAACTTTCATATTAAAAATTGCGAATTTAGAGACATTGCCGCCTGCTCGGTTTTCCTTGGCAGCAGTGTTCGGAACGCTTCGATTGAAAGCTGCCTTTTCAATAATATCGGCGCACAGGCTGTGTATGTTCGCGGTGAAAACATTGATGTCAACGACCCGAAGGTTACGAAAAACATCACCGTCACCAACAATAAAATCTCCGAATACGGCAGAACCTATTTCAATGCAGTTGCGGTTCTCATTATCCATGCAAATTCCGTCAACATAACCCACAACGAAATTCACGACGGATATTACACGGCGATTTCTGTCGGCTGGGTCTGGGGCTATGCCTACAATGTCAGCTATAACAACAGAGTTTGCGACAATCTCATTTACAATATCGGTCAGGGCTGGCTCTCCGATATGGGCGGAATTTATATGCTCGGCAACCAGCCGAACACCGTTGTTTCCGGCAATGTTGTCCACAATGTGAGCGCCGACCCGGAGGAGGGCGGCTACGGCGGCTGGGGAATTTATCTTGACGAAGGCTCGTCGTATATGCTCGTTGAGAAAAATCTCGCCTATGCCTGCGGAAGCGACGCATATCATCTGCACTACGGCTCATACAATACGGTCAGAAACAATATTTTTGCCCTCAGCGGAGAATCCCAAATGAGAATTGTTTCTGCATCGGATCGCTGCACACCCGATGACGGCGGAAAAAAGACCGCCGATATTTACAACAATATCTTTCTTACCGACAAAAAGGCTCGTGTGCTGTCATATATGCGCAACACCGAAGCCTTTGAGGAAAGAAACAATATCTACTGGGATCTTTCGGCAGAAGATGAGCTTTATGCGAGCACGGCGGATAATGCAGCCGACTCAATGAGCCTTGAAACGGCGATCAGAAAAGGATATGTTCATTCTCCGACGGTTGCCGACCCGATGTTCCGTGATGCGGCCAACTTTGATTTTGAGATGAACCCCGATTCACCGGCAATTGCCGCAGGCTTCGAACCGTGGGATTACTCTAATGCGGGAACTCTTTCCGGCTCAACGGTCGGACTTTCGACCGAGGGCGGCACAATCGCATACAACGCAAGCTCAGCGCAGGTTTCGATGACCTCGGCAAGGGAGAAGTATAATTTCTTCATTAAAATTTACAACGCTTTCTATTTCTTCTTCAAAAAGCTGTTCGGCACGGTCTGCTGAAGGCAGCACCGCCAAAATGACGCATGAAAAAAGCTCGGAGAACTTGATGATTGTCAGGTTCTTCGAGCGATTTTTTGTTTTTATGCCTTAAAGCTTTGCTGCAAGCTCCTTGATATATGCTTTGAAGTCCTCACCGATCTCGTCGTGGTCGAGCGCAACCTCACAGTTAGCCTTCATGATGCCCAGTTTGTTGCCCATATCGTATCTGATTCCGTCAAAGTCGAGCGCAAGCAGATTGTTTTCCTTGCCCAAGCGGGTGAGAGTATCGGTGAAATAAAGCTCTTCGCCCTCCGGTGTGTTGGCAAGATCCTCTTCAAGGTAGTCAAACACCTGCGGCGGAGCAACAACACGGCCGAGAATTGAATAGCAGGACATTATCTGGTCGTCGGTCGGCTTCTCGATGATGTTGTGAACATCCATGACCTTCGGGTTGTCCTCATGGTGGGTCACATCAAGCGAGCAATACTTCGGAACATCCTTTCTCGGAACCTCTTTAACGCCTACAACGCCCTTGCCCGTTGCTTCAAAAACATCGCAAAGCTGCTTTGTTACGGGGTATTCGTTGTTTATGATAACATCGTCGCCGTAGAGAATTGCGAAAGGCTCGTTGCCGACGAAGCTCTTTGCGCACATTATGGCGTGACCGAGTCCTTTTGTCTCCTTTTGACGAAGGAAATAAACATTGGCAATCTCGGAGCAGTGAAGAACATCCTCATAGAGCTTTTTCTTGCTCGGATTCTTTGCGAGCTTATCCTCAAGCTCGTAGCTGTGGTCGAAATGATCCTCAATAACGCCCTTGCCTCTGTTCGTGATTATGAGGATATCCTCAATTCCTGCCGCTGCGGCTTCCTCAACGATGTATTGGATAGCCGGCTTGTCAACAATGTTGAGCATCTCCTTGGGAACAGCCTTTGATGCGGGCAGAACTCTCGTTCCGAGTCCTGCGGCGGGGATTATAGCTTTCTTGATTTTCATAAAAATCTCCATTCTGCCGCTAAAGCGTCAGCACAAATAGAAATGAAAGTG
>CAVJIV010000002.1:0-151555 GCA_963649715.1 bacterium | reverse complement strand
CACTTTCATTTCTATTTGTGCTGACGCTTTAGCGGCAGAATGGAGATTTTTATGAAAAAAATTATCAGCATTTTACTGACGATCGTTCTTTTCGTCGGCTGCGCCTCGTTCACCTTTGCCGAGGACGATAATACGGTAACGGGCACGCTCAGCCTTGTTTCGTTCAATGTTGACGGGATTCCTATCCCTGCCGCTTTTTCTTCGACCAAGCGTGACCCGATCAAGGCAACAAAGCTTATAGCGCAGCAGATCAACGCATCGGGCTGCGATCTTCTCAGCGTGCAGGAGGATTTTAACCTCCACGCGATTCTTGAAAAAAATCTTGACATGGACTGCGCAACGCTGACGAGCGGCGGAGTTGCCGTCGGCGACGGACTTAACCTTTTCTCAAAATATCCGATTTACAATGTCGGCAGAGTTCCGTGGAGAACGGCCTACGGCGTTTATGACTGCGGCTCGGACGAGCTGACGCCGAAGGGCATACTTTATTGCACGGTCGAGATTTCCGAGGGAGTTTTCATTGATGTTTACAATATCCATGCTGACGCATGGGAGGATGAAAACTCAATGCTTGCCAAGGCCGACCAGTTTGACCAGCTTATCGAGCTTGTTGAGGAGCATTCGGGAACGGACAGAGCCGTCATATTGACCGGCGATTTCAACACCAACTATTCCGTTTTCCGTGAGGGCTATAAAAACGGTCAATACAAAATTGATCTTTGCCAAAAGCTTCTTGACAATTTCATCGGCCACGGCTTCAAGGACGCATGGGTCGAATACAACAACGGCGGCAATTACGATTTTACATACGGCGAGATGTACGCCCGTTACGGCTGCGATTATCCAAGGGTCTGGGACACTCTCGACCATGTTTATTTCCGTGACGGCGCAGGCGTTTCATTTGAATTGCTCGAAGCGGTCTACGACGGCTTTGACTGCGATGAAATCTCATGGGACGGACATCTTTCCGACCATGCGGCGGTCAGAACAAAGCTTGCCTATACGGTTGATCTCAACGAAGTCAAGCCGCTTGAAAGCAAGCAAACGGAGGTCTTTAACCTCAGCGAATATATCCTGACGGCGATCAAAACGATTTCAAGCGTGCTTTTCAAGGCGATCGTAAACATTCCCGAGCTTATCAAAAACGGCATAGGCTGGATAAAATAAGAGGAGATTTTATGGACTGGACAGAAGTTAAAATTCACATTGACTCAAAGGATGTGGAAACGGCGGGCAACATCGCTCAGATGGTCGTTCCCTACGGCATTTATATTGAGGATTACAGCGACCTCGAACAGGCGGCATGGGAAATTGCCCATATCGACCTTATCGACGAGGATCTGCTTAAAAAGGACAGGAGCAAGGCGGCAATCCATGTTTATATCTCACCGGAGGAAAGCCCTGCCGAAGCGGTCGCTTTTCTTTCGGAGCGATACAATGCGGAGGGTATAAAGCACGAGATAGACCTCAGCGTTTGCCGCAATCAGGATTGGGAGAACAACTGGAAGGAATATTTCAAGCCGATGCCCGTCGGCAAAAGACTGCTGATTCGCCCCGTTTGGGACGACAATTACGACCCTCAGGGCAGAAAAGTGCTCGATATCGAACCGGGTCTTGCCTTCGGCAGCGGCGGACACGACACAACTCGGCTTTGCCTTGAAACCTTGGAGAATCACATCACGCCCGACACCGAGCTGCTCGACATCGGCTGCGGCAGCGGCATCCTCGGCATTGCCGGGCTTCTTCTCGGCGCAAAGAGCGCAACAGGGGTTGACATTGACGAGCTTGCGGTCAAGACGGCAAGGGAAAACGGCGAAATGAACGGATTCACAGAACCGAAATTCACCGTGCTTCAAGGCAATCTGACGGATAAGGTCAGCGGCAAATACGATGTTGTCGTTGCGAATATCGTTGCAGATATCATCGTGATGTTCACAAAGGATGTCGGCAATTTCCTGAAGGACGACGGAATTTATATCACCTCGGGAATTATTGACACGAGGGAACAGGATGTTCTTGACGCTTTTGAAAAATACGGCTTTGAGGTTGTCGGCAGACACGAAAGCTGCGGCTGGCTCTGCTTTGAAACGAGGCTGAAGAAATAATGAATCTTGACAGCAACGATATTGTCATTTTCTCGGGAGATTCGATAACCGACGGTAACCGTGGAAGAAAAATGGACTGCAACCACATCATGGGTCACGGATATCAATTTATTCTTGCGGCGAAAGCAGCTTACGAAAACTCCAAGCGCAGACCGAGGTTTATCAACAAGGGCTATTCGGGTGCAACGACGGCAAGGCTGCTCGAAACATGGCAGGAGGACATTATCGACAATGCCCCGACGGTGCTCAGTATTCTTGTCGGAACAAACGACGGGCTTTTCGGCTTCTTAAACGGGCTTTCACTCAAAGAGGTTGAAAAGACTTACGAAAAAAACCTTGCTGAGATGATAGAGCTAACAAAAAACGCTCTGCCGCAAGTAAAAATAATCGTTTGTGAACCATTTTATTTTCCTCTTTCAAAGGACGATTTATCCTATCGCTACACGCCGCATGTTGAGTGCGAGGTCGATTACGGCAGACCCGACAGAGGTGAAACGCAGGAAGCAATGGATTACAAATCCGCTGCAATTCAGCTGACGAGAGCGGCGGCGAAACGAGTTGCCGAAAGCTCGGCAGATGTTTTTGTTCCGCTTTATGATAAGTTCTCCGAGAAGATTTCAAGGTCAAAAACCGAGTATTTTCTGTGGGACGGGACGCACCCGTCAATAGCAGGTCATATGCTCATTGCCGAGGAATGGGAAAAAACGGTTGAAAAATCAAATATTTTTTAAAAATATTGCGTTAACCTCTTGTAAAAGTATGGTTATATTTGGTAAAATAAATCTATTAAATTGAAAAGAGGTCTTTTTTATGGCAGATATGGCAAAAAAAGCTTTTTACAGAGCATATCAGAAAACCTTTATGGTTGCCGAGTGCTTCTTCGACTGGTCGGAGCCTGAGCTTCTCAAGGGTCCCGGCGCCGTTAAGGAGCTTCCGGCACTCGTAAAGTCCAAGGGCATTTCAAGCGTCCTTGTCGTTACGGATAAGGGACTCATGGGGCTCAACCTGCTTGCAGGTCTTTTTGAGCAGCTTGACGCTCAGGGAATCAAATACACTGTTTATGACGGAGTTCAGCCGAATCCGTCAATCGAAAACATCGAGGAAGCTCGCAGGCTTTATCTCAAGAACGGCTGCGAGGGCATCATTGCATTCGGCGGCGGTTCTCCGATGGACTGCGCAAAGGCAGCTGGCGCAAGAGTTATGAACCCGAACCAGACCGTTTCTCAGATGAGAGGCGAACTGAAGATAAGGCATAAGCTTCCGCCGTTCTTCGCTGTTCCGACAACCGCAGGCACAGGCTCGGAAACGACCCTTGCCGCTGTTGTTACAAATATGCAAACTCATGAAAAATATGCCATCAACGACCCGAAGCTTCGCCCGAAGTATGCTGTTCTCGATCCGGAGCTTACAACGGGACTTCCGCAGAAGATCACTTCGACAACGGGTATGGACGCTCTCACCCATGCCGTTGAGGCTTATATCGGTCTGAGCGGAGTTAAATCTACCGACGACTTTGCCGAGAAAGCGACAAAGCTCATTTTTGAGAACCTCGAAACGGCATATAACGACGGCAAGAACCTCAAGGCTCGTGAGAATATGCTCGTTGCTTCATATTATGCCGGAATGGCATTCACAAGAGCCTATGTAGGCTATGTTCATGCAATCGCTCACAACCTCGGCGGTATCTACGGCACGCCGCACGGTCTTGCAAACGCCGTTATTCTTCCGCATGTTCTTGAATATTACGGCGACACCGCTTACGCAAAGCTCGCAAAGCTTGCAGAGCTTGTGGGCATTGAAGGATATTCACAGGCGGACAAGGCCATGAACTTCATCGACGCAATCAAAGAAATGAACAAGAACATGAACATTCCCGAGCACTTTGATTTCATCAAGGACGAGGATATCCCGACCATCGTTGAGCGTGCGCTCAGAGAGGGCAATCCGCTCTATCCCGTTCCGAAAATCATGGACGCAAAGGACTGCGAAAAGGTTGTAAGAGCCGTTAGAGGTTTCTGATTGTCAAACAAAGCACCGGTGGAGCGTCTGCCGGTGCTTTTTTAGCAATTCAGTCAAAAAGGGGGACGCAATATGAAGCTTAAAGAGCTAATCGCGCCTGCCGATTACACTACAAGGCTCGGCGAGCGTGTGAGCTATTGGACCTACTTCATCGGTCAGAATATTTTTTACAATGTTGTAACAACATTCATGGCAACCTACCTGATGATGAACGGCATCGACCTCGGTAAAATTGCCGTGGTTACGCTGATCGTCAAGGTTTGGGACGCCGTGAACGACCCTATGTTCGGCATAATTTTTGACAAGATAAAATTTAAAAACAACCAAAAATGTATGCCTTGGATTCGATTATCCGTCGGACTTGTGCCGATTACGACGGTGCTGCTGTTCATCATTCCGAGCGGAATGGCGCAAACAGGCAAGCTCATCTGGTTTATGCTCGCTTATCTGCTTTGGGATTCGAGCTACACGGTTTGCGATGTGCCGATTTACGGCATGGTAACAACGATGACCGACAACATCAATGAGCGCAATACGCTTATGTCCATCGGCAGGCTGTTCAGCAGCGCAGGAATGGGCATATCGGGCTTGCTTTGCACGCTGCTTGTCAGCGAAAAGGTCGGAATGAGCTTCAGTCCTACCGTTATTCTTCTTTCCGTCCTCGGTCTTCTCTTTATGATTCCGCTTTGCTTCGCCGGTAAGGAGAGAAATTACCACGGCGAGCTTGAGGAGGAGGCTTTCTCGATCAAGAGAATGTTGATCTACCTTGCGCACAACAAATATCTGCTTATATATTATCTCGGATATCTTTTTGCAAACGGATTGATGACGAACAATTCGCTTGCGCTGTTCGTATCCTACTATCTTTTCGGCAGCGCAAATTTCAATATTATTCTCGGAATCCTCGGCGTTGTGCCGTCCGTTATTGCGGCGTTGCTCATTCCCGTTATTACCAAAAGATTTGATAAATTCAAGCTGTTTTTCATCTGCAATACCGTTGCGGCGGTTCTCGGACTGGCAATGTATTTCATCGGCTGGCAGAATAAACCGCTTTTCATTGCGCTGACGGTCATCAGAGGCATCTTCACCAGCGTTACGGGTACGCTCGGCTTTATGTTCACCCCAGACTGTGCGGAATACGGCCGATACAAAACCGGAGTCGACGCCAAGGGAATCACATTCTCGATTCAGACATTCACAACAAAAATTGCCGCTGCCGTCGCCTCGTCGCTCGGACTTGCAATCCTTGCATTCTTCGACTGGACAAAGATCGAAGCCGAGAGCTTTGCCGACATTGAGCGGCTGCACATTGTGCAAAGCTCAACGGCTCTCAACGGACTTTGGGTAACATATATACTTGTTCCGACTGTCGGACTTATAATTACCTCGGTTATCTATCTTTTCTACAAGCTCAGGGACAAGGATGTTCAGGTCATGGCGAGATACAACGCAGGCGAAATCACAAGGGAGGAAGCCGAAGCGCAGCTCCCGAATGCACTCAAATGCGGCATCACCCCAAAGCTTAAAGAAGCGGCGAAAAAATAATCGTCAACGGGTATTGCTTTAATTTAATTTGACAAAAAATGCATACAAATGTATAATAAGCTCATACCCCTTACAGTATGGAGGATAAATCTATGAAACAGTGTATGGATGCGGAAAATCTGCACCGTCGTTTGAAAAAAATCATCGGGCAGGTGCAGGCGATCGACCGAATGGTGGACGAGGATGTGCCATGTGAGGATGTTCTGTCGCAGATCAACGCCGCAAAATCCGCTTTGAACGGATGCGGCAAGGTTGTCCTTGAGGGACATATCAAGCATTGCGTCCGAGACGGCATTGAACACGGCGATGCGGAAAAAACCATCGACAGCTTCACAAAAGCCGTGGAGCGATTCGCAAATATGCAGTAAATAATCGACAAAAAGCCGGCCCTTATCGGACCGACTTTTTCTTTTTGCAGAGCATAGCCTACCCTTTTTTAACGAGCCGACCTTTTTGGAGTCGGCTTTTTCTTTTGCCCCTTGACAACCTATACCCCTATATGTATAATATACATATACCCCGTACGGTATAGAAAGGAGATTTATCTATGAAACGAGCTATAGAAAGATTAGAACACATTTTGGAGCTTGGCGGCGTCAAGAAGGACATCACATTGCTTGTAATTTCCGGAATCGCCGTTGTTTGCAGCCTATTGAAATTTCAGCCGTTCCCCTTTGATATGGCATGGATTGCAATCGTTCTGTGCGGCTTGCCTATCGTTTTGGAGGCGATAATCGGCTTGGTTACTGCCTTTGACATCAAGGCTGATGTTCTGGTTTCTTTGGCACTGATTGCGTCCGTCTGCATCGGTGAAACCTTTGCCGCCGGCGAAGTGGCTTTCATCATGCAGCTCGGCGCATTGCTTGAAGAATTGACCGTCGCAAAAGCCAGAGCAGGTATCGAAAAGCTGGTGCACCTGACGCCGCAAACAGCACGGGTTCTGCGAAACGGCAAAGAGGAGATTATCCCCGCCGAGCAGGTCAAGGTCGGCAATCGTATTCGTGTGCTTCCCGGCGAGAGCGTTCCTGTGGACGGGATTATACTTTCCGGTCAAACCTCGATCAATCAGGCGGTCATGACCGGCGAATCCCTCCCCGTGGACAAAACCGTTGGCGATGCAGTGTCCAGCGGTGCGGTCAACCAGTTCGGTGCTTTTGAAATGGAGGCAACAAAGGTCGGCGAGGATAGCTCCATTCAGCGAATGATACGGCTTGTGCAGTCAGCAGATGCAGGCAAGGCAAAAATCGTCGGTCTTGCCGACCGCTGGGCAACATGGATCGTGGTAATTGCGCTTTCCGCTGCGGCACTGACCTGGCTTATTTCAGGGCAGATTATCCGAGCGGTAACAATTCTCGTTGTGTTCTGCCCCTGTGCCTTGGTGTTGGCAACCCCCACCGCCATCATGGCAGCCATCGGCAATGCCACAAAGCACGGCTTTCTCGTCCGAGAGGGAGATGCACTGGAACGGCTTGCCAAGGCTAAAATCATCGCTTTTGATAAAACCGGCACCCTGACCTACGGCTCCCCGGAGGTCGTTGCGGCAGAGAGCGTTTCAAAAGGATTGAATAAGGACGAAATATATCGGCTGGCTGCCTCCGCCGAGCAGCTCTCGGAGCATCCGTTGGGAAAAGCAATCGTGAGCTGCTATAAAAAGGGCAGAAATACATTGATCAAGATCAATGACTTTCAGATGATTCCCGGACGCGGCGTGCGTGCTGTCGCAGAGGGCAAAATCATTCTTGCCGGCAACCCCGAGCTGCTGCATGAACACGGCGTTGCAATCGACTTTGTGCCAATTATCGACGACTATGTCAGACAGGGCTGCACGGTGATTTATGTGGCGGCAGACGGCATATTTGTCGGCTTCCTTGCGCTTTCCGACACATTACGAAGGGAAAGCGCAGACACCATTGCCACTTTATCCGATTTGGGCGTACAGCCGGTGCTTCTTACCGGCGACCACAAAGCCGCAGCCAAAACTATTGCGGATAAATTGCACATCGGCGAGGTTCACGCAAACTGCCTGCCGGAAAACAAGTTAAACTATATCAACGAATATCAAATCAAGGGAATGCCCGTGTGCATGATAGGCGACGGAGTGAACGACGCCCCGGCTCTCAAAAAGGCAGATGTCGGAATTGCCATGGGCGGCGTAGGCAGCGACATCGCCGTTGATGCGGCAGATATTGCACTGGTAGACGACGAGGTCAAGGAGCTGCCGCATCTTGTGGCACTGTCTAAGCGGATGATGACAGCCATCAAGCTGAACATGACCTTTTCCATGACGCTGAATTTCATTGCTATTGCTTTGGCGATCGTCGGAACATTGAGCCCCGTGGTCGGCGCACTGGTTCACAATGCAGGCTCTGTGCTTGTAATTGCGAACTCGGCGCTCTTATTGAAATGGAAGAAAAAATAACGGATATCAAAATTATCGGTCATATCATCGGCATTATCGCTGCAATATGCGCAGCACTGCTGTTCGTTTAAAATCCACCAACATCAAAAAGCTGCTCCGAGATTTTCGGGGCAGCTTTTTATGATTTTTTCAGTTAATTTCTTTGCCGCAGCAGCGTTTGTATTTTTTCCCCGAGCCGCACGGACACGGTGCATTCTTTGAAATAGGCTTTTTCTCACTTGCGGATATCATGTTCAGCATCGCCGGTTTTTCACTCGATGATAAATCGGAATTTATGATTTGGCTTATTTTTTTATTCCGTGAAGATTCCTCTTTGTCCTGTTTTGTCGAATAATCGGGGCGTGAAAACGGAAGCGGTTCAGAGTTAGGCCTGTACAACTTGCCAAGTTCAACAGGAGTAAATCCTCTGTTTGCGGGCATACGGATATTATTGTTCCAAAGAGTGCATTTTTCTACAAAATCCTTTGCCATGGGTTTTGTAAATTTAATTCCGCACATTTCGATAACATCAAAAACAGCATCCATGCTTGAATCGGGAAATCGCAATTCAGTGAGTATATCAAGCAGTATGTTCTCACTTTCACGGTCGGTTAAATGGCAGCGCTTTTTAAAAAATTCCTTCATTGCCAGAGCTTGAGGTGTTTTCTCATAATAGAAAATGTCCTCGTATTTAAGCAGCTCGTCTTTCGGCGGAATGTATAGCGGTTTTCCTTCTTGAGCATGTTTCATCATATAATAGTCGTTTATGTCAATAACAAGAAGATACTCTGTGATTATATAACGCTTTTGGGGGTCAACTTCATTTCCCTCCCAGTCGTTTTCGCTGTCAATGAAGTATAAATGTTGTTCACGGCGAACTATTTCCGAAAAGGATATAAAATCCTCAAAAGAGAGCAAATTCGAATTCTGTTCCGAGATAATCTTGTATGCATTTCTCAACGACAAAAGATGATAGAATTCCGAAAACGCATCAAAATACCTGTGCAAAAGAACTATCGTCTCGTCCGGAAGTCCAAGCAGCTTGTATTTACTTTTCAGGGTTTTTTCCGCATACGGTTTAGGATATGGTTTTGTAATCATTCACTCTCTTTATCTTTATTCTCAAAGCCTTGTTTCAAGCATTTTTACGCTTCCGCTGATTGTGAACTTGCCTTTGCCTGCCGGAATGAAAATACTTTCGCCTTTCTTTGCCGTGAGCTTTTCGCCGCCGCATTCAATCTCGGCGTTGCCCTCAAGGCACAGCAGCGAAACAAACGACTGCTCGTCGCAAACCGAGGAATACTCGCCGTCAACGCTCAGCTCATACATGGTAAAAAGCTCGCATGAGGTGAGCTTACTCCTGCTTGCGTTGTCAAAATTTTCAACCTCACGCTTTGACGAATCCGGAATTGACGGAGGGCAAAGCTTTGTAACATCGGCAGCCTTATCAACATGAAGCTCACGGAGCTTGCCGTCCTTTCCGAGGCGGCCGTAATCGTAAATTCTGTAGGTCGTGTTGGAATTCTGCTGAACCTCGGCAAGAAGTATGCCCTTGCATATTGCGTGCATTGTGCCCGATTCGATGAAGAAAACATCGCCCTTTTTGACCTTGACTCTGTTGCAGATATCCATCATTGCGTCGCTTTGAGCGGCTTTTTTGAACTCCTCAACCGTAACATTACGGTTGAAACCGAGAATAAGCTCTGCGTCCGGCTCACAGTCGAGAATATACCATGCCTCGGTCTTTCCGAATTCGCCCTCGACCCTCATTGCGTATTCGTCATCGGGGTGAACCTGAATCGAAAGATCTCTTTTGGCGTCAATAAACTTTATAAGCAGCGGGAAAAATTCATATTTTTCGCCCTTTGTGCCGCAGATGCTCTTGTCGGCGAGGTAAACCTCTTGCAAGGTCTTTCCCTCATATTTGCCGTTGAGAACCGTTGACGATCCGGCAGGGTGGCACGAGAGCACCCATGCTTCGGCGGCAGGGTCTTTATCGGTTTTGATTCCGTATTCCGTGATAAGTCTTGTTCCGCCCCAGATGTTGTCGGCAACAAATGGGGATAATTTAACCATTTCCATAATAAACCTTCTTTTCAATATGAATGTAAATATTATACATTATCAAATTTATATTGTAAAGTAAAAATTTACTGTTGACAAAACGAACAAATGTTCGCTATAATAGATATGATGCTATAGGGAGGCAGAGGAGATATGAAATGGTTAATTACGATTTAAGGGTCGAAAAGCAGCAAATTTTCGGCGCAGACAAGATTGCTGTTGCCGCAAACGCAAACGAAACGGTTTCGTTCCGTTTTTATTTTGACGCAAGCTGGAGAATTTTTGACGCCAAGGCGGCAATTTTCAGAACGGCGCAGAACAAATATTACATCATCGAGATAAAAAGCTCATCGGCAACCGTGCCGTGGGAGGTGCTGACGGTTGACAGCGATTTTGAGCTTTCCGTCATAGGATACGACGGCTCAACGGTGCTCACGGCAGGCAAGGTCGATATCCGTGTCGCTTCGTCACTTTTGCCAGACGACTGCAAAACCTTTTCGGCAAGCGAAACCCTTTTTGACAAATTCAAGCAGGAGAGTCTTTCCGAGGCTTACAAAAAATACGAGGACGAGATCAGCTCGATCAAGCGTGACTGCGAAAAGAAGCTTGTTGAAATGGGTACAAAGATAACCGACGCCAACGAGAACACGAAAAATGTCGAAAAAAGCAAGAACGACGAAATCGCCAAAATCAGACAAGAGCACGCCGTGGAGATCAATCGTCTCAACGCCGCACTCGCCGAAGCCGACAAGAACCTCGCCGCCGCAAAAATTAAGGCAGACAACTGGGATCTTGTCGATGCGGCAATGGCGGACAAGACGAGAAGCAATTTTGCTCCGTGGACGGGCGGCACAAAGGAATACAGCCTGCCTTTTTTCAACACAAAGAGCATGTCGATTTTGTCAACGGGCAATTTTGACGGCAATGTCAGTGAAATAGGTCTTGACCTGACCTCGGCAACATCTCTTTCTTCGATGTTTTCGCAGAAAAAATCCCTGCGCAAAATCGAGCTGCGCAACACGGATAAAATAACGACGATCATAAATTGCTTTTCAAATTCGCTCTCGCTCAGAGAGGTCACGCTCGGCGATTTAACAAGCTGCATCAACGCCAAGCAGTCTTTTTACGGCGACACCTCGCTGGAAAAAATCACGATCGGCAAAAGTGAAAAGGTTCAGGATTGGACTCAGACATTTTACGGCTGCATTGCTCTGAGGGAAATAGATTGCGAGCTGAACTTTACCTTGGCGAACTCGTTATCGGAAACCTTCGAGGGCTGCTCCGTTCTGCAAAAGCTTCGCTTCGCCAAGGAGACTGTTTCCAAGGATTTGTCGCTCGCCTCGTGTCAATCGCTGACAAAAGAGAGTATGGAAAGTCTTTTTGACGGGCTTGCCTCGGTTCAGGAAAAAACCGTTACCCTGTCTAAATATGCCTTTGATAACAACTACCCGACTGCGGACGAAAAAGCATCGGCTCAAAACAAGGTAACCCAAAAGGGCTGGTCATTGATTCTCGCCTAAGAAATTCGCCGAAAATTCATATTTGTCCGTCCCTCGTCATATAATCAAGTGAGCTTACGGCAATTCGCACGCTCCAATTGTGCGGTATCGCCGAAAAAGAGAGGTTGATTATATGAGCATCGAACTGACAAAGACCGAGATAGGTACGGCGGAGATACTTTACGATAATTTTGCCGAGCAGGGCATTGACTGCGACATTTCATTGCCCGATTACTGTCCGGATATAATGCGAATCCTCAGATGCAGCGTAACAAACAGCATCACAAATTCAAAGATATCCGGCGACCGTGCCACCGTTGACGGAAACGCTAAAATCCGCATACTTTATGCCGATGACAAGAACGGTATCTATTGCTACGAGCAGGACTATCCTTTCTCGAAATTCGCCGAGCTTTCTCAAGCCTATGACGGCGCAACACTTTGCACCTCGGTGAAAACCGAATACGCAAACTGCCGCGCTGTCAGCAAGAAGCGAATAGATATTCACGGCGTTGTGAGCATAAGGTTCAAAATCATCGGCATAAAAAATGATTCCGTTATAACTGACGCCGAAGGGGACGGTATCCAGCTTAAAAAGAAAAAGATAGGCGTCGACAACGCCCTTGCCGTCGTTATGAAAAAATTTCAGCTTTCCCAAACCGAGGAAGCTGACAGCGGCGAGATCGGCAAAATTTTCTATGCCTGCGCCTCGCCCGTTCTGACCGAAACGAAAATTATCAAGGGAAAAATTCTTCTCAAGGGAGATGCTGTTATCAAGGTCATGTACTGCTCCCCTGCCGGCGAAAGCGAAAGCATTTGCATGAATTACAGCCTGCCATTCAGCGAGATAGTCGATATCGAAAGCATTGACGACAGCAGCAGGGTGATTGTGGATTTCAACATAGACCAGGTTCAGGCAGAGCCGAAAGCCGATAACGACGGCGAATATAAATATCTCAATCTCGCTTGCGACATCTGCGCCGTTGTGACGGCTTACCGTGCAGAGGACATTTGCGTCATAACCGACTCCTATTCAACCCAAAGGGAGACGGACGCAAAATACAAAGCCTCATCCTTTACGCAGGTTTTGCAGAGCCTGAACGACACCGTTATGTGCCGTGAAAGCATTGACCTTTCCTCGATGAATCCGCAAAGAATCTATGCCGCCATCGCTCAGTCGCCCGAGGCTCAATGCCGCTTCGACTCAGGCAAAATGACTCTCAAGGGGAAAATTCCTTTGAAATTTATCCTCATCGACGGCGAGGGAACGCCGACATTCTGCGAAAGAGAGGCCTCGTTTGAATATTCACGCTCCGTTGACGCCAACGGCGGAAGGCTTTGCTGCGATCCGAAGCTTTTCCCGACCGGCTACACCTGCTCGCTGACCGGTGACGGAAGAGCTGAGTTTAAGGCGGAGCTGAGCATATCTGCGCAGATAAAAGAAACCTGCGAATGCCGAACGCTCGTTGACCTCAAAGCCTCAGAGAATACCGAGCCGAAAAAGAAGCATTCGTCGCTCGTTATCCGATTTTGCAACGGCGGCGAAAAGGTCTGGGACATTGCGAGAAAATACAACACGACCGTTGAGGACATCATGAGTGAAAACGAGCTGACCTCGGAGGAGATCGGTGAAAAGATAATGCTTATGATACCCGTAAAATAACGCTATGCTATTGAAATAATTCTCAACAGATGGTATACTAAGCTTACCGCTGACAGAAAAGGTACGCCTACGGCGGAATCGACTGTCAGCGGTATTTTTCAGCCACATGAAAGGAAGTTGCATTATGGGATTAAAAAACATTGATAAAACCGCAGAGAAGAAAGGCTCGGGCATCGTCACCCTTTGGCAGTTCGTCAAGTTCATCGTTGTCAGCCTTTTGGCGTGCATCGTTCAGTTTGCCTCGCTTAACCTTATCATGCTTTTGCCGCAGATCAAGGCGGTAATGAATCAGGATTTCACATGGTTTGTTTTCGACTATGTCGGCGAGGGCAAGGGCTTCGGCTACTTCATTGCGTTTAATATCGCAAATATTCTTGCGCAGATCGTCGCATTTTTCGTCAACCGCGAAAAGACCTTCGGCTCATCGAGCAACATTGCGATCACGCTTCCGATTTATATTGTTTTTACGGTTGCGCTCATCTGCTTCTCGGCATGGCTTGCCCCGACGATTCAAGGCTGGCTCATCGGCTCATTCGGACTGTCCGCTCAGCTTGCGGCAAATATTTCAACAATGGCTTGCTCGGCGATTCAGTTTTTCATTTATTTCCCCGTTGACAAAATTCTTTTTCATAAGAAAAAGGAAGAAAAATAATTGAATTAACCAAAAAAATCATTGCAATAAGCAATTCAATATGATAGAATAAACAAAACACATCTTAGGAGGTTTTTTCTATGAGTTTTCCTGTTGCTTTGCAGCTTTACTCCGTCCGTGACGCTATGGCGGAGGATTTTGCGGGTACAATAAAAAAGGTTAAGGATATGGGCTACGACGGAGTCGAGTTCGCAGGACTTTTTGACAAATCGGCAGAGGAGGTCAAAAAGATTTGCGCCGAGGTCGGTGTTGATCCGATTTCCGCTCATGTTCCGTATGATGAGCTTGACGCAAACCCCGAAAAGACGATTGCAACCTACGCCGAGATCGGCTGTAAGTACATTGCGCTTCCGTATGCCGTTGAGGAAAGACGCCCCGGAGCGGAGCTTTTCGACGACACGGTTGAGGGAATCAAGCGTTTTGCCGCTATCGGAAAGAAATACGGCATCACCTTCCTTTATCATAACCACGACTTTGAGTTCAAGAAGGTCGGCGATGTTTACGGACTCGATCTTCTCTATTCAACGCTCACTCCCGACGAGCTTCAGACCGAGCTTGACACCTGTTGGGTCAATGTCGGCGGCGAAGATCCGGCGAAGTATGTTGAAAAATATTCGGGCAGAGCACCCGTTGTTCACCTCAAGGATTTCCACATGAGCGGCAAGGGCAAGCCGGCAAAGCTTTATCAGCTCATCGGCATTGACGACGGCGCACAGGACGCCGAGGAGGAGGAAGCGTTCGGTTTCCGTCCCTGCGGCTACGGCGTTCAGAATTTCCCCGAAATTCTCGAAGCCTGCAAGAAAGCCGGCACATCATGGGTAGTTGTCGAGCAGGATCAGCCCGCTCTGGACAAGACTCCGCTTGAGTGCGCAAAAATGAGCATTGATTATATTAAAGAAATTAACAAATAAAGGAGATTTATCATGTCTGACGCAGTATTGAACCAATTCACCCAGGCCGTTGAGGAGGAAAAAGTCTCAACGGGCAGAAGATTCAAGGTAGGCATCATCGGCACAGGCTGGATCGCAGAGGCTCATGTTGAGAGCTATCTTGATATGGACGATGTTGATATCGTCGCAATGGCAGACCTCATTCCGGGCAAGGCCGAGAAGTTTGCCGCAAAATATAACAAGGACGGACGCCTTGACAATGTGCATTTTTACAAGAATCACGAGGAGCTTATCGACAACGAGCCTGACCTTGACGCCGTAAGCGTTTGCACATACAACATGACCCATGCCGAGTGTACTATTTACTCTCTCAAGCACGGCGTTAATGTTCTTCTTGAGAAGCCGATGTGCGTTACAACAGAGGAAGCAGTTGAGATCTGCAAAGCGGAGAAGGAGAGCGGAAAGCTCCTTTCAATCGGCTTCCAGCCCCGTGGCGACGAGAACATGAAGATGGTCAAGAAAATCGTTCAGTCCGGCGAGCTTGGCAAAATCTACTACATTCAGACAGGCGGCGGCCGCCGTCGCGGTATTCCGAACAGCACTTTCATCGAGAAGAAAACCGCAGGTATCGGCGCAATGGGCGATATCGGCTGCTATTCTCTTGATGTTGTTCTTAACGCTATCGGTTATCCGAAGCCCCTCACCGTTACGGGCTACACATCTAACTTCTTCGGAACAAACCCGAAGTATAACAACCCGACAGACGCAGCAAGATTCAATGTTGAGGACTTCGCAGCGGCATTTGTTCGTCTTGACGGCGGAATCATTCTCGACTTCCGTATTGCATGGGCTATGCATCCCGACACACCGGGCGACACCATCATCTTCGGCACAGAGGGCGCTCTCAGAATCCCGTCAACCGACTGCTGGAATGGCGAGATGTCAGGTCCGATGACCGTTTACCACGATGTTGCCGGCGAGCAGGTTCAGACGGTTATTCCTCTCCTTGAGAACAAGGGCAAGGGTCTTTTCTACAAGAAGTGCCGTTCGTTCCTCGACGCTATCGCAAACGGAGAATCGGCTCCGATCCCGTCAAGCCAGATCATCTACAATCAGGCTATTATCGACCATATCGTTAAGTCTGCCGAGCTTGGCAAAGAGGTTGAGGTTGTTATCCCCGAGATATAATCTCATAAGCTAAAAATTTTAAAAAGGCTATAAATCACGCTTTATGATGTGATTTATAGCCTTTTCTCATCTTTTGCCGACAAAAAGAGTGCCTGCCTTTTTACCGTTCACTATGTCGTATATCGCTTCGGGACGCTTTCCGTTCGTTATCACCGTGTCCGTTCCGTTTGAGGTCGCAAGCTTCGCCGCTTGGAGCTTGGTTTTCATTCCGCCCGTTCCTCTGCGTGAGCCTGCGCCGCCGGCAGCAGCATATATTTCCTCGTCGATTTGCTCGATTTTTTCAATCAGCTTTGCCTCCGGGTGCAATCTGGGATCGCTTTCGTAAAGACCGTCAATGTCGGAAAGAATGATAAGCCGCTTCGCCTTGCAAAGTACGGCAACGACCGCCGAAAGCATATCGTTGTCGCCGAAAAGCCGTTCGGTCGATTCGATCTCGGTGTAGCTGACCGAATCATTTTCGTTAACTATCGGGATAGCTCCCATTTCAAGCAGAGTATCGAAGGTGTTTATCAGATTTTCCTTTTTCTCCTCCTGCTCGATATCCTCGGCATTGAGCAGAATCTGCGCCGTTGTTTTGTCATAGTCGCTGAAGAATTTATCATAGAGAAACATAATTCTGCATTGTCCGACTGCGGCAGCAGCCTGCTTCATTTTCATGCTTGTCGGGCGACTTGCCATTTTCAATTTATGAGAGCCGACGGCGATCGCCCCCGACGAAACGAGAATAACATCATATCCCATGTTGTGAATATCGGAAAGCACGCAGGCAATCCTGTCGAAAGAACGCAAATCGCTTTTGCCGAGGTCATTTGTCAGCGTTGATGTTCCGACCTTAACTACAATTCTGTTTTGATAAAGACTCATGATTACACCTCAACAACACTGTGGCTTCTCTTCGCAAAACGAAGAACCTTATTTATAATATCGTCCATTTTGATTTTCATGTATCCCGTAGTCGTTCCGTCGCTGCAGCCGTAAAACTCACTGTCAAGAACATCACGGTCGAAAACTATCTGCACATCCTCTGCCGAGGATAAAAGCGCACTGAAAACAGTCGCCGCTCCGATTTTCGTGCCGAGCATTTTATCCATCATCTCGGCAGGCGCAAATGAAACTCTTGAAATCCCGAGAGCTGCGCTGAAATCCTTTGAACGAAACGGTTTATCGCCGAGAGTGATGAAAAGATAGAAAAGCGTCTGTTGACGGTTACAAAGAAAAAGCGTTTTAACCATTTTCATATGAAGCTTTTCATCAATCAGAATGCAGTCGTCCATTGTTATCGCTTCGTCTGTGTTAACCCTTTCATACGGTATTTCAAGGCTGTCGAGCGTCCTGTACACCTTCTTTTGAAGCTCGGTTTTAAATTCCGCCGGTGCGGTTGTTTGGATATCGCTTACATAAAACATTTTATCGATCCTCTCTTGACTTGTATCGAAATAAAGTATATCATTGATTTTAGCATTTGAAAAGCGAATATTTATTATGCTATACATTACAAAATCAGATACAGAGGTGTAAAATGGACGCAAATATTTTAAAATATATGGCTCTTATCAAGACCGTTGAATACGGCAGCTTCACCAAGGCTGCGGAAATTCTAAGCTACTCCCAGTCGGGAATCAGCCGAATGATAAACGACATTGAAAAGGAATGGGGCATAACGCTGCTTGAACGAAACCGAAGCGGTTTGAGACTGACCTCCGACGGATTAAAAATTCTTCCCCTTGCGCAGGAGCTATGCAAAAGCTATGAAAAGCTGCAAATACAGGTTGACGACCTGAACGGCTTGCAGTCGGGAATTGTGAGAATAGGCGTTTTTTCGAGCGTTGCGACCCACTGGCTGCCGAATATCATAAAGAAATTTCAAGCCGACTATCCGAGCATCGACTATGAGCTTTTGCTCGGCGATTACACGGAAATTGAGGATTGGATCGCCGAAGGCAGGGTGGATTGCGGATTTCTGCGGCTGCCGACACGCCATGATTTTGAAACGATATTTCTTGAGCAGGACGAACTGATGGCTGTTGTTTCCGAAAATCATCCGCTGGCAGACTGCAACAAATTCCCCGTGACCGCATTGTGCAATGACCCGTTTATAATGCTCAAGCGTGGAAAAAACAAGGAGTTTACGGAAATTTTCGAGCGTTGCGGATTGACCCCGAATGTAAAATTCACCACATGGGACGATTATGCGATAATGTCCATGGTCGAAAGCGGACTTGGCATAGCTATTCTGCCGAAATTGATTCTCAGGCGAAATCCTTATCGCATTGTTGCCAAGCAGCTGGATATTTCGACCTACAGAAGCATCGGGGTCGCAATAAAGAGCAAAAGAACCGCCTCACTTGCCGTGAAACGGTTCCTTGATTATCTTGACTGTCGCAACGCATAAAGCAGCGTTACTCCTCGGATTCCTTTTCAAACTCCGCCGCAACATCGGTCAAAAGCTTGCGGATAGGCAGACGCTGCGGACAAATTTTTTCGCATTTGCCGCATTTAATGCAGTCGGATGCCTTGCGGCCCTCCGAGGTGTGAACATTCGTATAATAATATCCGGCATTCCAGTCATGATAGATTTGCTTCGCATTCATATCGGCAAACAAATCCGGAATGGAAATATGCTTCGGGCAGCCGTCGGTACAATAGCGGCAGGCGGTGCACGGTATCAGGCTTTTGCTTTTGAATATCGTCTGAACCTTTTTAACCGCCTCAAGTTCCTTTTCATTAAGCGGATTAAAATCCCTCATAAAGCCGACATTGTCCTTCACCTGTTCCATATTGCTCATGCCGGAAAGAACCATCATTATACCCGGAAAGCCTGCCGCAAAGCGCAGAGCATAGCTCGCATAGCTTCCGCCGTTCAGCTCGTCAAATACCGCTTTAGCCTCCTCAGGCAGATTGACAAGGTTGCCGCCCTTGACCGGCTCCATAACAAGCACCGGTTTATTGAATTTTCGGCAAACCTCATAGCAGGCTCGGCTCTGTACCCCGGGGTCGTTATAGTCAACATAATTGAACTGGAGCTGAACCACCTCAATTTGCGGATACTCCGTCAATATCTTTTCAAGCATTTGCGCACTGTCATGGAATGAGATTCCTACATGGCGCACCTTGCCCTCCGCCTTAAGCTCAAAGGCGGTTTCATAAGCGCGGCAAGCCTTGAAGCTTTTATATATCTCGGAATTCTGTGCGTGCATGAGATAGAAATCAAAGTAATCCACACCGCAAGCGGCAAGCTGACTCTCAAAAAGCGGACGAATATCCTCTTCCTTTTTGAAATACGATTCAGTCAGCTTATCGGTCAGGACAAAGCTTTCACGGGGATAACGATCAACAAGGCACTCCTTGACCGCCGCCTCGCTCTTGCCCTGAATATAGCCGTGGGCGGTGTCAAAATAGTTAAAACCGGCCTCCAAAAATGTATCGACCAGCTTTTTGGTTTCTTCTGTATCAATATCTTCGCCGTTCATCGGCAGTCTCATCATGCCGAAGCCGAAATTTTTCTTTATCTTATCCATTTTTAACCCCCTGCTGCAGCGCACCGCTTATCTTTATTGATTTTTATTATACCACGCAATATGTGTATATGCAACAAATTAAGTAAATACATCACAAATCGGTATAATGACACAACGACAAAGCTCCCACCCGTCAGACGAGTGGGAACAAGTTTTATTCAATTTTTACGGCTTATGCCTCGTCCTTTTTTCTCGAAAGGAATACATTAACGAGAATGCCGAGGATAAGAGCACATGCGATGGAGGTAAGCGTTACCTTGCCGAAGTTTACGGTAAGTCCGCCGATACCGCAGATAAGGATAACTGCTACAACGAAGAGGTTCTTGTTGTCGTCAAGGTCAACCTCCTGAATCATCTTGAGTCCGCTGACTGCGATGAAGCCGTAGAGCGTGATGCAAACGCCGCCCATTACGCAGTTCGGGATACTTGCAAGGAAGGTTACGAACGGTCCGAAGAAGGAGATGACCATGCACATGATTGCCGTGGCAAGAATCGTTACAACGGAAGCGTTTCCGGTGATAGCTACGCAGCCTACAGATTCGCCGTATGTTGTGTTCGGGCAGCCGCCGAAGAATGCGCCGAACATTGAGCCTACGCCGTCGCCGAGGAGAGTTCTGTGAAGACCCGGCTCCTCAAGAAGATCCTTCTCGATGATTGAAGAGAGGTTCTTGTGGTCTGCGATGTGCTCTGCGAAAACAACGAATGCAACGGGAACATAAGCAACGGCAACGGTTGCGATATACTGGCCGTCGATCTCCTTAAGACCCTTTGCAGCTTCCATAAATGTGAAATCGGGAACGGAGAACAGCTTGAGATCATGGAAAACGGTAAAGTCGATAACCTCAAGAGCAATATTATCGGTCTGAATGCCGATTACGGTGAAAATTGCGGCAACAACATATCCCGCAAGAATACCGATGATAAACGGAATGAGCTTTGTCATCTTCTTGCCGTAAACCGAGCAGATGATAACCGTAAAGAGCGTTACAAGACCGCAGATAAGAGCAACATACGGGCTTGCGGCAGATTCGGAGGAAACAACATCAACAATTTTTCCGTCCTCTATCGTCTGAGTAACAACCTCTTTCATAACCTTGCCGAGCGTAAGATCGCTGACTGCGTTGCCTGCAAGCGACAAGCCGATGATTGAAACCGTGGGTCCTATAACAACGGCAGGCATGAGCTTGTTGACCCATTTAACACCTGCAATTTTGACCGCAATTGCGATGATAACATAAACAAATCCGGCAAAAAGCGCACCGATTATAAGACCGAAATGTCCGGCTGCTTCGGAAATTGCTCCGGCAAACGCCGCAAACATCGAGCCGATAAAAGCGAACGATGAACCGAGGAAAACAGGGCTTTTGAACTGAGTGAAGAGAAGATAAACGACCGTGCCGACGCCTGCTCCGAAAAGAGCTGCCGACTGTGACATTCCGTTGCCGATGATCGTCGGAACAGCGATCGTTGCCGCAAGAATGGCAAGAACCTGCTGGAAACCGAAAACGATAAGCTGACCGAACTTCGGTTTGTCTTTGACATTGTAGATGAGTTGCATTTAATATACCTCCGTTATTTTCCTTTATTTTAAACACATTAGTGTTCAAATCCTTAGTCTGTGAGCAAATCCACGCCCGTTTCGCCGTCGATGCACTCGATTTTTACCGATACCGTTTCGTTCCTTGAGGTCGGTATGCTCTTTCCGATGTAGTCCGCCTTGAACGGCAGCTCACGGTGTCCCCTATCTATCAACACGGCAAGCTGAATCTGTGACGGTCTGCCCATTGTGAAGATCGCCTCGATCGCCGCTCTGACCGTTCTGCCCGTATATATAACATCGTCCACGAGAACGATTTTTTTATCCGTAACCTCAAACCGCTCGCTTTCGGCATTATATACCGGTGCGTCGCTCTCCTTTGTCAGGTCGTCACGATAGAAATGTATGTCCAAGGTTTGGAACGGAACATCAACGCTCTCGATTTTCATGATATTGTCGTGAATCATCCGTCCGAGGTGAATCCCCCTGCGCTTGATTCCGACAAGCATAATATTCTCCGTTCCCTTGTTTTTTTCGATTATTTCGTGTGAGATTCTCATTACGGCTCTTCCGAGAGCCGCTTCATCCATGATCTTCTTGTTCATGTGAGCCTCCGAAAAAAAGAAAATGCCCTGTCGCACAGTGCGACAAGACACAGAATTACATAAGGATATATGCAGACCTTGCTCTGCTTCATGTAAAATCTTGTCGGCATCACTGTACCGCTCTTAAAGAGTTCGATTTATTCTATACCAGATCCTTGCGTTTGTCAATCGTTTATTTAAATTTTGTTCACATTTTACGGTTTACACAAAAAATAAGACCCTGAATAAATCATTCAAGGCCATTTTGTATAAGTGCGGTCGATTGCTCGTCGGTAATGAGCGTAACCGTTTTTCTTGTGTCAAGGCGATCAAAATATTTTTTGAAGCGAACCGCAACCCGAACCCGTTTGCCGCACTGCGGGCAAACATAGTTCGCACGAAAATATTGATTTGAGTATCTCCATTTTTTTATGAGCTTACCCTTAACGCCGCATTCCTCGCAGGTATAGTTGAAAAGGCTTTTATCAACAAACGGGCTGTTTATATTGCTGATTGCATACGGCTTGAAAAAGAGCTTCTCATAAAACATATCGTCGCAGGGCTGAATATATCCCTCAAAATCATCGGCATACACTCGCCTGAAGCATTCGGCGGTCAGCAAGCTGTCGTCGAGTGCCCTGTGATGCGAAAAGCTGTTCGGATCAAGCCCCACATCCTCGGCAGCGTTAAAAAGTCCGAGCTGCTTATCAACCGGAATGTTTCTTTTGATCTGAAAATACCGTTGAACATCGGTATAATTCGACAAAAAAGGCACGGTTTTGCAGCCTGTAAGAAAGCGAAAATTTTCAATAATAACACGAATGTCGCTGTTGCCCCAGGTAAGAATAATGTTCTCCCTGTCGCCTATCCACTTTTCAAAGCTTTCCATAACCGTCTCAAACGGCTCGCCGCTTCGCATATCGTCGTTTGTGATATGCGTCAGCTTTTTAATATTGCTTCGTATCTTTTTGCCGATTTTTGATTTCACAAAGCATGAAAATTCGCTGACCTCTTCCAGCTTTTCATTGAGCATAACTGCGCCGACCTCAATAATCTCGTTCATAAAGCTTTTTGTTCGGCTGACAAAGACATTGTTCCACTCAAGGTCCATTATAATGTAATACATTATGTCTCCTTTCATATTCCCTTAACATACAGTATAAACTATAACGAGCCGTATTTCAAGGAAAAGCGGAAAAATTACAAAAAGTATTCCCAACGATTTTTCGTGGATTCTCCCTGCACCCTCCCTGCGCACGGTGCGATTTACCGGTGCGATTTACCAATCTAAAGCATTGACAAAATCCGTATAATATGTTAAAATGCCATATCAATGGGCAAAGGCGTTCATTCGGACACAGGTCTTTCTGACCTCTGTCGGAATGGACGCCTTTATTATTTTATTTTCAGAAAGGAAGGTCTGCCATGAAAAAAGAGGGAGAGATACGGATTCCGTCCGGCTGCGCCGTTTCCGCCGTTATTTCAAAGGACGGCAACGCCATGACCGGCGAGGACATAATTAAAAGTATGCTTCCGATGCATGACCGTTCCAACGGACTGGGCGGCGGCTTTGCAGGCTACGGAATTTATCCGGAATACCGTGATTTTTACGCTTTTCACATTTTCTTCGACAACAACGATTCACGGGTAGAATGCGAACGCTTTCTCAAGGAAAATTTTGAGATCGTCAAGGCGGAGTCCGTGCCTATCAGAAAAATCCCCGAGATAACCGATGTTCCTTACATCTGGCGCTATTTTGTTGCGCCGTTCGCTTCGGTTCTTTCCAGACTTCAGCTTGACGAAAAAACTTATGTTGCAAGAACCGTTATGGATATCAACACACGAATCAAGGGCGCATATGTTTTTTCCAGCGGCAAAAATATGGGCTGCTTTAAGGCGGTCGGATTTCCGGAGGATGTCGGCAGATTTTACCGTTTGGAGGAATATGTCGGATATTCATGGACGGCTCACGGAAGATATCCTACCAACACTCCCGGCTGGTGGGGAGGTGCTCACCCGTTTTCGCTTCTTGATTTTTCGGTTGTTCACAACGGCGAAATATCATCATACGACGCCAACCGCCGTTACATTGAAATGTTCGGCTACAAATGTACCCTTCAGACGGATACAGAGGTCATAACCTACATTGCCGACTACCTTCTTCGCCGTCAGGGGCTTTCACTTAATGAAACGGCCTCGGTAATTGCCGCTCCGTTTTGGAGCACGATTGACGGAATGAACGAAAGGGAAGCCGAGGAGCACGCCTACCTCAGAAAAATGTATTCAAGTCTTTTGATAACGGGTCCGTTTTCTATTATTCTGGGCTTTGAGGGCGGACTTATGGCTCTCAACGACCGATTGAAGCTTCGCTCAATGGTGAGTGCCGAGAAGGACGATAAGGTTTATATCGCCAGCGAAGAAGCGGCGATCCGTGCGATGGCTCCCGATGCGGGCGAAATATACTCCCCATCGGGCGGAGAGCCGATAATAATCAGGGTAAAGGAGGGTGCTTACTGATGTTCCCGTCATATCTTACCTCGGATTTTGAGGTTGTAAGGAATCCGACGCGCTGCACAAACTGCCGCATTTGCGAAAAGCAGTGCGCAAACGGTGTGCATTCTTATAATGCCGACCTTAAAGCGATGGTCAGCGATGAAACCAAGTGCGTTGACTGCCTCAGATGCGTCACCTATTGCCCGACAAGAGCCTTGAAAATCGTAAAAAATGACTGCTGCTTCAGGGAAAACGAAAACTGGCAGAGCGATACGATAAAGGAAATTTACAAACAAATCGACAGCGGAGGAGTTCTTCTTTCGTCAATGGGCAACCCCAAGAGCTTGCCCGTTTATTGGGACAGGATACTCATTAACGCCTCGCAGGTCACCAACCCGCCCATCGATCCGCTGCGTGAGCCGATGGAAACAAAGGTCTTTTTGGGAAAGAAGCCGTCCGAAATCACCCGCAAGGCGGACGGCTCACTGGACACAATGCTTCCGCCGCAGCTTGAGCTGGCAATGCCCATAATGTTTTCCGCAATGAGCTACGGCTCTATCAGTTACAATGCTCACAAAAGCCTTGCAAAGGCAGCGGAGCTTCTCGGAATTTGCTACAACACGGGCGAGGGCGGACTGCATGAAGATTTTTATTGCTACGGCGAAAACACAGTCGTTCAGGTCGCATCGGGTCGCTTCGGCGTGCATGAGGGATATCTCAACGCAGGCTCGGCAATAGAAATCAAGATGGGTCAGGGAGCAAAGCCCGGCATCGGCGGTCATCTGCCCGGAACAAAGACCGTCGGCGACATTGCCTGCACACGAATGATCCCCGAAGGCTCGGACGCCATCTCCCCTGCTCCGCATCACGACATTTATTCAATCGAGGATCTTCGCCAGCTCGTTTACTCGCTCAAGGAAGCGACTAATTATCAGAAGCCGATCATCGTCAAGGTTGCTGCGGTTCACAATATTGCCGCTATTGCAAGCGGAATCGCACGAAGCGGTGCGGACATGATCGCCATTGACGGCTTCCGCGGTGGTACGGGAGCAGCTCCGACAAGAATCCGAGACAATGTCGGAATCCCGATCGAGCTTGCGCTTGCCGCAGTTGACCAAAGACTGAGAGACGAGGGCATAAGAAACAGCGTTTCGCTGATTGCAGGCGGCAGCATCAGGAACGCCGCAGATGTTGTAAAAGCAATCGCCCTCGGAGCGGACGCCTGCTACATTGCGACCGCCGCTCTCATCGCAATGGGCTGTCACCTTTGCCGCAACTGTCAATCCGGCAAATGCAACTGGGGCATCGCAACCCAGATTCCCGAGCTTGTCGAAAGGCTTGATCCGCAAACGGCCTGCGGAAATCTTGTTAATTTGATGACGGCATGGCAGCGTGAAATTAAGGAGATCATGGGCGGCATGGGCATAAACTCAATCGAAGCCCTCAAGGGTAATCGCCTCATGCTTCGAGGCATAGGCTTGACCGAGAAAGAGCTTGAAATTCTCGGAATATCACACGCAGGAGAATAACTCTCCGAGAAAGCAAAAAATTTTTATAAATACTTTAAATTGAAATAAAAGGTGTGATATAATATGACTATAAATGCAAAGGGTCTTGATTATATGACCCTCAACGAGCTTATCAAAGGCTCGAACGACGATTGTAAAATCGAAAGCTGTCTGGGGCAAAGATTTATTGCCGACGGGCTGAGCAAAGGAAATGTCACGATCGACGGCATACCGGGCAATGCGCTCGGAGCGTACCTCAACGGGGCGCAGATCACCGTCAACGGTAACGCTCAGGACGCAGTCGGAGACACGATGAATGACGGCAAGATAATTGTTCACGGCAGCATCGGCGACACGGCGGGCTACGCAATGCGAGGCGGCGAGATTTATGTCAAAGGCAACGCCGGCTACCGTGCCGGAATCCACATGAAGGAATACCGCGACAAAAAGCCAATCATCGTTATCGGCGGCAGAACGGGAAGCTTCCTCGGCGAATATCAGGCCGGCGGTCTGATAATAGTGCTTGGCAGAAACACCGACGGCAAACCCACGGTAGGCAACTTTCCCTGCACGGGAATGCACGGCGGCAAAATGGTTCTCAGAGGCTCGGTTGACGGAATAAAATTCCCGAGTCAGGTTACGCTCAGAGCCGCAACCGACGAGGACATGAACGAAATTTTGCCGTTCTTGAAAAACTACTGCGAGTATTTTAATTTAGATATAGACCGGCTGACGGGCGAACGGTTCACCGTAATAACTCCGGACAGCAAAAAGCCATACAAACAGATGTACGTTGCAAACTGAAAAGGTAGGTAACTGTTATGAAATATTCACCCGATGAAATAATGCAATATATAGAAGAAGAAGATGTTAAGTTCATTCGTCTTGCATTCACGGATATCTACGGCAAGCAGAAGAACATCTCCGTCATGCCCGACGAGCTTGAAAGAGCGTTCCGCTACGGAATTGCGATCGACGCTTCGGCAATTTCCGGCTTCGGCTGCGATGTTCATTCCGATCTGCTTCTTCACCCCGATCCGTCAACGATCGCCGTTCTCCCCTGGCGTCCGGATCACGGCAGGGTCGTCAGAATGTTCTGCTCGATCACCCGTCTTGACGGCACGCCGTTCGGCTCGGACACAAGAGCTTTTCTGAAAAAGGCAATTGCAGACGCAAAAAAAGAGGGCATAAGCTTCGCTTTCGGCCCTGAAATGGAATTCTATCTTTTTACCTGCGACGAGGACGGCAAGCCGACAAAGATTCCATACGACAACGCCGGCTATATGGACATCGCCCCCGATGATAAAGGCGAAAATGTTCGCCGTGAGGTATGCCTTACTCTTGAGAGAATGGGTATAAGACCCGAAAGCTCCCATCACGAGGAGGGGCCCGGTCAGAACGAAATAGATTTCAGATATTCCGAACCGCTCACAGCCGCCGATAATGCAATCACCTTCAAGTCGGTAGTCAACACCATCGCCGCAAGGAACGGACTCAAGGCGGATTTTTCACCGAAGCCGCTTGAATCCATGCCCGGCAACGGTATGCATATAAATTTCTCCGCCAAATCGGAAAACGGAGACGACATTATGCCTTTTGTTATTGCCGGAATCCTCAAGCATATTTGCGAGATAACGGCGTTTCTAAACACGACCTCGGATTCCTACAAACGATTCGGCAGCAACAAAGCCCCGAAATATGTTTCGTGGTCAAGCGAAAACCGTTCGCAGCTTGTTCGTATTCCTGCGGCGGACGGCGAATACAAGAGAGCGGAGCTTCGCTCGCCCGATCCGATGTGCAATCCGTATCTCGCCTTTTCTCTGCTGATCTATGCCGGACTCGACGGCATAAAGAACAAGGCGGAGCTTCCTGATATGGCGGACATAAATCTTTTCAGTGCGCCGGAGGAGGTCACCAAAAAATTCAAGACCCTGCCGAACGATATTTTCAGCGCAGGCAAGGCAGCAAGAGAGAGCGAATTCGTCAGCAGTCATTTGCCGCAATCGATCATTGATAATTATTGCAGATAAGCCGATATAAAAACACCGTACAGAAGGAGGGGAGTTGTCGAATGGATTTTGCACAGCACGCATACAAGGTTCTGATAGTTTCTTCATCGGATAAATTCGTTCGTCCCATGCTCGATATGCTCCCCGAAAAGATGTTTGATCCGATCGAAACTGCGTCCGATGTTGCGCAGGCAAGAAGAAAGCTGCTTGAGCGTGAGTTTGACATTGTTATCATAAATTCGCCGCTTCGCGACGAGTTCGGAACAAAGCTGGCGCTTGACATATGTCAGAAAAGCAGCGCAGGCGTTCTGCTTTTCATAAAGGCGGAGCACTATTCCGACATAACCTCAAAGGTCATGTCCTACGGCGTTCTTACAATATCCAAGCCCACCTCGCCGTCGATGATAATGCAATCCGTTCAGATGCTCTGCTCAACAAGAGAGCGGCTGCGAATAATGGAAAAGAAAAACGCCTCGATCGAAGAAAAAATCGAGGAAATAAGAATTGTAAACAGGGCGAAATGCCTTTTGATAGAACAGCTTAAAATGACCGAATCCGAAGCACACCGATACATCGAAAAGCAAGCGATGGACAGATGCGTTACCAGGCGGTCAATAGCGGAAAATATAATTTTGACTTACAAATAAACGGAGGGACACTAATGACAAAATATATCTTTGTAACGGGCGGCGTTGTTTCCGGCCTCGGCAAGGGAATCACGGCAGCTTCACTCGGACGACTTCTCAAGGCAAGAGGGCTCAAGGTTGCTGCGCAAAAGCTTGACCCTTATATAAATGTTGACCCGGGCACAATGAGCCCATATCAGCACGGCGAGGTTTATGTTACGGAGGACGGTGCGGAAACCGACCTCGACCTTGGACACTACGAAAGATTTATCGACGAAAATTTGAATAAATATTCAAACCTCACAACGGGCAAGGTTTACTGGAATGTTCTCAACAAGGAGCGCAGGGGCGAATACCTCGGCTCGACGGTTCAGGTCATTCCTCACATTACAAACGAGATCAAGGATTTTGTTTACCGGGTCGGAAAGAAGACCGACGCCGATGTTGTTATCACCGAGATCGGCGGCACAATCGGCGATATTGAAAGCCAGCCTTTCCTTGAGGCTGTGAGACAAATTTCACTTGAAGTTGGCAAGGAGAACAGCCTCTTCATTCATGTTACGCTTGTTCCCTTCCTCAGAGGCTCGGACGAGCATAAATCGAAACCGACTCAGCACTCAGTCAAGGAGCTTCAGGGAATGGGAATCCGTCCCGACATCATTGTTCTGCGCTGCGACGAGCCGCTTGAGGATTCTATCTTTAAGAAAATTTCCATGTTCTGCAATGTTAAGCCGGACTGCGTAATCGAAAATATAACGATCCCCTATCTTTACGAAGCTCCGCTTATGCTCGAAAAAGCAAACTTCTCCTCCGTTGTTTGCCGTGAGCTTAATATTGACGCCCCTGCCCCCGACCTCACGGAGTGGACAGGCCTTGTCGAGCGAATCAAGAACCGCAAGCATATTGTACATATCGGCCTTGTCGGAAAATATGTTCAGCTGCATGACGCTTATCTCTCCGTTGCCGAAGCAATGCGCCACGCCGGCTACACGCTCGAAACCGATGTTGATATCAACTGGATCGACTCCGAGCAGCTCACAAAGGATACCTACGAGGATATGCTCAAGGGTCTTGACGGAATAATCGTTCCCGGCGGCTTCGGCGGCAGAGGAATAGAGGGTATGATCCTTGCCGCCAAATATGCAAGAGAAACCCGCCTGCCCTATTTCGGAATTTGTCTCGGAATGCAGATTGCCGTTATTGAATATGCAAGGAATGTTTGCGGTATCGCAGACGCACATTCAGGCGAATTCGACGAGATTTGCAAGAACAAGGTCATCGACTTCATGCCCGGTCAGAGCGAAAATATCGACAAGGGCGGCACGCTCCGTCTCGGCGCATATCCCTGCATAATTGCAGAGGGAACGACCATGGAACGCTGCTACGGCGCAACCGAGATTTCCGAAAGACACCGTCACCGTTATGAATTCAACAATGACTACCGTGACATTCTTACCGAGAACGGACTTGTTCTCTCCGGCAAATCTCCCGACGGCAGACTTGTTGAAACCGTTGAACTTACCGACCGTCCGTTCTTTGTCGGCGTTCAGTATCACCCTGAGTTCAAGTCCCGTCCCAACAAGGCGCATCCGCTTTTCAAGGGCTTCATTGAGGCAGCCTTGAACGGACAGAGCGAGGAATAACAATTAAAGGCAATACCGCAATTCAAAGTATACGGTATTGCCTTTTTAATTTTATTCTTAAATTATATTGCATTGCTTTGTTACCGTGTTCATCGCCCTCAGCACCGAAAGAATAATTGCATTGTTTCTTGAAAGCTCGGCGTCATCGCCACAGATGTATTTATAAAAATCCTGTGCCTCCTCGCTCATCAGGATATGCTTTTCTATCTCGCCGACGAGCCTTTCCGTCGTGCCGTCGTTATAATGAATTTCAACATCGGTCAGCTTTGAGATTGAGCCGAGCGTCATAGTCCCCCTGTCTCCGATAATCTGCGAACCGATGAAATCCTGCCCGATTTTTGAATAGGTCAGCGTTACCTGCTTGTCGGGATAGTCAAGAATCGCCGTACCGTAGCCGTCCGCCCCCGTCGAGAGAAAGCCGGCAGATGAAATCATTTTTTCAGGCTCCCCGAAAAAATCTATCGCAGGGTAAAAGCAGTAAATTCCGAGATCACGAATGCAGCCGGTTTTCATCGCAGGGTTGAAAATGTTCGGATTTTCTCCGCGGAGCAGCGCAGGATATTTTGAGGAAAGCTGAGAAAAATCGAAATGCGCCGTTGAAATTTTGCCGAGCGTTTTAAGCTTCTCTTTTATGATTTTTCTTTGCGAAAGATGCAGCATCATTATCGCCTCGGTATAGACGAGCTTTTTGCTTGCGGCAAGCTCGCTCAGCTCAATGAACTCCTCCGGCGTAACCGTTATCGGTTTTTCGCAGAGAACATGTTTTCCGTTTTCAAGCATAAGCTTACTCTGTGAATAGTGAAGCGAATTTGGACTTGCGATATAAACGGCGTCGATGTCGCTTTTTGCAAACTCGTTTATATCCGTATATACGGCAGCTCCGCCGAATTTTTCGGCAAAGGCGGTTCCCTTTTCCTGCGTCCTCGAATACATTGCGGAGAAAACCAAGCCGTCAACAAGGCTTGCCCCTTTCACAAATTCCTCGGCGATCCAGCCCGAACCGATAACTCCGAATTTAACCATAGAATCGCTCCTTTCGTTTTTACATACAGATTATACACCATTCGCCGGCCTTAATCAAACAAATTTCGATATTTCTATTGACTAAATCGTTTTATTTGATACAATATTATAGGAGAAAAAATGCGATAACGCATAAATTGAGGAATTGTATGAGAGAATATATTATAAGAGAAACCGATGATTTTTTGTCGCTTTCAACGCTTTTTCACGAGAGTGGAATGGGAGTTAATATCGAGGAGCGTGTGCCCGACAGGGTGCTCAAGATGTGGCGCATGGACAATGCGCAGACCGGGGAGCTGATGGCGGCGGTCACGCTTGAGATTCGCGGGGGAGCTTACTCCCTGGGTGATATTGCAGTGCGCAGCGGCATACACTCAAAGGGCTACGGAAAAATTATGCAGTCCGTTGTTTTTGAGGAGGCAAGGAGGCTCGGCGTGACCGAGCTTTGGGCTTGCGCCAAAGAGCCGGAATACTATCTCCACTGCGGCTGGGAGAAAATGCCGTGGGAGGAATCGCCGAACATTTCGGTTTACTGCTCAACCTGCGCCAAAAGGGGCAGCCTTTGCCACCCCGAGATAATGAAATACACTCTTTGAATAAACATAAAAACACCGACCCATTTGCTTTTTCGGCTGATGAGTCGGTTATTTTTTGTCGTTTTCGCAATCGTGGCGTTGTCCTTATCCTATTTCGCAGCGAATTATTAAAAAGGTGGTTTCTTTTTTCACAAAAAGCGTCAGCTGATAGTCGCTGTCTGCCAGCGTTTCGGTTTCTGCGTCATCGGAATGGTTTATTTTCGCAACGGTGTAGCGGAATTTTTTTCCGGTCATGTCGGTAAAGGTTACCACCTCGCCGGCGTCTATCAAATCGGCAAAGTCGAAGTTACCTTCCTCGTATCTGCCGCCGATGATCAGCGAGCCGTCATACACGCTGCCGATATATTTTGCAGGGCGAAAGCTTGTTCCTCGGTTGCTCCAATTCGCCGCAACGGGGAGCTTCAGCGTTCGTCCGGGCAGCTCCAAAATTCCGATATAATCCCTGCCGTCGATCTCTATGGCAGGCATTGAGGTGTCGCTGCGTTCCTCAATGAAGCCGGCGGAAGCTTCGGGCATACATTTCTCGATTTTTTCAACCGTTTCCGAAAGCTTTGCGCTTGATTGATTTTTTTGTATGAATTCTGCGGCAATGAAAGCCGACGAAGCTGCGATCAGGACGATTCCGAGCAGAATCGCAATCACGGAGAAGGGCTTAGTTCGCATTCTGTTTCTTCCTTTGCGTAATTCCGAGAATCAATATCGCACAGCCGGAGGCAAGCATAAGTACAAGATAAATCACGGGATTTCTTGTGTCGCCGGTTTTCGGGGAAATAATATTTTCGTTATGCGTGTTCAAAATGTTAAAGGTGTTGCCGTTTTTCTGAATTCCGACCTTGTAATCCGTCGGAACATTTTTTTCGGTAACGAACCATTCGCTGCCGTCATCGACGGTTTTCCACGAATACATCCAGTTGTTTGCGCTGTTGAGGATAACGGTATTTTGCAGCTTGCCGTCCTTATAAATCTCGATTGAAACGCTTTCGGGGCGCTTTTTGCCGAGGCCGTCCCTCCACGACTTAACCGCCTTGTAGGTAATCTCCTTCTTCGAGGGTGTGTTTTCCTGCATTTTCGGCTTGGCGGAAACATCATAGAGCCAGTTGCCGCTTTCGTCGATTCCGGGAACTGCAACCATGAACGAATCGAAGCTGTAGGTCGTTTCGCCGCTCTTGACCTTGACGGCGGAAACAAGGTACATTCCGGCGGTCAGGTTTTCAAAGAGCACCTTGCCCTCGGAGTTCGTTTTTGCGGTATAATCCGCCCCGATACCGTCGGCGGAAATATAAGAATTGAGGGTGGTTTTCATCTCGTTCCATTCCGTCTGAGAGCTTGTGCCGTTGATCGTAACGGGATATTTTTTAAAATTGCCGAAAAGCTCATAGCTTTTGACATCGGTGATATTCGCAACATGGTAAAGCTTTATCTCGCAATCGGAAAAAGCCTTCTCCGACGAGCTGTATACAATTTCAAGAGTGCAGTTGTTACGCAGCTCAACTGCGGTTTTTGCGTCATTTGTCGAAACGGCGTAAGCACCCATCGTCGCTGACGAGAGCATGATTACAGCTAAAATTAAATTGATAATAAGATACAGCTTTTTCCTCATATCAGTTCACCATCCTCGTTTATCGGCAATTTTTTCTTCACAGGTTTAAAGAAAACATAAAGCATCAAAATAAAAATCATCGGCAGCGCAACGATCGGGGTAACGATCAGCCTGTCTACAATATACGCCTCGGAAACGGCGTTCAGGGTTCTCATGTCCTCGGACTCGATGCGGTGACCGCGCACGAGCAGTCGATGCGAATTGATTCCGTAGGGCGTGCAGGTAACAAGGGTGCAATACTCCTTGTCCTTATCAATAAGCAGGTCGCTGACATCGTCCGGCAGAACGGTTTTTATCTGATCGATCTCGTAAATATATGTCTTGTCCAAGACGGTTATTCGGAAAGTGTCGCCGATATCCAGTCGGTCAAGGTCGGTAAAGAGCTTTGCGCTGGGCAGTCCTCGGTGGGCGGAAAGCGCAGCATGAGTGCCCTTGCCGGCAATCGGAAAGCTTGAGCCTTCGATATGGCCGCAGGAATGGTTGAGCATTCCGGGATCTGTGCCGTGATAAATCGGCAGCTTGACCTGAATCTTATCAATGTCGATATAGCCGATAATTCCGTCGCCGGCGGCGTTCAGGCATTCGTTATAGCCCGAAAGTTTTTTATAATCGGAAAGCGGGAAATTGAGCTTTGCCAGCTCCTTGTTGTAGTTTTCCGCTTTTTCAAGAATTTCGCTGTAATCCTTTGGGGAAAGGCTTTTGACGATCGTGTCGTAATCAACAATCGCCTTTGACTGGGTAATCGAGTTCCAATAGCTGCTGACCGACGGATACAGAAGAACCGAAAGACCTACAAAGAAAACGCCGAGCAATATTAATGTTATGACCTTTCGCTTTTTCAATATTTCATCTCCAATCGGCTTCAATGCAAACGCATGGGAACACATCGATTATTCTCATGCGTACAAATTGAAGCGAACGCTTTGTTTCAGGCGAGCAACGGTTTAATGCCACACCTCAAATGTGCGGTATCGATTTAAGGGAGAGGAAGACAGAGTCTTCCGTCTCCCCTTTAAGATATCCGAAAATTAAATTCAGATGGCTTCTTTGCTCATTCTCTTGTTAGTTACAAGGAAGATACCTGCGCAAAGAACTGCAAGAGTACCAACGATGATGAAGATCATTGTACCTGTGCCGCCGGTCTCAGGAAGGATAGAACCTGAGCTGTTGGCAACCTTAGCTGTGAGCGAAAGGTCTGTAGCGTTAAGCGTTGTAGCGTTATCGCTGACATAAGATGTGCCGTCCTTAGAGATGATTACAGTGATCGCATTTATAAGCTTGTTGAAGCCTGCCGGAGCCTCTGTCTCGACGAGGTAGTATGTGCCCTGTACAAGACCGTTGAAGGAAGCTGCGCCGTTAGCGTCTGTAACAACCTCTGTTGCCTCTTCCTGAGTGTCTACCCAGCTGACAACCTTAGCTGTAGCATCATACTTATAGAACTTGCCTGATGCGTCCTTAAGAACGAACTTTGCACCTTCGAGCTTCTTTGTCTCGTCATTGGTGTCGTACTTGTCAACATTGATGTTGTAGGAGTATACTCTCTCCTCATCTGTTGTTGTTGTAGTATCCGAGCTGTCGGAAGGATTGTTGCTGTATCTGAGAGTAGCGGTGTTGATTTCCTCGTTGCGAACGATAGCCTTCTCGTTAACAGTTGCTGTGTACTCAACCTTGATCTCTGCGCCGGCCTGAGCCTGGAGCTGCATCATATCAAAATTAACAGCAAAACCGTTTTCGTTGTTTGTTACTACGAAGCCCTCTGTTGCCTCTTCGCCGCCGATGTAAACCTTAACATCCCTGTTGAATGTAAGACCCTCGGTCATTGTATCGGAGATAACATATGTATAGGTCTCGTAACCTGCGGTTGAAGGAACTGCGCTTTTAAGTGTGTAGGTAAGAACCTGTCCGACTTCAACGGTCTTGTCGGCGTCATCTACGGTCTTGTCGATTTCCTGACCTTCGTTCTTATCGTTGATAGCGATATCCTTAGCTGTTGTGAGTTCGCAAACAGAACCGCTTGTGCCGGTGATGAAATAGTAACCGAGATCAAGATCGGAGGCCTTAACCTTTCCGTCGACTGGATCCTTCACAAAAGCTGTGCCTGTTCCAAGCTCTGCCGAATATCCCTTGAGATAAGCAGCGAAAGCCGCAGCGGAGAATGTGTCGTCAACGGTTGCGACATAAACATCGCCGTTGAGTGTAAGGGTAAGTCCGCTGTCGCTTCTTGCAGCATAGGCCGAAACCTTCGGATAAGCTGCGTCTGTTGACTTGATGGTGTAGCTGTAGTTGTCACCTGAATAGGTAACATCAAAGATTTTGACGGCAGTGTAGGTCGCATCTGCCTTCGGGTTGATGATTGTGATGCTTCCCTTGCCGTCAGCGGCGAAAGCGGTGAGGCAGAAAGCAAACACAAGTGCAACTGCTATTACAGCCGCAAAGATTTTTCTTGCTGTTTTCATGGTTTTTTTCCTTTCTTTAAAAGAATTTTTTTACACGGGATCTTTCCTTGACGCAAGAAAGATTTTCACTAAGAAAGAGGGGTAATAAGACCGTTAATCACCCTCCTTTCTTACCCTGCGTCTGAGGATCAATCCTGCCATAACAGCGATGAGCATTGCACTCAATCCGCCGTAAATGAAGAACATAATACCAACGCTGCCGGTTTCGGGCAGGATAACGCTGGTCGTGTTATGCACCGCAATGCTGGTGTCGTCCGTGATCTTGAAAGTATAGGTATCGCCGGAGGCAAGGAGCTTGTTCTTTCTCTTTATCGTGACGGTATAGCCGTCATGCGAAAGCTCTTTGACCGTTACCTGCGAGTTGATCGGGATATTTTCGACCGTTCCCTTTTCGTTATTTCCGAGAGAAAGGGTCTTGGTCACCGTTTCACCTGCCGAGGTGACATATGAAACCTCGATGTTGAATTTTCCGTCGGTGTTGGAGGCGTTGATGAGCTTTTGCACCTCCAGGTTAACATACGGATTTTCCGTATTCGTTATAACATAGGTTGACGGGCTGTAGGTTGTTGTGTTTACCGTTGAGGCGTATGAGCTGAGCGATACGCTGCTCGTCGATATTGAAACATATCTTGAATATCCGGTGTTATAAAGTCCGCCGCTTTCTAATTGCCAAGTATAACTGTAATTGCTTGATGAACCGGAATTTGCATACAGATAATATGAATTACCGTAATAACTTCTTCTGTAAACACCGAGATAATAACCGCTTGCAACATTCTTCAGCATAAATGTTCCGTCGGACTGCTTCACGGCCTGCCACTTAGCATTATCGCTGAAGGATGTAGTTACGCTAACAGATGTATATCCGTTTGCATTGTAGAGATATCTTCCGCTCACGGCAAAGGCATAAACCTTGCCGTCTTCAAGCTCGGTTACCGTTTCCCAGCTTGCTCCGATGTGCGAAAGACCCGTTTTGTCAAATCCGGTGGGAACGCTCTCCTCGTCTGCCGACCATGTTATTGTTGAACCGTCTTCCATCTTGGTCGGAAGATCGTCGAAGGTATATTTCCAATTGTTTGCGGCATTGAGGGCGCAGGATGTGTAAGGCACTCCGTTCGCCATGATGATCGCCGTTATATAATCCGGGAGCAGCGATGTGTCGGTAAGCGTTTCGCCCGCCTGATTCTTCCAAAGTTTTTGAACCCTGAACGAGGTCTTTTCGCTGTTCTCATCAACCTGATTCGTTGCAAAAACGAGCTTACCGTTGTTACCCAAAACAATCGTTACCTGCTTGTTATCGTCAACGGCTGACGCCTCACGGTAGGTCGCCCTGGTCGTGGTTGCGTTTGCGTCCTCGGACTTATACTTGATTTCGCCGGTGAAATCGGTATAGTATGAATTTTCAACCGCATTCGATTGATCCTCCGCCGGGGTTATGGTCGCAATTGCATTGTCAGTCTCCAAATCATAGGCATTGGTGTAATAGGTCAACGGAGTTGAGCCGTCGGTCATGCTTTTGACCTTCGTCTCCTCCTCGGCGGTCAAGCCGACCTGATAGATCAGACGAACCGGCAGCATTTCGTAATACCAGTTGCTCGATCTCGAATGGGTATATTCGGGAAGGAGCGCAGCCGGAATCATCCAGGTTACCTGCTGATTGCCGTCCTCATTCGTTTCGACCCTCGCCGTGATCTGCGAGAGCTTGTATTCCTGCTCGCTCAGAGCATTCGGTTTAACCGTCTCGTTGCCGCTGTAGCGATAGATTCCCGAAGCGGTGTCAAGCGTCATGGTGTAATTCTGACCGGCATACCTGAGAACAAGATTGCTCTTTATCTCCATTCCGCTGCCGATGATATCGACAAACTGAACATCGTTCCTGTTATCCTGACTTTGTCTGTAAATAAACTCGCCCGCATTTTCGGCGATGTATTGCTTCAGCTTGTCAACAAGAGCCGGGTCAAAGTTTTCCGAGGTGTATGTTCCGTCGCAGAAGCTGTATTCCGTGCCGTACATGCTGCGGTAAGCTGTCGGGAAGTTGTTTCCGTTCAGAAGATTGCTCTTGACCGTGCTGTAGGTTGACGACATGGCATTGACCGTTTCCGCATTCGGGTTAAGAGTCGCCTGCATGTCTGCCGTCAATGCTTCTTGACCGACACCAATAGTATACATCTTGCCTTTGCTGTAACGGTTAATAATCTGCTGCTTGTAATGATAGCCGGAGAGGATTCCGTAATATGCGTCATCCTGCGTCATCTGACTTCCTCCACCGGTGAAATTCGAGCTATATTCATAGCTGTTGCTTCCACCTGAATGGTAGGTCGTGCATCCGTCGGTTATGAAAATAACTATCGGTGTACGCTGAACGGTAACGCCATCTCTGTCAACATAAGTGCCATTGGAATTTTGAAGCATTTGATTGGCCTGATAATATCCTGCCGTTGTATATGTACCACCATAGAAATATGTTTTATTCTCCGATGTACCCGAAACAGCAGTGTTAACACTTACGCTACTGTAAAAATAATTGCCCGCAAGATTTGTTCCGGAAGCTCCGCTTTCCGAATATAGCTTCGTAAATGACAAAATATCATTTGTTTTTGCATTTGAATATGAGCCTATCGGCAGCAATTCTCTTGAGTCAAAAGTATTGTAACTCGAATGATATGCTGAAAAGGTTGCTATACCAAAACGGTTATCTCCGTTAAGTTCCATAACATAACGGGCAAGCTCGTTAAGAGTGGTAATCGCACTTTCTGCTCGATCCGAATAAGTATCATAAGTATAAGTTGTCCTATTTCCTGATGTAACCGTCTTAGGTGTACAAACCATCGATCCTGATGTATCAAGTACAAACACAACATCCAACGGTGTGTGGTATTTCTTCTGAATAACATCCTCATACTGCTGACCGAGAGCGGAAAGCGTAACCGAAAATGTGGTGTCCGAATAGCTTGAGCTGTCAAACACGCCGTAATCGTCCTTGCCGTAAACAACGGACTTATCGGTGATTATCTTACCGTCCTCGGTGTCAAGTCCCGTAAGCTCGGACTCGATCTGAGAGGTGGATTTATCGGAGGTCGCCGTCATATTTATCGTTGTTGAGGTTCCCGTCCATGTCTTTTTCTGTGTTATTGCGTCCGAGGTTGCAACATAATCCGCATATGTCGGCCTTGTCTCCGTGCCCGTCAGCGTGGCTGAGCTTTCTGCGCTTGTGCTGAGCGGCTTTTCAAAGCACTCCGCAGTATGCTTGTGCACGGTCTTTTGGCAGATGAGGTTCTTCGGCTCGGTCGCCGGAACGGTCACAATGCACTCCTCCGTGTGCTGGTGGGCAATTCCCTTCGTCTTTGTGCAAACAAGCTTTCCGTCCTTATAGCATTCGTCGGTATGGGTATGCTCCTCCTGCTCCGCAAGGTTACAAATCAGCTCGCCGCTGTCGTTGAAGCAAAATGTGTCGTGCTTATGGATAAGGTATTCGCCCTCGGCGAGCTTCTCCTCGGCAGTGCACTTGATAGCCTTATGCTCCGGCACTCCCGGCTGCTCATAGCATTGGTCGCTATGCACATGCTCCTCCATGCCGCAGTATGTATCGGGGGTAGTCTCCAATGTGATAGCCGGCAAAATCATTGCATAGGTCGTAATGAAAACGACTATGCAAACAGGTACGGACAAAATCCTGTACCAAAGCTGCTTTCGCCGATGCTTAATATTCAGTTTTTCTGCTTGCAACTGAATGTCCTTGTTCATTTACGCTTTCTCCTTAAAAATCAAAACCGTTTTACCGGTGTTGCTTTCAGGCAACGCCTTGCAAACCGCCTCAGTCCACTTTGCCGAAGCTCTTCAGCGGCCACACTCTGAAAACTATTATTCCAACAATTTCATCCTGCTCAACGCAACCGACAAGCGTGCTTCTTGAATCAACGCTGCTCTCTCGGTGGTCGCCGAGCACAAAGTATGAATTCTCCGGAACGGTATACGGATATTCAACATCCGAATTACCGGCGGATTTCTCGCTCAGATACGGCTCGTCCAGCAATTCGTTATTGACATAGACATTGCCGTCTTCATCTATCACTATTCTATCGCCCGGAGTGCCGATAATTCGCTTTACCAAAACTCTGTTATTATAATAGAAAGCGACTACATCTCCGGTTTTTACCTTTGAGGATTTGATTGAAACAACAATCTCGCCCTCGTGAAGGTTCGGATTCATCGATGTTCCGTATATCTCCAAAATCGGCAACAGCAGCGTTGCTACAAGCACGCTTATCGCCGCAACGATTATCAGGGTTGAAATTGTGCTGCGGAGAATTTTTTTGTATCGCCGACGGAACTTTTCCCTGCTCAGTTCGACGCTCAATTCGTCAATGCTCGGCAGCTCGTCAAGCGACGGCACTTTCCTCGGCTCTCGTCCGAGAAGCCTCTTCGGCTTCTTCGCCGTCTCCGACTCCTGCGGCGCTTCTTCGGCTTCCGCTTCGGTCGCTTCCTCCGTTTCCTCCGCTTCGCTCGTCTCGGCTGCTTCGGTCGCTTCCTCCGCCTCGGTTACCTCTGCCGTTTTTTCGGCGTCGGTCGGGTCGGTCGAGGGCTTCGATTCCTCAGTCTCCTGCGGCTTCTTCGGCTTTGCAAGGGTCTTGAGCTTCTCCGAAACGCTCGCTATATTAAGATTTTTCATCTTATCAACGATTTTCATCTTACTTTATGTACCGCTTTCTTTGATTTGTTCATCGGCACCTTAACGACCGCCTTGGGCTTGGTTGCCTGAACCTTCTTTGTCGCAGCCTTCGGCTGCGCCGCTTTTTTCGTAACGCTTTCCTTTATTTCAACGGGCTTCGTCTTTGCATCGTCAAGAATATCCTCCGCCTGCACACGAGCCTCGATAATGATCGTCTTCGCCTTCTTGTTCGCCTCTGCGATGATGTTCTCGGCGTTCTCATTCGCCTTTGCGATGATCGAATCCGCCTGCTCATTCGCCTCGGCGATGATATTCTCGGCGTCACTCTCTCGCATTCGCACATTCTCAAGATATTGCTCGGCAGCCTTGTCCGCACTGTCAAAAATTTCATTGAGCTTCAACGCCGCCTCCGCAAGAGTGCCCGACGAGCTGATTCCAATCTCACGCTTCTCCTGCTCTTTGGTCAGGGCTTCAAGACTTTTCTCAACATGGGCGAGCTTTCTGCTCTGGGCTATAAGCATTTCCAACAGCTCGGCACGGCTCAGCCTTTTTAATTCCTTTTCCGTCATTGACCTATCGCCTTCCTCTCGTCCGCATCGGCTATATCCGACAGCGACACGGAAAATATCGGTCGGAACATCATATGATATACCGTATTCATTGTTATTTCGTCGTCCTTGTAAACGCCGTTGAGCACCTTCACCGCCGCCGACACCGTTCCGTCAATAAGATTGACCGAAAGCATATGCAAATCGCAGTTGTCCGACATCGGGAATCGCTCGTTCATGCCATATATAAAATTAAAAAATTCGCTGAAATTTTCTTTGCGCTGCCTTGAGATCTCGGAGCTGTAGCTCGACGAGTTACAATAGCTCCAATAAAATTTTGTCCTGTCCGAATCGGAAAGAAGATGCTTCCAATAGGACATCCACAGCAGCCGACAATGATTTTCCAGGCTGACTATATCCTCAACATCATAGGGTATCTTTTTCACAAACCTCGCAACCATATCTGAAATTTCACGGTCGATCATCAAAAAACAGGTCGTCAGCAGCACCTCTTTGTTTTCATAATGCTTGTATACCGTGGGGGCGCTGATTCCCGTTTGCGCCGAAAGCTTCGGGAAGCTGAAATTCGGCATTCCGCCCATTGCGACAAGGTGCATCGTGCCGCTCCGGATTATTGACTTTAACTCCTCGGGCGTTCGGTGTGTTCCCATTTAAAATTATACCCTTTCTTAATTATACCTTAATAAAACCAAAAGCTAAAGGTCTTTAGCTATACGCTTAAAAAAACAAATTTTTAACCGTCAAAAAGGCACACAAAGAGCCTTGTCCCTGCCGAAACAGGCCGAAATTTGTGCGAAAACTATACTTATAGTGCGTTTTGTTTAACAGTCGCATACACATTATATCCGTTTCGGCACAAAAGGTCAACCCTTTTTCGACCAAAAGTTAATGACTTTTAGCAATTTTGCCATTACAGATAAAAAAACAAACAGCAAAGAATATTTTTTGTTCACTTTAGCTAACAGCCAAGTCTCTCTTTTGTGCAACTTTTATCTCCCTTTTCATATTATTTTGCCTAATTACACAAAATATAGCGCAATTATCGTGGAAACGGGCAATTCAGACATAGATTTAGTCCTTTTGAGTAGGTAATATTGCACAAAGCAGCCTTGACAAACAAATCAAGGCTGCTAACGGTATTCCGACCGCACAAATCGAGGCTCACACCCCAATTGTGCGACTTATATCATATTTCTTTGTTTGAAATGACGAAAGTGTATCTCTCCTGCTTGGTCGCTCCGCCGTGCTCGTCAAGATAACCGCCGTGGTCGGTCGTGATGAGTATCAGCCAATCCTCGGTTTCATATGTCGGGCGGCTTTTGATCTCTTCAAGAATGCCGTAAGCGTATTCATCGTCATTCTTGAAGCCGTCGATATAGCCGAAATTCTCGGGAGTGAAATTGGTCTGATGACCGACATGGTCGCACTCCTCAAAAATGCAGAACAGAAAATCGGAGCAGTCGGCGGAGGAAACATCGCTCACAACATTTTTATATGTTCCGTCGTCGTCCGCCGCATCAATATACGCAGCGTTCATGCCGTTCGCCTCGGCATACTGCTTTTCGGGATAGTAGGTGCAGGTTTCGTCATTGAAATGACCGTTCCACGAAACGCAGAATTTTGTCGAATCGACAAGATTTTCCTCCAAAAGAGTAAGGAACATCGATTTTTTCTCCAAGGACTTTGGAACATAATTTGTATAAATACCGTGGCTGTCCGCCCAGCATCCGGTAAGTATCGAACACCAGCCCGGAGCGGTCGAGGTTTTCTGCGTGTTCTCCGCCGGCCATTGCACGCCGCCGCAATACATCAGCTTCGCATGACCGTTCGACGCCATTATCTCGCTGATCGCGCTCTTTTCGTGCTCGGAATATTGAGTCATCATATCGGCTCTCGTTCCGTCAAAGCCGATAACTATGCATTTCTTTTCGGTCTTTCCGTCCGCCAAGGACGATTTGAAATGATTGCGAACGATATTGTAAATTTCCGTCTGCGGAAGTGCGGTTTCAAAGTCGTTTTCATATATATCGACGGACTGCACCGCCTCGTTATATTTCTCCTCGGTATCCTTGATCTTCAACGGCTCGCCGCTGATTACCGAGCAGACAAGCATGACCGCCGCAACGGCAAACGCCGTTATTCTTGATGTCAATTTTTTTGCCCCGCTCTTGAATAAAAATGCGCAAAGCGAAATGACCGCATAAACGGCGAACAAGGCGATGAACGAAATCGCCGTAGCTTTTCCACCGTTGGAGATCGCCTCGCCGAGAGACAAGGAAAGCCCCCAGATGAAAGCGTTCGGCAGCAAAAAGCCCGCAGCTCCCATCAAAATCTTGCCGAGGAGCTTTCGATTCCACGCAATACAAATTGCGACAACCGCCGACGAAGCCGAAAGCGCAACATCGGAAAGCACCATGTAAAGAATATCGTTCCACTTGTACCTTGCGTCACGATAAACGAGCGAAAACGCAATAAACGCTGCAAAAGAAATCAGCATAACTATGTATTGTTTTGTCTTTTTGTTTTTCACGGTAAATTCCCCCTGCTTTTTTATCAAGGCAACTCCCTCTTGCCGTAACGATTGCATATATTATACACCGTTTTTTCCAAAAATCAACCGTATATCGTCAACCATATGTGCAATGCAGCCGTAACAAAATTCTGCTGCGGAACTTGTCTTGAAATCCACAGTCCCGTTTTTGGTATTTTGCGAGCAGGCTTTAGTGTTGACATTAGTTGTTTAAATGTTATAATGTCGATATAGCAACAAGTTGTAAAAAGGATGGTGAAATCCGGTGTTTATAGCTCATCTTACCGATTCGACCGAGCAAAGTCTGAAGGCGCACAGTCAAAACAGCGCGGAAATCGCAAAAAATGATTTGCAATTTATAAATTTAGGCAATACCGCTTATTCGGCTGCATTGATGCACGATTGCGGAAAAGCTCATCAAATATTTCAGCAATACCTAACAGACAGCTACAACGGTAAAAATGTAAAAAGAGGATCGGTTATCCATTCTTTCGCCGGAGTTAACTATTTCTTAAACAAATATCACGATTCGGATAATGTCTTTGAAAAAACGGCTTCAGAGATAATTGCATATTCCATAGGCTCTCACCACGGATTGTTTGATGTTTTTAATCCCGAAATGAAAGACGGATTTTTATATAGATTAACCAAGCAGCCGGAATATGACAATAAAGCGATCGAAAATTTTTTCGAGGATGTTGTTGACGAAAACATCGCCCGTGAATCGTTCAATTTATCCGCTAAGGAAACAGAAAGTGTCATTAAAAAAATCGGCGCAATTTCTTTGTCCGAAACGAATCATTATATGTTTTATCTCGGACTGCTGTGCAGGCTTATAACCTCCGCAGTTATGGACGGCGACAGAACGGATACCGCAAATTTTACTTTAAACAAAGAGTACAGCAATGCAAAAAATTCATGCAATCCTTGGGGAGCAATAAATGATAATGTTGAAAAAAGGGTTCAAAGTTTTTCTTCGGAAACCCTAATCAATAAATCACGACATGAGCTGTCCGAAATTTGCTTTGACTTTGCAAAATGCGATTCGGGAGTTTATCAGCTCAATATTCCGACCGGCGGCGGAAAGACTTTGTCGGCTTTAAGATTTGCCGCAGCTCATGCGCTTCAAAAAAGAAAAAGCAGAATCATTTATATTGCTCCGCTGATAAGTATTCTTGAGCAAAACGCCAATGAAATAAAAAAATCCGTCGGGGAAGAATTTGTGCTTGAGCATCATTCGGATGTTATTACGGAAAGCGACAATGTCGAAGAACTTGATCTGCGAAAATATCTTGAAGACAGCTGGAGCTCCCCTGTTATTGCAACAACATTTGCTCAATTTTTAAACACGATTTTTTCTTCAAAAACTTCAAGCGTCCGAAGGTTTCAATCCCTTTGCAACAGCGTTATCATTATAGATGAAATACAATCGGTTCCGACAAAAATGATAACCTTGTTTAATTTGGCTGTAAATTTTCTCTCGAAAATTTGTAATTGCACGGTTTTACTTTGCTCCGCTACTCAACCGTGCCTTGAGGCGGTTAAGCACAGCTTAGCTCCTGACGGGAACATCATCAGCAAAGCCGTTTTTGAAAAATATTCCGAGATATTTAAACGAAATACAATCATAAACACCGGCAAGTTCAGACTTGAGGAAATTCCGCCATTTGTAATCGACAAGGCGAAAGACAATCGTTCTCTTTTGGTCGTGTGCAATAAAAAAGCTCAGGCAGAATTTTTATTCAACGAAATAAAATCACATTGTCCAAATTGTTTTCACATTTCTGCCGGAATGTGCGTTGCTCACAGAAAAATTGTGCTGGAAAAAATTAATAGATTGTTGTCGGAAAAGAAACCTGTGATCTGTGTTTCCACGCAAGTAATCGAAGCGGGCGTCGATATCTCTTTTGATTGCGCAATCAGATTTTCTGCGGGAATGGATAATATTGTTCAAACAGCCGGTCGATGCAACCGTAACGGAGAAAACCGTTCCGACTCTCCCGTGTATATCATTCATTGCAGCGACGAAAATTTAAAAATGCTGCCCGATATTCAAGCTGCCAAGCAGGCAACGGAAGCTTTGATGGTGGACTTCAAAAAAAGAACCGATTATTACTCAAACGATTTGGCTTCCGATAATTCAATCAATTTCTTCTATAAGTATCTATACTCCAACTACAGCTCAAATCATTTTGATTATCCGATCAAAGATATGCCGAGTCTTTTTGAAATGCTTTCATGCAATGATCATTATCGTGATTTATCTAAAAGCAATGAATATTATCTTTGCCAAAGCTTTAAAACCGCAGGCGATAAATTCAATGTGTTCGACTCGGTTTCAACCTCGGTCATTGTTCCGTACGGTGACGGAAAAGAAATAATCAACAATCTGCAAAGCTGTTATAACGATAAAGATTATCCCGCTTTGAAAAGAGAAATAAAGAGAGCAAATCAATATTCTGTTTCGGTTTTCGATTATCAATTCAAAAAACTTTCGGAAGAAAAAGCAATTATCCCGTTCTGCGACAATTCATTTTATATGTTGAGTCCGGAATACTACGATGACAATACAGGATTACTAAATAAAGCGAAGGAGGATAATACATGCAGCATCCTAATATTGTAGAATTTCAAGTCACGGGCGACTACGGTTTGTTCACCGACCCCATGACGAAAATCGGAGGTGAAAAATGCACCTATCAGATTCCGACCTATGAGGCACTGAAAGGAGTGCTGTCTTCAATTTATTGGAAGCCCACTCTGATTTGGTTTATAGATAAGGTTCGCATTATGAATCCGATTCAAACCGAGGTCAAAGGAATCAGACCGATAAAATATAACGGTGGAAACGACCTGGCGTATTATACATATTTAAAAAACTGCCGTTATCAGGTGCAAGCGCATTTTGAATGGAACATGAATCGTCCCGAGCTTGAACGGGACAGAAATGAAAACAAGCACCACAATATAGCCAAACGAATGATTGAGAAAGGCGGAAGACGAGATGTTTTTCTCGGAGCAAGGGAATGCCAGGGATATGTCGAACCATGTGTTTTCGGCGAAGGCAACGGCCATTACGACAACATTTCGGAGCTGAGCTTTGGGCTTATGTACCACGGAATAACCTACCCGGACGAAGCTTACAATGACGAAACTCAAGGCAAGCTTACCGTAAACCTGTGGAAGCCCAAAATGGAGAACGGAATAATCACATTCTTGCGGCCGGAAGATTGTCCGTATCACAAACCCCTTCATGATATGAAAATGAAAGTATTTGACGCTGCGGAAAATAATTTTTCGGGACTGAAAGAATTCGGGGAGGTGTATTAAATGGGATTGATGCAAAAGGCCGTTGAAACCTACGACAAGATGTCGCATCTCGTAGGCCAAGAAATCGAGGGAAAAGAGACTCTCGCTCCGGTCGGGCACATCATTGCCAAACCGACCATTCTAATGGCAATAGACTCCGACGGAAATTTTGTTTCTGCCGAAAAGGTTGAAAAGAAAATCCCCATTCCGGTAACGGAAGAATCATCGGGCAGAACTTCTGCTCCTGTTGCTCATTGCCTTTGCGATCAAATCGGTTATGTTTGCCGCAATGATGCCGACAACGACAAAAACCTGCTGTACATCGCTCAGTTGGAAGAATGGGCAAATTCGGAATTTTCTCACCCAAAGGTCGAAGCTATTCTGAAATATATAAAGTCGGGAACCGTAAAACAGGATTTGCTCTCATGCGGATTGCTAAATCTTGACGATAAAGGAAATTTAAAAAACGAAAAAGAATTGATTTGTTGGTCTGTTTTAGGTCTTGATTCCCCCGGCCCTGTTTGGACAGACAATGATTTGCAAAAGCTTTTTTCTGAGTTTTATTTGTCAAAGATCAGCGAAAAGGAGAAATCATTGTGTATGATTTCGGGAGAAAGAGCCGTCTGCACTCAGCAAAATCTCAAAGGAATTTTTTCGCTCAACGGCAATGCTAAAATAATCTCCGCCAACGACAAAACGAACTTCACTTTCAGAGGAAGATTCCTTAATGACGGCGAAGCGTTTGAAATCGGCTATGAGCAATCTCAAAAAGGACATAATGCTTTAAAGTGGTTAATAGCGAACCAAGGTGTTATCATCGGCAATCGGGTTTTTGTCTGCTGGAATCCGGACGGACTTCAGGTTCCGCAAGTTCACTTGCCGTTCTTTCAGCCGGAGATCAAACCGAACGAACCGTCAGATTATAAACGGCAGCTGTTTGAAGCTCTGCAATTATGCAAAAGTACTCTCAAGCCAGATAAGGATGTAATCGTTGCCGCCTTTGACGCCGCAACAACAGGAAGACTCTCTGTTGCCTATTACAGCGAGTTCAAAGGCGAGGATTTTCTTGAAAGGCTTGAATATTGGGACGAAACCTGTTGCTGGTTCAACCGTTTTGGAATTTCTTCTCCGTATCTCAGTTCGATCGCAAAATGTGCTTTCGGCGCTCAACACGGCAGAGAGAAAAACGCAAAAATCGAAATCGATGAAAGAATCGAAAAACAGGTTATGCAAAGATTGATTTTTTGCAGACTGGAAAAGCAAGTTTTCCCGCAGGATATAATGCTTGCACTGTTTAACAAATCAAAAAACCTGCAAATATACAATAAAAATAACAGGGAAAATCTGTTGTTCACCGCCTGTGCGGTAGTCAAAAAATATCGCCATGATAAATTCAAGGAGGAATGGAAAATGTCTTTGGAAAAGGACAAAAAAGACAGGAGCTATCAATTCGGCAGATTGCTTGCCGTGCTTGACAAAATCGAAGCCGATGTTTTAAGAGACAGAGAAGAAGAAAGAGAGACGAGCGCATTAAGGCTTCAATCTGTTTTTGTTCAGCGTCCGGCCTATGCCGCAAAAATTATTATGGACGGGCTTAAAACAGCATACTATCCAAGATTGAGCGCAGGCATAAGGTCATATTACGAAGCAATAATCGGAGGAATTTTTGAGAACCTCTCTCAGTTTTCCGATGATTATAACAAGCCTCTTACGGAAACATATCTGTTAGGCTATTATCTGCAAAGAAACGAAATGTTCAAGAAAAAAGAAACAAAAGAAAGCACGGAGGTAAATGACAATGAGTAAGTTTGAAAACAAGGTGGATTTTGTGGTGCTGGTATCCGTAACCAATGCAAACTCGAACGGAGATCCGCTCAACGGCAATCGTCCGAGAACCGATTACAACGGATTCGGAGAAATTTCTGATGTTTGCATCAAGAGAAAAATTCGCAACCGTATGCAGGATCTGGGCAATGAGATTTTTGTTAAATCGGACGACAGAGCAGATGACGGTTGTCTCTGCCTCAAGGATCGTGCCTCAGACCTTTCCAAAATTAAATCACAGGACGAATTCACAAAACAGGCCTGCGAAAAATGGCTTGATGTTCGTTCTTTCGGTCAGGTTTTTGCATTTAAAAGCTTTGGCTGCGCTTCCGTCGGAGTAAGAGGTCCGGTTTCTATTCATCAGGCAGTAAGCATCGACCCGGTTGAAATTGACTCAATGCAGATCACCAAAAGCGTCAGCGGTGAAAGAAAAAAAGAGAGCGATCGCGGCAGCGACACAATGGGAATGAAGCACTTCGTTCGTTTCGGCTTGTATGAAATCAAGGGTTCAATCAATGTTCAGCTCGCCGACAAAACGGGATTCGCCGCCGAAGATGCGCAAACAATCAAGGAATGCCTCAAAACATTGTTTGTTAACGACGCATCCGCTGCAAGACCTGACGGTTCAATGGAGGTTGTCAAGCTCATCTGGTGGGAACACAACTGCAAAGACGGTCAGTATTCCTCGGCAAAGGTTCACCGTTCTGTAAAGGTTAAACTTCATGACGAGGTTGCAGCTCCGTCCGGCTTTGAAGATTATGAAATCAGCATTGATAGTCTTGACGGCCTTACTCCCGAGGTTATTGACTGTGTATGATAATGACTACCTTTTAATCTCAGGTCTGCAGCACTTTGTCTTTTGCTGTCGGCAATGGGCATTGATTCATATTGAACAGCAATGGCAGGAAAATTTTCTGACGGCAGAAGGCAGAGTGATACACAACCGTGTGCATGACATCAGGATTAAAGACTCCCGAAACGGAACGCTGACGATCCGTGGGCTGAATGTTAAATCAGATAAATTAGGCATTACAGGCACTTGCGACGCCGTTGAATTTATCCCCGACGGCGACGGAATTACTTTGTCCGGATATAAAGGTCTTTGGAAAGTTCGCCCGGTTGAATATAAACACGGCGGATCAAAATGCGGAGATTGTGATCGATTGCAGGCAGCTGCGCAGGCTCTGTGTCTTGAAGAAATGTTTAGCTGTCAAATTGACGAGGCTCATATTTTTTACAATAAGACTCGACAGCGAGAAAAATTTGAAATATCCTCCGAGCTTCGTGAAAGAGTAAAAGACATAACTTCCGAAATGCATGATTACTATTCAAGAGGTTACACTCCGAAGGTAAAGCCGAACAAATCCTGCCGTAGCTGTTCGCTATCCGATCTATGCTTGCCGGACTTGTTAAAAGCCAAGAATAAAAGTGTGAAAAATTATATGCTTTCACATTATCGGGAGAATGAGCCATGAAAAAGCTTTTAAACACTCTTTATGTTACAACGGAGGACGCCTATCTAACCTTGAACGGCGAAACCGTTGAAGTTAATTTTCCTGATAATATTAGGAAGAATATCCCTCTTCACACTTTAAATTCCATCGTATGTTTTTCATACAAGGGAGCTTCTCCCGCACTGATGGGCAAATGCGCCAAAGAACAGATTCATCTATCGTTTTATTCCCCGAGAGGGCGGTTTTTGGCGAGTGTAATCAATAACGAAAACGGAAATGTATTGCTGAGAAGAACTCAATATCGTGTTGCCGATTCTCCGTGCGAATCACTTGATATTGCTAAAAATATGATTTACGGAAAGCTTTATAATTCCAAATATGTTTTACATAGAGTGCTTCGGGATCATCCTTTGCAAGTTGATTGCGCTGCCATTGAAAAAAGCTGCGAAAATATATCAAGATATATGAAAGATATTAAAGCCACCGATTCGCCCGATACGCTTCGAGGCATAGAGGGCAATTCCGCATCGGAATATTTTTCGGTTTTTGATGAAATGATTCTGCAGAACAAGGCTGATTTTAAATTCACCGGCAGAAATCGAAGACCCGCAACCGATAATGTTAATGCTTTGCTTTCTTTTGCATATTCTTTGCTGGCAAATGAGTGCGCTTGTGCGCTTCAGGGTGTGGGCTTGGATCCTTATGTCGGATTTCTTCATACGGATCGACCTGGGAGAAAATCCCTTGCTTTGGACTTAGAAGAGGAGCTCCGTTCCGTCTTTGCCGACAGATTTGTTCTGTATTTGATCAACAACAGGATTTTTAACGGCAACGACTTTGAAAAGCAGGAAAGCGGTGCGGTATTGCTGACAGACGACAGCAGAAGACGGTTTCTTTCGGAATGGCAAAAAAGGAAAAAGGAAACAATAACACACCCGTTTCTCGAAGAAAAAATCGAATGGGGGCTTGTTCCTCATATTCAGGCGCTTCTGCTTGCAAGATTTTTGAGAGGAGATATAGACGGATACCCTCCGTTTTTTTGGAAATAAAGATGATGGTGCTTATTACATATGATGTTAACACGACAAAGCCTTCCGGGCGCAAACGACTGACCAAAATTGCGAAAGTGTGTTGCAATTACGGACAACGAGTTCAAAATTCAGTGTTTGAATGTTGTTTAACTCCGGCTCAGCTTGTAAGTGTAAAGTCCGAAATTTTTGAGATTGCCAACAAAAACGAGGACAGCATCAGAATTTATCACCTTGGCAATAATTATAACCGTAAAATAGAGCAATACGGCTGCAAAATTTCATATGACCCGGAGGGTGATTTGATTTTGTAGTGCGATGCGCAGGCTGTTTTAAAATATACAACCGGTTCGCACCGATATGCGCCCGGATATTGTTCCGAAGCAGACTTTTGAATGTAAAAATTCTCTGTTTTGTTATAAAATTTTACTTTTTTTCGCAAAAGCTCCATTTTTAATTGTACTCAAGATTAAATAATTGTTTGCTTTTGCTGTCGCTCCTCCCACGAGGGGCGTGGATTGAAATTATCCGAACGGTGTAAACCGTCTTTCGGTCTTTAGTCGCTCCTCCCACGAGGGGCGTGGATTGAAATTCCTTTGTGAGGTTTCCCTCAGTTGTTGGTTATAGTCGCTCCTCCCACGAGGGGCGTGGATTGAAATACAAAATAGAGATCAGAAGTAATATCTCTAATTGTGCCGGTAGATGCAAATTCAGCGTTTGGATTTGCAGCGTTGTCAATGTAAATTTCTTTATCCCCTCCGACTCTTCGAGTCACCACTAAAGATAGATGTTAGATTTTAGACCTGCGAACCGCTTGTTATCAAGAAAAGAGGACATTTTTGTCGAGCTGGACTAAATTTCTTCAACAGTGAATTGCTCACGCAACGAGCTTATAAATATCATTCTCAAATACGGAGTTAACAACATAATAATCAAATAATCGGCAATCAAAAGGCTTTTATATACATTATAAAAAAGAACTTCCGCTAATCGTAAAAAAAGCGAAAAGCGGCAGTCTCATTTTATTTTATCGATAAATTCAAGCAACACCTCAATTTTGCGGCGTTGCCTATAATTATTTGTCAAAAAATTTATAATATCTATTGATTTTTTTGGGAAAATAAGTTATAAATTACTTAGGGCAACCGTTTGAAACGGCGGTCGCTTAAAATATTCCGAAATGGACAGGAGGAGAATGCTTTATGAAAAAAATTCTCAGCATTGCGCTTGCGGTTATTATGATGTTTTCCGCTTCGATAATCGCATTTGCAACAGACGGCTCAACGCTTGAGCTTGGCAAAGACTACACCGTCACCGTAAAGGACGATGCGGCAACCTACACCTTTGTTGCTCCCGAGGACGGAGCATACAGAATCAGCGCATCAATCACTCAGGATCACGACAACGAGGCATACATTACTGTCGAAAACGACGACTCGCTTTTCTCTGAAATCAATCTCTATTACTATTCCCAGGAGGATGAGGACGATTTCGTTTTCTCAAATGTCTCAATAGAGGACATCTTCATGGCAAAGAGCGGCACCGAGATATCCGTTTCGGTCAATGCCGGATCGCCTTACTACAATATCGACGAATCGGAGCTTACAGAGACAACAGTTTCGTTCAAGATTGAACTCGCAAACGACCTGCGTGAAATAAAAATCGACGAAGCTTACATCACCAACGGCGGAGAGTATTTCCTCTTCAAGCCGACCGAGGACGGCTTCTGCGACATTTGGTCACATACCTGCCCGTACATTTCCGTAATGACAATTGACGGAGATATTTCCTCTGCCTCCCAGGACTACTACACAGGCTTCCCCGCAGACCTTCCGTTCTACTATGAGGCAGGCAAAATCTACTGCATTTATGTTGACAGCAATTATGACAAAGAGGGCAATCCGGTCGACTCGGAGTTCAATGTTGTTGACGCATTGACGATTTATCCCGATGTTATCGAGGCCGACGATGTTACTGTTGTATGGGGTCAGGATTCCTATGTTGATATTGCCGTTTATCCGCTCGGCTCGGTATTCAACTGCGGCGCAATTGACTGCAAAATCGGAAACGAGAAAATCGCAACGGTAGAATACGATCAGCTTACGGAGTCGTTTGTTGTTCACGGCAAGCGCCCCGGCACAACTACCCTCACGATCACGGAAACCGCTTCCGGCGTCACAGCCGAGGTTGAGGTTGAGGTTATCACAAGAACCGCTAACTTCTTCAGAACAGTTTTTAATTTTATCAGCGGAATATTCGATTTTATCAGTGGACTGTTTGATTCTATCGGCGGAAGATAATCAACCCATAAAAACACCCCCTTTGCAAGAGTAGTCTCCTGCGAAAGGGGGGATTTTTTATATCAAAACAGACCCGTGATTTTTCCGTTTTCGTCAACATCGATTCTTTCGGCTGCCGGCGATTTCGGAAGTCCCGGCATAGTGAGAATATCGCCCGTCAGGACAACAACGAAGCCTGCGCCTGCGGAAATTTTCACATTCTTGACCGTCACGGTGAAGTGTTCGGGTGCGCCGAGCTTGGTCGGATCGTCGGAGAAGCTGTACTGCGTTTTTGCAATGCAAACGGGGCACTTGCCGAAGCCGAGAGCCTCAAGCTGCGCAATTTGCTTCTTGGCGTTCGGCATAATGCTTATACCGTCTCCGCCGTAAACCTTTTTGACGATCGCTTCAACCTTTTCGGCTATCGTCATGTCGGCGTCATATGAAAATGTGAAGTCTCCTTTTTCCTCCTCGCAGAGGCGGACAACCTCTCTCGCAAGAGCTTCGCCGCCCTTGCCGCCCTCAGCCCATACGGTTGAAAGCACTGTGTTCACTCCCAGCTCCCTGCACTTTTTGATGATGAAGTCGATTTCCGCATCCGTATCGGTCGGGAAGCGATTGACGGCAACGACGCAAGGAAGCTTGTAAACATTCTTAATATTTGAAACATGGCGGAGAAGATTCGGAATGCCCTTTTCAAGCGCACCTATATCCTCTGCGTCCAGCTGCTTTTTATCAAGTCCTCCGTGCATTTTGAGCGCACGAACCGTCGCAACGATAACGACCGCATCGGGAGTAAGCCCTGCCATTCGGCACTTAATATCGAGGAATTTTTCTGCACCGAGGTCAGCTCCGAAGCCTGCCTCGGTTATGGCATAATCGCCCATTTTGAGTGCCATTTTTGTTGCCATGACAGAGTTGCAGCCATGCGCAATATTCGCAAACGGTCCGCCGTGGACGAATGCGGGCGTACCCTCAAGCGTTTGAACAAGGTTCGGCTTAATTGCATCCTTGAGCAGCGCAGTCATTGCGCCCTGCGCCTTGAGCTGTCCGCAGGTAACGGGCTTGTCATCGTAGGTATAGCCGACAATAATTTTTGAAAGTCTCTCCTTGAGGTCGGAAATAGAGGTTGCAAGGCAGAGAATCGCCATGATTTCGGAGGCGACGGTAATATCGAATCCGTCCTCACGGGGAACGCCGTTTGCCTTACCACCCATTCCGTCAACGATGAATCGGAGCTGGCGGTCGTTCATGTCAACGCAGCGCTTCCATGTGATTTTGCGAACATCTATTCCGAGGGTGTTGCCCTGCTGAATGTGGTTATCAAGCATAGCGGCAAGGAGATTGTTCGCTGCGCCGATAGCGTGAAAATCGCCCGTGAAATGGAGGTTAATATCCTCCATCGGCACAACCTGAGCGTATCCGCCGCCTGCCGCACCGCCCTTGATTCCGAAAACCGGTCCGAGCGAAGGCTCACGCAGAGCAACGGCGGCGTCCTTGCCGATTCTTCTCATGCCGTCGGCAAGACCGATTGTTGTGGTGGTTTTTCCCTCGCCTGCCGGGGTCGGTGTGATGGCGGTCACAAGCACAAGCTTGCCGTCCTTTCGGTCGGTTTCGCTAAGCAGGGAAAGGTCGATTTTCGCCTTATGATTGCCGTATTGCTCAATGTACTTTTCGTCAACATGAGCGGTTGCCGCAATCTCCCTTATATGCTTCATCTTGCAATTCTGCGCAATTTCAATGTCTGTCAAATATGCCATAACGCTACTCCTTTTTATTTATTTCTGTCATGCTGCATCAATTGTACAGCGATTTATATTTCGCCCTCCGTTATTCGGTCGACAAAAATCAGCTCGGTTTCGTATTCGTTCGGCTTGCTTTCGTCAAGAACTATCAGCCTGCCGCCGCGCTTGCCGCCATAGGTGTGGTAGCCTGCGCCGGGAGTCTGAACAAGCTTTATGCCGTCGATATCCATCGTAAAGGTGTTCACATGATCGTGACCGAAAAATGCGGCGACGATATCGCCTGTTTTCTTCCAGCTCTCAAATTGCGAACGCTCCTTGTTCGGAGGGCACGGAGCTTCCCCCATAGCACCGTCAAGAAATACGCCGTCCTCGGCGATATAAAATTTGCCGTCATGAGCCACTGCGCCCGAGGTTCCCTCCTTGACCTCTGTGAGCCTGTCATATTCCTGCAAGACAGGGATATGCTGGAAAAGCACGGACGGCACGGTTTTTCCGCCGTTCTGCGCCTTTAGCTCGGCAGATTTTTTCTCGTACCATTCGATTTGATCGTCATGAACAAAGCCGTAGCCCTTTCCGTGTATAATATTGTAATTCTCGTCACGGATATAGTCGTTCGAGTCGATGCACCAGATATTCCACGCCGTCCGACTGCCGTCGGAGGAAAGAATCGGCAAATTATTATTGCCGCAGCCGTGCATCTCCGCATCGTTCATTGTGCCCCTGAAATTAGCGTATTCGCAGTAAACTCCGATTTGGTTCTCCTTTGCAAGGCAAGGGCAATTCGGTTCTGCCTCGGCGTCGTGATTGCCGAAAACAATTGCGAGAGGAATGTTTTTTTCGGCGATCGGCTCAACGATTTTCTTTATCGTTTTTCGCATATAGTCGTATGTAAATTCCTGCCAATATCCGCTGATATTGTCTCCGCCGAAAATGACAAGATCGGGCTTTGCAAGCTCGACGCAGCGGCGAATAACATTGACCGCCTCGCAGGATCTGTTGATCGGGATCGAACGGTTTTCGTCGTCGTCCATTTCGGGGTCAACCTCGTGAATATCCGTCAGGTGAAGTATACGAAACTTGCCGTCCTCGCCAAAGCGAAGAGGGGATTGATTGTTCGCAATATGTTTATGTGAATTAGGTAAACCCGTTGCCATGATAAACCTCCGAAAATTTTTTAGTAACCGCCGATTGTAGCGATTACTTATATAATAAACTTTTAATTAAACACTGTCAATAAAAAACACCGACAAATCGTTATGACTCGTCGGTGATTTTTTATGTCATGCTTCGCTTGGCGCTTATGATTTGTCAAAAACAAGTATCGCCTTGAACAGATCGCCGTCAACGGCAATCTTAAAGCTTCCGCCCTGAAGCTCGGTCAGGCTCTCGACGATCGAGAGTCCGAGTCCGTTGCCGTCGCTGTTTCTTGCCGTGTCGCCCCTGGCGAATCTTTCCAAAAGCTTCTCCGGCGTCGCTTCGATCTTCTTTTCGGAAATATTCTTTATCTCGATCCTTACCTTGTTGTTTTCTGTCTCCTCGACGCTCAGGTAAACTCTCGTGTTCGGCATTGCATATTTTGCAACATTGCTCAAAAGATTGTCGAATATGCGCCAGAGCTTTTGACCGTCGGCAGTTATGTACATCTCCCGATCGGGCAAACAGCTTTCAAGAGTAAGATTTTTTTCATCAAGCCTTGCGCCGCACTCGTCAATAACCTGCGAAAGGAAAATTCCGAGATTCAGGCGGTCGCTGTCTATTATGAGCGTTCCCGTTGTTATCTGCGAAACATCAATGAGATTTTGCAAAAGAGCCGTCAGCCGCGTAGACTGCTTGCTGATAATTCCATAGTATTCGTTCAGCTCCGCCTCGCTGCATTTTCCGGAGCAGATTATATCCGTATAATTGATTATCGAGGTCAGCGGAGTTTTGATGTCATGGGAAATATTTGCGATAAGCTCGCTTCGCATTTCCTCGTTTTTGTTCTTCTCCTCCAGCGCATTTATAACATCGTCCTTGAGGGTTATGAAATTATCGTTGATCGCCTTGAAATCGCCGAACATTACCTTTGCGTCAAGGTTTTCGCCGTAATCTCCGTGGGCAAGCCTGTTGCCGCTTTCACGAAGCCGGTTGAAGTTGATCGCAATAACAAAAAGCAAGGTTCCGACGATGAACGCCATCGTAACCTGAATGAGAGCAAAAACGGGGAAGTTATAATTCACGCCCTTGGCCTTGAAGCGAAAATAGTTAAACATGATAAGTCCGAGATCAAGGGCAAGAACCGAGCCGATGGTAATGATCAGCTTGCCGATAAATGGCATTTTAAAGTATCCGCTTTTTTCGCCCTTGCCCGCGCCCCTGCGAATGCGCTCTATAGCCTTATAAATAAGGGTGTTTTTGAATATGTGGCCGGCCTTGACTCTGACCGCAAGCGAAAGAAAATAAATAAGCATAACGCAGAACACAACGAACGCAAGAATCGCACACGACGCATTCCAAAGAACAATTTCGTTCTCTTTTATTTTATCTGCGGACATGAGCACGATCATGGAAATCGCAAAGCCGTTTAGCGCAACGGTCAAAACGGTGAACAGGTCAAACGGTATTTTGTCGATAAACCGCATGTGACCGGGAGTGTAATTGACATTCACCATCAGCACGGCAACGATCGCCATTCCCGCAACAAGCGCAAGGAACATTATAACAACAATAACATATTTTAGGCTGTTTGCGGCGTCGATAAGCTTGGAGGTAAGTCTGAAGGTATCGTCCGCCGAAAGCTCCTTTTTTATCTTGATTTGTATGGTAACCGGGCGCATTCCCTTGATCGTTTCGTCATAGAAGCTTGTCGTTCTTGAGGTTTCAAAGCAGGTTTCTTCGTCAAGACTTGCCTCCGGCTCGCCGAGAGTGTACATCTTGTTGTTTGATGTGGCGATGATTATCAGGTTTGTTTTTTCCTCATCCGTATATTTCTCACAAAGAGACTTGTAAACAATATTATCGTTCGCCGTATTTGCGCTGTCCGTTTCGATCCCGTTGTCAATGTTACTTTTCGTCAGCTTTTCACGGGCTTCGTTTTCAAAGCTCATCAGCACAAATTTTTCGATATCGGAATACTCGTTGTCAACCTTTTCTACCATCAGCTTGTAAAAGGTATCCTGAGCGGTGCCGACCTTGTCATAGAATCCGTAATCCGCCATGTAGCTGACCTCAAGGAACAGGGTAATGACTACCGTCATGCACAAAAGGTAGAGAACCACCGCCGTGATTTTGTCCGACAGGGTTTTCAGCTTTATTTTCATCAGCGATCTCTCCTTTGCATTTTATATCCGTGTCCGTAAACGGCAACGATATAGTGCGGGTTGGCGGGATCAATTTCTATCTTCTCTCTGATATGGCGTATGTGAACAATGACGGTGTTTTCACCGCCGAACGCGTTGTCATTCCAAGCCTTTTCGTAAATCTCTTTCGGAGAGAACACACAGTCGAGATTTTCCGCAAACAGCTTGAGAATGGCGTATTCCTTAGGAGTAACGCTGACCTCCTCGCCGTCAACTATCACCTTCTTGGCGGTATCGTCAACGATCAGCCCTCCGTTTTGCAGGTATTGCCCCTCCGGAGCCTTGCCGAGCTTGAGATATCGCCTGAGCTGGGATTTTGTTCTTGCGACAACCTCAACGGGGTTGAACGGCTTTGTAATATAGTCGTCTGCGCCGACATCAAGACCGAGGATCTTGTCGTAGTCCTCGCTCTTCGCCGTTATGAGAATGACCGGAACATTATATCTCTTTCTTATCTCGGCGGTTGCTTCAATGCCATCCATCAGCGGCATCATAACATCCATAAGCACGAGCTTAACATCGTTGCATCTCAAAAGCTCCAAAACCTGCTTTCCGTTATAAGCCTCCAAAACATTGTAGCCCTCGGAGGAAAGATAAATTTTCAAAGCACGGACTATATCCTTGTCATCGTCGCAAGCAATAATATTGATCATATTCGGGTACTCCTCTCCTATTCTGCATAAATTATAGAATAAAAGGGAATAAAACACAATAATTTCGTGCAAATCTTAATCAAATCTTAAGGATTGCCGACAAAAGCAAAAGCCGCCATGGAGACTCTCTCCACAGCGGCACTGCCTTAAAGCTTATTTCTTAAAAATGCCGAACAATCCGCCTTTTTTCTCTTCCTCCGAGGTTTTGATGGAGATGACCTTATAGCCCGTGTCATCAATCACCCTGCGAAGCTTATCCTCGTCGATCGGCTTTTCCGTCAAGATGACCGTTTGCTTCTTTGCGTGGGAGGAAGAAACCTTTTTGACCTTGAATTCACGGCGGATCGCATCGTTGATATGGCTCTCGCACATACCGCACATCATGCCGTCAATTCCCATTGTGATTTTCAACATTCGAATCATCCTTTCTGTTTGCTATGTTATATAATAACGCTTTTATCTTGGTGGTGCAAGCAAAAGTTGCACCCGTTATCGCTGCCACAAGTAAGATTTCCTTGAACTCATCCATTATTCCGCACCCTTGAGAGCTTCAACCATATCGATATGCTTGTTTTTCCGCGAAACCATCAGGCTGACAAGAAGCGACATTCCGACCGTCAGCGCAACACTGATTACGATTGACAATACATTGATCTGCAATTTCATCTCGTATTCACGAGCAAGAGCCTTCAGCATATAATCAAGCGCACCTATGCCTGCCGGGATTCCGAGAATAACTCCGATAAGGGAAAGCCACAGATTTTGACCTATAAGAAGCTGCCCGATTTTTTTATCCTTGAAGCCGACCACCTTAAGCGTTGCCAGTTCACGGTAACGCTCCGTGTAGCTCATAATACCGAGGTTGTAAAGAACGACTATTCCGAGAACCAGCGCACCGAGAACAAGAACAACTATCATCGTATTGAAAAGCTCAATAAATGTTTCAAACGAATCTATTATCATCTGCCTTGATTGAACGCTTTTAACGCTTGAATCGGTTGAAATATCCGATTTCTGCGTTTTTGTATATGCAGAATCGAAGGCGAACGGGAGCTCGATTTTCTTTGCATAGTCCGAGCTTATCGCTATGCTTTCGGAAACGCTTCGCATGATCTTGCTGATTTTTACGGTATACTCCTTGTCCGTGCCGAACGGGCTGAAGGTCAGCTCGTCACCCTCCTTAACATTGAATTCCTCCGCAAGCCTTTCGCAGATCAACGCTCCGTCGTCAGGGAGCTTCACATAGCCCGTATCATCGCCGGGAAATGCAATCAATTCATGCTCGATTTTGTAAACATCGACCGATGCGGTTTTGTCCTCCGCCTGAACGCTGACCGATGCGCTGAGATCGGCATCGTATTTTTCGGCAAGCTTGTTTTTCTGTTCGTCCGTTGCGGTTTCCGTGAAATAGATCCTTGAAGAATATTTCATTGCGCCGTCGTAGTAGGTGTCAAGAAAGGCATTCATTGTGTCTCTCAAGCCGAACGACGCCATAACAAGCAGCGTACAGCCGACAATTCCGACAAGGCTCATCGCCGTGCGGGATTTGTGGCGCACGATGTCGCGCAGATTCCAGCGTGTGCCGAACGAAAGCTTGTGAAAAAGCCTTGTTCTTTCGATAAGCATCGGCTTCATCTTCTTCGGCGAATAGGGTCTGAGTGCGTCTGCCGCCGTGCCCTTGAGCATCTTCCTGACCGAGAGGAAGCCGATAAGCGTAAGAACGACGATTATTGCCGCAAGAACATAATAGCAGAAATTCGGAACATAGAGCTTCCATTCCGGCATATCAAAATATGTTCCCATCATTCCGTTGGGGTTCATTATATAGTGTGCGATGAAAAATCCGAGTCCCACGCCGATTGCAGAACCGATGATCCCTATCTCGAATGCATAGGTCGTGTAGTGCATAAGAATACGCCTGTTCTTGAAGCCGAGAGCCTTTAGCGTTCCGATTTGCGTTTTTTCCTTTGCCGTTAGGCGGTGCATTGTTGTAACCATTGTCAAAACGGCAATAAGCAGGAACAGCGTTGGCAAAATCGAGCCCATCGTCTGACCCTCTTCAACCTCGCCGTGAGCGCCGGCATATGAGGCGGATTCATCTTTTGTAATAATCAGCGCAGTGTTGCCGAGAGCGTCGTCAACGCTCTGCGTAAAGTCCTTTTTGGACATTGAAGAAATAACATTGATTTGTGTATAATAGTCTCTGCCGATAGCATTTTCATACATAGCGGGGGAGATATAGGCAAAGCCGAATGTGCTGTAATCCGGCATGAGTTGGCTGGAATCACGAACGCAGATAAGCTGCTCTCCGGATTTTATAAGACCCTTGATTGTGCCGTCAAGCTCGATTCCTTTATAAGAGAGAGTTATGCCGTCGCCGACCTCGAAATCGTTTTCGATGGCGTATTTATCGGAGAGCCACACTCCGTCGGTGCTCTCGGCGTCGTATTTTTCGCCGTCCGTTACAAGCATACCGGAAACCTTTTCGTTCGTTGTGACCGTGAGCGAAACGGCGTCATCTTCTCTTTCCTTAACATCAGCGGAAAAATTTATATAGCGGCCGGCATTATCAACGCCTTCAATATCGGAAATTTTCTTCAAATCGTCGTCGGAATAGCCTTTTTCCGAAATTATCCTGTAATCGGCGTAGCCTGTTTCCTCAAAAAAGGGAGAGGTATTGCCCTCAATGCTGTACCATTCCATATTGAAGCCGACAAAAATTCCCGTTCCTATCGCAATCATTATAAGCATGGAAACGAACTGCGCACGGTAAAGCCTCATCGTCCTCCAAAGCTTTTTGAACAACATATCATCACCCCTTTACCAGTCGATACTGTCGGCAGATGCGGGGTTCTTCTGTTCCTCCTGCGAAACGATTCTTCCGTTCTTAACCCGCACGACCATATCAGCCATTTTTGCGATATTTTGGTTATGGGTAACGATTACGATCGTTTTGCCGTAGTCACGAGCCATTTTAAGAAGAAGCTTCAGCACCATAACGCCTGTTTCGGAATCGAGCGCACCCGTAGGCTCGTCGCAAAGAAGAATTTTCGGATTCTTTGCAAGCGCACGGGCGATCGACACCCTCTGCTGCTCGCCGCCCGAAAGCTCCGACGGAAAGTTTTTCAAATGGTCAGAAAGTCCGACCTCATCAATCATTTTGGTTGCCGAAATGGCATTGGGCGCAATCTCCTTGACGAGCGCAACATTTTCATGAACGGTCAGCGTCGGAACAAGGTTATAGAACTGGAAAACAAAGCCGACCTTTTCCGCCCTGTATTCGGCAAGCTCATTGTCCGAGAGAGTGGAAATATCCTTGCCCTCAACAAAAATTTTGCCGTCTGTCGGGCTGTCCAGGCCGCCCAAAAGATTCAGCAAAGTGCTTTTGCCTGCGCCGCTCGGTCCGAGGACAACAACAAATTTGCCCTCGTCAAGCTTCATGCTGACATTATCCAATGCTTTCAGCTGATGGTCGCCGCTTTGATAAACACGGCTGACATTTTTAAATTCAACAATAGCCATAGTTTCCTCACATTCTGTTAGCCTAAGCTAACTGCGATTTGCAAACAGTTCAGTTAGCCGCAGCTAACTGACAGCCTTATTTTAACACCGCCTATAAATAATGTCAACAAATATTTCCGAATTGCAAGAAAATATTTTGTCAACATATCAATCGGCGGTGTCACATTCAGGCAATGCCGTGCGTTTGCGGATTGCCTTAAACGTCAATAACCGTGTATCTGTGCTTTGAATACGGCAAAAGCTTTTCGAGAATGTCAGCGGTTTTCAGCTTCATATATCCCGTCGTTGTGCCGTCGGAGCAGCCGTACCATTCGTCATTGCATACGACCCTGTCGAAAACGACCTGAACATCCTCCGCCTCGGGGCGAAGAATGCCAAAAATCGTCGTTGCGCCGACCTTTGTGCCGATTATTTCGTCAAGCTTTTCCGCTGAGGCAAACGACACACGGGAAATGCCGAGAGCCGAGCTGAAATCCTTTGTCACAAAAGGCTTGTCGCCTGCCGTTACGAAAAGATAAAAGCTCGTTTTCTGTCGGTTGCAGAGAAAAAGAGTTTTGACGGTTTTCATATCGAGCGCCCTGTCGATCTCAATGCAGTCCTCCATCGTTACGGCTTCGTCATTTTCAACACGGCTAAACGGGATCTTGTTTTCGTCAAGAAATTTATATGTCATTTCCTGCAAGGGCGTTTTATATTCCTTTGGCAGGTCGGTCATAGGTTTGCTAACATGTATCATTTTAAATCACCTTTTTTGTTTATACTGCATAAAAATCCGCCTGCTTGGAAAAATCCCAAACAGGCGAACCGACTGACATCAGTTTTGCACAGCGTCAAAATCGACCTGCGGATCGGCGTCACCGAAGCCGTTAGGGGACTCGGTTCTTCTGAGGTTTTCATAGAACTGCGAGCGGGTCGCCTCCTTATAAGCCGTTACCCATACAGTGCCCACACCGAAGCAGCAAGCTCCTATAAAATACCAACCGATAAAGCTGAGGTCAATTACAAAAAGCTCGCCCTTATGACCCTGCATCATGCGCTGACTTTCGTCTATGCATTGCTTCCAGTCATAATCCGGATGATCGACCTTGATATACATTGCCATCGAATAAGCATAAGACTTAACGATACCGGGAATGACGAAAAGCAAGCTCCACAGGAAGGTAAAGACAAATGTCATCAATCCGATAAGGAATGTGTTTGAAAAATCGTCCTTGAAGCCGTTGATGATATCGGGAATATCCATCTTTTCGCCCGTGCGGGTCTGTTTAAGGAACATTGATGCAACGCCGTAAGAAATAGGTCCCGCAAGCAAAATTGCCGCAATCTGTCCTACGCAGGGAATTGCATTGACCAAATAGGTAACAGCCATTTGAATTACGACCACAACGACGGCGATAAGCCATGTGTTGCCGAAGATCTGATTTCCGAGCTGCGCCCTTGCCATTGCTTTCATCTGTTGTCTTGTCATGATTTTTTCCTCCTTATGCGATAAATAATTGTATCGCCTGTCCTCATTATATCATAATTATCCGACTAATCAATATCTATGGCAAAACTTAAAAAGAATTTACAAACAGTTCATTTTGCATATCAAAAAAGTTAAGACAAAGCCGCACAATCGAGGTGTGCGGCATTGCCTTAATCTTCCGTTTCGCTTTTTTCTTTTTTTCTGTATGCGATGTATTCATATGTCGAATTTTCTTCGGCTCTGGCTTTCATGGCGTTATAGCATTGATCTCGCAACACCTTTTTCCGCTCTGCCATCGGCAAATTTTCATCGGGATAGAAAGGTCCGTCTATAAATGTAACCGTCTTGGGGAAGCTGCCGAGTTTTCTTTTTTGATAGCAGGTCGTCATTGCAAAAACGGGAGTGCCCGTATGCGCAGGATAGCTGAACGAAGCGTCGGTAAACGGGCGGATGCCGGTGAAATACGGCCACATGTGCGCCTCGGGATAAATCGTTATCAAATTTCGCTGGCGTATGCGTGTTTTGACGCACTTGACCATTTCTTTTTTCTGCTTGATGGTTGAACCGAGAGGGATTGCGCCGAGCATTTCAACGATATTGTTAAGTCCGGGAACCGACATTGTATCGGGGCCGACAACAATATATCCCCTGCGAAAGCGACGAAGCAGATTCGGCAAAAAAGCGTCGAGAATAAAATTTGTATGATTGGCGTAAACATATGCGCCCGACAGCCCGACCTTAAAAATTGCCTTTCTGTTTTTGAATCGGTGAAGCGGCACAATTTTGGTGTAAAGCCATGCAAGCGGCTGTCCGATGACCCTATAAAGAGCAAACGAAACCGTCCGCCACAAAAGGCCTCGGTGAATATAGCGATAATTTTCACGCAAGGGCTTTATTTCAATGCCCATTTTCGCAAAATCATCGGTCAATTCGTTTTCATAATATATAGTTTTTCGAGGTATGGTTTTTTTATTACGAGGCATAAATTGATTCCCCTTCATCAAATTCTGCGTCCATTTTGATTATATCATATGTGATTTTTGTGTCAATATTTACAGTCCCGACGATTTGCTCACCTTGTCCAAAATTTTCTGTCCAGTGAGCGATATTGAATCGCTTCGGCAATGTGCGACGCTTCAATCATCGCCGAATTATCAAGGTCGGCTACCGTTCTTGCGACCCTGAGTATTTTATCGTAAGCACGGGCGGAAAGTCCGAGTCGATCAAAGGCAACCTGAAGCATTTTCATCGCCGAGTCGCTTGCCTTGCAAAATTCACGGGTCATTGCCGCATTCATCTGAGCGTTGCAGTTCGCCGTCGTTCCGCCGAGACGATCCTGCTGAATCTTCCTTGCCGCTTCAACCCTCTTTTTTATCTCAGAGGATAGCTCGCCCCTGTGCTCATCGGCAAGCTTATCAAAATCCACGGGCGGCACTTCGATATGTATATCTATTCGGTCAAGCAAAGGACCGCTTATCTTTGAAAGATACTTCGCCGCAGCTCCGTCGCGGCAGGTGCATTTCCTCGTCGGGTGTCCGTAATAGCCGCACGGGCACGGGTTCATTGCGCAAACAAGCATGACCGAGCATGGGTAGGTTGACGCTCCGGAGGCTCTTGAAATCGTGATTTTTCCGTCCTCAAGCGGCTGACGCATCATCTCCATCGCCTGACGGGAAAATTCCGGCAGCTCATCGAGAAACAGAACCCCGTTGTGTGCAAGCGAAATTTCACCCGGCTTCGGGATAGCTCCGCCGCCGGCAAGTCCGATAGTCGAAACCGTGTGGTGCGGAGCACGGAAGGGTCGCTGTGTTATAAGGCTCGAATTATTTTTCAACGCTCCGGAAATTGAATAAATCTTCGTCGTTTCAAGGCTTTCCTCAAATGTCATTGACGGCAGAATCGACGGAATCCTTTTGGCAAGCATACTTTTGCCCGAACCGGGGCTGCCTATCATCAGCGTATTGTGTCCGCCTGCCGCCGCAACCTCAAGGGCACGCTTGGCTTCAAACTGACCCTTGACATCGGCAAAATCCGGCATATAGTCAAAAGTCTCCGCCCCGTCGGATCTCATCGGCTTCGCAGGCTCGATCGGCTTTGAGCCTCTCAGATGATTGAGCACGGCAAAAACATCGGCAACCGGATATATCTCAACGCCCTCAACGACTGCCGCTTCATTTGCATTCTCCGAGGGAACGAAAAACTTCTTGAAGCCACCCTGACATGCGCCGATAACCATCGGCAAAACTCCGTTTACTCTGCGCACCTTGCCGTCAAGCGAAAGCTCGCCGAGAAAAACATACTCGTCAGTATCGAATCTCAGCTGCTCCGAAGCCATAAGCAAAGCGACAAAAATTGCAAGGTCATAGAGAGGACCTTCCTTGCGGCGGTCGGCAGGGGCAAGATTCACGGTAATGCGGCTCACGGGGAAATCGAAGCCGCTGTTCTTTATTGCAGAGTGAACTCTGTTTCGGGATTCGCTGACTGCGGAATCGGGCAGACCGACCACATCGAAGCGTGGCAAGCCCGATGAAATATCGGCTTCGACACTGACAGAAAAAACCTCCATGCCGAAAATGCCCATGCTGTTGACCTTTGCAAACATTCTTTCATCCTCTTTCAATTGCTTCCTTAGCCTTTTTAATATATTAACATATAGAGAGCTGATTGGTCAAGCTTATGTATTACAAGACAATCACCTGATAAACAAAAAATCTTTTCTGTTTTTATGTAACTTTTTCCTGTATTTCTCTTTATTTTTCTTCAAACATCAGTTATAATAAATTAAATATAGATTAAAGGAGTATATTATTATGCTTAAAAACATACCTTCGATTCTTTCGCCCGAGCTTCTCAAGATTCTTATGGAGATGGGTCACGGCGACTACATCGTAATCGGCGACGGTAATTTCCCCGCCGCGACGAACGCTCAGCGTCTTGTCCGCCTTGACGGTCACGGCGTGCCCGAAATTCTCGACGCTATTCTCAAGCTCATGCCGCTTGACACATATGTTGACGCTCCTGTCTCCCTCATGGACAACGACGATCCGGACAACCGTCCCGAGATCTGGGCGACCTACAAAGAGATCATCGAGAAGAACGAGGGCGATAAGAACATCGGACTTATCGAGCGCTTCGATTTCTATGACAAAGCGAAGAACGCTTTTGCGATCGTCGCAACGGGCGAAACGGCGATTTACGCCAATATTATTCTCCAAAAGGGTGTTGTTATAAATGACTAAAAGAGTTTTAGCCTTTGACTTCGGCGCATCGAGCGGCAGAGCAATAATCGGCTGCTTCGACGGCGAAAAAATCACACTTGAAGAAGTGCACCGTTTTTCAAACGACCCCGTAAGCGTCGGCGGCACGGTGTACTGGGATGTTCTGCGCCTTTTTTATGAGATAAAGCAGGGCATTGTTAAGGCAAAAATCGCAGGCGGCTTCGATTCGATCGGAATCGACACCTGGGGCGTTGATTTCGGACTTATCGACTCCGAGGGCAAGCTGATGGAAAACCCCGTTCACTACCGTGACGCAAGAACCGTCGGACTTGTTGACGAGGCATTCAAGACCATGCCGAAAGAAAAGCTTTACGGCATTACGGGAATTCAGTTCATGGAGCTGAACACACTTTTCCAGCTTATTTCACTCAAAAAATACAGACCATGGATGCTTGAGCGTGCGGACAAAATGCTCTTTATGCCCGACCTTTTCGGCTATATGCTCACGGGCAAAATGTGCGCCGAATACTCGATAGCCTCCACATCGCAGCTCATTGACCTTGACAAAAGAACATGGTCAAAGGATATTCTTGACGCTTTCGGAATCAAGGAATCTATCTTTGCTCCGCTCGTTCAGCCGGGCACGGTTCTCGGCGAGCTTTCAAAGGAGATCTGTGAGGAATGCGGCGTTGATCCCGTTCCCGTAATTTCCGTCTGCGGTCACGACACTCAGTCGGCCATCACCTCCGTTCCGTGCGAGAACGGCGATTTCGCTTTCCTTTCGAGCGGCACATGGTCGCTCTTCGGTACAGAGCTTGACAAGCCGATAGTCAACGAGACTTCAATGAACATAAACATCACGAATGAGGGCGGCTTCGACGGTTCAACAGGCTTCCTCAAGAACATAATCGGACTTTGGCTCATTCAGGAGAGCCGCCGCCAGTGGAAGCGAGAGGGCAAGGAGTATTCCTATGCCGATCTTGAAAAGCTTGCGCTTGCCGCAGAGCCGTTCAAGTGCTTCATCGATCCCGACGCTCCCGAGTTTGTTCCTCACGGAAATATTCCCGAGCGTGTGCGTGAATTCTGCCGCAAGACGAACCAGTATGTTCCCGAAACCGTCGGCGAGATCATGCGCTGTATCTACGAAAGCCTTGCGATGAAATACAGGCTGACATTTGAAAAGCTCCGTGAATGTACGGAGCGTGACTATCCGGTTATTCATGTTATCGGCGGCGGCACAAAGGACGGTCTTCTTTGCCAAATGACGGCAAGCTCCTGCGACCGCACGGTTAAGGCAGGACCGATCGAGGCAACCGTTATGGGCAATGTCGCTGTTCAGCTCATGTCCGACGGCTCTGTTGAAAACATCGGACAGGCGAGAAAAATCGTTGCCGCCTCCTCAGAGCTTAAAACCTTTGAGCCGAAAGATACGGACAAGTGGGCAAATGCTTATGAGGATTTTCTCAAGGTGATTTAAAATGGACAGGCTCGAGGTTCACAGGGAGAAAAAGCAGCGCAAGCCGATGAAAAAGGGCGTTAAAATCCCCCTTATCTCTGTTGTGTGTGTTTTGGCTATTACCGCCTTTGTCGTTTTGGCTCACCCTGTCTATGTTTCGGACGGCTCTCCGACCAAAATCGCCGAGAGCTATTTGGAAAAGCAATTTCAGCTTGACGATTATAAGGTTGACGGTGCACAAATCGTTTTGTACGACGGCACTCGATATATCCGTGTAAGCTATTCCGTGAAACCGAAGGAAAAATTCTTTGACGAATGGAACGCCGACAACGGCGAACAGAGCGCCGACGGCTGGATTATCAATAAATCGTCTTTCATTACCTATTATAAAATCGGCAATGTTTATTTTACAGGTCTTGTTGCAAGTGCGGGACTGTAAAATCTTAAAAAGCCAAAACAAAAATAAAGTTATATTTTATCAAATGAAAAGGTAAAACCGAGTTGAAATAAATCAACCCGGTTTTGTTTTTATGTGTGAATTTCAATCCATTTAATTCCGCCCTTGCCAAAATTGCTTGACAAGAAGCTGCTCCATGTGTATGTCCTTAACTGAACAACACAGTTTCCGCTTGCATTTGCATCAATAACAGTAAATCCGCTTGATGTGACATTTGCAATTATCATTGAATGTCCATTTGATCCGCCGTTCTTTGTTCTGATGTGTGCGCCTACTCCGGCTCTTGTTATCAACGACTTAAGCTGAGTTGCATTCGGTTTAACATTAACCGAACCGCTCAAATTCGGAAAATGTGAGCTATTTGTGTGATAACAGCTGCCATATAGCTTCATTTCACAATAGCATGCAAATCCATAGCACTGCGTTGCGCCGACATAAGTTGAACGACCGTTTACATTAAAATAATACGACGAGTTCGGGACTTTTGAACCGATTGGATATTCATAAAGTCTTACGCCCTTAAGCGTAACAACATTATTTGATACGCTGTAGCTTGATGAACCTTGACTTGAGCCTGAACCGGACGAAGAAGCATTGTCTAAATACCTTACGGCATCATTATATGTGCACCAACCGATTCTCCATTTATTACCTGATACCGGATACATAATCTGGCAATATGCTCCGGAAGACCTTGATGCTGTGAGAACATAAACCTTATCGCCCTTATCAACATAATAGCTTGTTGAGGTTGAGCCTCCCTTTCTTGGCGAGCAATAGAATTTTCCCGATGCCGAAGAATAGTAAAGATGGGACTTGCTATAAGCTGCGCCGGAGATTGCAGAAAGATAAATGTACGCATTTTTTCTTCCCGAAGAGGTCGGATAGCTTACATAAGCCCATGATTTTCCGTTAGTCTTTCCGACATCTTTAAGGTAAAGCTCATCGCTCTTGTTATCAATATATGCCGTTTGGGACGCTCCGTTTGTTGTTCCCCTTGTGCTCAGGTATTTTGATGTGTACGGAATTGTTCTTCCGCTTGAGGATAATGTATACACTTTTGCATATTTGCTTGATGTTGGTACATCAAAAGCGTTTACTTTTGACGCTGCACTCGCCGAAATTGCAAGAGTGCTAAACAATGTAATCATAACCATTAAAAGGCATATGATTTTTTTGAATTTAATTTTTGTTTTGTTCATTTATATAATTCCTTCCGTGTTTAGTGTTTGATTCGCTATTTGCTTTTTTATATTGTAATTATTCGCCTCCCCTTTTTGAAATTTCCATTTTTTCTTCAATCACCCTCTTTTAAAAGCCATAATTAACAGCCAAAGCTGATAATTATATTGCTTTTTTAAAAGTATAGCATAATATTTGTTACAAGTCAATACTAATAACTAAAATTTTAGCTATTAGTGTCTTTACTATATAGTTAATCCTGTCAAAATAAGATAGAGGTGACAGTTATGAGTGTTGATTATAAATTGATTGGAATTAGAATTAAAGAAAAGCGCAAGGAAAACCGAAAGACCCAAGAACAGCTTGCAGAAAATCTCTCTGTAACAGTTGGATATATCAGCCAGCTTGAACGAGGAATCACCAAAATCAGCTTGGAAACCTTATCGAATATCTGTACAGCCCTTAATTGCGATATGGAATATTTCGTTTCAGGCATAACGGTTGAAAACACCGAGTATATGAAAGATGAGCTTTATCACAAAGCACTTTTATTAAACAATAATCAACGAAGAATGATGTCTGAAATAATAGATGTAATAAAAAAATACTGATTTCAATTTTAATAGTTAGTCTTTCATAAAAGATTTTAGCCAATATATTGCAAAAAAATTTAAATAGTGTATAATTAAAATATATTTATCTGCTATTTAATGTTCAAACATTTTTATATGTCAGATTTTTAAATAATTCAACGAAAGGATGAATTTAATATGGCAGAAAACAGATATCTGGGCGAATACCCCGTAATCGGTATCCGTCCTATCATCGACGCAAGACGCGGACCTCTCAAGGTCAGAGAGTCTCTTGAGGAGCAGACAATGGGCATGGCTAAGGCCGCCAAGAAGCTCTTTGAGGAGAACCTCAAATATTCAAACGGCGAACCGGTCAAGGTCGTTATTTCCGACACAACTATCGGCCGTGTTGCCGAGACGGCAGCCTGCGCCGAGCAGTTCAAAAAAGAGGGCGTTGCCATTACTCTTTCCGTAACTCCCTGCTGGTGCTACGGCTCAGAAACAATGGACATGGATCCCAACACAATCAAGGGCGTTTGGGGCTTCAATGCAACGGAGCGTCCGGGCGCAGTTTACCTTGCTTCCGTTCTTGCCGCTCATGCTCAGAAAGGTCTTCCCGCTTTCGGCATCTACGGCAGAGAGGTTCAGGAGGCTGATGAGTCCGAGAATCTTCCCGATGATGTTCGTGAGAAGCTTCTTCGCTTTGCCCGTGCCGCCGTTGCCGTTGCAACAATGAAGGGCAAGTCATATCTTCAGATCGGTTCGATCTGCATGGGTATCGCAGGTTCTTCAATCGACCCAGATTTCATTGAGGAATATCTCGGCATGAGAGTTGAGTCCGTTGACGAGGTTGAAATCCTCCGCCGAATGGAAGAAAACATCTATGACGAGGAAGAATACAAGAAGGCTTACAAGTGGACAAAGGAGCATTGCCCCGAGGGATTTGATAAGAACCCCGACTTCGTAAAAAAATCCGACGAGCAGAAAGAAAAGGATTGGGAGTTCACGGTCAAGATGATGTGCATCATCAAGGATCTCATGAACGGCAACAAGAATCTTCCCGAGGGCAGAGAGGAAGAGATGGCAGGTCACAACGCTATTGCCGCAGGCTTCCAGGGTCAGCGTCAGTGGACAGACCATTGGCCGAACGCAGACTTTGCCGAGGCGCTTCTCAACACCTCCTTTGACTGGAACGGCGTCAGAGAGCCTTATATCCTGGCAACGGAAAACGATGTTCTCAACGGCATTTCAATGCTCTTTGAGAAGCTTCTCACAAACCAGCCGTCAATGTTCTCCGATGTTCGTACTCACTGGAGCGCAGAGTCCGTTAAGAGAGTTACGGGCTATGAGCTTGAGGGTCACGCAAAGGAGGCAGGCGGATTCCTCCATCTCATCAACTCCGGCGCATCATGTCTTGACGCTTGCGGTGAGCTGAAGAACGACAAGGGCGAGGCCTGCATGAAGCCGTGGTACGATGTAACCGACGAGGATGTTGACACAATGCTCAAGGCTACAACATGGAACGCTGCCGACAACGGTTACTTCCGTGGCGGCGGATACTCCTCACGCTTCGTTACGAAGAACGAGATGCCCGCAACAATGATCCGTATCAACCTTGTCAAGGGTATCGGACCGACAATCCAGATCTGCGAGGGCTACTATGTCGGACTTCCCGACGATGTAACGGACGCTCTCTGGAAGAGAACCGACTACACATGGCCCTGCACATGGTTCACTCCGATCTGCAACGGCAAGGGTGCTTTCAAGTCGGCTTACGACCTCATGAACAACTGGGGCGCAAACCACGGCGCATCAACATACGGCCACATCGGTGCAGACCTCATCACAATGTGCTCAATGCTTCGTATTCCTGTTTCTCTTCACAATGTTCCCGAGGAGAAGATCTTCCGTCCGGCAAACTGGAACTATTTCGGTATGGACAAAGAGGGTCAGGACTACCGTGCATGCCAGGTTTACGGTCCGATGTACAAATAATCATAAATTTTCAAAGACTGCGTCGAGGGGCGCAGTCTTTTTTAATTGACAGAAGCATTTATATAATTTATAATTTAATTATCAAATCAACGGAGATGCATTTATGAGATCTGTTTTATTTTTTATCGAGTCGCTCGGTCGGGGCGGTGCGGAAAAAATTTTCGCAACATTCATCGAGAACACAAAAAATCAATATGATGTTTTCACCGAGACTGACGGTGAGGTTTACACAGATATCGTTAAGTCGCATTCAAATCACCGCTGCATGGTAAGCAAAACTACCTCAGGCGCAAAAACTGTTCTGAACAAGCTGAAAATCAAGCTTTCTTTGTTTGCCTCTCCCGATTTTGTAATGAAAAATTTTATCAAGGGAAACTACGATGTTGAGGTTGCTTTTTGCGAGGGATATTCGACTAAAATTATCGGTAACTCTCAAAAAAAGAACTGCAAAAAAATTGCATGGGTTCATACAGATGTGATAAAAAATCCATGGAGCGAAATAATTTTCGGTTCAGCGGAGGAAGAGAAAAAATGCTACGAAAAATTTGATGCGATAGTCTGCGTTGCCGAAACGATGAAGGACTCTTTTATCAAAAAATACGGCATGGCAGAAAAGGTGCATGTGCTTTATAATCCGATTGATTTTGACGGCATAATCAAAAAAAGCAAAGAGAAAATTGACTTTGACCTCGGCAGCGGAATGAAATTTATTCTTGCAGGAAGCTTTGTAAAAGTGAAAGGCTTTGACCGATTTATAAATGTCTGCGAAAAATTGAAAAAAAGCGGTGAAGATTTTTCCGTTCTCATAATGGGCAACGGTGAGGAGAAAGAAAATATAAAAAAAATAATTGCCGAAAAAAATCTCGGCAGCACCATAAAAATTCTTGATTTTCAAACAAATCCCTACAAATACATGGTTAATTACGATGTCTATGTCTGCTCGTCCTATGCCGAGGGCTACAGTACCGCAGTTTGTGAAGCCGTTGCATTAAGCGTGCCGGTGATTACGACCGAATGTTCCGGAATGAGAGAAATTTTTGGCAAAAATGAGTGCGGAATTATCTGCGAAAATTCCGAGAACGGGCTTTACAATGCAATGAAAACGGTTTTGGAAAATCCGTCGCTTCTCGAAAAATTCAGCGAGGAAGAAAAGAAAAGATCAAAGGATTTTTCACTTCAAAAAAGAGTTAAAGCAATTGAAGATTTTTTAGAAAGCGTTTGACAATATGAATGGAATTGAAGAATATATTCAGCAAAAGCTTTTTGAATTGCAGGATGAAAAGTACCGTGATTTTCATGCGGCGCTGATGCCGACGGTTGATAAAGAGAGGGTCATCGGTGTGCGCTCGCCGCAGTTGAAAAAGCTTGCAAAGGAGTTTTACAAAAGCGGCAATTACGCAAGCTTTTTGAAAACACTGCCGCACAAATATTACGAAGAAAACAATGTTCACGCCGCTCTGATCGGATTTGAAAAAGACTATGAAAAAGCAATAAGCTTGCTCGATGATTTTCTTCCGTTCGTTGATAACTGGGCGACCTGCGACATGGTAAAAATCCCGATCTTTAAATCGCATCTGCCGGAGCTTTGTTCAAAGATTCCCGATTGGCTCGCCGCCGATAATCCGTACACAGTGCGGTTCGGAATAAAAATGCTGATGGATTTCTTCCTCGGCGAAAGCTTCACGGCGGAATGTGCGGAACGGGTTTGCTCCGTCCGCCGAGATGAATACTATGTCAAAATGATGGTTGCGTGGTATTTTGCAACTGCGCTGGCAAAGAATTATGACGAAATCATTCCGTATATCGAAAGCAATCGCCTTGAAAATTGGACGCACAACAAAACGATTCAAAAAGCAATCGAAAGCTACCGAATCACCGATAAACAGAAAGCGTATTTGCGAACATTAAAACAACGCCGCACAAATTGAGCTGTACGGCGTTATCTTTCGTTCGTTTGCCCTCTCTTTGATTGAATCAAAAAGCTATGGCTTATTTAAGCAGATAAAGAATCTTTTCACAAGCGGCGCAAGCCGGGCAATCGCAATATTTTGCGCCGGTCGTTTTCAGCTCCTTGGCATGAGCCAAAAAGCCTTCCGCCTTATCACCGAAAATTTCTGCGCATTGAGGAGAGCTTGCGAACGCCACAAGTCCATCGATCGGCATTATATCCTCCTCAAGCTCGGCAACAAGCTTTTTTGTTTGCTCAGTCTCTTTGTCCGTACCCACCGCAGCAAGCCAATCCTCCGCCGTCCGCTTCGCTTCGGGACAGCACGACGGCGCATCAACAAGTGCCTTGACAGCTGCAATAATTTTTTCTGACATAACAATTCCTCCTGATCGGTAGAATATATTTTGAAAGCGTGACCATCACCGCAAACGGAAAGGTCACGCTTTTTGCTTATAAATTTTTAGACTATGAGATCGCTGACACCCATCGGCTTGAAGCCATCAAGCAAAACGCCGATAATTCTCTTGACCGAAGTGTCCTCAACCGTTATTGTCATCTGGGTCGACTTGCCCTCTGTGTTAATTGCGGTGATTACAGCCGTTCCTCCCGAAACGCCCTCGATCACGCCGTCGTTGCTTACAACCGCAACATTATCGTCGGACGAAGTCCAGCTTGCAATTTTCTTGTCGCCTTTAAGAGTCGGATTGTAGGTTTCCATATATGAAAGCGCAACATTTTTTTCTTCAAATTCATAGGGAATAACCTTTGGCTCTTCCTTCTTCACAACAGCTTTTTTCGCTTCCGTTGTTACCGCTGCCTCGCTTGAGGTCGATCTGTAAAGCGAAACGCCGTAGGTTACATCGGTTATATATTGATAGGTGATGTAGTGCACGGTGCAAAGATACGGCTCAACATAGTTGCTGTCGAAAACATAAAAACCGTTTTCGTCGCACGAAAGGAAAATTGACGAATGCTGCGAATAGGCCGTTGCCCACTGAATATAGTCGCCCGAAGCCGCCTTGTGCATAATGTTGTAGAAGTCCTGGTAACCGGCCGAGCTGAGTCTTGCGATCTCGGTCGCCTTACGGGGAGTCGGCACATAATAGCTGTATGCACCCGAATTGTAGGCTCCGACGCCGCCGTTGCCGTAAAGCTCATTGAACATCATATCCGCAAAGCCCTTGCAGGTGGTTGCGGTTCGGAATGTTCCCGTCCAGTAAACGCCGTCCCACTCATCTATAAGCTGCTGAAGCTTTTCGCTCGTACAATTATATTCCTTTGCGCTCGCCGTGTTAAAAGAAGCAATCGTAAGGACAGTAACTATCGCCATAAGAACCGGCATTATTCTTTTTATCAGTGTTTTCATAAAAATAACTCCTGTCGGTAATTTTATACAACGGACAGGAGTATAGCACAAAAGGTTACAAATGTCAACTTTTCAGCCGGTGAAAATGTAATTTAAAATCCATATTTCACGGCTATTGCAGTTAAAAATTGAGATTTTATTGTCAATAAAGCCGCAATTTAAGCATATATTTCTTCAATAAGTTGGTGATAATCGACAAATTTAAAAAAGTTACAAAAGGTTACAATTTGTAATAATTTCGGTGTCGCCTAATCTCCGTTTGTCTTATATATACTTAATATAGCCTTCCTTTCTCGGCGCAGCTTCTTTCGGCTCAACTGCGGCGTATCCGAGAGCGATCGAGCCAATACCTCTGAGTGTTTCGGGCAACCCCCACTCGCGAAGCAACTTTTTGCCCTCTTCGCTGTCAAAAATTTCCCGTTCACGGTGAACCCAAACCGAGCCAAGATCCTCGGCTTCTGCGGCAAGCATAAGATTCTCAAGCACACAGCAACCGTCCTCGATAAAGGTGTTTGCATTTCCGTCCGCAAGCACCAGAACTATCACGGGTGCGCCGTAGTACGGGTCGCTGCTTGTTCCCATAACAGCGGCATTGAGCGCAGATATCTTATCTCTTGTTGCTTTATCCGTAACTGCGATGATCTGTGGCGACTGCTTTCCTCTACCTGTCGGAGCAAATGTGCCCGCTTCGAGGATTCTCGCAAGCTTGTCGGCAGGGATCTCGTCGCTCTTATAGCCTCTCACGCTTCTGCGTGACTTGACAATGTCGTAAAAATCTTTCATATCAATACCTCCTTGGTTCTTATATATACAATTATAACACAGTTGTCAACATACTTTTTAAATTTATTTTATATACAATTATAACACAGTTGTCAACAGGGTATTGATTTTAGTTGCATAAAATGGTATTATATTTTCGTATCAAAGGATACAAAAATAAAAAGCGGAGGAAAAATTATGATAGTCAATTTTATGCAAAAGCTTATTGCGCTCATACTTTCGGCGCTCATTTCTGCCGGAATTATCGCTCCCGTTCCGATTCCCTCGGACGGAGTTAAGGCAAACGCAAATTTCGTTTTCGCCAATGAAGAGGCAGGCTCTGCCGAAGGTACGGCTATGGTTACGGCAAACTTTGACGCAACCTATGAGCTTTACTGGGGCGATGCGCAGGGCAACAAGCTTACAACAAGCTCACCGAGCGGCAAAACCATTCCGTACAGCTGGTTCGCCCAGGTTGATGTAGAAAAGGGCAAAGGCGAGCACGAAACCAACTCTTTCCTTGCCATTCCCGACGGAGCGCAAACCATTCTTCTTTATTATCAGGATCAGCTTCTCGACACCGATAAAATCCCCGAGGAAAATATTCCCGATTACGGAGATATGACCTACAGCTTCGGCTCGCTCAGCGATGTCCACTTCGGCAGATATTTTGACGACGAGGGCAACGATTGGTCGGACACCTCTTATCCCCGTGCACTTAATTTCCTTGACGATATGGGCGTTTCGCTCGTCGGCGTTTCGGGTGACCTTTCTTACGAGGGCGAAACCTCATCTTACGAATCATTCCACAAGTATAACGACCAGCATGATTTCAATGTTTTCTCCTGCAAGGGCAACCACGATTGCAGAAGCCAGTTCAACTACGATTCATGGAAGGCGAATGTTAATGTCGGCGTATTTTCCGACAACAAGCCGGAGGGCGTTCTCGATGTTGCCGACAACGGATACGATTTTGTTTATTCCGGCGACGAGACAAACGGCGATGTTTTCATCTTCTTCAGCCAGATCAAGGACGCATATGTTCCGTTCATTCAGCTTGTAACCGACGAGCAGCAGGACTGGCTTGAGTCTATGCTTGAGAAATATAAGGACAAGAGAGTTTACCTCTATTTCCACACCTTCCTCAACGCTCCCACCGGCAACCCGTTCCTCGGCGAGGGAAATATCTATAACGACTGGGGTCTTTTCTATACGATTCCCTATTTCAAGGGCAACAAGGACGAAAGGCGCTTCAGAAAGCTTCTTGAAAAATATCAGAATGTTGTATTTTTCAACGGTCACTCTCACTGGGCATACCACATGGAATGCTACAATCCCGACCTTAACATCTCGGACTACGACGGAACGACCGCAACAATGGTTCATGTTTCCAGCTCGGCTGCACCGAGAACAACAAGCTTCACCCACCCGACGAAGAAGTCGAATCCCGGCACAATGTCCGAGGGACTTTATGTTCAGGCATATAACGATTTCATTATCACAAACGGCTGCGATTTCGTCAACGGTCAGTTCCTCGCTTATGCGATCTACAAAATCGACAACAAATAAAATCTCACCGTAAGCTAACACCTCGGAGGTCTGCATCAAGCCCTCCGAGGTGTTTTTTATGAATATTCTGTTTAACCCACCGTCACGGTCACAACGCCCGTGACTTCGCCCTTAAGCTCGCCGTTTTGATATGCCTGCGCCGAATACGAGCAGTTATACTCGCCCGCCTTGACCACAGCCGAAAGCTTATCCTTTTCAAGGCACTGACCCGGTTTTATCATCGGCGATGTGTAAATCATCTCACCATCGTCCTTATAAATAACGAACTTGATATCATACCGGCAGCTCTCGGGATTTTCAAGCATCACACTTCCGAGCGAATAGCTGTTTTCAAAAATAATGCGTTTGTTTATCAGGTAGCGGATTTCACCTTCGGGCACACTTGTTATATGTGTGTCTGCTTCAACACCGCTCAGAATCCCATCGGTGACCTCTCCGCCTTTTGAAAGCGACAGCCTTATGCCGGGAGCGCTGCCCGTCACTGCAATCACGCACAGTGCAACGGCAATCACAGCCACAACAACAAAAGCTATTGACTTTTTCGATTTACTCTTCGCCATTGTACTCCACACCGACCGCAATTTTTATTTTAGCATATTTTGTGCCGATTTTTTCGTTAGTCTTTTTGTCATAGGCATTGACGGCAACCTTGACATCATGTATTCCGTAGCTCAATTCACTGAAAAGCTTGACGCTGTTTATCTCCTTGCCGGGTTCAAGCCCAAGCGAACGGTAAAGCACGGTATCGTCCTTATCGTAAACCGTCGCTATCAGCACACAATCATTGGTTTTCGGGTTACCGAAGCAAAGGTCATCCGTTGAAAAATCGTCGCCGACATTGACAACGGAATTGAAATAAAAATCGAAGCTCCGGCTTCCTCTCGCCTTTAGAGCGTCAATAAAAACCTGCTGCTGACTGATATTGAAAACGCTGTCCGTAGCAACCGTTTCGCTCTCGATCCTTCCGTTAAATTCGGTCGCCCTGATCGACGACGGGACATTCATAAAAACCGATCGGGAAAAGTTCACGCTCGCCGTAATTATCAGCGCAATCGGCAAAACGATGCAGGTAAAAATTCGGAAATAATTCAGCGATGAGAGAAATTTTTTGCTTGTATAATAGCGGAATTTTTTTACGAAACGATTTCTGCGGCGTTTGCGAGAGATTTTTGCGTTTTCTTTTTTCGTCTTTTTCTCGGCAATTTTTTTCTGTTTGGTTGAAGCCTTCTGCCTCTGCTTGCGAATCTCCTCGCTTCGTTTTTCACGCTGCTTCTGCTTTTTTTCCTTTTCTTCAAGCAGACGCTTGGCGTTTTTCTCTGCCTCGGCTTTTTTTCTTAACGCCTCTTTGTTTTTATTAGAATTATTTTTGCCTGCAACAGTTTTACCTGCCGCAGGCACATTTTTCTTATTCGACATAGATATCAGCCTTCATTATTCCCACGGTAATTTTTCAATATTCCAAAGCTGCGGATAACGGTTTGTCTGAACTGCGTCAATTTCAATCAAGGCTTTGACCGAGGTTCCGTCTTCCACGCCGGAAAGGTCAAGCTTGCTTTCGTCAAAGCTGTTTATAAGGTAGAGCGTCTCGACTCTCGTCTTACCGGAACGGTCATCGCCCATATAATATACGCAATAATCGGTGCTGCGATTATCATACCAGCCTTCAAAAAAGATATACGGAACATTCGTCGAAAACTGCGATACCGAGCCGTCGGGAAGCTGCCATTCAAATACTGTTTTAACTCTGAGGCAGCAGGCTGCGCCACTTCGACTGATAACCACCTTGAGCTTACCGATATAGTTTTCATCGTCCTTGTTCAGGCTGAGTGTGTAGAGTCCGTTTTCGTCCTTAAAGCTTTCGGCGTCAACATCCTTCTTGCCGTTTGCAAAATAGACATATGCCGAGGTCCTGATTCCGGAAAGAATAAAGCTTTGCGATTTAGAGGTCTGGGTAACGAACCACGCCAACGAGCTGCCGACAACGGCAATTATTGCGATAACCGCAACGATAATGACTATTGCTTTTCTGCTTATCTTTTTTGACATATCCGTCACCTCGATTTCGTTAACCAATTATACCGTCCGTGTTCTGCGTTGCGGTCATGTAGATCCTTGTTGCGATAGTGAGCGAGCCGCCCTTTTCGAGCGTTGCGCTGACATCGTCGTATTCAATCCAGCTTGCGATTTTCACAACCTTCGTTTCGCCCGGAGCTAACAGAACATATTTTGAACTGTTATATTTATCCAGCTCCGCCTTGGTAAGAGCGGAAAGGTTTGCCTTGATCGTATCCCTGACGCTGCCGTTGACAAGCATATCCTCGGTATACATGAACCAGCGATATCCGCTTTCGCCATTCGTAACATCAACATTGAGATAAACCCTCGCCGGAATCGTTCCGGAATTGGTAACATTGATATCGTCATAGTTGACGGCCTTGTCAAAGAGCTTCTCTCCCTCATCGGCAAGCTTCGTCGTTGCGTCAAAAAGCACGCTGTGATTTATAACGAACTTTGTGTTGACGGAAAGATTACCGAAAACAAAGCTGTCGCCGCTGTCGATAACGCCGCTGTCATAGAACCATGCGGAGGTCTTTGACATTCCCGAAAAATAACCGATGCAAAGAACAAGAACAATTGCCATCACGGGAGTCAATATTCTTTTAACTTTATTCATCGCCGCCACCTCCGTTTTTCCTGTCTTTAGCGTGTGTAAAAATCATATTAAGCGCAATCATCGCAACCGCAACAATCGCTAAAATTATCAAGCCCTTGGTCTGCGAAAATCCTCCGAACGCAATGGCGAAATATCCGAGAAGAGGTACACTGTACCACATTCTTCCGACAATTTTCTCCGCCGGAGTTGCCATCGGATCGTTTTCCGGGTTGTTGTCGCCCTTTGTTGTAATCGTTTTGTTTTCCCTGTCGATTTCAACTATTCTGTGGGTAAAATATTCGTCCAGCTCCTGCGAACCGACGGTTACGATATCGCCGACCCTCAGCTCGTCAAAGTCTGCTTTTTTTGAAAAAACGATATCTCCGCGGGAAAGCGTCTGCTCCATGCTCTCGCTTGTAACAGCATAGCCCTTAACTCCGGAGAAGATATTGAAAGCAACAAAACCGACCGAAATGACGGTTATTATCGCAAGAATATTGAACAAAACATTGCCGACCTTCGGCTTTACCCTGCCGTTTTTCATGCGGCAATGCCATAAAGCTGATAGGAATCAATGCTGCTCCAGGTAACATTATCGGCCTGCTTGGCCTCAAATTTCACCTTTATGTTTATAGATTGGCCGGCATAGGCCTTCGAGATATTTGTTTTGTATGCGATGCTCGAAATTGCGTCAACATACGAAACATCGGAGCTTACGGCAGGGACGGAATTTATATTATAAATCTCAGGCGAGCTGTAGCCGCTGCCCATATAATAGAAATAGCAAACGCCGCTTGCGTTGGTGTTTTTCGACCATTTGTTTGCCGCAAAAACAACATCTATATCATCGCCGCTGCCCGAATAAATCTTCTGCTCCGCTTTTCCTGAGGCATAGCTTGTGTACTCGATTGAAAGTCTGATTTGAACATCGGTCGTCGAGTTGTTGTTTATTCTGAGCGTCGCTCCCTGTCCGTCAAGGTTAACAAGATTATCGCCGGGCAGGATTATTTTTTTCTCCTCACTGTCAAGGTCGGTAAGCTTGGCGGTCTGTGCCGTGCTGATAACCGAAACGGATATGCTCTGCTTCTTTTCAAGAGAGGTCACGAACCACGCATATGAAGTTCCGCAATTCATAAGTCCGATAAGCACCGCCAGCGATGCGACAAAAGCAATTATTCTTTTAGTCATTTGCCTTCTTCCTTTCCGCCAAAAACAGCTCGATTTCAATCGCCGCCCATGCGACATAGATTATTGCGATTGCGACCTTGACCGCCGTATATCGCAGGAATTTCACAATATAGCCCAAATAAGGGATTGTCACTTCAACCTTGCCCTCGGCATATTCCGCCGAGATTTTACCGAGATCGTTTTCTTCGTTTGCGTCGCCCTTAGTTACAAAGCTTTGCGTCAGTTCGTCTATCTCGACAATTCTGTGAGTGAAGCTTTTTTGCTGATAATTGTCGGTGAAGGTAACGATATCGCCGACTCTGTAATCATCAAAATTCTCATATGGCTTTATATATATCAGGCTGTACGGCTTTATTGTCGGAGACATGCTGCCGGTTTCAACAACCTTCATATCCATTTTTAAAATTTTCGGGGTATAAACCACTCCGACAGCCACGACCGAAATGCAAATCACCATTGCGGTCAGAAGCATATTAATCTTTTGTTTGCGAAGATTTTTCATCTTCTTCATCCTTCTGATCCGAGAATTTGTATTCGGCTATCAATTTTGCCAAATTCACCGCCTCACCCATCGTTATAAAAATAAGGGGCAAAACAATGAAAATAAATATGATCTTCGGATTCCTCAGCACGCCCAAAACAGAACCGCCGACCGTGCCGAAATTCACGATGACCTTGCCTATCAGATCGACCTCAAAAACAGCTGCGGTATCTGCGGTATCGTTTGCATCACCCTTTGTGAAAAATATTTTTTCACCGCTGTCGCTTTCGTTGATTTTGATGATTCTGTGCGTGTTGATTTTTCCGCTTATTTCTGTGTCGTTTGAATAATATGATATAACATCGCCGACCTTCAATGCGGAGGGCTTCGTCTTGCGAACAATAACAATTCCGCCAACCGGAATCTCCGGCTCCATGCTTCCGGTTTGCACCTGAAAAACGCTGAATCCGAGCACGCTTGGGGCTTTTCCTGCGGAGGCACCGAGCACCGAAATAAATACCGTAAAGCCAAAAACAAATATAACTGCCGAAAGCACGGCCATGATTCTCGAAAAAATTTTACCTGCTTTTTTCATATTTTACGATACCGGCTGAACATTTATCTTCAATGTTCCGAGCGAGGAGGAAAGTCCCTGAATCGACGACGGACTGTCTGCCGAAAGTCCGATCTCATAATAAATAATGAAAACATCGTTTTTCTCTGTCTGACTTTCCGCAAGTGATCTTCCGTCAAAGATTACACCGTTTGAAAGATCTGCGAGACTCATATAATCGGAACTGAAAAGTAAAACTCCATCCTCAAATGTCATTACACCGTCTTTGAGCGTTTTCGTCGCTTTGCGAACGGTATATTTAACCTGAACCGCCTGCTTCAAATCGGAATTCATTCCCGATGGCAAATCGTTTATCGTCATGCTCAGCTTAAGCTTTTCTTCCGTAGCCGTCGTCAAAAGAATTTTATATTTCTTAAATGATCCCGACGACCAATTTTCGAGCTTAATATCTCCTTCAAGGCGGGAATAAATTCCGTCGCTGCCCTCCTCGTAATATGCAACGCTTGCATAGGTCGGGTTGACAACCTCGCCCGTAATTGACGGAACAAAATTTTCGTTTGAGCTGCTGAACCACGCAAAGGAAACCGCTATAAGAGTCAGGGCCGATGCCACAGCTAATATTAAGTTTTTGATAAATGCAAACTCTTTTTTCATTGTAACATCAACCCTCTACTTATTTGCCGATAACGCTCCAAATCGCTCTGATACCCCATGCGGGCTTCGATTCATTAATTTTAATAACAATGTCAACGCTTTCGCAAGCTTCCGTTGCTATGAATTTGCCTTCATTCTTCTCGTCGGTAACCTTGAGCGTCTTTCCGTCAGAGCCTACAGCCTTAACGCTGTAGCCGTATCCCGACGGCAGACTGAGGTCGATATAAATTCCGCCCTCGGTTACGCCGACGCTATTGATCGCACGGCTTTCCGAGCCAACCTTCGTGAAGAAGCTGAATGAATCGGAGCTGCCGCTGAGCTTGGTCTTGAGCATAACGCCTACAAGCTTGCCGTCAAGCTTACCTGTTTTATCACTGATTGAATAGCTCACAGCCGTCAGGCTGTCGCTCACGGGATATGCATACCTTGCGATAGGATTGCTCGTTGAAGCATAATCCTTGTTTTTCATAAGCGTGATAACAAGACCCTTAGACTTATCGACACTCAGAGAATTTAAATTCACCTCGGTCGGGAGCTTGATATCCGTGTAGCTCGTTGCCGTTCCGGCGTTTGAGCCGGACATATATTTCACGGCAAGCGCCGCAAATTCAACCGCTGTTGCAAATTTTGCCGAGCATTCTGTCGATTTGAGCGAAGCTGAAACCGCATAGCCGGAATCGGTCGAAGCGAAGCCCGAAATTGAAACCTGTGCGAGAGTGCTTGTGCTTGCGGCCTTCATCGAATCCGTCGAACCGTCCGCAACGGCAATGCCGTTCTTTGCCGTGCTGCCGTCAAAGAAAACATTCTCTGCCGAAGAGGTTGAACCGAATCTGCCGACTATATTGCCTGCTTTTTTAGATGTTGAATCGGTCATATTTGCAAATACGGAATTTCTTATTGCCGCATAGTCCGCTTCGCCGACAAGTCCGCCTGCATATTCGCCTGCCGAAACATAAGCCGTTGAAACCGAACCGATAATTTGAGCATTATTCGCCGTGCCGACAAGTCCGCCTGCCGCAAGAAGCGACGAGCCGCAAGCCTTGCCTGATGTCAGGCAGTTTTCGATTCTCGTGCCGTTCGTCGCGCGACCTGCAACTATGCCTGCGTCCTGAGCCTTGCCTGATGCGTTAACATCGGCAATTACAACGCAATTTTCAACAACTGCACCGTTAAGCTCTGAGGCAATTGCGCCAACCGAGATTGCCGACTTGGAATCGATATCAAATCCGACAAATCCGAGATTTTTTATCGTGCCGCTGACGCTTGCAAACATTGAATCTCCGCTGAAATCATAAACAACATGATTCGCTCCGTCAAGTATTCCCGCAAAGCTCTCTGCGGATTTAACTCCGTTGAGATCAATATCATCGGTCAGCGTATAATAAACATCTTCACGATCGCCGTTTTGCATCATAATCGCAAATTCGTCGGCTGTACCGATCCTGTACGGGTCGGACTTTGTGCCGGAACCTGCAAGAAGCGCAGTGTAACCGACGGGAATTGCCGTTTTGAGTCCGTTTGAATACAAGAACACAAGCTTTGCTCCGTCCACCGAGCCTGTTGCGCCGATTGACGATGTCGCAGAGTCATATGTCAATACGCCCTCAGGATCGGAATCGACCGCTGCAAGCTCAAAGCTGTGACCGCAAAGCTCAAAGGACTTGTATGTTCCTTCGCCTGCCGCCGTTATGATATCATTGTCGCCGAGCACGGTCTTTTCACCGTCAAGCGTTATGAATGATTTTTCCGTTCCGCCGAGCACACATTTCATTGCGCTGAGATCAACAGCCGTAAAGCCGGAATTCTGGTAAGAATTAAACTCCTGCGTGCCGAAAACGCTCTCGTTTTGATATGACGAATAATAAACATTTGAGAGAATCTCGACTCCCGACTTTTCATCGTCGGAGAAGGTTTCTTTATCCGCCTTCGCAATGATTGCCGCAGAAATTTCGCCCTCGGCTTCAGCCGCCGCAACAGTATTCTCCACAAGAGCAGCTTCCGCCTTGGAGAGATACGACGAATTTGTTCCGACCTCGGCAATGATGCCTGCGCCGAGCTTTTCGCCCTTTACAGAACCGCCTGCAAAGCACTTCTTTACAGCCGAACCGAGCGGATCGGTCAGAATTCCGATCAAGCCGCCGGCTGTTTTTGCCGAAACATTGCCGCTGAAATCAATATTTTCAAGCTGCGCTTTTTCCGCACTGCCGACAGCTCCGCCGGCAACCGTACCCGATTTAACGGTTACGCCGCTCATTTTGATGTTGCTGAGCGTTCCGCTGAAAGCTCCTGCAACTCCACCTGCGATCTCGACCGTTGCCGAGGTTGCGTTAAGAGTTGTTGAAGCATTTGAATCGCTTATTGTAATATTCTCCGCTGTAAGATTTTCGGCGTCACCGGCAAGAATTCCGACAACGCTGCCGAATTCGCTTGATACCGCAGACGAATTGTTTATCGTTATATTTTTGGTAACGGTGTCCTTAGCCTTTCCGACAACCACAGCGGCGTAATTAAGCCCTGTTATGTCGGCGTTGTTAATGACAAGATCGGATATAACCGCACCGTCGGTCGCTCCGAACAGTCCACCCAAAACATTGCCCGAAAGCTTCAAGCCGTTAATCGAATGAACCTTTCCGTTATAAAGTCCGGTGAAGCTGCCCTTAAATCCGCTCTCTGCGCTGCCGATGGTGACAACGCCGTTGCCTACATTATAGAAGCCGCCACCGAATTCAAAATCCTCGGCATTGAAATTTATATCCTCGGCAAGCGCAAAATACTTGCCCAAGCTGTCATAATAGGCAACCGACTCAAGGTCGTATGCGTCGGAAACAAGATACGGCGATGTGCTTGTGCCCTCGCCCTCAAGCGGAGTGCGAACATTTGACTTTATCGCAAAGTGAACCGGGATTCTGACCTCGCTGTCCGAATTTGAAACATAATATGCAATAACAGAGATATCCGCCATATGCTTTACATTGAGAACAAGCTTATCCTCTGCCGAAGAAACAACGAAAATTCTCTCATCGGATTCGGAAATCCAGCCTGTTGCGCCGTCAAATGTATAGCCGTTAATCCTCGGAAGATTTGAAAGCGTAATTTCAGTCTCGCCCAACGAAGTGATCGTTTCGACGGACGGCTTAATTGCCGAGCCGTTCGGCTTATCCATATCTATTATTTTTGCGCTCTTTACATCCGTTGACTCGCCGAACGCCGAAACATTTCCGAAATATGTCGAAATAACCGTGTCTGCGATCATCGTATCGATATTATCGGTGTTTACGGACTTGTTGTTTTCAACCGAGCCTATAACAACACCGGCATTTTTATTTGTGCTCTCGGTTTTGACCTGAGCGGCGCATACAGAATCGGATATTACGGGAGTTAAGCCGTTAAAGCTGCCGATTCCTTTCACGATGCCGACCATACCGCCGACAGCAGCATTACCGCTGACAGTTCCGAAAATTTTTATGTTTTTGAACTGAACATTGTTGAGCGCAGCGGCACTGAGCTTTGCAACCGCACCTGCCGCCGCAACGGCATCCGCAGAAGAAATAATCTCTATCTTCGCAAGCGACTTAACATTCTCCGCTACGAGTGCACTTTCGCCGCCCGTGATGTCGCCCACAATACCCGATGCGAGCGAGGTTGACGATATCACGGACTCCGCATCCGTATAGCAATCGTTTATCACGACAGCTCCGCCTGCATTGTGAACCGCAAGGATTCCCGCCGCAACCGTATTGGCCTTCTCCGCTGAAATTCTTACTCCGTAAAGCTTTGCGGTCTTGATTGAAAGCTTTGCGTCCGAAACAGCTTTACCGACAACTGCCGAAGCAATTCCTGCCTTTACCGTCATGTTTCTGACCTCGACATTGCTTATCGCCGAGCCGAAGCTCGATGCAATTCCTCCGGCGACGAATGCAGAAGAACCTGCAACTGTCGAAATGTCGGAAGAAATAACCTTTGCGTCAACAACGGACACATCGCCTCTGCCTGCGGCAATACCCGAAACCTCGGATACGCCCTTTATGCTTGCGCCATCGACCGTTGCGGAGCTGACGGAAAGTTTGCCCTCGGCAAGACCTGCAACGCCTGCAACATATTCCGCACCGTTGACGCTTGTATTCTTAATGCTTATACCCGTTAAGCTGCCGTCGCACGAAGCATATCCGGCAAACACGCCGACATAATTTGCCTTTGAGCTTACCGAGCTGCTTTCAACAATTATATCGGAAGCGCTGAGAGCACCCGAGCTAACAGAACCGACAACAATTCCCGAATAAAGTCCGTCTGAGGTGACTGTGCTTCCCGTGATCGTGATGTTATAAAGCTTCGTGCTTCCGCTGACCTGACCGGCAAGAACCGCAGAGTAAAGACCCTTTGCCGCAACCTGAGCCGACGAGATAATTACATTGCCGACCTCAGCGTTTTCAAGCGAAGCAAAAAGACCGGACTTTGATGTTCCGCTGATTTTAAGGTTTGAGATCGTATGTCCGTTTCCGTTAAATTTGCCGCCGAAGGGAACAAGCGTTCCGCCTATGGGCGCAAACGAGGAAAGCTCGGACATATCAATATCCGACTCAACAACAAAGCTTGCTTTATTAAGCTCGGAAATATTTTCGCCGATATATGCAAGGTCATACGCATTGGAAACAATATAGTTGCCTGCGCTGTCCTTTTCAAGTCCGTTGGAAATTTTAACGGTCGTATAAAGTCCCGTCAAATTGTTCGTTACCTTAATTGCGCAGCCCTTGACGGTTACAACTCCCGCCGCACGGGTCACGCTGAGAACGAGCTTTTCACCCTCTGCCCTAATCTCTGCCGAAAGTAGAGCTGCGTCGGTTTCTACCGAATAGTCCGAGGAGGACGAACCGTTCATCGCCTTGATCGACGGAAGAGTTATTCCGAAGTCTCCGCCTTTTCCGGTGAAGAAAGCGACCTCGCCGTTGTCAAATGACCATTCGCTGAACTGAGCCTCATCGACCTTGGTGAAATCGGCGGCAGTCTGCGTTCCCTTGCTCATATAAATATTTGAAAACTTGGTATCCTTTGCCGCTATATTGGCAACAAATGTATATTTTCCGGCATCATTCTTGCCCGAAACATAGCAATTTTCAACGCTTACATCGGCTGCGCTTACCGTACCGATAACAATCGCCGCATTTGTCGCTTTATTTGAAGCGGCGATATTTGCGGCAGCACCGCTGTTTGTAATCTTTGTTCCTTTTCCGGTGATATCACCTGCGAGCGCACCGAAAGATGTAACCTCGCCGACAATCTTGACATCTGCCTTAACTCGGCAATTATCAAGAACGCTGCTTCCGACAACCGTGTTGAACATTACGCCGGTGCTTGCGCCCATCGCTTTAAACACTGCGCCGTTGGCGAGAATGACGGAAACATTTCTTACCTCGGCATTAAGAGCCTTGCCGAGCATAGCTGCCGAAAGATCTGCCTTGGAAATAAAGCTTACATTTGAAACCGTTCCGCTGACCTCTGAAAAAACGGGTGCGGACGCAGTTATGCTATGACCCTTTCCGTCAAGGCTTCCGTTAAACGAAAATGCCGAAGCATTAACGGAAATATCCTTGCCCAGCTCGGCATAAACGCCATGGGCATATTTGAGTGAATTAAACAACTCTGAATTTTCAACAACAAGCGGATCGGAAGCCGTTCCGTTGCCTGTAGTTCCGGAGGCTGCAACAACCACCGGAAGATCGAAGCTCTGCGAAATTTTGAGAGAGCCTGTTCCAACGGTTGACGGAAGCGAAATATCCGCCTTGTAGTTAAACCATGCGACCTTATTCGCCTCGGTACCCTTTATGCTCATGCCGGAAACGGAAATGCCCGTTCCGACCGCCTTAAAGCTATCGCCGAGAGAGAAGCTTGCCTTGCCCCAAGAGGCAGATAGCTCCGCTCTTGAAACGCTGACTGTTTCGCCCACATTCACAACCTTGAATTTGAGCGTATTGATATCATTTATGTCTGTTCCGTAATTCGTTACGGATGATGTTCTTCCGCTGATGGAGCTTGACCAGTAGCAGTCATCGAGCATATCCGCCGTTCCGCCCGTGCCGACAAGTCCGTTGCCCGAAGCACTGCATTTGAGAGCAACAAGAGCATAGTTGTTCACAAGCTTTGCTCCCTTTGCCGCCGAGCCGACAAGTCCGCCGACAAAATCCGTCGCCTTGCCGCCGACAACATTGCCCGATGCGAAGCTGTTTGAAACGCTTCCCGAATCATAGCCGACAATTCCGCCGTAAACCGTCTTGCCGGAAAGAGCCTCGTCAATGTATTCTCCGATATCAGTCGCCGTTGCGCCTGTAATTTTTCCGCTGTTCGTTCCGACAACAGCACCGACCGTGCCGTTTGCCGCTATTGTATGCAATGATGAAGAGGCTCCGCTGACATTCGGCTGAGCTCCGACCACAACTGCTCCGTTGATCGTTCCTGCGTTGACTGCGGCAATCAAGCCTGCACTGTTGACATTCTTCAACGAAAGAACAGAGCTACTGACCTCGCAATTTGAAATTGTTCCGTCATTCTCCGCTACAAGCACAGCGCAATTCTTCGCATCGACGCCAACGCTTATAACGCAATTTTCAACGGTGAGATTTTTTATTGTCGAGTTGCCGTTTACATAACCGAAAATCGCAAAATTCTCGCCCTTTGTAAATGCAACATTAAGTCCCTTGATTTTATGACCGTTACCGTCAAGAGTAAAGAAAACATTCTTGGACGCTGCGCCGAGATTACGACTTACTGAAACAAGCGAACCCGCATATACGGAATTCGATGTAAACTCCTCGGCTTTAACGCCCGAAAGGTCGATATCATCGGTAAGCACAAAGTTTTTATTGGCACTTGTTGTAAGATTTATTTTTTCCTGCATCGCAACAAAATCGTCAGCGTCGGAAATTCTGTACGGATCGGAAACCGTACCGCTTCCCTTGCTTTCCGTTACCGGCTCACCGCCCTCGGTCGCAACCGTCGTTGACGATATTGCGCCGCCCTCCTGCGAAACGGTCGTGGAGGAATTGACCGCGGAGGCAGAAGCTATGGTTGTAGCGCCGGAAGTGCCAACCTCGTTGACAGCCAACGATGAAGCTATTCCGGTTGAGGACAGCAACATTGCCGCACTGAGCAACGTTACCGCAACCCTTTCTAATCTCCTTTTGATCATAATAAAAACCTCCACTGTTTTCGCCCGTGCTTACTCCACGGTTTTCGCACGACGATTTAACATGCATTGCTGTTATTCAAATCACTGCCGCACAAATTGCGGGACACGCATCGGTCGCAATTCACTCACCGCAATCGTGCGTGTATTGTCTTAACTGTTTTTTTCTGCTTTATCCGCCTTGAGCTTTTCTTCCTTTGCCCTTGCTCGTTCTCTTGCAATTCGCTCCTGCTCTTTTGCCTTTGCTCTTGCTTTTTCACGGGCAATGCGCTCTTTTTCCTTGGCTCTTTCTTTGGCGGCACGCTCCTGCTCCTTGATTTTCTCACGGGCAAGGCGTTCTTTTTCTTTCGCCTTTTCCTTAGCGATACGCTGCTTTTCGGCTTCGGCGGCTCTCATCTTTGCGATGCGCTCTTTCTCCTTGGCTTTTGCCTTCTCCTTGGCAGCTTTTTCCTTTTCCTTAGCCTTTTCTCTGGCTATGCGATCTTTTTCTGCCTGAGCGGCTTTAGCCTCGGCTTCTTTCTGCTTCGCCTTTTCCTTGGCAAGCCTTTCTTTTTCCTTTGCCTTCTCTTTAGCCAAACGATCCTTTTCAGCCTGCGCAGCCTTTGCGGCAGCAGCCTTTTGCTTGGCCTTTTCTTTGGCTAAGCGATCCTTCTCGGCTTGTGCAGCTTTTTCTGCGGCAGCCTTCTGCTTCGCTTTCTCCTTTGCAAGGCGATCTTTCTCCGCCTGTGCCGCCCTTGCTTTTGCGATCGCTTCTTTTTCTTTCTGCTTTGCGGCGGCAGCCTTTTCCTTGGCTTTCTGAGCGGCAAGCTCTTTGGCCTTGCGCTCCTTTTCTTTTGCCTTTGCCTTCGCTGCCTTTTCTTTTTCTATTTGAGCGAGCTTTGCGGCTTTCTCTCTTGCTATGCGCATTTCTTCACGCTGCTTTTCCTTTGCAATGCGTGCTTCCTCCTGCGCCTTGAGCTTTGCCGCCCTCTCTTTTTCTTTTCTTGCTTTTTCCTTTGCGAGAGCCTTCTCCTTTGCAATACGAGCTTTCTCCCGTTCTTTTTCTCTCTTAATTCTCTGTCTTTCTTTTTCCTTCTCTTTTCTGATTCTTTCTTTTTCTCTTGCTATGCGGCGACGCTCCATCTCTTTTTCGTGAGCAATCTGCGCCTTAATTTTATCTTCAATCGCCTTCTTGCGTGCATTTTCCGCATCAAGCGCACGCTGAATAGCTTCCTGAATTTTCTTTTCGCCCTCAATCTTCTTGCGGCTTACTCGCTTGACCTCATCGACAAAGACACGCTGAATTTCAACTTCCTCCATGTCGTAATCCATAACAAGCTCTTCAGCCAATCTTTTAAGAAGCTTCGGCTTAATCTTACGCTTTTTCTGCTTGCCGACGGCATCCTCTGAGAGGGTGTTCGCCTTGAGCATCATATAGTTCATTGCAATCATGCGATTAAGCTCGTTCATGTACTCATCGCTGACCATATCGTTCGATTCTTTAACCGTTATTTCATAGCCAAGCTCATTATACGACTGAATAAACTGCCACAATTTAAGACAAGCTCTGAAATTCGGATTTTTCTGAATGGCATTCGTCCTCATGATAGGCGGCCTTACGGGAACACAGTTCCTAAGCTCTTTCATGAAAGAGGAATTGGCATATTCGTTAATGATCCTTTTAACTCTCTCAATGCGCTGGAAAGCGGTCGCATTTTCACCCTCAGGACCTGATTCTCCCTCAATATCGCTGCCGGCTGACTGAGCCGAAACCTCAAGCTTATATTGAATCTTTTCTCTGCCTCGTGAAAAATCGCTCTCCATCTTGAGGGAAGCCATATTGTCGTCATCGGAAATATTGAAAAGAACATTATACCTGATATCAATAAATCTGACAAGGTTCTGCATAAGAGTGAAAACAAATCTGTTTTCATAAACCTCATAGCTTTCCTCACGGAAAACATTGAGGATTTGGTTGGGCGTAACATCGTCGCCCTCAACCTTGGCAATCATATTTGTATGCTGCGCAAGGTGGCGAATTGATTCGTTCGTAATTTTTTTGGCTCGTTCAATGGGAACGATTTCTTCTTCCTGAACGATAAACTTTCTCGGAACACGAATAATATTGTCAAGGGGAATGATACAAGCTTCGATTTCCTCAACCCACTTGAGGTCGATTTTCTTATCAAAATATCTGTTGAACAAGGAATAACTGTTCGTACCGCTCTTGATAGCAGTATCCATTTCATCGTAGAACTCGTTGTCGGTCGTTGCCGATGCGAGATAATCCTTGTACTCAAGATATAATTCAAGATACGATTTGTTCATTCGGTATGTCCCCTTTGACAAAAGTTATAATAACGGTTTTGGGATTACATAAGTCTCTTAAGCAGCTGGAGATACTCTTTACACTCATTCATGTTTGCTTTGCCGAAGTGCTTATTAAGATATGTAACAAGTCCGTCGATCTCATCACGGATAAACGAAAGGTTCAAGCTTTCAAACTTACGGAAAACCTTCTTGGCAAGAACAAAGTCAATACCGTCGATTTCCGTTCCGCCGCAGCCAACATATGCGGGAACAAATTCCTTGAGCTGCTTAACGATACGGTTACCGAAAGCAAGACGGAAATGCTCAATAACATAATCGTCAAGCTCTTCGATTTTCTTAAGGTTCTCGTCGGAAACCTTATACTTGGTCTGGCACTCGAGGAACATTCCCTCAAGGTGCTTATAGCTGAGGTTAAGCTCCTCGGTATACGGAGCTTCAAAGAATTTACCCTTGCTGTTAAGGTCAATCGGAATAGCACGGTCATAAACCTTATCGGAAACGGCAAATGTCGAGTCGTCGTTATTGATTGTGCCGATATACCACATATTCTCGGGGAGCTTAAGCTTACCGTCGATAACATGCTTCGGGTCGGTCGGCCATACGCTCGGAACAAGCGAAACTACCCACTCATCTCTTGACGGCATTTCGAGGATTGAAAGAAGCTCGGCGAAGTAATACTCAACACGGGCAATATTCATTTCGTCAAGAACGGTAACAAAGATTTCCTCCTTGAAGGTAGCTTCATACATCTTCTTGAGAACCTCTGTCTCGTTGAAACGCTTTGTGAACTCGTTAAAGTAACCGAAAATCTCTGTACGGTCACGCCATGAGGGCTGAACCGAAGCGATGGTAACGGGATTTCTGAGGAACTTGCCCCATGCGTAAGCCAGCGAGGTTTTACCTGTACCGGAAATACCCTGAAGAATTATAAGTCTTGTTGAAGCAAATGCCGAAAGGAACAATCTGATAATCTTTATCTCATAGAAAAGGCCGAGACGAGAACAAGCAAAGTTGCGGAATCTCTCGCAGATTTCCGGAAGCGTGATCTCGTTATCAAAATCGGGAGCAACATAGTTTTCGATCTCAAGGTCAACCTGAGTACACTTGTAGAAACGGCTGTAATCATCGGCTGACTTGTCGACCTCTCCGTCCTTCTTCTCTTCGTCTGTCTGCTCTCCGCCCTCATCATACGGGCTTTCGCCGGGATTAAGACCGAGCTGGGAAACCTTCATTGCAAGAATTCTTTCTTTCTCGCTGTTGAGCTTTATTACTTCACGGTTAAGGTTGCCGACTTCCATCAAAAGCTCTTCCTGATCGACAAGAGTTTTTCTGACTCTGACATACTTTTTTACAAGCACAACAACAAGAATCACAATGGCGGCAAGAACCGCTACCGTCGCAATAACCGCAACAATTGCAAGAAGCCAGTCAACAATTGTGAACTTGCCAGACCATGCTTTAAAAATCCTAATGTACTGCGGAATGTTAAATATGTTTGCAATACCCAAACCGATGCCTTTGAAAATACCCCAGACACCTTTCACGAAAAACTGGTTTAAAAATTCTGCAAGGAACTTTGTGATTGTCATTTCGGTCACCCTCTGTTATTAAAAGTTTTTATATTGTACGAGATGAATGTTATTTTTCTTCGTTTCCCGCGGAGTTTTCCTTATTCTGCTGAGCGAGGTATTCTTCAATTACCCGCTGCTTGGATTCCTCATCAAGGCTTTCTGCCTTGGCGGTCATAAACATTGATATAAGCTTATAAATCTGCCATATAAAGAACAGCGCAAGCGGAATAATTATGCATATCATAAAGCCTGTTCTGCTCTGAAGGAAGCTAAGTGCCGAACCGAAGTTTGCAATCTTCATTCCCGTGAGCTTGTTGCCCTGATCATCTACTCCGGAATTGACCTGCTTGGCGATAACCTCGTCGGGAAGGACATTCACGGTATCCTCCATTCCCACGGCGTCTCCGGCAGTAACAAAGGCATAAACCGAGCCGTCTCCGGCAGGAATTATATCGGTAATTCTATGCGTATTGTAGCCTCGTATCTTTTTACCGGCTGTTTCGCCCTCGATAACCGTTGAATATGTAATAACATCACCGATTTTCAGCGTTTCGGGATCCTTAACCTCCTTGGAGATGATCAAATCACCCGTACCGAAGCCCGAAGGCTCACCGGAATCCATTGAATCGGACTGTACGGCAAACGGCGTATATCCAAGAACATTGCCAATACCCATGTCCGAATTTTTCGATGTAAAGGTCATCACCGTAATTATAATTGCGATTATAATTATTATAATCAGCAATATATCGGAAACAACACCCCAAATGCTTTTCCCTTTTTCGTTCATTTATAACATTCACTCCTGTAATTATTTGCCTAAAAAGGTCATTTGCCTACACAAGCATGTGTGGACAAATCGCCCTTTTAGCTCCGGGTCACGGGTGACGCCCCGGGGCGTCACCCTCCCAAAGTGACGGGTTAATTTCGGATCATAGATCCGGAAGTTTCAAAACAGACGAATTAGTCTATTTCAAGAACAAGGTTAAAGTTAATGGTTGAACCTGCAACATCGTTTGCACAGTCAACATCATTACCTTCCATCCACATGTAAACTCTCATACGAGTTATACCAGCTGCTACACTGATAGTTGCCGCGGTTGCAGATGTTGCGAGAGTAGCTTCAAGAGAACTTGCATAAGTTGTGTTGGAAACAATATTACTGTATGTTGCATCTGTATCAATGTTCGAACCTGCTCTGACTAATGGTTTTGTAGTCATGATGCCTGATGCTCCCAATGTCGTAGCTGCTTCGGTATGCTTTGATGCATCCAATTCATATACAACTTTTCCTGCTGTGCTGACTCCGGGTAATTTAGCCTGAATCGCTGATGCCTCTGCCTTTTCATCTACCGTACCACAGTTAACAAGTGCAATACGCATTGCTGTCGGAAGTTCAGTGTTACTTTCGCATTTTACTGTTGATGAGCCAAACTTAACCGTAGTTGCCGTTTTAAGCTTTATAAAAAGATCAAATGCAACATATCCGCTGCCAACATCAGATCTCGAGGAAATATCCATTCTGCCAGTGGCGTTAATTGAACCATCATAGAAAGGCGGAAGATATCCATTCGTAACCATATTGCTTGATGAAGGTTTAACTGTAGTGGGTATATTATTAATATTTCCTTCATACGCCTTAAAACGAGTTGTAGATTCGCCCGTGATGTCAGCAACCGTCAACTTCGTTGTGAAAGCAGATGTATTAGCAGAAATCTGAATGCCTTCAGGTGATGTGACGTTCAATTCCATAGACTCGACTTCAACTTTTTTTGCCATTGAGAACCATGCATATGTAGCTGACGTAAGAACGATGGCAGAAACGATAAGCATTGCAATAGCAGAAATGAATGCGCGCTTTTTGAATGTCTTTTTCATTATCTTTACCTCCATAAAGATTTCATGCTTTGGCGACCGTTAACGCGCCGCCAAACGCATAATATTATCCAAATTGTCTTTGACTTTTGAAATACAGTATCGTTCGTTTTATTTGACACGATAGTATGAGCTTCCCGTCACCAAGCTTATACATAATCGTAATCAAACTTCATCGAAAGTTTAATACTGCCTCCCAAGATATCATTGACACAATCAGGATCCCAACCCTCAAGCCACATTACTACCGTATATTTGTGGTAGCTGCCGGCTTTTGTAAGAACGTCCTTGTCCTGCATGACCGTTGAGTCATTGATAAACAGCTTGTCGTCCTTATCATATTTATCGTTGATATCAAATTCGTCGGTCGTGCCTTTTTTCGGCTTTGCATAAACGGTAGGCGTTCCGCCGTCTCTGATTATCATTACTCTGACCGCCTCATCGGCGCCGAGATTTACGGATTCAATCTGAAGATTTGCCGTGTAGTTTACATCAACATCGCCGACATTCTTGACATAGAATGTATAAGCAAAGAATTCCTTACCGTTTGAACGGTTATGGGAACCGTCAATGCTGTCGAGCTCTGTTGCCGACGGAAGCCATGTATATGTGCAGTCGCCCATATCATTAACGCTTGCGCCGCTGAGCACCGCCTTCATATCGGAGAAATCTCCCGACTCCGAAAGAAGAAGTCCTCTTGTCTGCTCCGATTTGTTGATCATTGCAGTGAAATCACCGGTATCGGTTACGCTTGTTTTATTTTCAATGATCTCACGAATACTCGTTACCTCACTGATACTGGTCACAGGAACGATCGTTGTTACCTCAACTTCCTTGATGATCTCCTTGATAACCTCAACTTCCTTGATGACCTCTTTGATAACTTCCTTGATTTCCTCGACCTCACGGATGCTTGTAACCTCGCTGATGCTGGTTACGACCGAGTAGCTCGGAATTTCGACATATCTTGTTACATCGGTATATGTCACGCTTATGCTCGGAACCTCGCTGTAGCGAGTTACATCGCTATAACGGGTTACATCGCTGTAGCGTGTTACATCATTGAATCTCGTTACATCATTGTATCTGACGCTTGTAACAACCGAGTAGCTCGGAACCTCAGTGTAACGAGTAACATCGCTATATCTTGTAACATCGTTGTACCTGATGCTCGTAACCTCGTTAACTCTTGTGACATCGCTGATCCTTGTGACATCGCTGATCCTTGTGACATCGCTGACTCTTGTGACATCTCTTGTAACATCAACATAACGAGTAACATCGTTATAGCGTGTTACATCATTATATCTTGTTACATATGACGGTACTTCGGTGTATCTTGTAACATCTCTCGTAACATCGCTGTAGCGTGTGATGTCGCTATATCTTGTGATATCGACGGGTCTTACGCTTGTAACTTCTCTTTCAACAGTCTCTATAACCGTTTCGATTCTTTCGACCCGCTGCTCGATAACTCTTGTAATTTCCTGGATTCTTTGAAGCGTCTGAACTCTTACGCTTGTTACCTCGCGAATACTGGTAACTTCCTTTGCCGTGGTAGTTTCGGTTCCGATATCGTCAACATCGGCATCCAGGATCTTGTTAATGTCGTCTCTTATCTGAGTGAGTTTAGCCTTGATAAAGCTTATCTGACCGGGAGTAAGCTCAAGCGTATTGATTGCCGTGCTTACGGCCTGAGTTTCTTTGTCCATTTTTTCAACAACCTTTTTCAGGTCGTCAAAGCTCTTAATGTCCTGAACCTCATCAAGCATTGCGCTTTTAATCAGCTCGTCATATTCCCGTCTCTCATTTATGTATGAGGAGCAGCCGAACATTACGGAAAGGAAAATCAAAAGAAGAACAAGGATAATAAGGAGAATTCTGATAACAGCTTCTCTTTTTTTGACCTTTTTGGACTCTCTTTTGACTCCGTATCGGCTCATACGATCCTGCTCGGGGACATTGCCGTCGCCGGGAAGCGGTTTGTTCTTATCTTTCTTTGCCAAAGCCGATCACTCCTTAGTTGATTTGTTTTTCTTTCATCGCCTCGCCGAAATACGATCCGGTGAACTGATCCGTTCCCATCTTTTTGAGAAGGTCAAACATTTCCTTGGATTCTATTCCGTCTACCCTGACCTGCGCATCTATCTTTTTGCAGAAATCAACGATTCCCTGCACCGTGTTCTGAACCTTTTCGCTCGTCATTATTCCGTCAAGCAGACTTTTGTGAAGTCCGATATAATCGACATCGTAATGAGCAAGGTGCGTCAGCGAAGTATATTCCAAACCGAAATCGTTGATCGAAACCTTAAGACCCATCTCTCGGAGCGTCGTGATGTTTTCCATAACCTGATCCTTGACCGCTTCAAGAATGCTTTCGTTTATGTCAAAGCAAAATCTGTCCGGCGCAATTTTGTGCTTCTCAAGAATCTTCTTGACCTGAGGGACAAAGTTTTTCTTTGAAAAGGTCTTGACTGAAATCTGCACGATTATCGAGTTAAGATCGGCCTCACGCTCCTCGCAGCGTTTAATTGCCTCGCAAGCCTCTTCGATCTCCCAAAGATTGAGCTGAACGATCTGGTTTGTTTTTTCCGCAATCGGGACAAAAAGCTTCGGCAGCATGACTCCCATTGTCTTATCATTGATAAGCATTGAGATTTCATAATCTATCGCCATATTCAAGTGAATGTCAAAGACCGGTCTGTACCTAAGCTCAAGGGTTCTGAGCTTTCTGCCGGATCCGGTTTTCTTTTTGTTTTCAGCCATATGCGACACTCTCCATCAATGTAAAATCCGCTAAAACTTTTTGCCTTGTGGTCAATATTCGTCAAGCAACAACATCTTATACTTTTATACAAAAAGGGGCACTTGTCCTATTAACACACATTCAGATATATATTACTTTAACATATTATAAACAATTAGTCAATAATTTTTTTATCATTATGAGCAAAAGCTGTTAAAAATTTAATTCTTTCATTCATACTCTTCGGACAGCGATTATTGTTTAGCGGACAGCGACCGAAATCTCGTCAAATCTTTCTTTACGTATACAAATTATATACATATTATATAAGCAGAACTCCTGCGGCAATATCTCTGATTTTCCGAAGGAGTTCTTCTTTTATTGTGATTTCAATTGTCTTTCTGCGGGCAGTGGTTTGTCGCCACAATGCTTATTCCTGTGTCGCAAATATTTTCAACAAGAACATCGCCGAGCTTAACGGGAGCTTTCACCTCAACAGCAGCAATGGCTTTCATGCAATCCATAATTTTTTCTTTCGGCAGTGCGCCTTTCGACTTGCACGGAACAACATTATATATTCCGCCGCAGACCTTGACCGTCGTTGCAAGGCTTCTGACCGGATGGGTACATTCAGCCCTCGCATAGGCGTCGCCGCGCTTGCAGGAGTTGCCCGTTACGGAAACGACTTCGCCGCCGTCATTCAGCTCAACGGTAATTCCGCAGCCCATGGGACATGAAACGCAAATAATATTTTTCTGCATAAGTCAACCCTCCACCGAAATTTCAATTATTCCGTCAGGCTCAAAGCCGCCGAGAACCTCTTTCTTTATAACGACATTTTCCATCTCGCCGGGAGCTAGTCTCGGCTTCTTGCGGCTGAGTATTTCTTCGCCGTTGTACTTGACGACGATTTTTGCATTTTTATAGGTTTGACCGACTCTGAAAAAGAGCTTGACATCGATCCCGTTTCCGATATCCACCTTCTGCGGAACGATATAACGAACCCCGTTGACGCCCTTTGTTTTTACATATTCACTGCTGCCCGCCTGTCCAAGGACATATCTTGCTGCGCCCTCACCGGCGATTTGGCTTTCAAGAGTAACATAGTCAACAAGGTCATGAACATGGAGAACATTGCCGCAGGCGAAAACGCCCTTGTGGGATGTTTCTCTGAACTCGTTTACAACTGCGCCGTTTGTGACGGGATCAAGCTCAATACCGACCGCTCTTGTAAGCTCATTTTCGGGAATAAGTCCGACCGAGAGCATGAGTGTGTCGCACTCGATATACTGCTCCGTTCCCTTGATCGGGCGGCGGTTTTCATCAACATCGGCGATCGTAACGCCCTCGACTCTGTCCTTGCCGTGAACATCGATAACCGTGCAGCTCAGACGAAGCGGAATGTTGAAATCGTCGAGGCACTGAACAATATTTCTCGTCAGTCCGCTTGAATAAGGCATAAGCTCGCAGACCGCCTTAACCTCTGCGCCCTCAAGAGTCATGCGCCGTGCCATTATAAGACCGATATCTCCCGAACCGAGGATAACGACCTTTTTGCCCGGCATATAGCCGTCGATATTCACATATTTTTGCGCAGTGCCTGCCGTCATAACTCCCGAAGCTCTTGTTCCGGCGATATTCAGCGCTCCTCTCGGACGCTCACGGCAGCCCATTGCAAGGATAATTGCCTTTGCCTGAATTTCAAGCAAGCCGTCCTCCTTGTTGACTGCGTAAATAATGTTATCGTCCGTTATTTCAAGTGCCATTGTATCCGTCTTGTATTCGATTCCGTTTTTGTGTACAAGCTGAATAAATCTGTCGGCATATTCCGGTCCCGAAAGCTCCTCGCCGAAATAATGAAGCCCGAATCCCGTATGTATGCACTGCTCAAGAATGCCGCCGAGAGTTTCGGCTCTTTCAAGCACGAGAATGCTGTCAACGCCGCGCTCCCCGGCTTTGATTGCGGCTGCCATTCCGGCAGGACCTCCGCCGATTACAACTATATCATAATTAAGCATATTCCCCCGCCTCACTTCGTTCTGTCATAAAGAATTTTCGACTCGCCGCCGAATTTTGTTATTTCGTTGATTTCTACGCCAAGCTCACGGGCAAGCAGCTCAACGACCTTTGAACCGCAGAATCCACCCTGACAGCGACCCATTCCGGCTCTCGTTCTGCGTTTAACTCCGTCAACATCTCTTGCGCCTGCCGGAGCATGAATTGCGTCGAGAATTTCGCCCTCGGTGACCGTTTCGCAGCGGCAAACAATTCTGCCGTAAGCGGGGTTTTCCTTAACCAGCTTTCTGCGCTCCTCGTTGCTCATGCTTCTGAAACGAACGGGAGCTTTGCGCTCGGAAACAAAATCGGATTTTTCTTGCGCACCGATTGCCTTGGCGACTTCTTGTCCGACATATTCGGCAATAGCGGGAGCGGCGGAAAGACCGGGGGATTCAATGCCGGCAACATTGAAGAATTTTTCGTTCTTTTTGCTCGGCTCAATGATGAAGTCGTTGCTTGTGCCGTGCGCCCTCAGTCCGGCAAACGAGGTGATGACCGCCCTTGTCGAAACCGACGGAACGGATTTTTGCGCAGCCTTCAGCACCTCGGCAAGCTCGTCCGACGAGGTTGAAACATCTTCCTTGTCCTCAATATCAAGGGCACTCGGACCGATGAGCAGATTGCCGTCCACCGTCGGGGTAACAAGAATGCCTTTTCCCATCTTGGACGGGCATTGGAATATCGTATGCTTTGCGAGCGAACCGACCGACTTGTCGCAGAGCATATATTCGCCCTTCCTCGGAATAATTTTTATCGAATCGTCGCCGATAAGTCTTGCCAGCTCATCGCTGTAAACTCCGGCGGCATTGATTATATATTTTGCAGTGACGGCTCTCTCGTCGGAAAAAAGCTTAAAAATTTCGCCGTCAAAATCAATTTTTTCGACCCTGAAATTACGGATAAATTCCGCACCGTTCACTACGGCGTTTTCGACCGCCGCAACGGTCAGCTCATACGGGCAGACAATTCCTGCCATTGACGCCCACAGCGCACCCTTTGCCTCGCAGCTGATGCTCGGCTCAACCTCACGAAGCTTGTCCGCATCATAAAGTTCAAGTCCGGGAACGCCGTTTTCCTTTCCTCTTTCCAGCAGCGTTTTGAGGGTTTCCGTTTCTTCATCGGAGAAAGCTACAACAAGCGAGCCGATGTTTTTGAAAGGAACATTCAAGGTTTCGCAAAGTTTTGGCATAAGCTTTGCACCTCTTACATTGAATCGAGCCTTCAGCGAACCGGGCTTTGCGTCAAAGCCGGCATGAACGATAGCGCTGTTCGCTTTTGAAGTCCCCATGGCCATGTCGTTGCATTTTTCGACAAGGGCAATGCTCAGCCTGTAGCGGCTCAATTCTCTTGCTATGAGCGAACCGACAACACCTGCGCCCACAACGGCAACATCGTAATTCATTGATAAACCCCCATATACAATTTATGATATTTGTATTATAACATATCGTTTTTTCAAAGACAACAGTTTTGCGAGAGTTATGTTGTAAATTTTCGTAAAAATTGTATGTGCTTATATATTTTCCTATATTTTCGTGTGCTTCGTAAAGGCAGATCAACACGGTTGTTTTTTACTTATTCATGTGTTATAATGTTTTTCACGATTGGAGGTTTTCAAGATGATAAAAGCTGTGCTTTGCATTGTTCAAGCTTTTCTGTTTTTTATATCGTCCTGGTACGGTATAGACACGGATACTCAACGAAAATTGGTTGACTCGGCGATTCGCCGGACGGCGGTTTCCGATTTTCAATTTGACAAGATCTCGGCGGAGGAAATAGCTGTTTCGGATACGGAGAAAGAGCTTTGCCGTGAATGGTTTGACCAAAATATCGTTCATGCGGGGCAAAACGGAAACGCTCCGGCATATGACATCACCGTCGGCGGTCGAAAGCTTTCGTCTAATTTGGACAAATGGACATTTGAACCGGGTGAAGAAAGTAAAATCGGCGAGATCTATAAGGGCGGTAAAACAACATATATCACCGTTTCTTCAAAAAAGAACGGAATCGTCCTTAATGTTGAGGCTACGATCTACGAGGAGTATGCCACCTGCGAATGGACGGTCTATGCAAAAAACACCGCCGAGAAGAACTCTCCGGTTGTTAAAAATTTTTGCGGAGCAAAGATGAAGCTCAATGCGCCGAGCCCGACCTTGTATGTCGGCAAAGGAAGCACGGCGCAGTCAACCGACTTTGAGCTTTTAAAAACAGATGTTAATCCTTTTAAAATGAATTTTTCGGCAAACGGCGGTCGCAACAGCTCCTTTCTGCCGTTCTTCAATATCTGCGGCAATGATGTAGGATATGTTCTCGGCGTCGGCTGGACAGGTCAATGGCTGACCACGATACAGCGCAAAGGAAAGAATGTTGAGCTGGTTGCAAAACAGCAGGAATTGAAAGCATATCTTCTTCCGCAGGAGGAGATCAGAACTCCGCTTGTTTCCGTTTCGTTCTATAAAGGCGGAAATGCACTCAAGGGCTTTAACACCTTCCGCAACTGGGAAATGGGCTGCGTTTATCCCGAAACAGCAAAGCCGTGCAACGGATATTCGCTTGTAGATGAATTTTCAACCGATACGGCGGAGGATTTGATCAATCATATAAACAGCATCGATCCGGAGGTTTTGGAGGACATTGAATATTTCTGGATGGACGCCGGCTGGTATAAGCGTGAAGAAACATGGTATGAGGGAGTCGGAAACTGGGTAGCGGATACGGAGCGTTTCCCCGATACGCTGAAGCCTGTTTCGGACGCCATGGCGGCAAAAGGCAAAAAATTTCTTCTGTGGTATGAGCCGGAGAGAGTTCGCAAGGATTCGATTCTTTATAACGAGGCGAAAAATCATTCAGGCTGGCTTATCGACGAGGGAGACGACAACCTTTGGAATTTCGCCAATGACGAAGCATGTGAATTCATCACAAAATATATCTGCAATTCAATGATCGAAAACGGCGTAACGATCTACCGTCAGGACTTTAATTTTAACCCGCTCGAAAGATGGAGAAGAGCGGACAAGGAGCTTTACGACAGGCGAAAGGGTATCTGTGAAAACCACTATGTCACAAACCTTTACAAATATCTTGACACCATTCTTGAAACGATCGACGGTTCGTTTATCGATAACTGCGCAAGCGGTGGCAGAAGGCTGGATCTTGAAATGACAAGGAGGAGCGTTCCGCTGTGGAGAAGCGATTTCAATTGCGGAACCTCAGACGGAACGGTGGACGAGCGGCTGTTCGAGGGTGCTCAGTCCATGACATATTCTCTTTCATTCTGGCAGCCGTACAGCGGAACAAAAGCTTATTTCAATTCCGAATACAATGCCCGTTCAACGATCCTTACGCATCCCTCCGTGTACAGGCCGACATATAACGGCTTCGCAGAGTACAAGAGCATTTCTCAATATTTGACAAAGAATTACTACCCGATCGTTTACGGCGGAGCAGATACAACAAAATATCACGCAATGCAGTTCGGCGACGAAAAAGAGGGTGCGGCGATGATATATAAGCGCAGCAATGTTGAGAACGATTCTTTCACACTGACCTTCAACGGTCTTTCCTCTCGGGAAATTTATTGCGTCAGCAATTTTGACGACCCGACAGAGGAATATTTCATGAGCGGAAACGATTTGATGGAAAAGGGTATTTCAATAACCGTTTCCGAAACTCCCAAGGTTGCAATTTATGTTTACTCGGAAAAAGCATGACAGAGCCGCAAAAGGAGACTGCCCGTTAGCGGAGCAGTCTCCTTTTTTCATTGATTGCGCATTCATCGAAAAAAGCACCTGCTTTCGCAAGTGCTTTTTTCTTGGCGGAGAAGGGGAGACTCGAACTCCCGCGCCGGTTACCCGACCTACGCCCTTAGCAGGGGCGCCTCGTCACCAACTTGAGTACTTCTCCATTGGTAACAAAACAGTAACTATTCTGTTTGTCGCAGAACCTCCGAAACCGGAAGTCCTGCAAAGTGGCGGAGAGAGTGGGATTCGAACCCACGGTATGTTGCCATACGACGGTTTTCAAGACCGTTCCGTTATAACCACTTCGGTATCTCTCCTAATGCTCAGATATTTTATCATAAACCACCGTCAATGTCAATATAAAAATCAAAAATTGTTGTGGACTTTTTTCTTTATCTATTGTATAATTAGTGCGACTTTCGGAAAAGGGAGGGCTTTCGGATTGCTTTCGGCTCAGAAAAAAAGCGTTGCGGCTTATGTTATTTCTCTCGTAGCCGCAGTGATCAACGGCACAGCTCCGCAGGAAAACGGCGATATTGCCCTGTCGGAGGTGATCGACTTTGCGCAGAAGCAGAGCGTGCTGAATCTTGTTGCCTACGCCGCCGATTTGCTTGAAAAAAAGCCCGACGAGCGCACTATGAGATTTCTCGATGAATTTCGTATGCAAAAGATGATCGTTGAAGCTCAGCAGGAGCTTGCCGCCGTAGACGCCTGCAAAAAGCTCGATGAAATGGGCGTTCGCCATATGCTTCTCAAGGGCTCGGTGATGAAAAATTTCTATCCCTCTCCCGATATGCGAACGATGGGCGATATTGATATTCTCATTGAGGCAGACCGATGCGACGAGGTTGTGAACGCTTTCATAGCCGACGGATTTAAGTTTGCCGGCGAGGGCGACCTCCACTCAAATGTAAAAAAAGGCAACGCATATATTGAGTTCCATCGCTCGATGGTGGACAGCTGTCACGAAACGCTTTCGGCTTATTACGGCGACGGATTTCGGCTGCCGCACAAATGCGAGGGCAGCGAGTACGAATACCGCCTTGCGGATGAGGATTTTTATGTTTTCCTCATTGCTCATATCGCAAAGCACTATCGCTACGGAGGAACGGGGATTCGCTCCCTGCTCGATTTGTATGTTTACGAAAAAGCTCTTCCGTCGCTCGATTTTGACTATATAAACGGCGAGCTAAAAAAAATAGGTCTGCTCGTCTTCTGCAATAAAATAAGAAAAATCGCATGCAACTGGTATTCGGGAGGCTTTGACGGTGAGTTCGACCTGATGGCGGAATACATAGTGTCCGGCGGCGTTTACGGCATTGAGGGAACAGCAATGCAAAACAGCTTTATTCTGGACAACCTCGACGAAAATATCCGCTCAAAAAAGGTCAAAAGCGTTTTCGCTGTTATTTTTCCCGGCTATAATGAAATGAAAATTCGCTATCCTGTTTTGGAGGATAAAAAATTCCTTTTGCCATTGTTTTGGATCGTCAGATTCTTTGACACACTGATTCACAATCCGATAAACGCAAAAGGGCGGCTCAACGCTTCAAAAAAAATCATGAACATTGATGAGGAAATGATAGAAATTCAAAAAACTTCGGGAATAAAAAAGTTGTAGTTTAAAGAGGTAGTTCGTTTTGGTAGGTCTTGGCACAATAATAAATGCGGCAGCGATAGTCATCGGCGGAGTTTTCGGCCATTTGTTCGGCAAAGTTCTTAACGAAAGAATTCAGGATTCGTTGCAAAAGGCGAGCGGCGTATGCGTGCTTTTTATCGGAATCGCAGGTGCAATGGAGGGTATGCTCAAGCTCTCCGGTTCATCGCTCTCGGCAGGACGCTCGATGTTCATTGTCGCAAGCCTTGCTCTCGGTGCGTTGGTCGGTGAGATACTCAATATTGAGCATGGCTTTGAGCGTTTCGGCGAATGGCTCAAAATAAAAACGGGAAATGCAAAGGATAAGAGCTTCGTTGACGGCTTCGTAACCGCTTCGCTGACGGTGTGCATCGGCGCAATGGCGGTTGTGGGTTCAATTAAAGACGGACTTTCCGGCGATTACTCGATACTCGTTACCAAGGCGATACTCGACTTAATTATTATTATGGTTATGACCTGTTCCCTCGGAAAGGGCTGCGCCTTTTCGGCAATCCCCGTCGCCGTTTTTCAGGGATCGATAACCGCTCTCGCAAAGCTTATCAAGCCGTTGATGACGGACGGTGCGCTTGCAAATCTTTCGCTTGTCGGCTCAATTCTGATTTTCTGCGTCGGAGTCAATCTCGTCTGGGAGAAGAAAATCAAGGTTGCCAATCTTCTTCCCTCACTCGTTTTTGCCGTTGCGATAGCTTTTCTTCCGTTTGATATATGAATATATAATATAATTGATATTCAAAAAAACGACATCGACCGATTTTTCGGAAGATGCCGTTTATTTTTTATCCTACTGTTTCAACCTTGATAAGGTTTGTGTTGCCTGAAATACCGTTTGTCATGCCGCCGGTAACAATGATCCTGTCGCCCGATTCCAGCCCGAAGGTTGAAATAGCCTTATTCTTTGCGGCGTAGAAAAGAACATCGGTGGATTCGTAGGTTTCGCAAAGCACGGGAGTTACGCCCCATGACATCGAAAGCTTGCGCCATGTCTTTTTATCAACCGTCATTCCCATAATATCCACCGGCGAGCGAAAACGGGAAACCATTCTGACCGTCATTCCCGAAAGTGAACAGACGGCAATAACCTTTGCGTTAAGATCGATCGCCATGCCGCAGGTTGCGTGGGAGATTGCGTCAACCGGGTTCTTTATTCTGAATTCGGTCGATCCGAATCGCTTTGTATAATTGATATTTTTCTCGGTCTGCATGGCAATTCGAGCCATTGTGTCAACCGCCTCAACAGGATATTTGCCTGCCGCCGTTTCGCCCGAAAGCATGATTGCACTCGTTCCGTCATATACGGCGTTGGCAACATCGGAGGTTTCGGCTCTCGTCGGTCTTGGGTTGTGAATCATGGACTCCAGCATCTCGGTTGCCGTGATAACACGCTTGCCGAGAAGTCGGCATTTTGTGATGAGAGCCTTTTGGATTATCGGCAGCTCGACGAACGGAATTTCAACGCCCATATCGCCTCTGGCAATCATTATTCCGTCACATTCCGTGCAAATTTCGTCAATGTTGTCGATTCCCGTACGGTTTTCGATTTTTGCAATGAGGTCGATTTTGTTCACGCTGTCTCCCATAACCGCCTTAATGTCCAGAAGATCCTGCTTGTGCGAAACAAAGGAGCAAGCGATAAAATCAACATCGTTCTCAATGCCGAAAAGAATATCCGAGCGATCCTGCTCGCTGACATAATCCTGCTTGAGAGTTTTGCCGGGGAAACTCATGCTCTTGTTGTTTGAAAGCTCGCCACCCGTTATAACGCGGCAATTGATATCGTGTCCGTCTATCGAAACGACCTCAAAATTGAGCAGCGCATTGTTGAGAAGAATCGTATCGCCGACGGAAAGCTCATCCGCCAAGTCAGCGTAGCTGACCGAAACCCTATGCTCATCGCCGACTACCTGATCCGTCGTAAAGGTGAAGCTGTCGCCGTCATTGAGAAAAACCGAATCGTTCTTGAAGCTCTTGATTCGATATTCCGGTCCCTTTGTGTCCAGCATTATCGCAAGCGGAACATTGAGCTTTTCCCTGACACTTTTCAACATTTTGATCGTTTCAAGGTGCTCGGCGTGCGTTCCGTGCGAAAAATTTAGCCTTGCAACATTCATTCCGGCTCTGACCATTGCGGTCAGGGTTTCCTCATTGCGGCACGCAGGTCCGATGGTGCAAATTATTTTTGTCTTTCTCATCTATATCAATCCTTTATATGAAATCAAAATCTTACCCATTATAAAGCTTGACAATATTATAGCAATTTAACCGTCCCGTGTCAAGATTTAAGACAACGCCGCACAAATTATCTGCAAAAAAATCAGCCTGCTCAACGAACAGACTGATTTTGCCTTTATTCTCTGTGCCATTTTACGCCTTGGGCTGTGTCCTCAAGGACGATGCCCTTGACTTTCAGCTCGTCACGGATTCGGTCGGCTTCCGCCCAGTTTCTGTCCTTGCGAGCCTGAGTTCTCTTATCGATAAGCGCTTCGATCTCGTCATCAAGGCTTTCCTTCTTGCGGTCGTAAACAAGACCGAGAACCCCCGCAAGCTCATCGAACACCTTTATCGCTTCTTCGACAGAGCCTTTGTTTGCATTTGCGGCAATAACATTGGAGTTGATATCACGAACAAGCTCAAACAAAGCGGCGATAGCGTCCGCCGTGTTGAGGTCGTCGCTCATTGCGTCGATAAACTGCTTGCGGCGCTTGTCAAACATAGCGAGAAGCTCGTCGCTCGCAGCTCCGTCTTCCGCCTTTTCAAGCGCAAAATCAAGACCGTCCCGGCAATTGTAAAGACGGACAAGTGAGGCCTTGCACTGCTCGATGATGTCTGTGCTGTAGTTGATGGGGCTTCTGTAATGCGATGAAATCATGAGGAAACGAATCGGCTCATATCCGTATTTTTCCGCAACATCTCTGACGGTGAAGAAATTGCCGAGCGACTTCGACATCTTAACATTGTCAACATTGATATAGCCGTTGTGCATCCAGTAATGAGCAAACGGAACGCCGTTGCAGCACTCGCTCTGAGCAATCTCATTCTCATGATGAGGGAAGATAAGATCCTGTCCGCCGCAGTGGATATCGATCGTTTTGCCGAGGTATCGCCTTACCATCGCCGAGCACTCAATATGCCAGCCCGGTCTGCCGTGACCCCACGGCGACTCCCAGTAAGGCTCGCCGGGCTTTGCGCTCTTCCAAAGGGCAAAATCCATCGGCTCTCTTTTGACCTCGCCGACCATGATTCTTGCGCCGGCTTCAAGATCCTCAAGCGGCTGATGCGAAAGCTTGCCGTACTCCTTGAAATTGGAGGGGCTGAAGTAAACATCACCGTCAACGGCATAGGCGTAGCCCTTTTCGATCAGCGTCGAAACAATGTCGATAATCTCGTCAATATTTTCCGTTGCCTTCGGGTGAACCGTCGCTTCACGAACATTCATGCCCTTAACATCTTTCCAAAACTCCTCAATATATTTCTCGCTGACCTCTTTATAGGTCAAGCCCTCTTCGTTTGCACGCTTGATGATTTTATCATCGATATCCGTAAAGTTCTGAACAAATCTTACATCATATCCGATATATTCGAGGAAACGGCGAAGAACATCAAAAACGCAGAGCGGTCTTGCGTTGCCGATATGAATGAAGTTGTAAACGGTGGGACCGCAGGCATAGATCTTGACCTTGCCCTCCTCAATTGTTTTAAGCTCCTGCTTGCTTCTGGTCAAAGTGTTGAAAATCTTCATTTATTTGTCCTCCAATTTCTTTTTAAGACTGTCAATTTCGCTCTGCAATCTGCAAAGCTCCTGAGAAACGGGGTCGGGAATATGGATCTGGTCGAGATCCTGAACCCTTTCGCCGTTTCTGCGAACGACCCTTGCCGGAACGCCGACTGCCGTTGAATTTTTCGGTATCCTGTCGAGCACGACCGCACCTGCGGCAATATTCGTATTGTCGCCGACCGTTACGGGGCCGAGCACCTTTGCTCCCGCGCCGATAAGCACATTGTTGCCGATGGTCGGATGCCGCTTGCCGATATCCTTGCCCGTACCGCCGAGCGTAACACCTTGATAAACCGTAACATCATCGCCGATAACGGTCGTTTCACCGATAACCGTTCCCGTGCCGTGGTCTATAAAAAATCTTCTTCCGATCTGTGCACCGGGGTGAATCTCAATTCCCGTTCTGCGCACACATCGTTGAGAAATCATTCTTGCGATAAAAAACAGATTGTGGTTATAAAACCAATGCGCCTTTCTGTGGCTTCGGATTGCCTTATATCCGGGATAAAGCAGCATAACCTCGATCGCCGAGGTTGCCGCCGGGTCACGCTCTCTGAAGCACCGTATATCTTCTTTTATTCTTTCAAACAATAAAAAGTCTCCTTTCAAGTCTCTCGGAGATGCCGAAAAAGCCTCCGCCGCACATAATGCGACAGAGGCGGTTTTTCCGCGGTTCCACTCCGACTTATAACTTTCAGTCCTGTAACGGGGACGGCCGCACAGAGATACTTGCCCGAGGCTTTCCCCCTGCGTGCTGGCGGGTGCATTTCGACCGAGCGTTCACAAGAGGCTTTCACCGTACCGCCTCATTCTCTGCTGTGCCCGTTTCGGACTACTTCTCCCGATAAACGCATTTTTACGCTATCATTATATCACAAAATAAGAATAAATCAATATTTTTTTATGCCTTAAGGTCGCACGCCTAAATTGCACGGTTTTGCCTTAAAAATTGCCGCCGTTCCAGCCCCACATATCGACCTCTTCATACTTAATATATACATTTGCAGCGTCGATGTTCAGAACCTCGCCGAAAATTTCGCAGATTTTCGCAGTCAGCTTGTTGGACTGGGAATAGTCTATTCTGCCGAAAACCTTGACCTCAACATAGGCGATCGGTTCAGAGCTTTCGCCCTGAAAATAAAGGTGGCACTTATCCTCAAAGCTGAGCATGAGCCAGCGCTCGCTCTTGCCGGAGAGAATTGAAATCGCTTCGCCGAGCTTCGACTTGAGCGTAAGCTCCTGTTCGGGGGAAATTGTTGCGTTTGTCTTTGTAGAAATCATCGGCATAACAAATCATCCTTTCATCATTGCCTTAATTTTGTTCCTTATCAAAACCTCGCCTTCATCGGCATTGTCGCTATTGAGAACCGCCTTTTCCATCGGGCACATATCCGTTCCCAAACGGTTCATTATAAAATCCGTCTTTTTCTCATAAGTTAATTTTACGCTTTTATCTTCAAGATATGCGGCGGCATACTCGCTTGTGACCTGCGCATAGATCTCCGCCACACCGTATTTTTCAAGCAGCATTGCCGCAGCCTTACCTATGACCCGGTCGGCGACCGATGCACCGTCAAAAAAATCCGGATCGGTATCGATTTTATCAAGGATAGGTTTAACGCCCCTTTTTTCCGAGGTGTATATCCCTTTTTTCCCTACGGCGGCAAAGGTAACCCTATCCCTGAGAAGAATTTTTGCTTTTTCCGTTTCTTTCAATTATTAAACCACCTTTTTTTGCCGCATAAACCACCGGAGGAATCACGAGAAGCTGAAGCCCGATTCCGTAAATACCCTTAACGCTTGCCGTAACCGCAGCAATCGCTCCACCGCATTTGATGTTAAATATATTTGCCGCAACAAAAAGCATGGCGGCATAGAAAAGTCTGCCGGAAAGCATTGCCGCAACAAGAGTTATCAGTCCGCCCAAGCGTTTGTTTTTCAGCCCGGCTTTGTGATAAAGCAATCCGCCGACAAGCCCGTAGACCGCAAGCTCACCGATCATGAACGGCAGCCTCGGCGCAGCTGGCATACCCGTCACAAAATAGCTGATGAGCGGAGTGAGCACCCCTATGGCAAAGCCGTAATCGCCGCCGATAACAAAGCCTGCCAAAAGCACGGGAATGTGCATCGGTAAAAATATTTCGCCCGCCTGCGGAATCCCCGTCAGGTGAAAGAGCTGCGGAAGAATTATTCCGAACGCCAGCATCAATGCGCCGGCGGTCAATCTTTTTGTTGAAAAATTTTGCTGCATAAGAATCCTTTTTTGCTGTTTAATTATTTTTTAAATTCACCTATTTGCTAATATCGGCAATATTTTTCTTGAAATTCATAATAACATATGATATTATAACTTCAGTTAGAAAAAGAACTGAGGGATAATATGGTTGCGGAAAAAGAAAAGAAAGAACAAAGCGAAGTCACTCAAAAGCCTGTTAAAAAAAGCGAAAAATACATGTGGTTTTCGCTCTCTGCTCTCATTGCGGCTATCGGAACGGTTTGCCACAGCAGCGGAATTAAATTTAATGTTTGGGTCAGCGTAGCTTACTCTGCGTTCCTTTTGTTCGCCATAATCATGGCCGCCCAGCGCACAAGCGTTGAGCGTTTCGGCTATGCCGACGAGGACGCAAAAACTGCCAACAAGGCAAAATACGCCCTGACCTCGATTCTGTATTACATATTTATCCTGTTTGCGGTCGCTTATGCGTTCCTTGCTCTTTGGGTATCGGGAGTCTTTTCCGTATGAATCAATAGCTTCTCAAAACTCGCCGAGCGGCGGGTTTTTCTTTTTAAGCTTTTCGCCGCATCAATAATATCTCATAACCGCAACGACCTTGCCGAGAATTTCGCATTCATCGACGATTATCGGCTCATAGGTATCGTTCTCCGGCTGCAAGCGGTAATGTCCTTTTTCTTTATAAAATGTTTTGCAGGTCGCCTCATCGTCAATAAGTGCAATGACTATCTCGCCGTTTCGGGCGAACGGAGTTTTTTCGACAATTACGAGATCGCCGTCAAGTATTCCGGCGTTTATCATGCTCTCGCCCCTGATGTGCAGACCGAAAAGCGGCTTGTCCCTTGTAACCGTACCGGTATAGGGGAAATAGCCCTCTATCTCCTCAACGGCGAGTATGGGCGCACCGGCGGTGACCGTGCCGAGAATCGGAACCTGAGTAACATTCTCCGCCTGACCCATTATCCTGATCGAACGCTTCAGGAGCGGGTCACGCTGAATATATCCCTCCTGCTCCAGCGTGTCAAGGTTCGACTGCACCGACGAGGTGGAGCGCAGACCTACCGCTGCGCCGATTTCACGAACCGACGGCGGAACACCGTCAACGCTGCGCTGAACCAAAAATTCATATATTTTACGCTGAGTTTCGTTGATAGACATAGGCTCAACCTTCTTCCATGCTTATTTTACTGTATTATAACACATTTGTTCAGAAAAAGCAAACATTTGTTTGGAGAAAAATATAGAAAATTTTTCTTTATTTTTTTGAAATTTTGTGCTATAATTATATAAATAAATAGATTTGAGGTCAATCATGGTTATTTCTTGTAAAAAAACGGCAATTTTAGCACTTTTAATTATAATTATTTCCACCCTTTTTGCGTCATCGGTAAGCGCAACGAACGCTTCGGACATTGCAAGCGGCTTTTCCGACGGCAAAAAAAATATTATATGCGTCGCTCATAGGGGCGATTGGCACAGCTTTCCCGAAAATTCAGCCGAGGCGGTCAATGCCGCCGCAGAATACGACGCCGTTTCCGTCGATGTGCGCTTAACCTCCGACGGCAAGCCCGTGCTTATGGCAGACGAAACGGTTGACAGAATGTTGACCGACAGCGAGGGAAAATCGGTTTCCGGCTCTGTTTCGTCCTTTACCCTTGCTCGGCTCAAGGAGCTTTATCTCAGGGAGAGCAACGGCGGAACGGACAAGAAAATGACCGAATTTCGTGTTCCGGAGCTGAAAGAGATATACGAAACCGCCGACGGCAGAACTGCAATCATGCTCAATGTTTCGGAAGCTGACTTTGCGACGGTTTATGATTATGTCAAGGCTCTCGGCAAGCTCGACGAAACGGTTTTCAGAATCAACGCAAAGGCAAAAAAGATAATTGAGCTGACAAAAGACCTTGACGGCGTTACCGCAACGGGCAATTATCAGGGCAATATTATTTTCCTTGCCACCTCGGCGGTCAAAGAATGTTTTGCGAACAATATTTATACAATAGAAATGGGCAGCACCAACGGCAACGGAGTTCTCTACGACAATTTCCTTATGAAGCGTTTTGTCGGAAACAAAAGAGCGATGGCCTCGATGGTCAACGGCAGATGCGGCAAAAGAGCGGACAACGAAACAGGCTGGGATAATCTCATTTCCTGCGGCTACAGCGTTATCGAGACGAATTTTCCCGCCGAGCTGACGGAATACATAAATAAAACGGAGGCTGCGGCAACAGAGCTTGAGAAAAATATTGACCTCTATGCCGACACAGACCTTTCCCCCTACACGAGCGAGAGTGAAAAAACCTTCGTGACCGCACTTTCGGCGGCAAGGGAGCTTCTCAACGGCAAGGCGTCATTCTCCGAGCTGACAGACGCAAGGTCGGCGCTGCAAACGGCTCACGATTCGCTGACGGTCGGCACAAAAAAAGCCGTCACGCTCAAATTCAACTTCACTCCCGGCAGAATCGTTGCTGTTGTTCTTTGCGCAGCGGCGTTCACGGGCGGCACTCTTTATTTGAGAAGCAAAAGAAAAATAACCGCAGAAGCTGCGGTATAACGGCGATTCAGCCGCATAAATCAGACGGGAGGCATCAATTATTATGGAAAACAAAGAAAAAATCCGCCTTAAGCGAGCCGATTATCCCGAGCAGGTCGGCATTTCATCAAAAACGATACATGAGCTTATTGAGGATTTCCATGCCCACAATGTCGAAGTGCACAGCATAATGATTTTGAGGGACGGAAAGGTTGCTTATGAATCGTGGGCAGCTCCATATTCGCCGGATTCGCCCCACATGATGTATTCGGTCAGCAAAAGCTTCACCTCGACTGCGGTCGGCTTTGCAATCGACGAGGGTCTGATGACGCTTGAAACAAGGCTTATTGATATTTTTCCCGAATACAGACCCAAAAACAAAGATGAAAATCTCGAAAAGCTGAATGTCCATCATTTGCTCTCCATGCAATCCGGCAAAAATGTCAGCGTTTTCTCCGACAAGGCAAAAAATCACTGGATCAAGGATTATTTTGATTCGTCATGGAAATTTACGCCCGGCGACGGACACTGGCAGTATATAAGCGAAAACCAATATATGCTCTGCGCAATGCTGACAAGAATAACGGGAATGTCCGTTGTCGAATACCTCACTCCGAGGCTTTTCGAGCCGCTCGGAATTGATGTTCCGTTCTGGGAGCATGACATTGACGGAATCGAGGCAGGCGGTTGGGGACTTTACCTCAAGACCGAGGATCTTGCAAAATTCATGTACTGCTATCAGCAGCACGGCATGTTTAACGGTCGTCAGGTGATTCCCGAAAAGTGGACCTATCTTGCTCAGAAGGTTCACGCAAACAATTCGCCGTTTACAACTGTTATTGACAGCCAGTGCGGCTACGGCTACTGCTTCTGGCGGTGCGGCGGAATAAACGGCTACCGAGCCGACGGTATGTTCTCGCAATTCGGAATAGTGTCGAACGACGACGATATCGTTTATGTCATGACGGCAGGCGAGATCAACGAGCAAAAAACAAGGGACTGCCTCTGGCGTCATTTTGACAAGCTCATCATCGAAAATGACGGCGAGCCTACGCCGAAGATAAAGCCCGAGCTTGGCGCATTGCCGGATAACCTTGAACCGAGAAAGCACAGCGAGCTTGAAAAAACGCTTGACGGCAAAAGGATCGCCATGCAGATAAATCCAATATTAAACGCCGCAGGCTTCCCGTTCAGCATGCTCCCGATCCCCATCGTTTATATGTCGGGCGACAGAGCCGGAAATGTTGACAACATCGTTCTTCATTTTGACGGCGATACCTGCACAATGACATGGGACGAGGGAGACGAGCACAACACCATTCTTTGCGGAATGGACGGCACGGTTCGCACAAGCCCGATAACTCTTGCCGGCATGAACTTCACGGCATTCTCCACGGCGGCATGGATCGACGAAAGCTCGCTTGAGATACACATGCGCCCGGTCGGCGGAATATGTATGAGAAAAATCAAGCTCACCTTCACCGGACACATTGTCACGCTTCGACCGTCAAGTCAGCTGCCGATAAGCGCAATGGCGGAATCGCTGGCACTCGATGTTGACTCGTTCTTTCCGCCGATACTTCACAACTTCGGACTGGTTGCCTTTGACCAGCTGCCCGGAATAATAGACGCGCCCATACTCGGAAGAATCAAATAAAATCAAATAAGGCTCAGAGAGAATAAAAATCGAAAAATTTTTTATTCGAGGTGACAGCACTATGGATAATAGGTTTTATTATGTGATTTTTGTTTTATTGCTTATAGCGATGGCAATTATTATTCCGTTTTTCCTCAAAGCGGAACAGCCTAAGCCATGCAAAAAATCTCTCCTCCTCAAGCAGATCTGCTCAACCGTCTTTCTCGCAAATGCGCTTTTTGCCGGACTCATCGGCGATTTCACAAGATATGCGGCGTTCATCTTTATCGGCCTTTGCTTTTCGTGGCTCGGAGATTTTCTGCTCCATGTCCACCCCGGTTCGGGATTTTTCGTTGCGGGTCTTTCCTCGTTTCTTGTGGGTCATATTTTCTACATCATTGCCTATTGCAAGGCGTTCAGGTTTCTTTTCCCGACGAAGCAGCTGATTACGGTTGCCGAGGTGATCGCTTACATAGCTTTAATCGCAACGGCTATGATTTCGGCAATATTTATCGCCAAAATCGAGCTTGGCAAGCTGTCTGTTCCATGCACCCTTTACACTGCGACGATAGCGGCGATGGGAGTCAAGGCGTTTTCGCTTGCCTTAGCGGCAATGAAGAGCGACAGCCCGGTCGAAGCTCCGGTATTCACCGGCATTCTTCTCATGCTCGGATCATCGCTTTTCATTCTTTCCGACTACACGCTTTCCATTCTCACCTTTAAGCCTAATGTTGCAAAGCACGGTACACTTAGAGATGTAAATATTTGGACTTATTTCTACGCCCAGATGTTCATCGGCGCAACGATATTCTTTATTTCAACATAATAGTCAAAAAAGCGGACTGCTTCATCAAACGATGAATAACAGTCCGCTTTTTAAGCAATTTTCAGCCGCAATCGGCATGGACATAATGTACCGACAGCTTGTTCGGTCGTCAAAGCAACGCTTTGCACCGAACAAGCTCTGCTATCGGCTCTTTCCCTCGGCCGCCGAAGTCTCTTTCCCCCAAGCCCTCGGCGTCCCTCGTTTTCATTTCGGCAATACAGCACGGTTAAGGCGTTGCCGCTATTTTCTCCCCAAAAACGGTCGTGTTTCACTTTCCCCCGGCAGCCTGCGGCTGCATTATATCCAAGCAACGATTCTCGCCGCTTTATGATACCTTGTTCATGACTGCGCACATATTTATATGCGCATCATAATTGGCGTTCACCATGTCCCTTGCCTGTCCCGAAAGCAGGAGATCCGCAGACGGATACGACGCCTTAAAGGTCTTTCCGCAGCACGGACATCTCTTGATGTATTCCGATCTGACAACAGTCTTGTGGGTTCTCTTTACCGCAAACAATTTCATAATTATTCCTCCGTCTTTCATTTGGCAATGCCTCACAATCGGTGTGCGAATTGCCTTCTTTTTTCTTTCTTTTTTCTTTCCGCTCGGTTCTTTGTGAACCTTACATTCGGTATTATAACACGCAAAACCCGCTTGTCTATAGGCTCGGAGCAATCTTAATCGGTTCTTAAGCAAATCTTAATCAGTTCTTAAGATTTCACACTTGGAATGCGGTATTGCCTTAATATTTTTATACAAAAGGGCAAAGAAAAAGGTGCGAAAAGCCGCGAAACTATAGCAAGATTTATATAATTACTGCTCCATTTGCTTGCCGATGAAAGATGCCGCCACCTGCGCCAGCTTCGTTTCCGTCGGGGAAATTTTTGACCCATCGCTCCAGAGAAAAACCACCGCTCCGAGAATATCGCCGTTACCGATTATCGGCATTGCGATCGACGCACCGTGGTCGATACCCTCAATCGGAAAAAGCTGCTCGCCCTTATCGCCCGTATACAGCTGCCTTGATTCCATTACACTTTCCAGCTCTGGGCTTATCCTCTTTTCAAGAAAATCCTTTTTGGAAACCCCTGCGCAGGAAATGACATGATCCCTGTCGCAAATCAAAACGGGCGTGGTAACGCTTCGGTAAAGCACATCGGCAAAATGCTCCGTCACATCGGAGATTTCGCTGATAGGCGAATATTTCTTGAATATCACGCCACCCTCGGTGTCCGTAAAGATTTCCAGCGGCGCACCCTCCTTGATATGCATTGTGCGGCGAATCTCCTTCGGAATGACCACTCGTCCGAGGTCGTCGATTCGCCTTACGATTCCGGTTGCTTTCATATATAAAACTCCTCTTTTATGACCGCTCGGCGGCCGGTTTGTCGTTTGCAAAAATAGTGTTCGCTTAATTTTGCTTTTTATGCCGTTATATTTGCAAAAAAGACGATAAAGAGTTATAATGTAAATAGCTTATATCCCGATTGCCCTAAGAAACATTATGGGAAGTAATAAAACGAAGCCTTGTTTTTACTCTTTTCGCTGTCGTTTGCCGGGCGGAGAACGGTTCAATGACTTTATAAAATGTATTTTGACTTATTTGAAGCATCCCGGAGCTTTTCCGTCCGCTGCCTTTCACAACTCCCTGCACCACTTTTTTCTTGGCGGCGATTACGGTATAATTATTCCAATGGACGGTGTTGAAATTCCCGATAAGCTTTATCATGTTACTTCCGAAAAGAATCTCGATAATATCCTCAAACAGGAATATTCTCTGCTTGCGGCGTGGTTTTTCTCACCGACAGCTTTCAGGATCTTGAGGACTATCTCGAATGGAAACAAATTCCCCGCAAGGATTGGGACAAAGTATTTCTGCTGACCGTCAATACAAGGCTTTGCCGTGAACAGGGCATCGGCATTTGTAAAATAACCCGTGACAGGGAATTCATTGCTCAGGGCTTCCCTCCCGAGGCAATCGTCGCCTGCGGGAATTTTCAAGAACGGCTTGCTTCAGATCGTCACGGTAATTAAGCAAGGCAAACGCCTGATTTTTTCTGAATTTTAAAGGCAGAGAGCTGTCACAGACATTGTTTTCAAGATCCTTGATTCGCTGTTTCAGATATTCTTCTGTCGTCATAAACATCACCGTTTATATTTTTCGCATAACAAAAGAGGTTATTAAATGCAAGTACAGGAAGAATTGAAAAAATTTTTATTTGAAAACGGCGTTGCCGATGTCGGCTTCACCTGCGTTGACGACGGACCCTTTGGAGAAAAAAGCTATGCGATGAGCATTGTCGTCAAGCTCTCCGATGCTGTCATTGACGAGATAACGGACGAGCCGACGCATTCGTATTTTCACCACTACAGAACCGTAAATGCCTTTATCGATCGCACGCTTTTGCAATGCGGCTTTATCCTTGAAAAGTACGGGTACAGATACATCCCGATAGGAGCTTCGCAGAGTGTCAACAAAGACGGTTGGAACTACTGCGGAAGATATTCCCATAAAAAAATTGCGACCCTTTCGGGACTCGGCGGAATAGGAAAGAATTGTCTTTTCCTTCATAAAGATTACGGACCGAGAGTGCGTCTCGGCACTCTTTTTACCGATTGCCCGTTTGAAATACAAAAACACGAATATTTTTCGCCGTGTATCGACTGCGATTTGTGCGAAAAGGCTTGCCCGTCTGGTGCTATTCGTGGTAAAATGTGGACTGTCGGCATGGAAAGGGAAGATTTCTTCAACCCGGAAAAGTGCAGCACATATATGAAAAAGAAATTTCAACATATCGGCAGGGGAGCGGTCTGCGGCATTTGCATGAGGGTCTGCCCCGCCGGAAGGAGAACGAATAATGGACGATAAAAAAATTGCAAGAATAAACGAGCTTTCCGCAGCGGCAAGGGAGCGAGAGCTGACCGAGGAGGAGCAAGCCGAGCGTGCCCGCCTCAGAGCCGAATATGTTTCGGCATACAAGCAGAGCCTTGTCAATCACCTCAACAATGTTAAAATCGTAGACGAAAAGGGGAACAAAACTCCCCTTCGCAAGAAAACGGAGAAAAAATAATGAAAAACACTAAAACATATGCAATCGGCATGGGCGTTACAGCGCTGCTTGCCGTCGTTTCAAGAATTCTCGACAAACAGCTTGCGGCCGCACTTTTCAAAAGCGGAAATTTTGTCGGCGGACTTTGTGAGATCGTCGGCGGCGCACTTCCGTTTGCGCTTTGCGCTTTTTGCTTTGCAACGCTGATGTTCTGCCGTCACACAAGAACGACAAGAACAAAAAACAAAATGCTGACTGTCTTTTTGGGCTTTGCCACGCTGGCGGCTTCGGCAGCGGCGGTGTTTTTCCCCATGCGTGATGTTTCAAAGAAAAATTATTACGCAATTATCGGCGCAGCGGCCGTGCTTGCCGGACTGTTTATATACCTCGGAGCAACGCTTTTCAAAAACACCTATCAAAAAATGCTTATGACAAAGCACGCAAAAATCGGCCTGATATCCTCGGCGGCTTCGCTCGTTATCTGCCTTGCGGCGTCGTTTCTTCCGCAGAGGGCTTCATATTCCGCGCTGCAAATCTCAATGGAAAAGTTCGGCAATTACGACTCGCCGGAGGCTTTTGTTCCCTTTGTTGCAATTTCGGGAATCGGTGCAGCGTCGGTGATATGGACGGTCTGCTTCACGGAGATTTTTCCGAAGCTCAAGTTCGCAAGGAAATATTTCTACGGCTTCTCGATCTTGTTCGCTCTGTTCATGCTCCTCGGCTCGGTATCAAGCGGAGACACCTACGCTTCCGAATTTCTCTACGGTCTTGCCGTCGGCTTCACCTCGCTTTATTTAAGCTCATATTTTGTTGAGAAAGAGTGAGCCTGCGGTGCGCCTCGCCGACTTAGCGCAAATGTCTACAAATTGTAAAAATTGTATGAATTTTTTATTGACAACGCTGTTCCTCTGTGCTAAAATAAAAATTGCAGATAGGAATATCTGACGCTTAAAAAGGAGGAAAATAAGATGGAAGCTATTCTCGCTTTTGTACAGGAGCTCCTTACACACCTTAAGGAATTTGATGCTGCTGCTATCATTGAGATCATCAAGAACTTCATCGCAGGTCTTGCATAATTTCGTAATTTGAATTTAAAACCGCTTGCCGATCGTTCGGCAAGCGGTTTGTTTTTTCGTGCGCACCGATTTGTGCGGCGTCTTTTTAATACGGTATACTCTCCGTGGGCTTGATGTTCATTATGCTGATAATCTCGGAAACTGTTTTTTCAACATTGTCCGTGACCTCAATCTTGATATCGGCAAGGAATTTATAAATCGGCGTTCTTTCCTTGTCAAGGCGTTTGATTGCCTCAAAATTCCTTATCAGCGGCACTCCGTCAAATTTCAGTCCGCTCAGCTCACGGGTGAGCCACACGACATATCCGTTCTGGCGGATATAATACTGATTCTCCTTGCTGAGTATCGCTCCGCTTTCACACGCAATGACCTGACCGCCGTTGCGTGTTATTTTTTTGAGCGTTTCCGTCTCCAGCTCACGGTAATAACGCTCGCCGTATGCCATATAAACGGTAGAGAGCGGAACGCCCGCCTTCATTGAAATGAGCCTTTCCACATCAATGCACGGTCTGCCGAGCTTTGCGGCTATAACCTTGGCGATTGTCGTTTTTCCGCAGCCGGGAAGTCCGACAAGGATTATATTTTTCCTGCGGTCGCTCATCGTTTTATAGGTCGTTCTGATAAGCTCCTCGTCCGGCTCGATCCTGCCGAATTTTATCTCGGTCTGGTACGCCTGCGCAACAAGCATCGAAAGTCCGTCGGAATTCGGAATCTCCCTATCCTCGGCGTCGCAGATAAGTCGGGTTCTTCTCGGATTATAGATAAGCTCCATAACGCCGCAAAGCTTCGGGAAGCGGTCAAGTTCCACGAATTTCATTCCGTTGTTCGGATACATTCCGTTCGCCGTTGTGTTTATGATAATATCGACCTCGTCGTGCTCGTAATAATTCTCGGCGTCCTCGATCTCCTGCCTTGAAACGGTGATGATATTCTTTGCGCCAAGCTCCCTGATAACGGCCTGAACCGTCAGGGAATCGCTGCCCGTTCCGAAAACGAGAACATTTTTATCCCGAACATCAATACCGCACTTGTTTATCATAAAGCAAAATCCGAAATACTCCGAATTATCCCCGATGAGCTTTCCGTTTTCGTCAACAACTATAGTGTCAACGCTGCCGATTTTCTGCGCCGAATCGGTTATGACATCGCAATATTTCATGACATCCTTTTTATACGGAAAAGTCACATTGATTCCGGCAAAATCTCGCTTTTCAAAGAAAGCGTCCAGCTCGTCAGGCTCAAGCTGAAAAAGATCATATCTGTTGTTTCCCAGCTCCCTGTGAATTTCCGGAGAAAGACTGTGAAGAAGCTTCCTTCCCAGCAAACCGTATTTTTTCATCATTCATGACCTCCGTCTCTGTCTTTCTTTCTGTTCTTTATTCCTGCCGCACAGCCCGCCGCCACGGCAACCGTTGCCGCTGCTGCGCCCAGCGCAAGCATTAGCTTTTTTCGGCTGTTGTCGGTTTCGATTCCGCTGCCGCTTGACGAATCGATAACAACTTGGGAAGCGTCCTCCTCTTCCTCATCGTCTTTGTCGGCATTCGCCTTTTTCGTTTTCGCCTTTGTGGTTTTGGTCGTTTTTGTTTTTGTTGTTTTTACCTTTGTTGTTTTTACCTTTGTCGTTTTAATCTTTGTTGTCTTGACCTTTGTTGTTTTTTCCTTCGTTGTTTTCTCCGCCGAAGAATTTTTGGTTGTCTCCTGCGATTCCTCGTCGATCGGGTCAACACTTTCCTCCGTGATGTCAACGCCGTATGTGTTTGATATAACTCCGTTGGTGTCGATCACATTGAGCTTCATCTCCACATTTTCGGGGATTCCGTTCTTTATGCCCACCGTCGCTTCAATCAAAACATTTTTGCTGTAGACATCGTGAATCTCATCCTCAAGCTCGGCAAAATAAACGCTGTTGTTATACTCCGCAGTGCCGTCGCACATCACCTTTATGTTTCCCAATCCGTTGAAATTCATAATCACGCCGCATAGGTCAATGCTGTTGAATTCCTCAAATTCAAGCGTAAACAGCAGATAGATACGATTGATTTGGTAATCGTACCTCACCTTAACCGCCGCAAAGCAAAGGTCACTGTTCGATTCGCCGTTTGCGTCAAGGATCGGGCAATAGGTGCTGTCCTCCCACAATCCGTTGTCGGATATTGCGCTTGAGCCGAGCACCGCCGTGCAAAGAATCACAAAAGCAAGCAGTGCCGCAACCGAGCCGTTAGCAATTCTCCTCAACTCCATCCCTCGTTTCAATCAAGGCGCACGCCGCAGACTGCGCTGTGCCGCCTTAAAATTCAGTTTACCCTAACCGTGATAATCTCAAACGGCTTTGCCTTAAAGCTTATCGAATTATCCTCAACCGTAAGCTTCTCGATATCGTTTTCAAGCAGGTCGCAGAGAAATGCTTCCTTAACCTCAAAGCCGAGCTTGAGCTTTACCTCAGTGCCCATATTGTAGCTTTCATAGCCTCGGATAACGATATCGTCGCTGTTTTCCGCTTTCTTTACCGTTTCAACAATGAAGTTATCCTTGTTGCAGGAAACGAATGAATACTCCTCGGGAAGAGTGCCGTCCTGTTTCTCTATCGGCGAAGCCTTGAGCGGATTATTGATTTCATAAGCAAGCTGAACCGTGCCTGCGTCCCTGTAATTGCCGGCATGGGGGAACAGAGAATATGTAAATATATGCTCACCCTTATCGGCGTCGGGATCGGGATGGGTTGCGCATTTGAACAGCGAAAGCTTCATCGTTCCGTTGTCAACATTGCAGCCGTATTTGCAGTCGTTGAGGAGGCTCACACCGTAGCCATAATCGGAAACATCCATGTATTTGTGGGCGCAAACCTCAAACCTTGCCGCATCCCAGCTCGTATTTTTATGAGTCGGTCTTTCAACCGAGCCAAACTGAATTTCATAGGTCGCCTTGTCGGAATTGACATCAACATCAAACGCCGCCTTGACCATGATATGCTCCTGATGCCAGTCGGCACGGGTGTCAAAATCTATTCTTGCACTGTTATCATAGAACCAAATTTTCTGACAAAATTCGGATTTGTAGAATTTTCTCTTCACGCAGAAGCCGAAGCGTGCTCCCTCGTCGATAAACTCGACCGAGTCAACATCGTTTATCTCGTATTTTTTCTCCGTGTAGTAGCTTGAAAGCTCCCATGCGTCATATTCGTACGGGAGATCCTCAAACGCTTCGATATAATTGGCTCTGCCGCCGTCACGAAGCACCTCACGACCGTTGAGCTTGTCATAAAGCCGTGTTATTACATATTCGTCGTTGAACTCAACGATATAATTTGAGGTTTCAAGCCGCTTTCCGTCAAGCTTATAGGTCGATTTATATTCGCCAAGCTCGACAACCTTATAGCCTTTGGCGGGTATTCCGTTCACACGGTAGGTTTTGCCCTCATAATTGACAAAGCCGTTATCAACGAACGAATTAGGGTTGAAAACAACCACTCCGCCGTCGGTTTTTATATTTGATATTACGGTATTATATGCGTCATTCTCCGCCTTGCGACCAATCTCGCCGATCTTTGCATAGTCTCTGTCGCTCTGCTCATAGACCGAATGTATCGAAGAACCGGGGATTATGTCATGGAACTGATTGAGAAGTATGCATTCCCAGCCCTCGTTGAGCTTCTCCTGCGGATAAGCTGCGCCGAAAAGCCTTTTAGCCATTGCGGAAATCGCCTCGGCATTCTGATAAAGAAGCTCGCTCTTTCTGTTGTTCCTCTTGTTCTTCGCCTGAGAGGTATATGTGCCCCTGTGGAACTCAAGATAAAGCTCGCCGACCCATTTCGGCAGTCTCCTGCTGCCCTCGGTATTTTTTCTGAGCCTTTCGAGAAAATCGCCGGCAAACTCCCAGTGAGGCTGCGGACAATTCGCAACGCCGTATTTAAGCCTTTCGAGCAATTCAATGTTTTCCGTCTCCGGTCCGCCGCCGCCGTCGCCGTGGCCAAACGGCATCATAACTTCATTCGTAAGCTCCTTCGGCTCGAATCGCTCATATGTGCCCTTAACATACGATGCCCTCGTCATCGGGGTGTATGTTGAACTGAAGCCGTCGAATCCGCCCTCAGCGTTAAGCTCCTTGGCGGTCATGAAATACGAGAAAACCTCCGAGCCGTCAATGCCTCGCCACATGAAAGCGTCATACGGCATTCTGTTTGTATCGTTCCAACCGATTTTTGATGTAACGAATTTGTCAATGCCGCTCTTTTTCATGATCTGCGGCATGGCTGCGCTGTAGCCGAAAACATCGGGCAGCCAGATTATCCTGTTGTCAACGCCGAACTCGTCCTTGAAAAATCGCTTGCCGAAAATTATCTGACGGACAAGGCTCTCGCCGCTTGTGAGATTGCAGTCGGCCTCAAGCCACATCGAACCTTCAAGCTCAATTCGCTTCTCCTTAACGAGCCGACGGATCTCGGCATACATCTCGGGGCTTTCTTCCTTGAGGAATTTCAAGAGCTGAGGCTGGCTCGACATAAATTTATAATCGGGATATTTTTTCATCATCTCGATAACGCTGCCGAAGGTTCGCTGAACCTTTTCCCTCGTCTGGTCAAGAGTCCAACGCCACGCAACATCAATATGAGTATGTCCGATAACGCTGACCTTGATATCCTTTTCGCCGCAGTATTTGCCGTAAAACTCCGTCATGAGGTAATCGTTCGCCGCATCGACGGAACGGAGAAATTCCTCCGACATCGGATCGCACCAGTTGATATAATTGATCGCCGTATTTAGGTATTCCCTTATATCGGCATATTCCTTGGTGCTTTCGTCCGTATAATACAAAATTCTGTAGGGAGCCTTGATATTATAATAAAGCTTTTCGACCTCGCGGTTAAACTCGCAAAGCCGAACGAAGAAATCCGTTCTCTTGCCCGACGGCTGAGAATAGGCATAGACATGAACATCGTAACCGTCCCTGCTGCCGTCAAGCTTGACATATCTGTGCTTCGTATCCATTCCTCGGATAAGTTTACCGTCAAGATAAACCATGAATTGGGGTTCCCAGTCCTCATCGTGAACATCGGTTGAGGAAACATAAAGTTCAAGGTCTTTGCCTTTAAGCTCCTGCGGAAATTCAATATGCTTAAAAAACCATCTGTGCTCCTCCGGCTTCATTCCCCAGCGTTCCGTTTCGCCGAATTTACGCCATCCGTCCCCGTCAACCGACGGAACGGTATTGCCGCTTTTGTATCCGCATTCCTTTGTCAACCAGCCGTTTACCGGAAGCCTCACCGGCGTAATATATTTTTCAAGCTGATTGATCACTTCTCCGATTCGCTTGTCAAGAAAATTCTTCATTTGCCGCTCCTTAGAATAATTTGTATAACTTGTTTATTTCGTCCGATTTTGAGAAATCGGTATTCATTATGTTTTTTTTGATTTTTTCCCTAAGCTCCTTGTCCTTTATAAAAGCATTGAGTCCTTCGGCGCATTTTTTATTTTCAAGCGGAACTATCACGCCGTCCGTGCCGTTTTTTATCTGGCTCTCCGCCGTGGCGTAATTCGCTACCGCAACAAGCTTTCCGAGAATCAGTGCTTCGTTCACCGTAACCGCATTGCCCTCATATCGCGAGGGCTGAATATAAAAATCACACGCCTTGAAATATGGGTAGGGATTGGTTTTCTTGCCCAAAAGAATGACCCTGTCCTGCATACCGAATTCGGCTATTTTGCTTTTTATCAATTCCTCGTCCGCTCCGTAGCCGATTATATACCACTTGACATTATCCAGCATTGAACAGATTTCGGGCACATTGTCAAAATTTTTCGCATCGCAAAACCGTCCGACGGAGAGAAATTTCACATAGCCGTCGTCGGGCATTTCCTCCGCTGCGCCAAATTCCTCCGCCTGCGCCCTGATAAGCTCGGCAGGGTGAATATTTTCTATTACCTCCACTCTGTCCGCAAGCGACGGAAAGGTTTTGACGAAAGCCTGCTTTCCGCTTTCCGAAACAGCGATCAGCTTATCGTATGCCGACCACATTTTCAGTTCGGATTCAACATCGATCTCAATGAACGAATAATCCGTATGAATCCATGCGATTTTTTTCTTAGCTACGGTTTTCTCCGCCGCAAAATAATGGGGCGTCAAAAAGCTGATCACAAGGTCATATTCCTTTTCGGATATCATCGGCATATGGCGCACGGTATATTTATGGCTGTACTCGATAAAAACATACTCGCTGCTTTTAAAATTATGCTCGGCGGCAAACTCCGCCGCCTTTTTCTTGCCCTCAAGTCTGCCGAGAGCCACGCCGAACGCAGCCTTTTTAACGACATCGGCAAGCGGAACGGCGAGCGAAGAATACTTCTTGCTTTCCGGCAGCAGCTTTACCCTTTTCGGGATACGGCTCATCAATTCGCCCGTGTGGCGCAGCAGAAAAAGCTCAACATTGTATCGGTCATAATCGAACACATTCAAAAGCCCAAGCAAAGCCCTTTCCGCTCCGCCCAGCTCCATGCAATGGCTGATTATAAGCACATTTTTCATGCCGCACCTCCTAACCCCAAAAGGAACACAATCCGGATATATAAATTTTATTATACTTATTAAAAGGTATAAAGTCAATGAATGTTTCGACATATTTTTTGTTTTTTTGCGCCTTTTTTTGCGGCTGCGGCAAATTTCGGTTTTCAGTGCCGAGATACAGCGAAAAAACCTTGAAAAATCCTTAAAAAAGCCGACATTCCGAGCTTAAATATATTGACTTTTTTAAATGATTTTGATAGTATAAGTTGATTTAGATTTTTTACAAAGGAAGTATCATATGCTTTTGGACAAAACAATTCATATTCCCGATTTGGGAGACATCGGCGCAGACAGCGGTTTCCATGTTCTCAGCGCCACCGAGGACGGTAAGTTTTCCGTCGGCCAAAACGGCGTTGTCGATATCGTTTCGACAGGCGACAGCAAGGTTGAGTTCGTTTCTTTCGGCTCGCACACTCTCGCTTGCGTAAAATCGGCGATCGCATACCCGGTTTATTATCCCGTTGCGCCCGTTACGCTTGAGAAGCCCGTCAAGGCGGTTCTCATGGATCTTGACGGAACAACGGTTCGCAGCGAGGAATTCTGGATCTGGATAATTCAGATGAGCATCGCAAGCCTTCTCGGCAACCCGAAGTTTGAGCTTGAGGAGGCCGACCTCCCGTTCGTTTCGGGTCACTCGGTTTCCGAACACTTGCAGTATTGCATTGACAAATACTGCCCGGGCGCATCGCTCGACAAGGCTCGTGATTTCTACTTTGAGCATACACACAGAGAGATGGAAGAGATCATGGCAGGCAGAGGCAAGGACGGTGCTTTCACTCCGACGGAGGGTGTCAAGGATTTCCTCTACGAGCTGAAGGACATGGGCGTAAAAATAGGCCTTGTTACCTCCGGTCTTTACGAAAAGGCATGGCCGGAAATTCTCTCGGCGTTCAAGACCCTCGGCATGGGCGACCCGAAAGATTTTTACGACGCAATCATTTCCGCCGGCTTCCCACTCAGAAAAGGCTCGGTCGGCACGCTCGGCGAGCTTTCACCGAAGCCGCACCCGTGGCTCTATTCCGAAACCTCTATTGTAGGTCTTGGCGAAGCGTTTGCGGATCGCAACCATGTTGTAGGCATTGAGGACAGCGGTGCAGGCGTTTGCTCCGTTCGCCTTGCAGGCTACACCACGATCGGTATCGCAGGCGGCAACATCGTTGACAGCGGCACAAAGGCTGTTTGCAACTACTACGAAAACAGCTTTGCCGATATTTTAAAAATCATAAAGGGATGATTTAATTGAAGAAAAAGATCAATTCCGAAAAAATTGTTCACGCAGTCAGCTTTGCCCTTTTCGTTCTGATGCTGACCGAGGCTTACCTTGTTCACGAGGACGAAATTAAAGCAAGCGTTGCAAGACTCAAATCAATCATCGAAAACAAAAACCAATCAAAAGAAGCCGAACCCTCCGAGCAATCGGAAGCTTCGGAAAAAGGAGAACTGTCAAATGGACAACAAACCGCAGAAAATTAACTGCCATTTTATCTCCAACACTCACTGGGACAGAGAATGGCGCTTTTCGGCAAGAAGAACCCAGTATATGCTCGGCTATATGCTTGATATGCTGACGGATATTCTTGAAAAATATCCCGAATACAGACATTTCCACCTCGATTCTCAGACCATGCCGATTCAGGACTATCTTGAGGCATATCCCGAGAAGAGAGAGCTTATGAAAAAATACATATCCGAGGGTCGCATCGGCGTGGGTCCCTGGTTCTGCCTGCCCGACGAATTCACCGTCGGCGGCGAATCGCTCATCCGCAACCTCCTGCTCGGTCACAGGATCGGCAAGGAAATGGGCGGCATAAGCAAGACCGGCTACTCGCCTTTCGGCTGGGGTCAGATCTCTCAGCTTCCACAGATCTATGCGGGCTTTGATATTCACTTTGCCTCGTTCTACAGAGGAATCAACGCTTATTGCGCTCCGAAATCGGAATTCTTCTGGGAAAGCCCCGACGGAACGAGGATCTATGCTTCCCGTCTCGGCAAGCGTCCCCGTTACAACATCTGGTATGTCGTTCAGCGTCCCGTTTATTACAATCAGCAGAACGAGAACAACCGTGACATGGTATGGAACGACAACAACGGCATATTTAAGTTCATCGATTCCGAAAACAAGAACCTTGACTATCAGTATGCTCACCCGTTCTATGAGTATCATAAGGAGAACATCAAGGCTCGTGCGGAGCAGGCAATCAAGGAGCAGGACAACGACTGGACGACCTCTCACCGCTTCTGGTCACTCGGACACGACTCGTCCTGCCCGGACGCCCGTGAGGTCGAGATGATCAAGGATCTCGACGCCGCTCTCCCGAACGCAGTTGTTTATCACAGCTCGCTCAAGGAGATGGAGCAGGGTATTATTGACGAATTCGACCCAAATTCACCGGTTCTCAAGGGCGAAATGCGTGACCCGTACACAAAGGGCAGCGTCAGCAGCATGATGGGCTGGATCATCTCCGCAAGAACCTATGTTAAGCAGGCCAATTTCAAGACGGAAACTCAGCTTCAGAATTATGCAGAGCCGATGGCGGTTTTCGCTGCACTCAGCGGAGCTCCGTATCAGAAGAATTTCATCGACCTTTCATATAACTATCTTCTCCAGAACCACGGTCACGACAGCATCGGCGCTTGCGGACGAGATGTGGTTTATGAGGATGTTATCTATCGTTACAGACAGTCAAGAGAGCTTTCAAGCTGTGTTTACGAGCGTGCATTCATGGATGTTGCCGGCGATATTAAGCTTGACGGCTTCAGCCGTGACGATGCGGCCATCGTTGTTTTCAACCCTGCTCCGTTCAAGAGAAGCGAAGCGGTCAAAATGACGGTAGAGCTTCCGGCAGAATGGAAAGCGGACAGCTTTAAGATCACGGATACCGACGGCACGATTCTCACATATCAGGTTATCACAACCAATATGAGCTCCGCTCAGATCATTCAGAATCCGACCGATGTTGCCAATGTTCTTCACACCCAGCAATATACGATAGAGCTTGATGTTAAGGATGTTCCGGCTATGGGCTACAAGACTCTCAAGCTTCAGCCGCTCTATAATGTCCGTGCAACAACTCCGAAGACCATGCTCAAGAGAAATCAGGTTATGGAGAACGAATACCTCAGAGTTTCATTCAACTCCAACGGCACCTACAATGTTCTCGATAAGGAAAACGGCAAGAGCTACGAAGGCCTCGGCTACTTCAAGGATACGGGCGAAATCGGCAATCCGTGGGAGCACTTCACTCCGGAGAACGACGAAACCTTTACAACTCTTAACGAGAATGCAAGAATCACTCTTCTTCATGAGGGTGAGCTTGCCGTTTCATACAAGGTCGCTATCGACTGGGCTCTTCCCGAGGGAAGAAATCCGGACGAAAAGACCCGTTCGAAGCACCTCAATCCCTGCAAAATCGAAAGCGTTATCACTCTGAAGAAAGGCTCACGCTATCTTGAGATTGAAACGACGATTGACAATCAGAGCGAGGATCACTACCTCCAGGTAGCCTTCCCGACCGATATCAAGTCCGAATTCTCTTACGCTCAGGGTCAGTTCGATGTTGTCAAGCGTCCCGTTGCAAAGCTTGACTATTCGCTCTATGACGAGATCCCGATGACCGAGCAGCCGATGAATTCTTTCGTTGATGTTACAGACGGCAAGGTCGGCGCAGCCCTCCTCAACACCGGACTCAAGGCATATGAGGCTTCCGACGACGAGTGCGGCACGGTTTATCTTTCGCTCCTCCGTGCTTTCCCGCTTCGCATCTGCGTCACAACCGATATGCAGGATTACTCTGCAAGCGACAAAGGCTCGCAGTGCATCGGAAAGAACACCTACCGTTACGCTTTCATGCCGCATAAGGGCGACTGGGAGGACGGCAATGTTTGGGGCGAGAGCGAGAGATTTAACCTTGCGTTCGGCGTAGCCCAGCTTGCCCCGACAGACCACGGCAAGAACGAGCTTGTTCACTCGTTCCTCGAGCTTGGCACAGAGAAGCTCAATGTCAGCGGTATCAAGCAGAGCGAGGACGGCACAGGCTATGTCGTCCGTCTCTTCAACCCGTCCGACAAGGCGATCAAGACCAATATCCGTCTCAACGGCGGCATTGCTCCGATCGAAAAGGCTCAGTCTCCCGTTGAAAGAGAGCAGGCTGAATTCGAGCTTCCGCCGTACTCCGGCAAAAAGTGGAGCGAGGTTAAGCTTGTCAGCCTTGAGGAAAAGGATGTTGCTCCGCTCACGGTTGACGAAAACGGCTTCGCAGATTTTGAAATTACAGGCAAAAAGATTCTCACGATCAAGTTTGTCGGCTGATAAATTATTACTGAGGGAACGCCATTAGTCCGGCGTTCTCTCGGGCAAGTCGCTTGTCCGAATTTGAGGGATAAATCAAACAATGAAAAGTTTACGGAAATTTATGTTTACGGCGGCTGCTTTATTTGCCGTTCTCAGCGTTATTTTCCTTATTTCGCATTTGCATCACGACAACAGGTATTCTTTTGCCTGCTTTATAACCTTTATTACATGCTTTTATCATTTTGCTTACCGAATTCTCGTCTCGGGAGCGGTAACAAAAAAAACGGTTAATTTCAACTATAAATCCGGCTGGTTTGCGCCGAAAAAATTTGAAGAACCGATTTTTAAGGCTCTCAGAGTAAAGCGCTGGAAGGAAAAGCTTCCCAATCTTTTGCCGCAAACCAATTCGGCAAAGGATTTTCCGGTCGAAACGCTCATCAACGAAACCTGCTCAGTCGAGGTGATACATGAAATCAACATCGTGTTCAGCTTCATTCCGTTTATAGCTTCGCTTTTCTACGGCAGTCACCGGTGGATATTCCTCGTCACAGGTATCGCCACGGCGCTGTTTGACCTTTGCTTTATAATCTTCCACAGGCATTTCAGACCGAGGCTGATTAAATTGCTGAACGCAAAAGCATAAAAGCCACCGAACGATATGTCCGATGACTTTTGATAAATCTCATGTTGACAAATTGCGCTTCGCAGCGTATAAGAAAGACACAAGGGCGGCGCTACCGATAGTCGGTTACGCCATCATGAAAAGTTATTTATTAAAGAATAACCGTTCTCATTGGCGTGGGGCGGTTATTTTTTACTGTACATATGTAACCTGTTGCTTTTCTGAGCATAAATTTTATGCCTCCGATTGTACCGTTGCCTAAAAAAATCGCCCGTCGAAACGGACGATTTTATTTTTATTTTACCAAATCGTCAAGCTTTTCCTTCATTGCCTGCTCGGTATCACGATAATATTGCGTTTTGGGATTCGGGTGTTTGTTTTCCGCCCAAAGCTTGTCCGCCTGCTCCTTCCATGCGGCGGCGAACTTATCGCATTTTGCGCAAAGATGTTCAACGCCCTCCTGATTTTCAAGATCGGTCGATTTTGCGCCTGTCCGCTTGATCATTTTTCTGAGATATTCGGGATTTTCAAGCATCGGGCACGGACGAAGATGATTATCGTTAAACGGCTGATTGTGATAATAGCTCATAAACAGCGGATTTTTCAAAGCTTCAAGAATCGTGTGAGTTCTAATGTTTGAATCAGAGAAATGAATGAATACGCAAGGCTCGATATCTCCGGCGGAATTGATATGGAAATAATTTCTTCCTCCTGCAATGCAGCCGCCGACATATTCGGCGTCGTCCTGGAAATCCATTACAAACAGCGGCTTTCCGGTCTTGCCGTTTCTCATCTTCTTGAGCCAGAAATACATATGCGTTCTCTGCTCGGGAGTGGGAATAAGCTCCTCAACCGCCCCCGTGCCGACAGGCATATAATTAAAGTACAGCGCAAATTTTGCTCCCTTTTCAACCATAAGGTCGATGAATTCCTCGCTCGTGACCTTGTCAACATTTTGGGAGGTATAGCAAATCGAGAGGCCGTAAACGCACTTGTTCTTCTTGAGAAGCTCCATCGCCTTCATGCTTCTTTCGTAAGCTCCCGCACCTCGGCGAAAATCGTTCGATTCCTCCGAGCCTTCGATGCTGAGCGCAAGGGTGAGGTTGCCGACCTCTTTCATATCGTCACAGAATTTCTGATCAATAAGCGTTGCGTTGGTATAGGCAAGGAATGTGCAATTCTTATGCTCGCGGCAAAGGCGAAGAATATCGTTCTTCCTGATAAGCGGTTCGCCGCCCGTAAACATATATAGATGCGTTCCAAGCTCCACGCCCTGATTTATAACGCTGTTTATCTCATCATAGGTCAGGTTGAGCTTGTGGCCGTACTCAGCCGCCCAGCAGCCCTTACAGTTCATGTTGCAGGCACTCGTCGGGTCAATAAGCATAAGCCACGGAATATTACATTTATACTTCTCACGGTTTGCCCTGACGGCCTTTGTGCCGTGAAGTCCTGCGCCGAGAACAAACGAAAGAAACATTTTCTTAAGATAATCCCTGTCGATATCCTTAAGCAAATTCATCGCATAGGTATTCCAAACATTGTTATCGTCGCTTATCGCATTGCGAAAACCGTCAAAGGTCTTTTCGGGAAATGTTTTGCCCGAAAATCTTTCGGCAAGATCGATAAGCCTAAGAATATTCTTTTTTGGATTCTTGTCAATGTACTTCAGGACACAGTCAAGCATAAGCCCTGCACCGGCACGCTGAATATTTTCTTTCAGTAACATTTTGCTGTACCTCGCAACTAAAAATCACTGTTATTTTCTCACATTTTCCGCATAAAGTCAACCGAAAAAGAGAATAAAGCCGACATATTCCGCATTTTGTGCTTGGTTTTGATCTATCGACCCACTTGTTTAATTCTATATTTTCCCCTGTTTACCGTTTTTAAAAAAGTTTTTTGAAAAATTTTTTAAAAATATCCATTTTTGTTGTTTGGAATAATAGAGCTAAAATCCGACTGTTATTTTTCTATTAGTCCATTATACGGCGTTTCTTTTTCCAAAAACGATAATTCGCTCGAAAAAGATCTTAAAACCTCGAAAATGTTAACAAATTGTTCATATAATTACAACATTTTCACAACGATGATATAGTATTGTACTTGTGGAGATAGTTATCTCTATTTTCATTTTTATTTTCTCTTTCCCTTGAACGGTTCGATGTTGCACACGTCGGACCGTTCCCCCTTTTTATCTCAAAAATCCGTTGCACTGCGCATGGGCAATTCCCTGCGCAGTGCTTTTTGTGCCGCACGGGCTGCTTGTTTTCGGCATTTCGGGGTTATTGACACAAGGATAAAAATGATTTATAATTACAAAGAAAGCACCGATCGGATTGCGGCATGACCCTCGGCGGTACTTGCGCTTTGATTCAATCGGCGGTTAACCGAAAAAGCCGCGGCTTTTAACTCTTTTAACTATTATTAAGATAGGAGAAGTCGAAATGAAAAAACTTGTTTCTATGGCATTAACGCTTTGCATTATGCTGACGGTATGCTGCGCCGGATTTATGACATTCACGGTTTCGGCTGCCGAGAAAATCGAAGGCTCGGATGTTACATGGAGCTTTGATTATCTGAACAAAACCCTCACCTTTGCCGGAAAGGGAGATATTCCGGATTATGACACCTATGAGGACGCTACCGGCAAATCCACTATCCCCTGGGCGGGCTGCGCTTACAGCACGGTAGAATTCGGCGACGAGATCACCGGCATAGGCAACTATGCGTTCAGAAAAAGCACAGAGCTTGTTGCCGCTATCATTCCCGCTTCAATCAAAAAAATCGGCGTCGGCGCATTTTCAAATTCCCTTGCGCTGAAGAGCGTTACAATTAAATCCGGCGTTACGGAGTTAAGCGACAGCGCTTTCATGGGCTGCACATCGCTTTCGACGGTTGAGCTGCCGGACGGCTTAACAAAAATCGGAAAGAACGCCTTTTATAAATGCTCGGCGCTTAAAAATATTGCCCTTCCCGACACGGTAGTCACGATAGACTCCGGTGCATTCAATTCATGCACGGCTTTGGAGAGCTTCACGGCTTCAAAATCGCTCGAAACGATCGGCGACAGAGCCTTCTATTGCTGCGAGCAGCTTAAAACGGTAACTCTCGGCGAAAGCATGAGCTATATCGGAATCTCGGCATTCGACAGCTGCGCTAAGCTTAAAGAAATCGCAATCCCCGCCGGAATCCGGAAAATTGCGGAGGGCACATTCTCCGGCTGTTCGGGACTTGAAAAGGCTCTCATTCCCGAAGGAATCCAAACAATTGAAAAAGAAGCCTTCTCCATTTGCACCTCTTTGACAGAGATCCGCATCCCTTATTCGGTCAAAACAATCGGCGAAAAGGCCCTCGGTATAGGCAACAGAGGTGCACTCGTCAGCGGCTTCAAAATCACCGGATATGACGGAACAGCTGCGCAGACTTATGCAACCGAAAACGGCATAAGCTTTAATCCTCTCGGCGATCCCCTTGCAAAGAGCGGAAAAATCGGCGAGCAAATCACATGGACGCTTGACGAAAACGCTTCCGTCACCTTCACAGGCAGCGGAGCAATGGCAGACTTCTCGATTTATGATATGCCCGTTTATTTCAACAGCGGCGCAAAAGAATTTATCGTCGGAAACGAGATAACCTCTTTCGGCGCATATGCGTTCCTGGGCAACTACAACTCCTTCATTATCTCCGAAAGCATAACCTCCGTCGGCGAAAAGGCGGTCGGCTATCATCTTGACGAAAACGGCAAGATAGTTAAAAACGAAGACTTCGTAATTGTCGGCCGCAAGGGCACGGCTGCCGAGACTTATGCAAAGGATAACGGCTTTGAGTTTTTCGCAAGCATTGACGAGGGCGTCTGCGGCGAAAAATCAACCTGGAGCTACGACGCCGCATCAAAGACCTTAACCGTCAGCGGCGAGGGCGCAGCAGATATGAATTATGACGAAGCTACGATTCCGTCATTTGTTTTGAACGGCTCTCCGGTCGAAAATGTTGTTATTAACGAGGGCATAACGGAGCTTACCGAAAACGCTTTTCTCGATATCGATAACGGCGAAAACGAGATCACCTTCTTCGTCGCCAAAAGCGTTGCGAAAATCGGCGACCACGCAATCGGCTTTGCCGAACAAACCGTTACGAACGATGACAACACGGAAACCACAAGCTATGTTCTCAATGAAAAATGCGTGATTAAGAGCTACGCCGCCACTGAAGCGGAAGTCTACGCCGCAAAGAACGGCATTGATTTTGTAACGCTTGACCCCTCCGAGACGGTTGACGCGACCTTTAAGCTCAAGGACACTGCGACGATCTGCACCCTTGACGGCGAAACAAAGATAATCAAGCTTTATTCTCAGAACGCTACGGAAGAAAGTATTCTGGCGGATTTCTCAATAGGCAAGGATCTCGTCATCGGCAAGATAGAGAAAATCGCAACGGGAGCAACCTTCACCGCAACCTACGGCTCGACCGTTTCCGACACCTACACCCTCGCTCTCATGGGCGATGTCAACAACGACGGCGTCATTAACTCTGCCGACGCTCTTTGCGTTCTCAGACATTCGGTTGCTCTTACTACCCTTGAGGGAACGGACTTTGTTGCCGCAGATCTTGACGCAAGCGGCATTGTAAACTCCACGGACGCCTTGACAATTCTCAGAATTTCGGTCGGTCTTGAAGATCTCGGCAATCTTTATCCCAAGACCGAGGCGACCGACGAAACCGAAGCAAAATAAACTACGCAACATTTCAGGACGCAGGCTGACGCTTGCGTCCATATTTTTTACTCTGTTTTTAATAATATTAAACATATTTTTTAAAAACCTATTGAAATTTATAGTAATATGTGATATAGTTAGAATGTTGATACATTGATAGGAACTCTATTTTTGTTGCAATTCTGCGTTCAAAATTCTCAAGGTACGCTGAAATCAATGTAGAACGATAAGGAGGTTTTCTTTTGAAGTACTATAACGCTAAGGATATCAGAAATATTGCCGTTGCGGGTCACGCCGGACGAGGCAAAACGACCCTCGTTGAGGCTATGCTATATATCGCAGGTCTGACAGACAGACTCGGCAGAGTTGACGACGGTACAGCCGTTCTTGACTTTGACCCCGAGGAGAGAAGAAGAAATGTTTCAGTCTCGGCAGCCATCGCTCCGATCGAGTGGAAGGACTGCAAGCTTAATATAATCGACACCCCGGGTCTTTTTGACTTCGAGGGAGAAATGTGCGAGGGCATCGCCGCCTCCGAGTGTGTTCTTATCGTTCTCGGCGCAGGCCATAAATACGATGTCGGCGCAGAAAAGGCATTCAAGGCAGCCAAGAAGCGCGGCAAGATGTTCGCAATCACACGCTGCGACAAGGAACACGCCGATTTCTACAAGACCTTTGACGAGATCAAGGCCGTTCACGGCGGCGCAGTTTGTCCCGTTATCGTTCCCTACATAGTTGACGGTCAGGTTAAGGCTTATGTTAACCTCGCCGCCCGCAAGGGATATGAATACCACGACGGCAAGGCTGTCGAAATTCCGATGCCCGAGGACGACAGGATTCAGGAAATGCTCGACATTCTCACCGAAGCCGTTGCAACGGCAAGCGACGAGCTTATGGAAAAATTCTTTGCCGGTGAGGAATTCACCCGTAAGGAAATCATCAAGGCTCTCAACGACGGCGTTAACACCAGCTCGGTTTATCCCGTTTACGCCTGCGCCGGTTACACGACCGACGGCGTAGACCTTCTCATGGACGAGTTGGCATATTCCGCTCCCGATGCAGCCTCATACGCAGGCGGCAAGGACATTGAATGTGACGAAAACGGCCCTCTTGCAGCCCTCTGCTTCAAGACGGTTGCCGATCCGTTCGTCGGTAAAATGTCATATTTCAAGGTTGACAGCGGCAAGATCACTCCCGAAACTCCCGTCTACAACGCACGCACAGGCGAGACGGAGCGTATGGGCAAGATAATCACGATAAGAGGTAATAAGTCCGAGGAGAGCAAGTGCATCCCTGCCGGCGATATCGGCGTTGTTACGAAGCTCACCTGCGTTAAGACCGGCGACACGATCTGCTCGGCGTCCAATGTTATAGAGCTTAGCGGAATCAACTTTCCGAAGCCGTGCCTTTCAATGGCTGTCAAGGCCTGCAAGAAGGGCGACGAGGAAAAGGTCGTTTCCGGCATAAACAGACTGCTTGAAGAAGATCCGACGATCAAGTTTGAGATGAATCACGAAACCAAGGAGCAGATCCTTTCCGGTCTCGGCGAGCAGCACCTTGACATCATCGTTTCAAAGCTCAAGAGCAAGTTCGGCATCGATGTTGATCTTACTCCGCCCCGTGTTGCTTACAGAGAGGCTATCCGCAAGACCGTTAAGGTTCAGGGTCGCCACAAGAAGCAGTCCGGCGGCCACGGTCAGTTCGGTGATGTTTGGATTCGCTTTGAGCCGACGGAGGGCGACGATCTTGTATTTGAATCCGAGGTTGTCGGCGGTTCCGTTCCGAAGAACTATTTCCCGGCAGTCGAAAAGGGACTGCGTGAGTGCATGAAGAAGGGCGTTATGGCAGGCTATCCGATGGTTGGACTCAAAGCGGTTCTTTATGACGGCTCATATCACCCGGTCGATTCCTCCGAAATGGCATTCAAAACAGCCGCTTCCCTTGCTTTCAAGGCAGGTATTCCGCAGGCAAATCCGACGATTCTTGAGCCGATAGGAACTCTCAAGGCTCTCATGCCCGAAGCATATCTCGGCGATATCATGGGCGATGTTACGAAGCGCAGAGGCCGTGTTCTCGGCATGGGTCCGTCCGAGGAGGATCATACTCTCCAGGAACTTGTTGCTGAGGTTCCGATGGCTGAGATGGCTAACTTCGCAACGGTTCTCCGTTCCGTTACGGCAGGCAGAGGCTCGTTCACCTTTGAGTTCACACGCTATGAGGACGCTCCGGCTCCCGTTGCGGAAAAGGTTATCGCAGACTCAAAGCTTCTTGAGGACGACTGATAAATCAGAATATAAAATTAAGCTCCCCGACCGTCAAAAAGTCGGGGAGTAATTTGTTGTTTGATTTTTATCCGATTACCTCTTCCGCATAGCGAACGGTTTCCATTGCGTCGGCTGCATATTTATCTGCGCCGATTTTATCGGCATAGTCCTGCGTGAGCACTGCGCCGCCTACGACGGTTTTGCACCACGGGGCTTTTTCTTTCACCAACTTGACCGTTTCCTCCATTGCGGGAACGGTCGTTGTCATCAATGCGCTCAGTCCGACGAGGGGAGCGTGGTGTTCAATAACTGCGTTCAAAACAGTTTCCGGCGGAACATTTTTGCCGAGGTCGATGATATTGTAGCCGTAATTTTCAAGCAGAAGCTTCACAATGTTCTTTCCTATATCGTGGATATCGCCGTGGACGGTTGCAATTACAATGCTTCCTTTTTTTACGCTGCTGCCGTCCGCCGACATGGTTGACTTAATAACCTCAAACGAAGCCTTCGCCGCTTCCGCACTCATCAAAAGCTGGGGAAGAAAAAGCTTCTTTTCCTCGAAACGCTTTCCCACATCGTCAAGCGCAGGGATAACATGAGCGTTCACTATATCGAGCGGCGCATTTTCGCCGAGCATGGCTGTTGTTATCTCACTCGCCTTATCCTTAAGCCCCTTTTCGATCGCTTCCTTGAGCGTGAGGGTGCTTTCCTGCCGTGCCGTCGGCTGAGTCTCCTGCTGCGAAGCGAAATTGATAAAATCCATGCAGTTATCGTCAAGACCCTTTATGACATTGAAGCCGTAATAGGCCTCCAGCATTTTCGCAGAATACGGATTCATGATTGCGGCGGAAAGTCCGTTTTCCATCGCCGCAGTGAAGAACGCCGCATTTACAAGCTCCCTTGACGGCAGTCCGAACGAGACATTGGAAACGCCGAGCGAGGTGTTGCAACCGAGCTGCTCGGTGATTTTTTTGACAGTTTCAAGCGTTGTAACCGCCGACATTTTGTCCGCACTGACGGTCATTGCCAACGGGTCAAAAATAATATCCTTTTTATTGATACCGTATAAATCGGCTGTCAGAATGATTCGTCTTGCAATTTTCATTCGTCCCTCAACCGTTGACGGGATTCCTTTTTCGTCAAGAGTAAGCGCAACGACAAATCCGCCGTATTTTTTGACAAGCGGAAAAATCGCTTTCATGCTTTCCTCTTTGCCGTTGACCGAGTTTATCATTGCCTTGCCGTTGTAGCGGCGAAGCGCACTCTCCATTGCGATCGGGTCGGAGGAATCAATCTGCAACGGCAGATCCGTCACGCATTGAAGCTCGCAAACAGCATTCGTCAGCATTTCGGTTTCATCGATTCCCGGCAAGCCGACATTGACATCGAGCACATGGACTCCCTTTGCCTGCTGGTTCACCGCCTCCTGAAGAATATAGCCCATATCGTTCTCCGAGAGAGCCTGCTTGAAGCGTTTTTTGCCGGTAGGGTTGATTCTTTCTCCGATCAGGATCGGCTTTTCGCCGAAGAATACGGCCTTGTTGTATGATGTGCAAACCGAATGAGTCTTTCTCTCGATCTCTTTCGGCTTCATTCCACGGGTGATTTCGCAAACTTTTTTGATGTATTCCGGCGTTGTGCCGCAGCAGCCGCCGACAATTCTCACTCCGTTTTCGACAGAGAGCTTAATATCCTGCGCAAATTCTTCCGCATCAACATCGTAAAATGTCACCTTGCCATCGCTTTTCGGCAGTCCTGCGTTCGGCTTGAACGCAACGGGCACCGAACAGTATTTCAAAAGCTCGTCCATAACGCCCATGAGCTGCTTCGGACCGAGCGAACAGTTTGCGCCGATTGCGTCAACGCCCATTCCCTCAAGCATCGCCGCCATAACGGCAGGGTCTGCACCCGTCATAAGGCGACCGTTTTCGCCGTATGCGTTTGTTACGATAATCGGCAGGTCGCTGTTCTCCTTGGCGGCAAGCACGGCAGCCTTTGTCTCGTAGCTGTCGTTCATCGTTTCAATCGTGATGAGATCGACGCCGTACTTCACGCCGAGCTTAACCGTTTCGGCAAATATTTTTACCGCATCCTCAAAGTCGAGGTCACCGAGAGGATTGAGCAATTTTCCCGTAGGACCTATATCGAGCGCAATAAATTTTTGCTGAGTGCCGGTTGACGCTTTCCGTGCCTCGTCGGCATTTTTAACGGCATGGCGAACGATCTCGTCAAGCTCGTCTATGCCGAATTTTAGCGTATTTGCGCCGAAGGTGTCTGTGTTTATAACATTGCTGCCGCTGTCGTAGTAGCTTTTGTGTATTTCCCGAATCACCTCCGGGTGGGAGATGTTCCACCGTTCGGGCAGCTCGCCCGGCTGCAAGCCGCTCTTTTGCAAAAGCGTGCCCATTCCGCCGTCGAGGTAAACTATATTGTTTTTTATAAAATCACGAATATTCATTTGGTCACTTCCTCATCGGGTTATACCGACAAATGCGGTTACGGATTTGGACGGCGACATCAGCAAGGAATCGCCGAGAGTCACGCCTATCCTTTTGGGACAGTCAAGTGTTGAGAATATCATCTTCTGGGTTTCAAGCGGCAGATCGCCATAGCCAGGGCTGAATCTCGGCCTTATTTTTTCTCCGTCCTTTTCAAGCTCCGCTTTTATTTTATTGCAGAATTCGTCGCAGAGAGCCTCAACCCTTTCTGCACCGATCGCCTGAAAGCAGAGAGCCTTTGTCGGCGAAAGTCTTGAATATTTTGAAATCAATCGGTCGATGCCGACTCCAATCGTGGCGGCAAAAACAATCGCCCTGTTGCAGTCATGAAGATTTTTTGCAAGCTTCAAGCTTTCGATTTGTCCGCAGGGCAGCGTTATAATTTTGCCGTCGGTTTTCGTCGGCAAAACGGCATAGCAGGCTTTATATTGAAGCGTCGGCAGAGCCTCCGCCAAGCACTCGTCTATGAGGCTGCAAAGCTCATCGCCGCCGTGAGCCGCCATATATCGCATAATCTCTTTTTTATCAATTATCGGTTCGGGGAAAAATAAAGTGTAAACCGTTTCCATAAAATCACTTGCCTAAAATATCGGAAAGATTCGATTGTATTTTCTGCGCAACATCAGGCTTGTTCATTGAATAAACATGGACATTTTCAACCCCGTTTGCATAAAGGTCAATGATCTGATCCGTTGCGTATGCTATTCCCGCCTGCTTCATCGCAAGCGGATCTGAGCCGAACTTGTCAACAAGGCTCTTGAACCGCTGCGGCATGAACGAGCCGGAAAGCTTGATTGCCCGCTCGACCTGATTCGCATTGGTTATCGGCATAATTCCCGCAACGATCGGCACGGTAATGCCTGCCTCACGGATTTTATAAAGAAAATTATATAAAAGATTATTGTCAAAAAACATCTGCGTCGTCAGAAATTCACAGCCCGCCTCAACCTTTTCCTTGAGGTGCTTGATGTCCTCCTTCTGGTTGGAGCTTTCGGGATGGATCTCCGGATAACACGCACCGCCGACGCAAAAATCGCAGCCGCTCTCCTTTATTTCACGAATAAGGTCAACGGCATATCGATAATCCCAGCCGCTTCTTTCCTCGTTCTCCTTATCCGCCGGAACATCGCCCCTGAGCGCAAGAACATTCTTTATTCCACGCTTGTTCATCTCGGCGATCCTCTCGTGAACGGTTTGCTTTGACGAGGAAACACAGGTCAGGTGGGCAAGCGTCGGCACGCCGTAGTCCTTCATGATATCCTCGGCAATGTCGAGCGTGTATCTGCTTGTTCCGCCGCCTGCGCCGTAGGTTATGCTCATGTAAGCCGGCTTGAGCCTTGCGATTTCATGAGTTGCCCTTTGCACATTTTCAAAGGCGGTGTCGTTCTTCGGAGGGAAAACCTCAAAGGACAATGCCATTTTTCCGTTATTGAGTATTTCTGTAATTTTCATATATGCCGCTCCCTTCGGGGTCAAGTTATTTCTTTTCTTTTACGCTGTTAAGACCATAGTGCATTGCAAAGGTTATGTTTCGCCAATGCTCCGGATCTTCGGTTATATCTGCGCCCTCCGTTGACGGGGCGTGCTTATCCGTTGTGTAGTATTTTTCAAGCTCAAGGTCAAGGTTTCCCTGCGCCTTTTGCTCCTCAATATAGGCATCACGCCTGACATTAAAATCATGCAGCTTCTTCATATCCTGCGCCGTATGAACGCATGACATCATGCTCCATACCGACCAGAACACGACCGAGATCATTATCAGCCTGCGTGTGAGATTTTCTCTGAGCAGAATTTGATAAACGAGTATACCGACCGCCGTAATCGCATAGACATAAATTCCGAACCACGCCCGTGTCGGGAATTGAGGAGAGGCAAGCATAACCGCCGCCGCTCCGAATGCACCGAGCATGGCAACGAATGCGATCCCTGTATTTTTGTTGCCGTTTTCACGGTCATATGTATAAAGAATAACGGCGCAAACGACAAAAGCCGCAACAAAGACTGAAAGAAACAAAATCATATTCGCAGGAATATTTACAAGCCTTTCCGCAACGGTATTGCCGACCTCGTCGCCGATATCGACACGCCTTGAATTTGCCGGCGCTTTGATCATGAAGAAAAATCCGCAGAGTGCGCCCGCAAGACCCGTAGCCGACCATACGGGAATTTTTCTCTTGTGAAGCCGACAGTAAATCATGAAAAGCACGATTACGCCGATAAATGCCGCTCCAGTGTTCTCGTTGGTTGCTCCGGCAGCAAGACAGGCGAGGGTCACGGCTATCGCTTTGAGCCACGGAATTTTATCGTCCCTGCCGTCGGCATACAGCCTGAAAGGAAGCAACACGGTTAGCCGAAAAACAGAGCTCCAAAGATAATTTATGCTGCCCGTGAGCCAAAGTGCCGTCTTGCCGAAATCAGGCAAAAAGGTCCACGCCGCAAGGCAAATGAGCACGAACATGACCGCCTTGTGCTCCTTGCGTGCGCCCTTGCAATGCTTGTAAACAAGAAGCATAAGCGCAACATATGCCGCCGAATTCAGAACATTAAAAATGCCCTTCGGAAGCATCAGAACACCCTGAACGATCGAATGAATAAGTATTCGCCCGTTCATGACATTGTAATGCGCTTTCATTGAATCAACAATGTCGGATAGGCTTTCCACTCTTTGATCCTTGATTGAAAGCAGGATAAAATCGCCGATACCGTTTTCGGAAAAAATATTGAAATAAATATAATCGTCGTTGAGATAAGGAGTGCAATAATTGAGAAAAAGCATAATGGCAAAAAGAACCGCACTGACAGCCGCAATGATCGCAGCGTTCAGCCGTTGCTTTGCGTTTATTCTATCGTCCGCACGGCAAAGAGCAGAGCAGAATCTGCCGACAATTCCGTTAAAGCTGTTCCCTTTCATCAGTGTCCCTCCTTTCACGGAGAATATTATAATACACGAACGAGAAAAAAACAACCGTATTGACGAACATTTATTGATCCCGTGAATAATTCTGATAGTAGGAATCTTTTGCGGAATCGGTGATTTTGATGAATTTTGCGACTGAAACGGTCATCGGAATATTTCTGCCGCTTTTCGGAACAACGATCGGTGCAGCGGCGGTGTTTTTTATAAAAGGAGACGCAAGCCTGCGTTTTCATCGGGCAACGCTCGGCTTTGCGGCAGGGATAATGACTGCGGCGTCGGTTTGGTCGCTTCTGCTGCCGTCGATAGAAGCGGCAGACTCATGGTTTCCGGCGGTTACGGGCTTCCTCGTCGGAACGGCAGCGATGATGATTTTGGATACGCTCGTACCCGATTTTCAATTGAGTCGGTATTCGGCAAGGCTCGGCGAAAGCCTCCTGCTTTTTATTGCCGTAACGCTGCACAATATACCCGAGGGTATGGCGGTCGGCGTGGCCTTTGCCGGCTTGCTCAACGGAATTATCCCTCCCTCGGAAGCGTTTGCGCTCTCGGTCGGCATTGCCGTGCAGAATTTCCCCGAAGGAACGATAATCTCCGCCCCTCTTGTCGGCGAGGGAGTGAGCAAAAAAAGGGCGTTTGCCTGCGGTATAATTTCGGGAGCGGTCGAACCGATTGCGGCGGTGATAACGCTTTTGCTGACGCAGTTTATCACACCGATATTGCCGTATGTTCTCGCCTTTGCCGCCGGTGCAATGATCTATGTCGTGTCGCAAGAGCTTCTCCCCGAAGCAAAAGGCAAAATCGGCGCAGCGGGAACAGCCGTCGGCTTTGCGCTTATGATGCTTTTGGATGTTGCGATGGGTTAGCCTTTAGGGAATTTTTAAGTCAATACCGCACAATTGAGGTGTGCGCAGATTACCTGCGCAGATTACCTTAAAATTTTTCTGCAAAATATATTGACAAAAACCGATTGCTGATGTATAATATCAAATGTTCTTTAGCGGAATTGTGTAACGGTAGCACGACAGACTCTGACTCTGTTTGTTGGGGTTCGAATCCCTATTCCGCTGCCATAACGACTGTGTTGATCGCAGTCGTTTTTTATTTTTATTTATTTTTAAAGGCAATACCGCACAAACGAAGCGTGCGGTATTGCCTTAATTTATACAAACAGTGTGCAGCCTGATGCCTTGAATTGCTCGATTTTTTCTTCAAGCAATTGCCTTGAACAGTCAAATTTTTCGGATAGGCAGTCTATGCACAAAAATTCCGTAGAGCCTCGGTTGATAAGCTTCTTTGTGAGGCCTATATCGTTCCCGTTAAGCTCTTTTCCGCATTTCTTGCAGCTGCTCATTATCTGTCAACTACCTTTGCACGGTAGACGACGCAGCCGTGAGCCGGGAGAGTTACGGCTACGGCATCGTTAACGGGCTTTGATTTTTCGCCCGTCCAAGCATCGGTCAGCTCAAGCGTTTTGCCGGTGCAGAAACCCAGACCAACCGCATCGAGGGTGAAGCTCTCATAATGCTCGTTATCCGTAAAATTAAAGAAACCGATTGCAATATCGCCGTTTTCAAGGTGGCGGACAATGACGGGCATATGGTCGGGATACCAGCTGTAAAGAGGCTCGTCGCCCTTTCTTTCGTTGTTTGTGTTTCTGTTGCCGTTGACAAAATACGGCTGTCTGTACGCCGCATCCTGGTCAATTCTGATAAGCTCCTTATTTTTGAGGATAGCCATAGCCTCCTCGTCGGCTTCTCTAAGGTCACAGCCGATAATAAGCGGAGAGCCCATCATTGCCCAAAAAGCAAAGTGAGTTTTGTATTCCTCGGTCGTGCAGCCCTTGAGACCGACATGACCCTTGCCCTTCATACCGACAACGAGCATGTCCATATCGTTGAAGCAGCCGCAGCCGTTATATTCGGCAACCTTATACTGCGAAAGAGCAAGCTCCTTGATTGACTCCCATGTGTCAAAGATATCGCCCGTCGAACGCCATGTGTGTGCGCCCGTTTCCTTGATCCATGTTTTTGTGTTTTCGCTTCCCCATGAGCAGGCGGCGAAAAGAATGTCCCTGCCGCAATTGGCAAGAGCGAGACCCATTCTCTTATAAAGCATGTGGCCGTAGGTAGTAAACGGGTGATAGCAATAGTCATACTTAAGATAATCAACGCCCCAATCGGCGAAGCATTTTGCATCAATAAATTCATGGTCAAGGCTTCCGGGATAAGCGGCGCAGGTCATTGTGCCGGCGCAGGAATACATTCCGAATTTAAGTCCCTTTGAGTGAACATAGTCCGAAACATATTTCATGCCGTGCGGAAATTTTTCGGGATCGGGAACGATTTCGTTCTTCTCGTTTCTTTCTCTGAGGCTCCAGCAGTCGTCGATGATAATATATTCGTATCCGCAATCCTTGAGCCCACTCTCAACGATGAAATCGGCGGTTTCCATAACAACCTTTTCGTTTATATTCTCGGCAAAAGTATTCCACGAGTTCCAGCCCATGGGAGGTCTGTTTATTACCATAATTTTAAGCTCCTTTTTGTTTGATAGAATAATTATAACAACCATATAAAATGTTGTCAATAAAAACTCCCCGAGCATTGCCCGAGGAGTTAGGTTGTTTCTGTTTATTTCTGCTTATCTGCAATGATGTTTTTAATGAACTGCGGGCAAACGATATCAATAAGCTTGCCGAGCCATGTAGCGATAACGGGTGAGAAGAGATCCAAAGGATAGAAATTGATCTTAACATCCGAAACATCATTGTATGTTACAAGATATGTGTTGTAATTTGCAACATCGTTCTCGTCGATCTCAAAAATTCTTGCCGAACGGTTGCCTGCGCTGCCGTATGTGCTGAATCCTGAGCCGCCGTTGTAGCCGAGAGTGATTCCCTCATCGGTAACGCCTGTGAAATTATTTACATGGTCATGTGAGAAATATGCGCCGATAATCTCCTTATGCTCAAGCCATGCTTCATATTCGCCTGTGCTGCCGTTTACCGACTCCGAACACGGAATTTCACCGAGAGTGCCGCTTGTAGCCTTATCGTTAAGCTTGTACCACTGATTTTCATCAATGCTGTAAACACAGTCCGTATGATCCGCATTAAACGGAACCTTATCAATGAACTGATAAATTTCCTTAACGGGAACATGCTGGAAAACGAGAGAGGGAACATAGCTTCCGGTAGCTTCCTTGAGTCCGTCACGGGTATCCTTGTACCACTGAACTTGCTCCGGCTTGAGTCCCTGGTAACCTGTAAAGACGCCCTCGCCCTTTACCTTATTGTTGGAATCCATAACATAGATGTTGAGCGGAATGCTCTTGCCGTCCGAGGACTTAACGGGGATATAGTATGTGCCGACATCGCAGCCGTTATTAACTATAGCGCAGTTGGAATACGACTTGTAAAGCTCCATCTGCTCCTCAAGCGGGAAAATATCCTCCCAGTCATGGTCATGATTGCCGAAGGTTGCTACGAAAGGAACTCCGATAGAGTTGATCTCGTCAAGAGCGTTGGTAAGGCACTTCTTGAGCTGAGCCTTGGTTGCGCCCGGGAAAAAGTCGGTGAGAAGGTCACCGTTCATAATGATGATATCCGGATTCTCCTGTGCAGCAATCTTTTTAAGATAGCTTGCCTGAAGTACATCCTTGAGAATAACATCCTGCGTGTCGTTGATCATCATAATCTTGAATTTTCCGTCCGAATTGAAGCTGAACGCCGAATCAGTGCTGACCGCAGCAAAGCTCGGAACAGCAAGAAGGACGATCATAACAATCGAGAGAAGAATGCTTATGATTTTTTTCATTGATATAACCTCCGAAAAATAATTTTGTGGGTTAATTATACATCAATAAAACCGTAAAGTCAACATAAAGCTTTAGACAGCTATCAAAAATTTTGACATATTACACAAACGCAGCAAACACCGATATTTACTTGATGCTTAAAACACCCTCTTTTTTGCCAATTCAAAAGCCACCCTTTTTACTAATTTTTTACTAATTATAAAAAAAGTATTGACAAAACGGGGAGGGTATGTTAATATAACTAAGCTGTTCTTTTTCAAAGACAGCAGGTGCGATCAGCGTAATGGTTTTAATGAACCGCCTGCCGAGAATGGGAGCATACGATAACCGGATTTTCGGTTTAATATTTGTATGTTATATCTCTGTTCACGGTAAGTGGGCAGGGATAATTTTCGTTTTTAAGCACCTATTTCAATGCATGAGAGGTGAAAAAAATGCCAAGTGCAAGCGTATTGGAACAGAAGAAGCAGATTGTTGCTTCCGTTTCCGAAAGAATCAGCAATTCATGCGCAGGTGTAGTTGTAGACTACAAGGGAATTTCCGTTGCCGACGATACGGCTCTTCGTAAGGAGCTTCGTGAAGCAGGAGTTGAGTACACCGTTGTTAAGAACACTCTTCTCAAGCTCGCAATCAGCGGCACTTCTCTGGAAAGCATGAACGATGTTCTTGACGGAACAACAGCTCTCGCAACTTCCAAGGACGACTATGTAGCCGCAGCCCGTATCCTCAACAAGTATGCGGAGGATCACGAAAACTTCAAGCTTAAGGCCGGTTACCTCGACGGAGAGGTAATGTCGATGGATAAGCTCAAGGATCTTGCAAACCTTCCCTCGAGAGAAACATTGCTCTCTATGGTTGCGAATGTATTCAGCGCACCTATCGCAGGCTTTGCCCGTGCTGTTCAGGCTATTGCCGATAAGGCAGAAGCTCCCGCTGAGGCTTAATTTTCAGCGAAACTAAATTTAAAAAATTACTAAAATTATTACGGAGGTAAATTACCATGGCATCAGAGAAAATTAATGCTATCGTTGAAGAGTTGAAGACTCTTTCAGTTCTTGAGCTTTCAGAGCTCGTACACGCAGTAGAGGATGAGTTCGGCGTATCGGCTGCAGCAGCAGTTGTAGCAGGTCCGGCAGCAGCAGGCCCGGCAGTTGAGGAGAAGACAGAGTTTGATGTTATCCTCAAGAGCGCAGGCGCACAGAAGATCAAGGTTGTTAAGGCAGTTAAGGACATCACAGGTCTTGGACTTGCTGAGGCAAAGGCTCTTGTTGACGGCGCACCGAAGGCTGTTAAGGAAGGCGCTTCTAAGGACGAGGCTGAGGACATCAAGGCTAAGCTCGAAGAGGTTGGCGCAGAGATCGAACTCAAGTAAACTTGTTTCAAATCGAGTAGGAGGCTACCCATTAGTTGAGTAGCCGACCTCTCACACCACCGTGCGTACGGTTCCGTACACGGCGGTTCAATCATATTGAGTGCATAGACTTGTACGCTTCGGATATATCATAATATCCCCTGCGTGCAAGTCTTT
>CAVJIV010000001.1:0-164789 GCA_963649715.1 bacterium | reverse complement strand
GTTTATTTGCCATGGAATTTTTTCTTTTTCCTCTGTTTTTAATTCTTTCACGTTATAACCTCCGTCAAAATTTATCAAGTTAATAATACCAAAAATCATGCATAAAATCAATATACAAATAAAAAATTATGGCAACATCGCACAAAAACTCCATTGGAAATATTTTACAAAATATTAAATATCTCAGTTATGCATCCTACCGTGTAGGTTGCGGCGGTTTCAATCTTCTGATTTTTTCCTGTTCACCCAGCACTCAATACAAGAAGCGGTGTTGTAAATTTCATTGATTTTACCCTTACTTTGCCACTTGTTTTAATAACGGTTTGATTATTACAGATGACACTCGATTTGTCAGATAAGAAAGTAAAACCGTAACTGAAAAAGCAACAACATAAAATAATATAGAATTTTCCAGCCCGACATATTTATATGCAATCCTTAGTGCTAATCCATGGAGAAGATATACTTCATAAGATATATTACCAAGAAAATTCAAAATTTTGTTGCTTATTTTTATGAATGTAAGCATAAAAAATACTACTGATGCGAATATAACTGATGTCAGCATATCAGAAACATTCATATACATTTCATTGTTTATGCTGTTTCCGTAAAATTTCAGACCTATTGCCATTAAACATAATACAACCGAAATAATGAAAAGAGCAAATCTTCTACTTTCTTTTAAACTTAATATTCTTTGTTCATGTTCGCCGATAAATACTCCAAGAGCAAAAGCAAAATATGTCGTCCAATAATTTTTGAAAATGAATGAAGTAATAATCATAACCAATGTTATTTTAAGAGTTAAATCTACACTTGGGAGTATCTTATTACAGATATAATATATAACATATAAGAGAAGGATTGCTCCAACATACCATGAGTTCTCCACTATTGTCCTCAATTGGATTGCTGAAAGAAATATGTTTTTCCATGTAACATCAACTTGCAATGCAATGTTACAAACGATCGAAGCAACTATATAAATTACTTCACAAATCCAATAAGGAATAAGAATTTTTATAAACCTCTTAGCCAAAAAAGAAAATCTGACTTTTCCCGAATATACCTTGGTCAGTCCAAATGCCGAGAGAAAGAAAAACACTCCCACGACAAAGCTTCCCATATGAGAAAACAGTTGAAATATCACGCCTTGATTTTCAAACCATCCGGCCATGTGATTATAAAAAATCAGTATGCAAAGAAAGCCCTTGATATTTGCACTAAAATCGGCAGTCAGACTGTTAGCTTTTTTTGTGGAAATTTTCATTTTAGGAAGTGCGATTATAATCAACGCTAAAAACGAAATTATTTCTACCATTTCATACATTCCATTTCAAAATTAAAATTTATATTAAAATTGTAACATAGCATTAAATAAAAATCAACAGTTTAAACAATTTGTAAAATTTTTAACAATCTTCCTCTTTTTAGGTTGAAAATACGGGGAGTGTTATAGTATAATAGCCGAAGAAAATATTGGAGGCAGATAAACAATGAAAATTGATATGACAAACATTACATCACCGGAGCTTTTGCAAAAGGAAGTCGAAAAGATGAACTCCTTCGGCGTTCGTCTGACCGGCACAAAGGCTCAAAGAAACTTTATAAAGTATCTCAAAAGCCAAATTCATGAAATGGGAATCGAAACCTTCTCAGACCCAAGCCGCTTCATGCGCTGGGAGGAGACTAACAAGAAGCTCGTCATAAAGGATCTTAACGAGGAGTTCGAAGTTCCCGTTTCTTCGGCATTCCCCTATTCGGGCAGAACTCCTGCCGAGGGCATCACGGCTCAGCTGACGCTCGTCAAGGAAAAGCATGTCGGCTATCTCAACGCAACGGATAAGATTGCGGTCGTTGAGGTCAACGAGCTGGATTTTCTTCCCAGCGAGATCGCTTTCAACGAGCGTAACAGAAGCATCCCCGAGGGACTTCACCTTCCGAGTCATTATAACGGTCCGGTTGCGACGGCTTTCGTCAATTTCCCGTTCCTCAAAATGGCTAAGCTTGCAGGCGCAAAGGGCGTTATCTGCATATGGAAGGGCATAAACGACGACTGCATAGAGGGTCAATATCTCCCGTTCATTCTCGACTATCAGGGAATCCCCGCCGTTTGGGTCAATTCAAAGAACGGTCAAAAGGTCGTTGAGGAGGCCGAAAAGGGCGCATTCGCAACGCTCACTCTCGAAGGTATTATTGACGAATACGCAAAGACGGAATCCTTCTGGTGCGTGCTTGACGGCGAAGAAGAGGGCGAAAGCGTCATAATCAATACACACACCGACGGCACAAACTGCATTGAGGAGAACGGTCCCATCGCAATGCTTGCCATGATCAAATATCTCAAGGATAAGCCGCTCAAGAGAACTCATATTTTTGTATTTGTGACCGGTCATTTCAGACTGCCGAATTTCAAGAACATTGACGGCGGCGGAGTTCAGGCAACATCAAAGTGGCTGACCGCTCACAGGAGTCACTGGGACGGCAAGGAGGGTCATCTCAAGGCGATTGCCGGACTTTCGGTTGAGCATCTCGGCTGCAAAATGTGGAAAACCGACGAAAACGGCGAATACAGGCAGACGGGCGATGTTGAAACCGAGATAGTTTACACGGGCAACAAAACGATGGACGATATCTATTTCAAGTCGCTTGAGGATCGCAAAAAGGTATATACCCTCACCCTCCGAGGACATAATCTGCTCCATTTCGGCGAGGGTCAGCCGATATTCAACTGCGGAATCCCCGAGATTGCGCTCGTCACGGCTCCGGATTGTCTCTGCGTTATCAGCGAAAATCACGAGATGGACAAATTCGACGCCGAGCTTATGTACGAGCAAACGGTTTCGTTCATCAAAATGGCTCTCATGATAGACAGTCTCACCACCCAGGAAATCGGTTCGTGCGACGGCTACTCCGCCATTGCGACAAAGAAAATGGTTGAGGACGGCACAGCAAAAATAAAAGAGGTTGCCTCAAAGGTCAAGGATATTCTTCCTTTCTGATTTTAAGGCATTAAAAAGCTCCGAGGTCGAAACTTCGGAGCTTTGATTTTTATTTAGTTGATTATCAATACCAGAGGAAGCCTAAGAGAACAATGATGATGATCCACTGCCACCATGCGTAGCTGACATTGACGCTGCAGGTTGCCGTTACTTCACCGTCGCTGCTCTTGGCAGTGATGGTTGCCGAGCCTCTGCCGGTCATTTTGACATTGCCGTTGTCGTCAACTGTTGCGACCTCGGTGTTTGAGGATTCCCACTTGATCTCGCTTGCGCTGTAGTTTGAATCGTAATCAATTTTTGCCGACTGCTTGTAATTAGCGTTTATCGAGGTCTGCTTAAAGTCGATATAGCCCTTGATAACTTGAATTTTATCCACCATCTCGACATTCTCGTTATCGACAGTAAGGACGCAGCTGGAAAAATTCGTATTGTAGTTGCTGAGAGAAACATTTCCGGAGCTTTTTGCAAACTTAAAGGTATACATCGTCGTTGCCTTGGAAACAGCCTTGGTCGATGCGAATGAAATCATTACCGTGTTCACATTCTTAGCAGATGTAACTATACCGCCCGCATCCTCAAGATCATTTTTTATCTGCTTGAATTCATCGGTCATGTTTATTTCCTTACATGCGCCGATAGGGCTTGAAACCTTAAGCTCAACATCGAAGGAGTTGAAGCTGCCGCTCACCAGAGAAAGCTCAAATGTAACCTCAGAGCTTGTCTGACTCGTCATTTTGAGCTTGAAGGTAGGAGTGCCCACCGCCGAAGCCGAAACAGCAAATACGCTGATTGCAATTACAACGGCGATAACCGTCGCAAGGATCTTTCTGAACATTTTCATAATTATCGGATTCTCCTTTTTCTGGATTTTCATTTAGAACAACCGTCTATATTATTTATTTTAAATGTAAAAAGTAAATATGTCAATATTTATTTTATTTTTTCTGTACAAAATATATTCTTTTTGCTATAATATAAGCGTATATTTTCAAATTGAAAGTGTGATATAATGAAAATACTTGCCATCGGAGATGTTGTCGGCGAGAGTGGCTGCAATGCCGTGCTGAAGCTTCTGCCAAAAATCAAAAGGCAATATAATATTGATGCGTGCATAGCCAACGGCGAAAATTCCGCCAAGGGCAACGGCATTCTTCCAAGCTCGGCGGAAAGTCTTTTTTCCTCGGGAGTTGACATTATAACAACAGGCAACCATGTTTTTCGTCGTCACGAAGCGGTTGATTACCTTGACGAAAACCAATTTTGCATCAGACCCTATAACATGCACCCCTCCTGCCCCGGCAAGGGAACAGGGATAATCGACATGGGCAGATATCGCATCGGCATTATCAACCTCATCGGAAGCTCGTTCTTCAACGCAAGCTATGCCAATCCTTTTGACAGCCTTGACAGGGCGATAGAGGAGCTTGGAGATTGCAGGATAAAGATCGTTGATTTCCACGCCGAAGCAACCGGAGAAAAAAGAGCACTCGGATTCTATGTTGACGGCCGTGTTTCGGCTTTTTTCGGCACTCATACCCATGTCAGAACCGCCGACACGCAGATCTTGCCGAAGGGAACGGGCTATATAACCGACCTCGGAATGTGCGGCAGTGAAAATTCGGTTCTCGGCATCGAGCCGGAATGCGTTATCCGTTCGCTCAAAACGGGAATGCCGACGCTTTTCAGGGCAAAGGACGATAGCATTCTTTTGAACGGCTGTATATTTGAAATTGACGAAGCAACGGGAAAAACCGTTTCGATCGAAGCCATAGATATAAGGGAGTAATACCATGCTGAATTACAAAAAACTGACCGCCGCCATATTGTGTTTGGTTATGATTTTTTCGCTTTGCTCGTGCAGCGGAGGTGAGGCGGTGATGGACACCATTTCAAGCCTCGGAAAAGCAAAGGAAACCGAGCCTGTTGACGAAATAGGCTTCACCGTTCCCTATCTGCGCTCTGATTCGCTCGACCCGTACAAGGCGTCAAACTCCATGAACAGATATGTCGCAAACCTGATCTACGACTCGCTTTTCACCCTCGACAGCTCGTTTAAGCCTGTCGCCGTGATTGCCGATTCCTCTGCGATTGCAGACAAAACGCTTACGGTAAGCTTGAAAAGCGGCATCAAGTTCACCGACGGCTCGGCTCTAAGTTCAAAGGATGTCGTTTATTCCTTTAATCAGGCGAAGAGCAGTTCAACATATGCCGCTTATCTTGAGAATTTTGAGTCTGCCTCTGCCGACGGTGACAATGCCGTTGCGTTCAAGCTCAGCGTTTCGGACAGCTCGGAGACAGCCAATCTGATCTTCCCGATAGTCAAAAGCGGCTCATACGACAAAAACGACGATTCCGACAGCGAAGAAACCACGACCTCGTCATCAAGCAGCGGTTATTCTTCAAAAATCCCCGTCGGCAGCGGTCGCTACACCTTTAAGACCGGTAACGAAACAAAGTATCTTCAATACAATAAAGACAGGCTCGGCGGATACAAGCCTCAATATGCCAAGATCGGTCTTGTTGATGTTTCCGCTTCGGAGAGCTTCAGCAGCTTCTTTGACCTCAGCAAAATCGATTTCTACTGCGACACATTCGACAGCGGAAAATACGCCAAATTTTCAAAAATTAGCAGCAATATCGAGCTGACCAATTTTGTGTACATAGGCATAAACTCAAAAAACAGCGTTCTTTCCGAGCCTAAGGTTCGCCGAGCAATTGCCCTTGCGCTCAACAGGGCGGAGCTTGCCTCCGATTCCTTCGCCGGATGTGCGGTTGCATCGTCGCTCCCCTTCCACCCGTCATATTACAAGCTGAAAAATTGCACATCTCCAACCCTCAGCCTTAAAACGGACAGCGCAAAGGAGCTGCTGGATGATATCGGCTATTCCCAAATCAACGAATCCGGCGCAAGGTATAACGGCGACAAGGTGATGAATCTGACTTTGCTTGTCAACAGTGAAAATGATTTTCGTCGTTCCATGGCGAGAGGTGTTCAGCAGGCACTCGAAAAAATCAACATAAAGGTAACGCTCAGGGAGGTTTCCTATTCCGACTATTCCTCGGCAGTCACCGGCGAAAGTTTTGATATGTACATCGGCGAAACAGTGCTTTCAAACAATTTCAGCCTTACAAGATTTTTCTCCGACGACGGAGGTCTGAGATACGGAATTTCCGAGAAGAGCGACACGGCAAGAATCTATGAAAAACACCTCGCAGGCAAAGCGGATATGCAAACACTTATCGATGCTTTCTCCGACGATCTCCCGTTTATCCCGTTAGCCTTCAGGCAGGGAATCACCGTCTGCTCGGACAGCATCAAGAGCGAGATCAAAACCGTTCCCGGCGACTGCTTTGCCAATATTGATGAATGGACGGCGTAGTGATGGACAGAACCACCAACATACAATATTTAAAGGGCGTCGGCGAAAAAAGAGCCAAGCTTTTGGGCAAGCTCGGAATTTCCACCGTCGGCGACCTGCTTCGCTTTTATCCGAGGGAATATACGGACTGGAGCAAGGTCAAAAGCATTGCCGAAGCTCCGTTCGATGAGCCGTGCTGCGTCAAGGCGGTCGTTGACCACACGCCGAAGGGCGCAAAGGTCAGCAAGTCGATGACGATATACAAAACCGTTGTGACGGACGGCGAATCCCTGATGAACATTACGATTTTTAACAGCAAATACACCGCCGAGTCGCTTGAAGCAGGCGAGGAATATCTTTTCTACGGAAAGGTCGGCGGAAATTTTCAGCGGCGCGAAATGCAGTCACCTCTGATTGAAAAGGCTTCGAGCGGTCAACGCATTCATTCGATCTATCACCTGACCGCAGGCGTCAATTCAAAATATATTGAAAAGCTTGTCCGTCAGGCATTCTCCTCCGGCGGCAATTACTTTACCGACTGTCTGCCGCAGTCGCTTCGGGACAAGCTATGCCTTATGGAGCTTAACAAGGCTGTTTACGAACTTCATCTCCCGTCAAGCGAGGATATGCTGAATGAGGCACGCAGGAGAATAATTTTTGAGGAGCTTTTTATCTTCCAGCTCGGTCTGATGAAGCTCAAGGGCAACCGACGGGAAACAACCTCCGTTGCCGTTTTGCAGGACCATACCGATGAATTCAAGCGGCTTCTCCCTTTCAAAATGACGGGTGCACAGGATCGTGCCGTCAGCGAGAGCATAAAGCAAATGACAAGCGGAATAACGATGAACCGCCTTTTGCAAGGCGATGTCGGTTCGGGTAAAACTGCGGTTGCCGCTGCACTGATCTACACGGTCGTCAAAAACGGCTACCAGTGTGCATTTATGGCTCCGACGGAAATTCTCGCCGGGCAGCACTTCAAAACCTGCCAAAACTTCTTCAAAAACACCGGTATAAATGCCGAGCTGCTGACAGGCTCAGTCACTGCGGCTAACAAAAAGAAAATCAAGGAACGCCTGAAAAGCGGTGAAACTCAGCTCATAATCGGCACTCACGCATTGATTCAGGACGATGTTGAATTCAATGCGCTCGGACTTGTTATCACCGATGAGCAACACCGCTTCGGCGTTAAACACAGGGCTGCACTGAGCAAGAAGGGAGACAAGCCGCACACTCTCGTTATGTCCGCAACGCCCATCCCGAGAACGCTTGCGCTCATGCTTTACGGCGATCTGGATGTTTCCGTTCTTGACGAGCTTCCGCCGGGCAGGCAGCCTATCGAAACCTATTATGTTACGGGCAAGCTCAGAGCAAGAGCCTTCGCCTATGTTAAAAAACACCTTGACGAGGGCAGACAGGGCTATATCGTGTGTCCTCTTGTCGAGGAGGGCGACGAGGATATAGCCGCCGCAGAGAGCTACGCCGAAAACCTTTCAACAGGTTTTTTTGCGGGTTACGAAGTCGGACTGCTTCACGGAAAAATGAAGCCGAAGCAAAAAGACGAGGTCATGTCTCGCTTCGTTTCGGGCGAAATCAAGCTGCTCATTGCAACAACGGTTATCGAGGTCGGCGTTGATGTTCCGAATGCGGTTATCATGGTTATCGAAAACTCCGAGCGGTTCGGACTTTCGCAGCTTCATCAGCTCAGAGGACGAATCGGCAGAGGTCAATATAAATCGACCTGCATACTTATCTCCGACGCAAAAAACGACTCGGCAAAAAAGCGCATGGAAATCATGACCAAAACCACCGACGGCTTCAAAATTGCCGATGAGGATCTGAAAATGCGAGGTCCGGGCGATTTCTTCGGCGCACGCCAGCACGGACTGCCGAACATGAAAATGGCGTCGCTGACGGACTCGGCTCTGCTGAACGAGGCGCACCGCTTTGCACAGGAAATTTTGACGGAGGATTTTGAGCTTCAACGCCCCGAAAACCGAAACCTGAACACTGCAATTTACGAGCTGTTCAACTCGGAATATATAATGAATTGAATAAAGGCAATACCGCACTTTTGAGCTGTACGGTATTGCCTTATTTTTACGGTTATTTAAAATTTACGACTCATCAATCAAGGAAATCCTTGAGCTTTTTGCTTCTGCTGGGGTGACGAAGCTTTCTGAGAGCCTTTGCCTCAATCTGACGGATACGCTCACGGGTAACATCAAATTCCTTGCCGACCTCTTCAAGGGTGTGCGGATGTCCGCCCTCAAGGCCGAAGCGCAGAGCCAAAACCTTTGCCTCACGGGGAGTGAGCGTTTCGAGAACATCGTCAAGCTGCTCCTTGAGAAGAAGGATCGAGGCCGCATCTGCCGGCGCCGGAGCGTCATCATCGGGAATGAAGTCACCGAGGTGGCTGTCCTCCTCCTCACCGATGGGGGTTTCGAGCGAAACAGGCTCTTGAGCCACACGAAGAATTTCACGAACCTTTGAAACAGGCATCGAAAGCTCCTGCGCAATCTCTTCTGCGCTCGGATCTCTGCCGTTCTTATGAAGGAGCTGGCTGTTGGTTTTTTTGACCTTATTGATGGTTTCAACCATATGAACTGGAATACGAATGGTTCTCGCCTGGTCGGCAATGGCACGGGTGATGGCCTGCCTTATCCACCATGTGGCGTAGGTTGAAAACTTGAAGCCCTTGGTATAGTCGAACTTGTCAACCGCCTTGATAAGACCGAGATTGCCCTCCTGAATAAGGTCAAGGAAATGCATACCCCTGCCGACATACCTCTTTGCGATTGAAACAACAAGACGAAGATTGGCCTCGGCAAGACGCTTCTTTGCGGCTGCGTCGTTATCGTTTATTCTCATCGCAAGGTCAATTTCCTCCTCTGCGGTAAGCAAAGGAATTCGACCGATCTCTTTAAGATAAACCTTAACGGGATCATCAGCACCCTGATTTTTATCGTCAACATCCTCCGTTGCAAGCTCTGCCGACTTGGGCATGTCCATATCGAAGTCAACATTGCCAAGATCGACATTTGAAAGGTCGTCCACAAGCTCAATATTTTGGTTTTCTATCGTTTCATAGAGCTTGTCAAGATCCTCAAGATCAAGGTCGATATCCAAAATCGCCTGATCGATATCCTGGGTCGTGAGCTTACCGTTTGCCTTGCCCTTTTCGATAAGGTTTTTGAGAATGGTTTTCTTGTCCAAGGGTGTTGTTGCTGCATTGTTTTCCATAGCTTTACTCCTTATTTAACTTCCGTTTGGATTTTTTTGTAACCGCAGATTTTGTTAGCGGTTGCTTTGTTTCTGCGCAATTTGCGCACCTCAATTTTGCGCCTTAAAAAGATTCCTGAATTCGTCGTCGCTCAGCTGCGACACATCGGAAACAGTCGTCTTATTTTTTTCTTTTTCAAGAACTTTTATACAATCGTCACATTCCGTGACGGTGTTGCTTAAGCGATCGGTCATTGAAGCGTAATATGCTATCCTGCCCATCTCCTCCGGCGTAAACTCCGAGGAAAGCAGCGAAAGCTCCGTGCCCTTGCCGTCGTCAAGTCGGCCTGCAAGCGCATGCCACACACGGCGGTTAAAGTCGGTAACAAAAATATCCTCGCTGACCCTGTCCCTGATTTTTCTGTAAAAATCGGGGTTTTGCATTATCGTGGCAATGAGCGTTTCCTCCGCCCTTGCGGCTTTAGGGTGCTTTGACCGTTCGGGATTCACCGTGTCCTTCGGCATGACCGTGTCACGGACTATCTCGTTAAACCGCTCCCTACTCTGCGCTCTCGTGCGCCGCTTGTATGCTCGCTTTATCTCATGCACTATGGCGTCCTTGCTGACCGACATTTCGTTTGCAAGCTTTGTTGCGTACATATCCTGCTCGATCGGGTTGCCCTTTGAAAGAATGTCGGAAACGGAGGTCAAAAATTTCGACTTGCCGTCAATCGACTCAAGGTCATATTTTTCACGCTCACGCAAAATGCCGTATTCTATATCGTTTGCGGCTCCGTCAAGAAGATTTTGAAACTTCTCTCTGCCGTAATTTTTTATGATTTCATCCGGATCTTTTCCGCCCGTGAGCTTTAAGACCCTTATTTTCACGCCCGTCTGACCGAAAATTTCAATCGCACGCTTGGTCGCTTTCTGCCCTGCCTCATCGGAATCGTAGGAAAGTATGACCTCGTCGGCGTATCTTGCCACAAGCCTCGCCTGCTCCTGCGTAAGCGCCGTTCCGAGGCAGGCAATGGAATTTGTAAAGCCTGCCTGGTGCAAGGCGATAACATCCATATAGCCCTCGCAGACGATAAGGCTGCCGGGGTTGCCGTTCTTGGCAAAATTCAGCGCAAAAACACCGTTGCTTTTTTTGTAAACAAGCGTGTCCGATGTGTTGACATACTTCGGCTTCGAGTCGTCGAGCACACGGCCGCCGAAGGCGATAACATTGCCCCTGAGGTCGATTATCGGAACCATGGCACGATTCCTGAAATTATCGTAATAGCTTACTTTGCCGTTTTTATCGCTCTTTTTGACGAGGTTGGCGTCGTAAAGCTCCTGATTCGTGAAGCCCTTTGAATGCATATAATTCCTCAGCGCATCCCATGAATCGGGCGCAAATCCGAGGCCGAAGTGCTTTATCGTCTGTATCGAAAGCCGACGCTTGTCGGCGAAATAATCAAAGCCCACCTTGCCCTGCGGCGACATCATCGTTTGATGAAAAAATCTTGCTGCCTCACGGTTTGCCGCCAGAATCCGCTGACGGTGCTTTGCGATCGTATCGTCATAGCCCTCGTCGGGCATTCTCATTCCTGCCCTGTCGGCAAGCTGCTTGACCGCCTCGACATAATCGAGATTTTCGATTCGACGCATAAAGGTTATTGCGTCACCGCCCGCGCCGCAGCCGAAGCAATAGAACGACTGGCTTTCCGGATAAACGGTAAAGGACGGTGTTTTTTCGTTATGGAATGGGCACAAGCCCTTGGGATTTTTTCCCCTTTTCGAGAGATTGACATATTGGGATATAAGGCTCTCAATATCCGTTCTTTCACGCAGCTCATTGAGAAATTCATCGCTTATCGCCATAATATCAACCTCCTTTTTTCGTTTTCGCCATGCTTGACATATGCGGTATTGCTTTAATTTGCAATATCAGCCGCCATCACACCATCATCCACGAATTGGGAACGAAAAGCTTTTCAAATGTGCTGACCGCAAATCTGTCCGTCATTCCTGCGACATAGTCGCATACGGCACGCTCAACGCCCTCATTTTCGCTTATTTTAATGTAAAGCTCGGGCATCTCGTCTGGATGATTAAGATAGTATTCATAGAGCCACTTTATCATCTCGACAGCCTTTGTTTCCTCGCTTTTGCAGGCGGGATTGGTGTAAACCCTTTCAAACATGAACGAATGCAGCGTTGCAAACGCATCGGCGCAATCCTCGCCCAAAATTATATCGTCACCGCTGCTTTTCACAACGGATTTAACAAGCTTATCTATGCGCTGACCCTTTGAATAGCCGAGCGCATCACGAATATCCTTGGGAATATCCTCCTCTTTCATCACTCCGGCATGAACGGCGTCGTCGATATCATGATTGATATACGCAATTCTGTCGGCAAGCCTTACTATCCTGCCCTCAAGCGTTGCCGCCTCCTCACCGTTCGTGTGGCGTTCTATGCCGTTTTTTACCTCCCATGTGAGGTTCAGACCCTTGCCCTCTTTTTCAATCACCTCAACCACTCTCACACTCTGCTCATAGTGTCGGAATCCGCCGTAGCAAACGCTGTTGAGCGCACGCTCGCCCGCATGGCCGAACGGGGTGTGTCCGAGATCGTGTCCGAGCGCTATCGCCTCCGTCAAGGTTTCGTTAAGTCCGAGACAGACGGCGATCGTCCTTGCGATCTGCGCAACCTCAAGGGTATGGGTCAGTCGGGTTCTGTAGTAATCGCCCTGCGGCGAAAGAAAAACCTGCGTTTTATGTTTCAGCCGCCTGAATGAATTGCAGTGAATAACACGGTCACGGTCATGTTGAAAGCATGTTCGCAGCTCCGTTTCCGGCTCAAAGACCTGCCGTCCCCTGCTCGAATCGGAGAAGCACGCATTGCTGCTCAGGATAAGATGCTCGTTTTCGCAAAGTCTTTCTCTGACCGTTTTTTCCATGCAAAACACCCCCAAAAAGGTTATCTGTATAATATATACTCCGTTTTTCGTCGTTCTCCTCTTTTATTTTTAAAAAATTTTAAGGCATGGCCTCAAATGATTCTCCGATTTCTTCGCTTTTAAGCTTTCCGAAGCTCAAATCGACAAGCTTTTTTTCAAAATTATCAACATCATCGGTCGGCATTTTGAAAGTAACCGCCACCGTATCGGCAAATTCCGCATCGTCGATCACTCCGCCGCATTCGGGAATCAGCGAATTGAGCCTGCCGTAAAAATTGTAATCGCAGCAGACCCTAAGCACCTTGCAAAGCTTCATTGTGATTATTCCGCCGGCTTCAACGGCGATTTTAGCGGTGTGGGAATAGGCTCTGACAAGTCCGCCCGTGCCCAAAAGCGTGCCGCCGAAATAACGGGTGGCAACCGCAACGCAATCGGTCAGATTTTCCTTGAGCAAAACATCAAGCACCGGAATCCCGGCCGTGCCTTGCGGCTCTCCGTCGTCCGAATAGCGGCGTATCTGCCCCTCACGCAGAACATAGGCATAAACATTATGCGTGGCGTCCCAGTGCTTTGATTTTATCTCGTTTATGAATGAGACTGCCTCGTCCTGAGTCGTAACGGGCTTGATATAACCGATGAATCGGGACTTTTTCTCGATAAATTCGTCGCTTGACGCTTTTGCAACCGTTCTGTATTCCGTGACGCTCAGCCCCTTTTATGTAAAAAAGACGGTGCTTGATACACCGCCTTTTTCTCTCTTCATTATTTAGACAAATTGAAACGCTTATTGAAGCGGTCAACACGTCCGCCGGTATCAACAAGCTTCTGCTTACCTGTAAAGAACGGGTGGCATTTTGAGCAAATATCAACACGGAGATCTTTCTTTGTTGAACAAGTCTTTATCTCATTACCGCAAGCACAACGAACGACTGTCTCTTCGTACTTAGGATGAATTCCTTCCTTCATGTGTTTCACCTCTTTCGATATATTCACGCAAAAGCTATTGTATCACAGGTTTTACCAAAATGCAATAGCTTTATTAAATATTTTTAAAAAAACAGACCCCGTCTGCTGACAGGATCCGTGAAAGCAAAACAGCCGTTACGAAAACGACTGTTTGATAATGTCGGCGTCGCCTTATCTTCCCGGGCGGCTGCCCGCCGAGTATTGTCAGCGCGGAAGAGCTTAACTACCGTGTTCGGGATGGGAACGGGTGGACCCTCTTCGCCATCGACACCGACTCCCGTTCAGGAACTGCTGTTCCCAAACGACTTGCTTATTATATACCGTGCTCGGTGTTTTGTCAACCCTTTTTTTAAAAAAAGTTACTTTTTTTCGATAATTTTTTCAATCTCTCCGATGTACATGTAATGATAGTCCCCTGCGGTATAGTTTTTCTCTATCGTCGGGTCAAGAAAACCCTTATTGTCCAAAAGCTGAACCGCAATTTTTTTGCATTTGAGCGTCAGTCTCGCCTCGGCAGGATAAACGGCGTCGCCGTCCGTTGCAAGGCTCAGACCCGCCTCGTTTATCTTGTCGCAATCCCTGCCCGAAGCTCTTCCGCAAAAGCGGAGCATATCCTTATACTCAGGGGCAAAAAAGCTCACCGTAAAATAGTCCTCGGAATCAATGAACTTTTTCGTGTATCTCTGCGGACGGATAAAGATAAACGCAACATCCTTACCCCAAAGCTCACCTACGCCGCCCCAGCTGACGGTCATGGTGTTCCAAGCCTCGGGCGTGCCTGCGCTGACAAGTGCCCAGTCCTCGGCGATCAGCTTGACCGGATTTTCCTTCAATTCTTTAATTGTCATAGTACCACCTCATATAGTAATTTATGCCGATTTTCTTTTGATCATTCCGGCAACGGAAAAAATCCCGAACATTATCGCATTAACGGCAACAACGCTTGCGCCGGCAGGCATCGAAAAAGCGAACGAAACCATCAAGCCGATAAAGAAGCATACAACCGAAACGATCGCCGAAACAATAACAACTTTTTTAAATGTTTTGCAAACACGCATCGCCGTCAACGCCGGAAAAATGACAAGACTCGAAATGAGCATTGCGCCCATTATCCTCATGCCGATAACAACCGTTATCGCCGTCAGCAAAGCAATCAGCGTGTTATACATTCCCGTTTTTGTTCCCGTTGCCGTTGCGAAGCCCTCGTCAAAGGTCACGGCGAAGATTTTATTGTAAAAAACACAGTAGAGAATGAGCACCGCCGCCGAAAGAGCTATACTTATTATAACATCGGTGCTGCTCATTGCAAGTATGCTGCCGAACATATATCCGTTTACATCGGAGTTCAGTCCCGTTGTCATTGAGGTCACAAGAATTCCGACCGCCAACGCCGTGCTTGAAATGAGAGCTATTGCCGCGTCGCCCTTTATCTTGCTGTTGTCGCTTATTCTCAAAAGCAGGAATGCCGAAATTATTACGACGGGAACCGATATCGCAAGCGGTGCAACATTCATCGCAAGCGCAATGCAAAGTGCACCGAAGCCGACATGGGAAAGTCCGTCGCCGATCATGGAGTAACGCTTCAAAACAAGCGTAACGCCGAGCAGAGCGGCACAAAGGGCAACCAGCACACCGACGATTATCGCCCTGCACATAAAGCCGTAAGAAAACATCTGAACGAACATATCAAGCATGGCGGTCACCTCCCAGAATTCTTTTTGCCGCCGCCGTTTTCAGATATTCCTCGGTCGTGCCGAAGAAATCGCCGTCATGCTCCATGCAAAGAATTTTATTTGCATATTTTATTGCGCCCTTGATATCGTGGGTCACCATGATCACCGTAACGCCGTGCTCCCTGTTCAAATGGCTTATCAACCGATACATATCCTCGGTCACGAACGGGTCAAGTCCCGTCGTCGGCTCATCAAGCAGCAAGAGCCTGTCCGTTGCGCACAGTGCCCTTGCCAGCAGCACCCTCTGCTGCTGACCGCCCGAAAGCTCGTTGAACGACTTGTTTTTTATTGAATTTATTTTGAGTATATCCATGTTTTCCTTTGCTATCGCTCTGTCCTCGGCGGTATAAAAAAGCTTTCTTTTTCCGCCGAGCCTGCCGCTTAGTACGACCTCCTTAACGCCTGCCGGAAAGTCCTTTTGCACCTGCGTTTTCTGCGGCAGATAGCCAATCTCGCTTTTCTCTATTCCGTTGAAGCTTACGCTGCCCTCGGAAATTTTTTGCAATCCGAGAATGCCTTTCAGAAGCGTGCTTTTGCCGGCTCCGTTTTCGCCGACGATGCAGAGAAAATCGCCCTCGTCAACGGTGAAGCTGACCCCGTTGACAGCCTTGGTCGAGTCATAGCTCATGTGGATATTTTCGCATTTCAAAAGCTGCATCAGTTCAACGCCTCCTTTAAATTCTTGTAATTCTGCCGCATTAAGGTGAGATAGGTTTCTCCCCTTTTCATCTCGTCCGACGAAACATTATGGCACGAATGCAGAAGAAGCATTTTCGCCCCCGTTTCATTGGAAACCGCCCTTGCAATCTTCGGTTCTGTCAGCTCCTCGTAAAAAATAACAGGCAGCCTGTCCGTGTTTATTTTGTCAATGATCTGTGCCATCACCGCTGCGCTCGGCTCGGTATTATCAACGCAGGAATCGAACGCCGCCGTGAATTCAATGCCGAATTCATTCGCAAAATTTTTCATTGCAAACCTTGATCCGGACACAATTTCCCTGCGCCTTGAACTTTCGACAAGCCGTGAAAAATCATCTCTGAGTTTCAGTATTTGAGCGGAATAGCTCCTTGCGTTTTCATTGTAATAATCCGCATTGCTCGGGTCGGCTTCGCCCATTTCCCTTGCGATGCAGTCAATCATCCTTGTTGCCGTTTCAAGGTTTGTCCAAATATGCTCGTCTGTTTCGCCCTCGCCGTGCTCATCATGCTCCTCGCCGTGATGATGCTCGTGGTCATGGTCGTTTATCTCGATTCCAAGCTCCTCGGCAATCTCGATTTTTCTGAGGTCTTCGCCTTCAAGCGCATCGGTTATCTGCGTGACCCATGTTTCCGTGTGCTCGCTGACAAAGAAGAAAATATCCGAATTTTCAAGCTCAATTATGTCTCTCGGCGTCGGCTCGTACGAATGGCTTTCAACCCCTGTCGGCAGCAGCATTTTCACATCTGCCCTCTCTCCCGCGACCTGTCTCGCAAAATCATACGGAGCAAAAATCGAGCAGACAACGCTCAGTCTGTCGTTTTTTTGCGGTGCGGTATACGAACAGCCGCAAAGAAGAAGCATCAGCGCAACAAGCAAGACCGCCGTAATTTTATTTTTCATCCAATGCCTCCCTGCACTCCCTGCACAAGCCGAAAAGAACGGTTCTCTCCGGACTTATCACAAATCCGTGGTGCTCGGAAATATGCTGCGCAAGCTCGTCAAGGTATCCGCATTCAACATGCAAAAGTCTGCCGCACTCGGAGCATTTCAGGTGATAGTGCTGCTCGCAGTTGCCGCTTTCGTCTATGAATTCGAAGCAGGCGCTTTGACCCTCCTCGGCAATATATTTGCGCACCAAGCCTTGCTTTATCAGCTTATCAAGATGGCGATATACCGTAGCCTTGCCGACGGAGCGACCGTCCCTCGCCAGCTCAGTAATTATATCGTCGGCGGTAAAATGCCTGCCGGGCTGCCTCTGCAAAAGCGATAGAATAAGCTCGCCCTGCTTCGTGTTATATGAATTTTCCATCCGATTCACCCTTTGAATATGAAACTGAATTTCAATTTCATATTGTACTCCTCTTTCCCCTCTTTGTCAACACTTGTAATTATCTTTTTTATATGGTAAGATAGACATTGGTTTTTTAGACTGCACACAACACAAAGGGGCTGCAATATGAAAAAATTTGTTTCACTTCTTATATGCGCTGTTTTGATTTTCGGTCTCGCTTCCTGTTCGGTTGAAAAAACACCGATTCTCGATAACAGCGATAAGAGCTATTTTGTCGATTTTTATACCGACGACAATTATGTTTATATCGAATGCGTGCTGAACATCTACAACCCGAATAACACCGAAGCCGAGGTCAGAATTTCCGCCATTGACAATGAGGATGTTGAAATCGGACTTCTGAAAAGCTCAGTTCTGACGGCGATCGACAAGGAGAGCGAGGACGAGGTTTTTCGCCTGAAGAGCGGTGAAAACACGCTAACGGTTCTCTTCCGGGGCGACTACGCAGGAATTTATCAGATAACTTCAAGGGAGCTTCCTCGCTTCATCAGCATAACCGAAAATTGAACCTAAAAGCACCGCACGAAAGCATATTCGCCCTCGTGCGGTGTTTTATATTATATTGTATTTATATGCCGCAATAATCAACGAGCCTTTGCGCTGCCTGCGCTCTGGTCAGGGTTGTGTTGAAACTCGGAAATCCGAACTCCTTGATAATATTAAAAGCCATGACAACGGTTTTTATCGCCTTTACCAAATCCAGCTTACCGGCAAACGAAAGTTTGACAAGACTCAGAGCAAAATCAGCAACCGTTATTTCGCCGTCGGGAGAAAAATTGCCGTTCTTTGCGCTCAAAATCCCCTTATCCGTTGCCCAGACCGCCGCATTATAAGCCGAATCCGAGCTTTCGACATCATTGAATGTCACATCGGAATCAACCGTCGGTGCTCCGGCGATATTGTAAAGAGCCTCTGCAAGCGCAGCCCTCGTCAAAGCCGAATCAACGCCGAATTCGGTATCCGTAATTCCGCTCATTATGCCGTGAGTGTACATAAACTCGATATCGCTGTAATATTCAGAGCCTTCGGCAACATCCGCGTAAGGGAAGCTCGCATCGGGAAGTGCTTCAAGAATTTTGTCCGCAATGTGTCTGTAGCCCTCCGGCTTCGGATGGTAGGTGTCGCAAACCGTGCCCGTCGTGTCGACGAAGGTGTAGCCGTATTTCTCTGCGCCCTCCTTCATCGGCTTGTTCGCCAAATCAACTATCGTCTGACCGATACTCGGGAGCAACGAGCCTTCCTCGCTTGCAGCGGCGTCCTCGTCGTTTTTAACGCCGTTGTCAAACATTCCTATTACGAGGAGCTTAACATCGGGATTGAGTGCAAGAATATCCTCGATAACTATATTCCAGTTTTTCTTGAAATTTTCAACTCCGTATTTAAGAGCCTGCGGAAGGACCTTGACAAGCTCCGGCATTGCGCCCATAACCTTGGCAAGCTCCACCGCCTTGTCGAGATTGGCAAGCATATCGTCATCTGCGCCACCCTGCTCAAGCATCTCCCTGAGAGCCTTGACATATTCGTCGCAGGTGTTCTGCTTTTCCAGCTCGTCTGCGATTACCCATGTGAGGAATGTTCCGAAATCGTTGCCGCCGACGCCGAGAGTTATAAGCCCTGCCTCGGAAATTGCCTTGCGATATTCCGGAATCCTCTGCTTCATGACCTCAACATCGTGAGCGTCATGAAATAGATATTCGTCAGCCGGATAATCGTCCTCAAGCATATAGCGCATATCTATCGTTCTTGTTCCCGGACAAGCCATCGGGATATATTCAACGCCAAGCTCATCGGCAACATATGCGCCGTAGGAATCTTCGACCCGTTTGAACTCCGAATCAATATAAACCAAGTCGTTATATCCGCTGGCAACGCTGTCGCCCAGCGCAACATAAGTGCCGTAATCATAATATTGCTTACCCTCAACGGCGAGACAATTCACCGTGCCGAAAACCATAACGCAGGCAAGAATTGCCGTTATCGTTTTTTTCATCAATTTTTTCATCTGAAAACCTCCTGTCGGAATCAAGGCGTGCGCCTCAATTTGTGCGGTGTTGCCTTAGGTCAGTAGCCCTGTAAAACAATTACAGAAACGCTCCGCCTAAAACAAAATTACCACAAATCAACATAAAAATCAATGCTTAAATAAAAAATAGTTAAGGCAACACCGCACAATTAAGCTATGCAGCGTTGCCTTAATTTCATTTAAGAACTATATCATTATTTTCGACATCAACCGTGATCGAGGTTACTGGCGTGTCGATATTTTCAAGGATTTTTTCGGCAATCCTATCCTCCACCTTGCGGCGAATATTGTTCCTGAGATCTCTTGCACCCCTTGTGCCGCCGACGGAAGCCTTGGCAAGCTCCGCAACGGCTTCGTCGGTATAAGCAAAGGCTATGCCCTTGTCCCTGAGCGGCTCTTTGAATTCGTCAAGCATGAGCACGGCAATCTTTTTGAATGCGTCCTCGTCAAGATCGTTGAACACAACGACCTCGTCAACTCTGCCGAGAAATTCGGGACGAAGAAACTCCCTAAGTGCCTTTAAAGCTTTTTCCTTGTTTACATCACCCTGCGTCTTTCCGAAGCCGAGCGCACCCTCCGAGCGGCTGCTGCCGGCATTTGAGGTCATAACGATAACCGTGTTTTCAAAGCTTACGGTTCTTCCCTGCGCGTCGGTGATCTTGCCCTCGTCAAGAATTTGAAGAAGAATATTCATAACATCGGGATGTGCCTTTTCGATCTCGTCAAAAAGGAGCACCGAATACGGCTTGCGGCGAACCTTTTCGGTCAGCTGACCGGCTTCGTCATAGCCGACATAACCCGGAGGCGAACCGATGATTCTCGAAACGCTGTGCTTCTCCATAAACTCGGACATATCAAGACGGATAAGGGTTTCCGGCGTGTCAAAAAGCTCATTTGCAAGCTGCTTTACAAGCTCGGTCTTTCCCACTCCCGTAGGGCCTACAAATATGAATGATGACGGTCGTCTTCTCGGACTGACGCATATTCTTCCGCGTCTGACAGCCTTTGCGACGACATCAACGGCCTCATCCTGACCGATAACCTTTGCCTTCAGCTTCTTATCAAGGTCGGCAAGTCGGCGAAGGTCGCTTTCAACAATCTTCTGCGCCGGAATACCTGTCCAGAGCTGAATTACCCGTGCCAGATCCTCCTCGGTAACGGGAGAGTCTTCAATCAGCGGAATAAGCTGATTTATTCGGGTTTCGCACTGCATAATATCCTGCTTAACCTTGGCGATCGCTTCATAATCCGGCTCTTCCGCCTCCATAAGCTCCTGCTCACGGATAATAAGGTCTGCCTTTTCATTAAGCCTGTTTTCATATTCGCTGATGTTCTTGTTTCTGAGGTTGGCGCAGGTGCAGGCTTCATCGAGCAAGTCAATGGCTTTGTCCGGCAGGAATCTGTCATTTATGAATCTCTCGGAGAGAGTGACCGCACTGTAAACGAGGTTGTCGCTTATCTGAACCTTATGGTAATTCTCATAATAATCCTTTATACCCAAAAGCATCTTATAGGTGTCGTCAATCGACGGTTCTTCAACCTTAACTGGCTGCAAACGCCTTTCGAGAGCGGCATCTTTTTCGATATACTTTCTGTATTCGGTAAAGGTTGTTGCGCCGATGATCTGAACCTCGCCCCTTGAAAGAGCGGGTTTGAGAATATTTGCGGCGTTCATAGAGCCTTCTGAATCTCCGCCCGTGCCGACAAGGTTATGCACCTCGTCAATAAAAAGGATAATGTTGCCCTCCGCTTTAACCTCCTCGACAAGACCCTTTACTCTGCCCTCAAACTGACCTCTGAACTGGGTGCCGGCAACAAGCGAGGTGAGATCGAGAAGCTGGATTTCCTTGTTGGCAAGCTTCGCGGGAACCTCGCCGTTTGCAATTCTGAGAGCCAAGCCCTCTGCGATAGCGGTTTTGCCGACGCCCGGCTCGCCGATAAGGCAGGGATTGTTCTTTGAACGGCGGCAAAGAATTTGGATAGTTCTGTATATCTCGTTATCTCTGCCGATTATTCTGTCGATCTTGCCTTCCTTCGCCTTTCTTGTCAGGTTGGTGCAATAAAGCGGAAGATACTTGCGCTTTTTCGACTTTTTATCGTTCTTTTTCTTGCTCGTTTTGTTTTCTTTAACTTCCGTGTCGGGAACATCCGTGAAGTCGTCCTGCTCCGGCTTATTCATAAAGCCCTGCATAAACGGGAATGTCGGCGTTCCGCCCGGCTCGAAACCCTCGCCGTCGTCGCCCATGCCCATCATTGCGCCGAACTGCTCGCTCATTGCGTCGTAGTCGTCCTCGGTTATTCCCATGTTTTCCATCATCTGCTTTATCGGACCCGTTGACTCCATGGCGCATTTCAGGCAAAGGCCCTCCTGATGAGAGCTTTTGTCGCCATCCATTCTTGTCATGAAGATCACAGCCGGTCTGATGCCGCATTTGCTGCACATTATTTGCTTCATTATTTATCTCCTGTTATTTTTTTATGAATTTTTCCTTGAACTGCTTATATACTCCGGGCAGATAGCTGACAAATGCCACAACCGTCAGCAACGCCGAGATCGCAACAAGCACGACCAGCAATGCGTCGGGAATTGTCCAAAGGCTGTTGAATGCTCCGACATCGGGAGCAAACGCAAACAGAGCTATCATTACGAAATAAAATACGCAGGTTGCCACCTTGCCGTAGATCTCCGCCGCACCGGGCTTAAGACCTATGGCTATCATAATTCCTCCGAAGAGAACCATTACAAATTCTTTGATGATAAAAATTAGGAAAATCCAGCTGAAGGTTTTAATAAGCGATTCCGAGCTGGAGCTGAATCTGATATAGAGCAAAACGGCAATGGTTATCTGCGTCAGCTTATCCGCCACCGGGTCAAGTATCTTTCCGAGCTCGCTGACCTGGTTGAAGCGCCGTGCAATCTTGCCGTCAAAGCAATCGGAAAGTCCCGAAAGAGCAAGCACGACTACCGCCCATATTATATTGTTCGGAATCGAATCGTTGAGAAAAAGGTATGCAAAGATAGGAACCATGATTATTCTTGCAAAAGAAAGCCAATTCGGTATCGTGTTCCAGTTTTTGAAAAGATCCTTAACCATTTTAAATACCTCCGTAGGAATTGTTGAATGTCTTGATATTTTCCGCGATCTTATCGTTTGAAATAACCGCCTGAACTATCACCGACGAGTCGATCGCATTTACATATTTTGCATTATACACCACATGGGAGGATATTTGCAAGCCCACGCTTAAAATTATAACGACAACCGCACCGCAGCCGAAGCCGAGCAGCGCTCCGAGAAATTTATTTGCCTTTTTGAGTATCGGCAGCTTTTTGAAGGAGTCCAAAAGGCGGATTATCCATGTGAACAAAAATCTGACGGCTATATAAATGAGCACAAAAACGATAAGCTTTGCGAGATATCTTTCCGTGCTGCCGAAAAGTTTTGTATTGCTGTATATCCAATCGGTCACCGTGCCGCAGAAAATTTTTGCAGACAGCAGTGCAATGATATATGAGCCGAATTTAAATATGGTTTGAACCAGACCCTGACAGTAATATCTTACCGTCACCAGCACAACTATTGCGATAAGAATTATATCAACTATATGCTCCTGCATTATTCGGACACCTGCCTTTCGTCTGTAGCTCCTTTGGTTTTGTAGCTTTTTATATTCACTCCGGTCAGCACATATGTCCTGCTGCCGTCAACCGTAACACTCTTCGGTTCGCCGGAGAAATAGATCGTTCCGACCTGCTTGCCCCGTTTGTTGAAGGTTTTTACCTCGCTGTCAAACAGAACCGCAATATATTTTCCGTCCGTGTTGACCCCTCTTATCTCCTTGTCAAAATTGATGGCGAACCTCTCCTTGTTTTTGTTGCTGTAAAAGCTGAGTGAGGAAAGCGAGGAGCTGCCGTATTTTGAAAAAGCTATTGCGAACGAGCCGTCTGCACTGACGCAGTAGTTATGAAGCTTATCGGAATTGAACTTCATATCCTCCTGCTTGTTTGTGTTGTTTTTTATATATGACTTGAGATTGTCGCCCACGGCAACTATGTTGTTGCCCTTGACATAATTGACACGCAAGAGAGTCGTTCCTTTATAATCGAAGCACGAAATATAATTATCCGCAGTTGAGAGGTTGAAAACATAAAGCTTCGATGACATCTCGCCGTTCGACGCCTTGATTGCGGCGACCGCAACAAATTTACCGTTGGGCGAAAGGTCGATATCCGTAACTCTCTCGTCGCTGAAATTCCATGTGAATTTTTCCTTGCCGTTTCTTTCGTACACCCTGAGCACTGCCTGAACATCGTCCCCGTAGGTTGCAACGGCATAATTTCCCTTTGCGCCTATCGCCGCCGCCATGATGTTTTTGTCCAGGCTTTCCTCACGGACAATGTCCGAGCCTCTCTGGACTCTGAACTTGCCCGAATCAAGGTCAAAAACTATCATTTTCGAGCCTTTGGTTTTCATGACTGGATTGGAATATGTATGACTTTTCGGCATTATCTCCTTGGCGGAGGATGTCAATGTCAATGTTTTATCGTCAAGCAGCAGGTTAAGGTTGGATTTGTTCACCGTTATATTCTTAACCTTGTCCGCACTGATCTCATAGGGATAGCCGTCGCCCGAGCCGAGGCTCATAAAATATGTTTTGACATCGGCGGTGAAGGTTGAAACCGTCATATTTCCGAGCTTTTGCGCCGCCGTCATAACGATAAGAATAACAACGGCAAGTGCCAGAATGACGGTTAAAATCCTCTTGCTTCGCTCATTTAATTTAAATTTTATCTTTCGGGATTTTCCGGAGCTTTTCAAATTCCTGCCTCCTCATAGCTGACCTTGTCAAGAAAAAGTCCGCACGCCGGAGCGGTTCTGCCCGCCTTTTCTCTGTCCATACTTTCTATTATAGCCGACAATGTGTCTTTTTCAATTCTTTTTTCTGAAATTTCTATTAACGAGCCTACCATTATCCTCACCATATTGTAAAGAAAGCCGTCGCCCTCAACAAAAAAATCGACCTCGTCGCCGTTCCTAATAACGCCGCAGTCAAAAATCGTGCGAACCGTGTCCTCAACGCTGCTGCCCGAGGAACAAAACGCTGCAAAATCATGCGTTCCGACAAACTGCCGAGCCTGTTCGTTCAGAGCCTCTGCGTCAAGCCTCGCTTTATAATGCCATGCATAATTCTTGAGAAACGGATTTTTCGCCTGCGCATTCCATATTCTGTAAAGATATCTCTTGCTTTTGCAATCATATCTCGGGTGGAAATCAAGCGGCACTTCAACGCAGGATTTAACCGCCACGGCGTCGGGCAAGACCGCATTGAGCGCACCGACCAGTCGGTAGCAGTCAATACCGCTCTCCGTTCTCAGCGTGCAGCAAAAATCGTTGGCATGAACGCCTGCGTCGGTACGGCTGCATCCGGTTATGCTCTCACGAACACCGAGAATTTTTTCAACAGCGTCCTGCACGCACTCCTGAACCGTTATTCCGTTCGGCTGAACCTGCCAGCCGTGAAAGCTTGTTCCGTCATACATCAGGCGAAGCGCAAGGTTTCTCATTTAACAAGCACCGCCTTGAAATAATAATTGAGAACAATAATCCCCGCAAAATAGACGAGCGTTGCGCCGAGCCATACAAAATCCGTACCCCGAAGCTTCATCTGCTTCATCCTTGTTCTGCCCGAGCCGCCGGTATAGCAGCGGCAATCCATTGCGTCGGCAAGCTCATATGCACGCCTTATCGACGAGACAAAAAGCGGCACAATGATCGGTACAAGAGCCTTGACCCTTTGCATAAAGCTGCCGTTATCAAGCTCCGCTCCCCTCGCCTTTTGCGCATTTGTGATTCTGTCGATCTCGTCAATGAGGGTCGGAATAAAGCGCAGAGCCAGCGTCATCATCATAGCAAGCGTTGACACGGGCACTTTGATCAGCTTGAGCGGCGCAAAAAGCTTTTCAAGAGAATCCGTCAAAACGGTCGGTGTTGTCGTATAGGTCAAAAGCGAGCTGATAACAACAAGGCAAACGATCCTTATCGCCATAAACAGCGCAGTGAAAATTCCGTTTGTCGTGATGTGAATAAAATGCCAATCAACAAGCTCCGTGCCTCCTCGGATATAGAAAATGTTCAACACGGAGGTGAACAGAACTATAACGACGATCGGCTTGAGACTTTTTGCGACCATCTTCACGGGAACCTTTGAAATTATATTAACTATCAATGTGAAAAGCAGCATAAGTCCGAGAGCTTCGAAGCTTTTGCACATAAAAATCGAAACGATGAACACAACGGTCAGTATGATTTTCATTCTTGCGTCAATACGGTGAATCGGCGATTCAACATTATAATACTGACCTATCGTAATGTCCTTTAGCATCGTTTGCACCTCCGAAACAGACTTTAGATCTTAGATTTTAGACCTTCGTTTAAATTAAATTCTGCTTTTTATTGTAAACATCATCTAACATCTTCCGTCCCATCTAACATCTATCTGTGTGCAGATCTAAAATCCACAATCTAAAATCTAACATCTATATATAAGCGCCTCTACGGCACGATCAACGGTATAGACCGAGCCGAAATCGTATCCGTTATTTTTGAGTATCTCAAACACCTTGGAAATCTGCGGAATGTTCAGTCCTATCTCTCTGAGCCTTTCGGCGTGGGAGTAAACCTCATTGACCGTTCCGTACATTTCAAGCCTTGCGTTGTTCATGACGGCAACCTTGGTTGCTATCCTCGCAACATCCTCCATGCTGTGCGAAACCAGCAGAACCGTGCTTCCTGTTTTTTCTCGATAATTTTTTATCATGTCAAGTATCGTGTCCCTGCCTATCGGGTCAAGACCTGCCGTCGGCTCGTCGAGAATGAGAACCTTGGGCTGCATGGCGATAACGCCCGCTATTGCTGCCCGTCTTTTTTCGCCGCCCGAAAGGTCAAACGGTGATTTTTCGAGCAATTCTCTTTTCAGTCCAACATATTCCGCAGCCGAAGCGACTCTTTTGGCTATCTCCTCGTCGGAAAGCTTCATATTCTTCGGGCCGAAGGAAATATCCTTATACACAGTCTCCTCAAAGAGCTGATATTCCGGGTATTGGAAGCAAAGCCCGACCTTGAAGCGTGCCTCTCTCGTCGCCTTCTTATCCGACCAGATGTCAACGCCGTCAACAATGACCTTTCCGCTTTTAGGCTTCAAAATTCCGTTAAAATGCTGAACGAGTGTGCTCTTTCCGGAGCCTGTGTGGCCGATAACTCCGACCAACTCTCCCTCTTCTATATCAAGATTTATATTGTCGATTGCCTTTGATTCGCTCGGCATTCCCTCGTTATAAAGGTGAGTAACGCCCTGCATTGAAAGTATCGGCATCACTTCTTCACCTCCAAAATTTTGAGAATAGCCTCGGCGCATTCGTTTTCGTCAAGTATATCGTCGGGGAGCTTGAAGCCTTTTTTCCTGAGCCTGTAGGCAAGCTCGGTCGCCTGCGGCACATCAAGCCCCAGCTTTTTCATTTTCTCAACATTCCTGAAAACCTCTTTCGGCGTACCGTCCATGGCGATCCTGCCGCCGTCCATAACGACGACCCTGTCCGCCTTAACCGCTTCGTCCATATAATGAGTGATAAGTATAACGGTAATTCCGAGCTCCCTGTTGAGCTTCATTACCGTGTCCATGACCTCTTTTCTGCCCTGAGGGTCAAGCATGGCGGTAGGCTCGTCCATAACGATACACTTCGTGTTCATTGCAATAACGCCTGCGATGGCAACCCTTTGCTTCTGTCCGCCGGAAAGCCGGTGCGGCTCACGGGTGCGGAATTCATACATTCCGACCGCTTTCAGTGCGCTGTCAACAGCCTTTCTGATTTCGGCAGGCTCAACTCCGAGATTTTCCGGACCGAACGCAACATCGTCCTCAACGATAGTCGCAACAATCTGATTATCGGGATTTTGAAAAACCATTCCGACGGTTTTGCGGATATCGACCGTCTTTTTCTCGTCGGTCGTGTCCATTCCTTCAACCGTGACCTTGCCCTTATTCGGGATAAGTATGCCGTTTATCAGCTTTGCAACCGTCGATTTGCCGCAGCCGTTATGACCGAGGACAGCAAGAAACTGACCCACAGGCACATCAAGGCTGAAATCATTAACGGCATTAACGATCCCCTCGTCCTCCGACTCGTAGGCAAACGAAACATTATCGAATTTTATAATGGTATCGCTCATAGTTTGTGCTTCTCCGAATTACTTTTTCCAAATTGCAGACGCACCGCACGGAAGAACCATGCCGGTCTGCGTTACGGGTAAGCCGATCTCGCTGCCCGTAACCTTTCCGCCGAATTCAGGCACGACCAGCGCACCCAAAATATACTGCATAACCGCCGGCGAAAGTCCCGTTGTGTACGAGTTTATAAGCATCATTATCGGGTTGTCCGAAAGCACGCGAGTGCAAAGCTCCACAAAGCCGTAGACCTCATCCTCAAGCTTCCAGACCTCTCCGCCGGGGCCTCTGCCGTATGACGGCGGATCCATAATGATAATGTCGTATTTATTGCCCCTGCGTATCTCACGCTGAACAAATTTTATGCAGTCGTCAACTATCCATCTTACCGGTCTGTCGGCAACATGGGAAGCGACGGCGTTTTCCTTCGCCCAGTTCACCATGCCCTTTGAAGCGTCAACATGGACGACCTGCGCCCCCGCTTTAAGGCAGGCGACCGTTGCGCCGCCGGTGTAAGAAAACAGGTTGAGCACCTTTACGGGTCTGCCTGCGTTTTTAATAAGCTCGGCGGTGTAATCCCAATTGACTGCCTGCTCGGGGAAAATTCCCGTATGCTTAAAGCCCATTGTTTTAACATTCAACCCAAGCTCTTTATAATTTATACGCCATGCGTCGGGAGTTTTTCTCAAAATCTCCCAGTGACCTCCGCCCGTTGATGAGCGAAGATATCTGGCGTTGGCTTTATTCCACATCAGATGCTTTTTCGGAGTTTTCCATATAACCTGCGGATCGGGACGGATAAGTATAACATCGCCCCAACGCTCAAGCCTTTCTCCGTCGGAGCAATCCAGCAATTCATAATCCTTCCAGCCGTCGGCAACTCTCATTCTGACATCCTCCGTTTATATAAGTCTCTCTTTAACTACCTGTGCGATCTCCTCGGCAAGGATTCGAATCCTGTCCTTATCCCTGCCCTCGAGCATAACTCTTACAAGCGGCTCTGTGCCCGAAACTCGGACAAGCACTCTGCCCGAATCGCCAAGCTCCTTCTCTGCGCTTGCAACAGCCTTTTTGATTTCCGCATCATTATCATAGCGAGCCTTGCCCATCTGGGAAACTCTGACATTGATAAGAACCTGCGGGAATACCTCCATCTCGGCGGCAAGCTCCGAAAGCTTTCTGCCGGTTCTTTTCATAACTGCGAGCAGCTGGAGAGCCGTAAGCTGACCGTCGCCCGTTGAAGCGTAGTCGAAGAAAATAACATGACCCGACTGTTCGCCGCCTATCTTGAAGTTGTTTTCTCTCATATTTTCAAGAACATATCTGTCGCCGACCTTTGTGATCTCGGTCTTTATTCCGTTCTTCTTGCAAAATTCAAAGAAGCCCATGTTGCTCATAACGGTAACAACGGCGGTATCGTCGGAGAGCACTCCCCTCTGCTTCATATCCTTGGCGCAGATCGCAATGATTTTGTCGCCGTCAACGATCTCGCCGTTCTCGTCAACAGCCAGCATTCTGTCGGCGTCGCCGTCAAAAGCAAATCCGACATCACAGCCATACTCTTTGACATATCTCTGAAGTCCGTCAAGGTGGGTCGAACCGCATTCACGGTTGATATTGATACCGTTCGGCATTGACGATTTAACATGGCAGTCAACGCCAAGCTCGGTGAAAAGGTCGGGAGCGGTTACGCTTGCCGCACCGTTTGCGCAGTCAAGAGCAACCTTATAGCCCGAAAAGTCAATACCCTCAACCGTAGAGATAAGATGGCGGGTGTAATCAAAGGTCGGCATCTCGGAGCTTCTTATGCGTCCGATGTCCGCTCCAATCTTAACCGGAGGAAGCGTCACACCGTCAAGAATAATAGCCTCGATCTTCTCCTCCAGCTCATCGGGAAGCTTGTAGCCGTCCGCCTGGAAGATTTTGATGCCGTTGTATTCACACGGGTTATGCGAAGCGGTGATCATAACCGCCGCATCGTAATCGTATTTTTTGACAAGAAATGCGACCGCAGGAGTGGGAAGCACGCCGAGCTGCATAACATCTGCGCCCACCGAGCAAAGACCTGCCGTAATCGCAGAACAAAGCATATTTGACGAAATTCTCGTGTCCATTCCGATCATAACTCTCGGACGCTTTTTGTTCTCGTCAATGAGAACCATTGCGGCCGCACGACCTATTTGCATCGCAAGCTCGCAGGTAAGCTCCGAGTTTGCAACTCCTCTTGCTCCGTCTGTTCCGAATAATCTACCCATAAAATGACCTCCGAATCAAAGTTCAAATTTTTGCTGCTCCATCAATGGAACCGGGTTATTATTTGCTCCGTTCTGTGCAGGCATCGGCATGCCCAGATGGGCATAGCCGGCAGGCGTGACCATACGACCTCTCGGAGTTCTCGAAAGAAAACCGATCTGCATCAGGTACGGTTCATAAACATCTTCAATGGTGATTGCTTCCTCGCCTATTGCGGCGGCGATCGTTTCAAGTCCCACGGGTCCTCCGTTATAATTTTTTATCATCGCCGTCAAAAGAAGTCTGTCGATAGAATCAAGCCCGAGCGGATCGACCTCCAGGCGATTGAGCGCAAGGTCGGCATTTTCGTCGGTAATAACACCGTTGCCGAGCACCTGTGCAAAGTCACGAACACGCTTCAGAAATCTGTTGGCGATTCTCGGCGTTCCTCTCGAACGGGAGGCTATCTGGTAAGCTCCCTCGTCGGTAATTTCTATATTCAGTATACCTGCGCTCCTTTTTACAATGCTGCTCAGATCCTCCGGAGAATAAAGCTCAAGCCTTGCAATAACGCCGAAGCGGTCACGAAGCGGCGCACTGAGCTGACCCGCTCTCGTCGTTGCGCCGACAAGGGTAAATCTCGGCAGATCGATCCTTATGCTCCTTGCCGACGGACCCTGACCGATGATTATATCAAGCGCATTGTCCTCCATTGCGGGATAGAGAACCTCCTCAACGCTTCTGTTCATTCTATGGATCTCATCAATAAAAAGCACATCGCCCTCGCTGAGATTGGTAAGCAGCGCCGCCAAATCCTTCGGCTTTTCGATAGCCGGACCGGAGGTAACACGGAAGTTGACGCCCATCTCGTTGGCAATAATGCCGGCAAGCGTCGTTTTTCCCAAGCCCGGAGGGCCGTAGAGAAGCACATGGTCGAGCGGCTCGTTCCTTTTTCTTGCCGCCTCTATATAAATTGAAAGATTTTCCTTAACCTTGGTCTGACCGATATAGTCGTTCATCGTCCTCGGACGAAGCTGAAACTCCACATCGGTATCGTTATCCATATATTCGGGAGCGACTATTCTGTTTTCAAAATCCATATCATCCATGCCGTTCCCTCCTTATATCAGTGATTTAAGAGCCTGCCTGATAAGCTCCTCAACAGGCAAAGTGCCGTCCAGCTTTCCGAGTGCTGCGGCAGCCTCTGATCTGCTGTAACCGAGCTGAACGAGAGCCTCTATCGCTTCGCTGACATTTTCCGCTCCCGAGGTCATAAGAACCGCTCCTACAAGCTCGGATTGCTCATCAGTAAGCTCTGCGCTGAATTTATTTTTTAATTCAAGAATGATTCTGTTCGCTATTTTCGCTCCGACTCCCTGAGCACGGGTGATAGACTTCGCATCGCCCGAAGCAATACTCAGTGCAAGCTTATCGGGAGTCAGCACGGAAAGTATTGCAAGCGCCGCCTTGGGTCCCACGCCCGAAACGGTGATAAGCTGCTTAAAAGCGTCAAGCTCATTCGGCGTTGAGAAGCCGTAAAGCTCCATTGCGTCCTCACGAACATTGAGGTAGGTGTAAACCGTCGTTTCCGTGTTGAGCGCAACATTTTTCAATGTGTTCATCGTGGAAAAGCAGAAAAACGCAATTCCGCCGCACTGAACAGCCAGTCCGTTTTGGTCAAGCGCAATTACCTTGCCCGTAAGAGAATATATCATCGTTTTCCGCCTTTCGATAAATTATTTTTCGCAGAAATTTTCACTTCCCATACAGGGAATGTCAACGATAATTTCCGCTCGTGCATTATCAATAATACTTTTTCAGCTTTCCTACAAGCGAACCGCTGGTATGAGCGTGGCAGATAGCCATTGCAAGGGCGTCCGCCGTGTCGTCCGGCTTCGGCACTTCGTCAAATTTCAGCATTATGCGCATCATTTCCTGCACCTGCTTTTTCTCGGCTCTGCCGTAGCCGACAACGCTCTGCTTGACCTGAAGCGGCGTATATTCGGCAATTTCAAGCTCGTGAAGCTGCGCCGTCAGCACGATAACTCCCCTCGCCTGCGCAACATCGATGACCGTCTTTGCATTCGTGTTGTAGAAAAGCTTTTCAATCGCCATAACATCGGGCTTATAGCGAGTCATTATCAAATCAAGCTCACGGTGGATAACCTCCAGCCGCTTATTAAACGGCGTTCCGGCCTTGGTCGTTATTGCGCCGTAGCCGAGCACCTTGAAATGATTGTTGCTGTATTCCAGCACGCCGTAGCCGATTATCGCATAACCGGGATCAATTCCTAAAATAATCATTATTTCTTTTCGTCTCTTTCACGGATTACCATCTTTGTCGGCGTACCCTCAAGACCGAAAACCTCACGGATCTGATTATCGATATAACGCTGATAGCTGTAATGGAAAAGATCCTTACGGTTGACGAAGCAGACAAATGTCGGCGGTCTTGTGGAAGCCTGCGTAATATAATATATTTTAAGTCTTCTGCCTTTATCCGTCGGCGGCTGAACTCTCGCCGTCGCCTCGGCAAGGATATCGTTGAGCTTACCCGTTGAAATTCTCATTGCGTTCTGAGTGTCAACAAACTTGATAAGCTCAAAGAGCCTGTCGAGCCGCTGACCCGTCTTTGCCGAAATAAAAATAATCGGCGCATAGGACATAAAAGAGAAATCATTCATCAGCTTTTTGCGATAGCTGTCCATGGTTTTGCCGTCCTTTTCGACCGCATCCCACTTGTTGACGGCGATAATGCACGCCTTGCCAAGGTCGTGAGCGATTCCGGCAACCTTTGAATCCTGCTCGGTGAAGCCCTCCTGCGCATCAATCATGATGACGCATACGGTAGCCCTTTCTACAGCCATTCTCGCACGGAGCACGCTGTATTTTTCGATCGCTTCTTCGACCTTGCTCTTGCGGCGGATACCTGCCGTGTCGATAAATATGAACCTGCCGAATTGATTTTCGATCAGCGTGTCCGTCGCATCCCTCGTTGTTCCTGCAATATTGGAAACGATAACACGCTCCTCACCTGCAATAGCGTTGATGAGAGAGGATTTGCCGACATTCGGCTTGCCGATAACGGCGACGCGGATTCTGTCGTCATCCTCGTCCTCATCCTCTTCCTCGGGGAAATATTTGATAACCTCATCGAGCAAATCGCCCGTGCCGTGTCCGTGAACAGCCGAAACTCTTATCGGCTCACCGAGGCAGAGATTATAGAACTCGTAGAATTCCATCGGCGGTTCGCCGATCGTGTCGCACTTGTTTACGCAAAGTACGATTGGCTTGCCGCTTTTCATAAGCATTGAAGCAACCTCCTGATCGGTCGCAACAACGCCCGTTCTCATATCCGTGACAAAAATTATAACATCTGCGCTGTCAATGGCAACCTGAGCCTGACGGCGCATCTGCGAAAGAATAATATCGTCCGAATCGGGTTCGATTCCGCCTGTATCAACTAAAAGGAAATTATGGTTGAGCCATTCGCAATCGCCGTAGATTCTGTCACGGGTAACGCCCGGCGTATCGTCAACGATCGAAAGTCTCTGACCCACAAGCTTATTGAAAAGCGTGGATTTGCCGACATTCGGTCTGCCTACGACGGCAACTATCGGTCTTGCCATATTATCCCTCCTGTTCTCCTAAAATTTTATCAAGCATTTCATACCCGTCATTCTCAACGGGTGTGACCTTTATTCCTAATTTTTGCGAAAGCTCCTCTACCGACATATCGTCGAGAAAAATATCCCTCTCGCTTCTCAGCGCAACCGCAGGGATAAGCAATTCGTCGTAAAGCTTCGTGTTTTCAAGTCCTGCGATTATATCTCTGCCGCAGAGAAGTCCGGCAACGGTTATTCTCTCGCCGAAAAGTCTGTTTGGAATTTTAACAACCTCAATATGAATATTACCGACTCTTTTTTCGACGGTTTTTGCGATATATTCAATCAGTCTGAATGCCGCTGCTCCCGTTACCATTGTAATTCGGCGCTCTTTCGGCAGAGTGTAGCCCTCTGAGATACGCTTTATCGCTTCCTCAAATTCATGCTTAAGCAGCGCCCAAAGTCCCACGCCGTTTTCAAGCTGCACAAAATCGCCGTAGCGGCTGCAATCCGGCATTGGCAAATCTGCGCTGAGATAGAATTCATCGGCGGCAAAAGCTATATTCATATTATTATAACACATAAATTTAGAATTGTAACTATCAATTCTCGAAATAACATCTAAAGATTGCTCTTTTGTAAAGGGATTCAAGCCCGTCAGCCCGTCACGGTGACAGGAAAGACCGACCGGAACGGCAGCAATACTCTGAACCGACGGATAAAGCTTACCCAGCTCCTCCAGGGAATAGGTCAGCTCTTCGCCGTCATTGTAGCCGGGACACAGCACAAGTTGAGTATTAAGCTTTATGCCTGCCTCGGCAAGCTTTTTTACATAGTCAAGCACCTTGCCGGCTCGTTTGTTGCCCATCATCTTGACCCGAAGCTCGGGATTCATCGTGTGAACGGAAATATTTACCGGGCTGATATGCATCTCGATTATTCTGTCAATATCTCTCTCGCCGATATTCGTCAGGGTAATATAATTACCGAAAAGGAAAGAAAGACGCGAATCGTCATCCTTGAAATAAAGGCTTTCCCGCAAGCCCTTCGGCAGCTGGTCTATGAAGCAAAAAATGCAGTTGTTGGCGCAGGAGCGCTGCTTGTCCATGAGATAAGTCTCGAATTCAAGACCCGTCTCACCCTCGCCGAGCTTCAGATGAATTGTACGCCTTTTACCGTTCGGCTTTTCGATAACGATCACAGGCGCATCATCAATATAAAATTGATAATCCAGCACATCACGGATCTCATGACCGTTTACGCTGATAAGCTTGTCCCCCGCCTTGACAAAATGCCGCGACGCAGGCGAATGATGCCGAACAGATGAAATTTTAACAGCCATAAGACCCTCCTTTGCTTGGTTTGGTGTTGTTTCTAATCGAAGTAGAAACCTCATTTTGCTCCATTTTAGTGAAGCCATTTGTAATTTTGACCTAATTTTGACGAGAGATTTTTTCGTTAGACAGTTCAAAACCCTTGAAGACTATATTATTATATGCCGATAGAGCCTTGGGCTGTATAACGGAAAAAGATCCGATACATTAAATTTTGACGAGAGATTTTTTCGTTAGACAGTTCAAAACCCTTGAAGACTATATTATTATATGCCGATAGAGCCTTGGGCTGTATAACGGAAAAAGATCCGATACATTAAATTTTGACGAGAGATTTTTTCGTTAGACAGTTCAAAACCCTTGAAGGCTATATTATTATATGCCGATAGAGCCTTGGGCTGTATAACGGAAAAAGATCCGATACATTAAATTTTGACGAGAGATTTTTTCGTTAGACAGTTCAAAACCCTTGAAGGCTATATTATTATATGCCGATAGAGCCTTGGGCTGTATAACGGAAAAAGATCCGATACATTAAATTTTGACGAGAGATTTTTTCGTTAGACAGTTCAAAACCCTTGAAGGCTATATTATTATATGCCGAGAGGGCTTTGGGCTGTATAACGGAAAAAGATCCGTCAAAAAGTCAAAAAGGCAGAGAAGGGACACTAATTAAACGGTCCAATCTCTACCTTCTCCGTTTCACATTGAAAAGACTTATGCGTCCTTCTTGACAACAAGCTTGCCGTTATAATAACCGCAGGCCGAGCATACTCTGTGAGCTCTCTTGTACTCGCCACACTGCGGACACTTTACGAGTGCCGGTGCTTCCATCTTCCAAACGTTGGAACGTCTCTTGTCTCTTCTCGCTTTAGAAACTCTTCTCTTCGGTACTGCCATTCTGAGCGCCTCCTTAATGCTGATAAATAGTTCTTACTGATCTTCCTGTGTGAGCTGCAAAAGAGCGTCCCAACGGGGGTCGCACTCCTTGGCGCAGTCGCACGGACCGTCATTTAAGTCTTTGCCGCATCGGGGACAGATCCCGAGGCAGTCGTCCCTGCACAACACCTTGGTAGGCAGGTTCAGGAGAATATCCTCCCGAACAAGCGGTTCGGCATCATATCGGAGCGAATCGACAACGATAAATTCGTCATTACCCTCGTCGTTGTTAAGCTCCGTGACAAGTACATGCTCGATCGGCATTGAAAAGGTACGGTCAAAATCGGCCGCACATCTGTCGCAGGCGAGATTGAGAGTAAAATCAGCCTTTGCATTGATACTGACTATACCCGTTGAGTTTCTGATCTCCCCCGTCACCCGAACGGGCGAGTTGAATGATTCTCCGCCATAGATATCGCAATCGCTCATGTCGATTGTGAAATCCAAAGGCAGCGCCGTGCCCTCATTATTAAAGACAGGCTCAAGCTCAACGAAATACATAAATACTCTTCACCTCAAATGTCATGCACCAAACATTATATAGTGTAAATCACCATTTGTCAATAACAAAAGCTCAAAAACCCACCGCTTTTTTCGATTTTTTCGCCCGAAGCAAAAATTGATGTTGGATTTCAGATGCCGGACGGCAGATGCGGCTACACTATACGGCAGCTTTTAATTTTTCGCAGGTCTACCATCCATGAGCCTCCCCTTGAATCAATCAAGAGGAGGCGAAAGCACGGTATAAATTTCAGGCAATGCACAATCCGCATACCTCAATCGTGCGGTGTTGCCTTAAATATATACTCCGCAATCAAGCTGACCTTCCTTATCGAAGCTATCCTTCCTGAAGCACTCGTAGAATCTATATCCGCCGGCAAAGCTGTAGCAATCAAAGCCCTCCTGAGCAAGTATTCGGGAGGCAATATAGCTGCGTAGACCCGACTGGCAGACAATATATACCGGCTTTTGTCTGTCAAGCTCGTTCAATCTGTTTCTCAGCTCATCGATCGGGATCAGCAGGTCAAAGCCGTCGATTTGCCCTGCGGCATATTCCTCCTCGGTTCTGACATCAATTCGCTGAATATCGTCTCTGTCCTTCAGCTCGGCAATATCCTCGCAATAAAACATCTTCGATTTGCCCGTCAGGACATTTTCGGAAATATATCCGACCATATTTATCGGATCTTTCGCCGAGGAAAACGGCGGCGCATAGGCAAGATCGATATCCTTGAGAGTGACAATATCTCCGCCCGACTGCATGACGGCAGCGAGAACATCTATCCGTTTGTCAACTCCGTCATATCCTACGATCTGTGCCCCGATTATCTTCCATGTGTTAATGTTGAACAGCACCTTCATCGTCATAAGATGCGCTCCCGGATAATACGACGCATGGGACGGAGGCGAAAGTATCACCTTTTCGTATGGTATTTCAAGCTCCCTCGCCTGCTTCTCGTTCAATCCCGTAGATGCAGCAGTCAGGTCATAAATTTTGATTATTGATGTACCCGACGCACCCTTGTATCTGCTGTCATATCCCGCAATGTTATCCGCCGCTATGCGACCCTGCTTGTTTGCAGGACCTGCAAGAGGAACCGAAACTCTTTTTCCGGTAACAAAGCTTTTTATTTCAACAACATCTCCTACCGCATATATATCCGGGTCGGAGGTCTGCATATGCCTGTTGACCTTAATTGCGCCTCTTCCCCCAAGCTCAAGCCCCGAATCCTTGGCGAGCGTGCTCTCGGGAGTTATACCTATCGCCATCAGCACCATGTCCGTTTCGATAATGTCTCCGTTATCAAAATTGACGATGATTCCCTCCTCCACGCTCTCAAAGCCGGAAACCTCCCGATTCAGGAGAAGGTCGAAGCCGTTCTCCTTCAAATGGGAATGAACAAAGCCTGCCATGTCACGGTCAAGCTGCGGCAAGACCTGATCCGCCGCATCGACGAGCGTGATGTGAATCCCGAGATTCCAAAGGTTTTCCGCCGCCTCAAGACCGATAAATCCGCCGCCGATCACGACTGCCGACATGATATCGTTAAAATCCACGCTGTTCATTATGTGTTGCGCATCCTCTATCGTCCTGAGCGTATATATTCTCGAATTGCCTATGCCGGGGATATCGGGAATTATCGGAACAGCTCCCGGAGCTAATATAAGCTTGTCATAGCTCTCGGTATACTCCTCGTCCGTCTCAAGCTTTTTTACCTTTACCTCTTTCTTCTCCCTGTCTATGGCAAGCGCTTCATTGAGGGTGCGCACATCTATCCTGTAGCGTGACCATAAGCTCTCCGGGGTTTGCAGCGTCAGCTCATGCTCGTCCTTTATCAGCTTTCCTATATAATAAGGAAGTCCGCAGTTTGCATACGATATAAATCCGGATCTTTCCAGAATGATTATCTCCGCTTTCTCGTCAAGTCTTCTGAGTCTTGCCGCCGCAGTTGCTCCGCCGGCCACTCCTCCGATAATTACAACCTTCATGTTTATTTGTCCTCCTTTTTATATTATACGATTAAAAAACGCACAAGCCAATCCCGTAAGGACTCAACTTGTGCGTTTTTTTGACAAAAAACCGCGTGACAATCGACGCCCGATCCCGCCTCGGTATCGGTCGCTTTCGACAGCTATACGATTTATGCACTTATCATACATAACTCTACCTCTGATGTTAAGGCTATGCTGCACGAATTGCGGCATATTGCCTTGAATATTGTATAATAAATATACCATTTTTACATTATATTGTCAATACTTTTAAAAGATTTGTTACTTTTGCCGAAAAACGGCCTGCGTTCAATAGCGCAGACCGTCAAATATTCATATGCGAAAAAATCGTCAGATTTTCTTGCAGAAGGTGAAGATCTCCTCGGGAAGCTCGCCCTCATCGGCAGAGATCGTGAAGATGAAGCTCTTCTCCTCAACATGGTTTTTGCTAAGCTCGTCAACCTTCTTGAGGAACTCGCAAAGCTCGCCGTAGTCACGAGAACCGATTCTCAGCGTTGCGTCAACAAGAACATCGGTGATGTCATGGTCACCGGCACAGATTCCGCAAAGAAAACCGAAAAATGCGTCATAGCCGCTTACCTTGTAGTGGTCGGTATCAATAAGGCGTGCACGATAGTTTACATCGTATGTGAGCTTGGGCTGCTTCTCGACGCAAACAATGTTGCCGTTTGAACTCTCGATAGCTTCGTTGACCTTTTCAATCAAAAGCTTTGTTTTTCCTGAACCTTTTTTACCTAAAATAAGAGATACCATAATAATATCCTCCCTGTTTTTTTATTCTAACATTCGTGTCCTGCACGAAAATTATACAAAATTAGTTTAACCTTGCCTCAAGCTCGGCCTTGCGATCCTCGTATCCCGGCTTGCCGAGAAGAGCAAACATATTCTTCTTGTAGCTCTCAACGCCCGGCTGGTCAAAAGGATTGATTCCGAGAATGTAGCCGCTGATTGCGCAAGCCTTTTCAAGGAAATAGATAAGATAGCCGAGATTGAACTCATCCATCGCATCAACCTCAAGCACGATGTTCGGAACATTGCCGTCCGTGTGGGCAAGCAGCGTTCCCTCAAATGCCTTCTGATTAACGAACGAAACGGTCTTGCCGGCGAGGAAATTGAGTCCGTCGGCACTGCCCTCCTCGTTCTTTATCTCAACCTCAGACTTTGACTTTGCAAAGTGGACAACGGTTTCAAAAAGATGCCTTTCGCCCTCCTGGATATACTGACCCATTGAGTGAAGGTCGGTCGAGAAGATAGCCGAAGCCGGGAACAAGCCCTTATTCTCCTTGCCCTCGCTCTCGCCGTAAAGCTGCTTGAACCATTCGTTCATCATCGTGTATGCCGGCTCGTAACTGACCATCATTTCAATCTTTTTGCCGTTCCTGTAAAGGAGATTTCTCGTTGCGGCGTATTTGTAGCAATCGTTCTTTTCAATATCCTTGTCGGCAAGCTCGTTCATTGCCGCCGCTGCGCCCTGCATAATGGCGTCAATATCAATTCCGGCAACGGCGATCGGGAGAAGTCCTACAGCCGTAAGAACCGAATAGCGACCTCCGACATCATCGGGGACAACGAAGCTTTCGTAGCCCTCAGCGTCCGCAAGAGCCTTGAGCGTTCCTTTCGTCTTATCCGTCGTGGCATAGATGCGCTTCGCCGCTTCCGCTGCGCCGTATTTGCCCTCGAGCATTTCTCTGAAAATTCTGAAAGCAACCGCCGGCTCGGTAGTCGTGCCCGACTTTGAAATAACATTGACAGAAAAATCTCTGTTGCCGATTATTTCAACAAGCTCGTTGATTGAAGCTGAGCTTATCGTGTTGCCTGCGAAATAGATCTCCGGTGCGCCGTGTCTGAGCAGGTTATAGTTCTGCGACTTAATGAATTCTATCGCAGCTCTCGCTCCGAGATACGAACCGCCTATTCCGATTACGACAAGAACCTCGGAATCCTTTCTGATTTTCTCCGCCGACGCCTTGATCCTTGCAAATTCTTCCTTATCATAGCTTTCCGGAAGGCTGAGCCATCCGAGGAAGTCGTTGCCCTTGCCCGTTCCGTTGTGAAGCTCGTCGTGCGCCGCTTCAACCTCCGACCGTATGTTGTCATATGCGTTTTCTTTGAGGAACGGAGCTACATATTTTGTGTTTAACTTTACAGACATTATTCTGTATGCCTCCGATATTTCTTTCTATTAGATGGTTATATTTTACCCTATTTAACTTGTTTTTTCAAGTGGTATTTATCATTTTTTACGCAGATTGCATAAAAAATACACACTCAGTTCACACTAACAGACTGCTGTGGCTTGCAAATTGAGCATATCAGGCGAACAAACACCGTTTTGAAGCCGAGCTTTTCGACATAATGCGGCGCAGTCAGCTTATATTCGCCGATTTTTTTGCCGTCCAGCTTAACCGTCACCGTGCCCAAAACCTGATTGGACTCGACGGGAGCTTCAACTGCGGCGGCAAGCTCGATATCCTGCGTTATATTTTTCAGCTTGCCCTTCGGAATAAGGAATTGAGAGTCGTCCGAAATTTGCGGTGTGAGTGCCTTCTCCTCGCCTTTGATGATATTCACATCCGTGATCAGCGATCTGTCGATTTTCGGCGTAACCGTTTCGTAGTTTGCAAAGCCCCAGTTAAGCATCGCCTTTGCTCCCTCAAAGCGGTCATTGCTGTTATCCGCACCCATCACAACGGCGATAAGACTTGTTCCGTCCCTCGTTGCCGTTGCAGAAATGCAGCAGCCCGCCTTTGAGGTCGTGCCGGTTTTCAGTCCTGTTGCTCCCTCATAAAATCTAATCAGCTTATTTGTGTTGACAAGCTCTGTCTTGCCGTCACGAAGCGAATCCATCCAGATTTTTGTATACTGCTGAATAAATTGATGCTTCATCAGCTCCCTCGACATCAGCGCAATGTCATACGCCGTTGTCAAATGAGTTGTCGAGGTGTCGTCAAGTCCGGTGCAATTGTCAAAATGAGTGTTTTTCATTCCAAGCTCTGCCGCCCGTTCGTTCATCATCGTCACAAACGCCTCGTCGCTGCCGGCTATATGCTCACCGAGAGCGGTACAGGCGTCGTTTGCGCTGTAAACCGCCGTCGCTCTGAGCAGCTCATCGACCGTCATTATCTCGCCCTCCTTGAGCCATATCTGCGAGCCGCCTTTTTTCGACGCTTCGGTGCTCGTCGTCACCTCGTCGGTCAGCCTTATTGTGTTGGAGTCGATTGCTTCGGCAACGAGAAGCATTGACATGATTTTCGTTACCGACGCAGGGTAGAGCCTCTCGTTCTCGTTCATTCGCATAAGCACCGCTCCGGTGGTTTGATCCATCAATATCGCCGATTTCGCCTTGACTTCAATCGGCATCGGCGAATCGTTCTCCGCCGAAGCGAATACCGCCAACATTCCGAATATCATAATACCGCTTAATAAAACTACAGTTGCTTTTTTCATAACAAGCCTCCCTTTCACTGTTGCACACAACAAATATATGCCCCGTCAAGAGCAAATAAAACTTGCACTATATGCTGTTTTGCTTTATAATTATGTTTTAGATTACCAAACGGAGCTGATGATATGAAAATTGCATTTTACACCCTGGGCTGTAAGGTCAACCAATATGAATCCCAGGCAATGTCCGAAAAAGCGGCGGCGAACGGCTTTGAAACAGTCAAGGCCGACGAAGAGGCGGACATTTATGTTGTCAACTCCTGCACCGTTACCGCCGAGAGCGACCGCAAGACCCGTCAGGCCGTTCGGAAATTCAAGCGCAACCACCCCGAAAGCATCGTTGTTCTCACGGGCTGTATGCCGCAGGCGTTTCCAAAGGACGCCGAAAGACTGGAACAGGCGGATATTGTACTCGGCAACAAAAATAATTCCAGACTTTTTGAGCTGCTTCACAGCTATTTCAGCTGCGGTAAACGAATAATCGACATTGAGGAGCACAAAACCGGTGACAAATTCTCCGGCGGCGATATTTCGGGTTTTGACCGAAGAACAAGAGCCGTTGTAAAAATCGAGGACGGCTGCAACCGTTTCTGCTCCTACTGCATTATCCCCTATTCGAGAGGCCGTGTGCGTTCAAAGCCGATTGAAGAGCTTAAATGCGAGCTTCAAAGACTCAGCGACGCAGGCTTCGCCGAGGTCGTGCTGGTCGGAATAAACCTTTCCGCCTACGGCACCGATATAGGGCTGAACATCTGCGACGCAGTTGAGCTTGCCGACAAAATGAATTTTCGCCGCGTTCGTCTCGGCTCACTTGAACCGGATCACATCACGGACAAGGTTATCGAAAGACTCGCAAAGCTTCCGAGCTTCTGCCCGCAGTTTCATATCTCGCTTCAAAGCGGCTGCGACAACACGCTAAGGGCGATGAATCGCCACTACAGCGCAGAGGAATATTTTGAGCTTTGCAAAAAGCTCAGGGCAGGCTTCCCCGATGCGACAATCACGACCGATATAATGGTCGGCTTCCCGACCGAGAGCGAGGAGGATTTTGCCGAAAATGTCCGCTTTGCGCAGAAGGTCGGATTTGAAAAGGTTCATGTGTTCCCCTATTCTCCCCGTGAGGGTACAAAGGCCGCCAAAATGCCGCAGATTGAAAAGTCGGTTAAAGAAAAGCGCAGTCATATCATGATTGAAAAGACCGAGGAAGTAAGGCAAAATTTCCTCAAATCGCAGATAGGAAAAACCGTTGATGTGCTCTTTGAAACAAGGCATTCCGACGGATATATCGAGGGCTATACCAAGAATTACACGCCCGTCAAGGTCAAGGGCAATCTGCCCTGCGGCGAGATTGCAAAAATAAAAATAACCGCCGTTGACGGCGATTTCTGTGTAGGCAAAAAAATATGAACGAACATAAATTTGACAAAAAGGGCGGCATTTATTCCAAGGCACGTCCGAGCTATCCTGATGAGCTTTTTGCATATTTGAAGGAGCAAAATCTGATTTCCGAGAGCACCGTTGCCGCTGATATCGGCTCGGGGACGGGAATATTCACAGAAAAGCTTTGCCCATATGTGAGCAAAATTTTCGCGGTTGAGCCGAATGACGATATGCGCTCGGTCGCCGAGGGTAAATATGCCGCATATGAGAACATTGTCTCTGTAAACGGCAGTGCCGAGGATACAAAGCTGAACGAAAAAAGCGTTGATTTCATTGCCGTAGCACAGGCTTTTCACTGGTTCGACAGGCAGATGTTCAAGGCAGAATGTCGCCGAATTCTAAAGGAAAACGGAAAAATCTTGCTTGTATGGAACGACCGTGACACCGAAAGCGAGCTTATCAGAGAGAATTACGATATTAATCGCCGCTTCTGCCCGAATTTTAAAGGCTCGTCTAACGGAATTGACTTCAGCAAGGATGCTTTCAGAGACTTTTTCGAGGGCGATTTTGATGTGGTTCAATTCAGAAACGACCTGATATATGATGAAAAAGCTTTTGTTTCAAGATGTCTTTCCTCATCCTATGCTCCGAAGCCGGGCGAAGAAAAATATGACGGATATGTTGCCGAGCTGCAAGAGCTTTTCAAAAAGTTCAGCAAAAACGATACCGTCCCCTATCCCTACATCACACGATGCTATATCGGAAGAGTATAACAAACGCTCCGCTTGAAATTCAGGCGGAGCGTTTTGCTGTGTTCGGTCATCAAAGCAGGTTTTCAAGCGTGACCGAATCAAAATATTCGTTTGTCATGTCGTTAAATTTTTCCCAAAGAGGCAGGGTCTTGCAGTCCTTTTTTCTCGGGCACTCCTCGGCATTGCACGAAAGGCACGCAACGGGAGCGAGGTCGCCCTCGGCGGCACGGAGAATTTCGCCTGCCGTGTATTCGCTCGGCGAGCCGGTCAGCTTATATCCGCCGCCCTTGCCGTGAACGCCCTCAACAAAGCCTTTTTTCACGAGCGACGGCATGATCTGCTCCATATATTTTTTGGAAATGCCCTGCCTTGCAACAACATCCTTCATCGGGATATATCCCTCATCCTTATGTTCCGCAAGGTCTATCATAACCCTCAGCGCATATCTTCCTCTTGTTGAAATCATTTTAACAACCTCATTTATTATTCAAAAAGTGCAGTTGAGAGATATCTGTCACCGGTATCCGGAAGCAGCGCAACGATGGTCTTGCCCTCGTTCTCCTCTCGCTTTGCAAGCTCAATTGCCGCATACACGGCTGCGCCTGCCGAGATACCGACAAGCACGCCCTCGCTGCCGATAAGCTTGCCCGTTGCAAATGCGTCCTCGTTTGATACGGGAATAATCTCGTCATAAACCTTCGTGTCAAGCACATCGGGAACAAAGCCTGCGCCGATGCCCTGAATCTTATGCGAACCTGAAACACCCTGCGAAAGAACAGGCGATGAAAGCGGCTCAACGGCAACAACCTTGACCTCTGGCTTCTTCTCCTTAAGATATGTGCCAACGCCCGTAACGGTTCCGCCCGTGCCAACGCCCGCAACGAAGATATCGACCTCTCCGTCGGTGTCCTCATAAATTTCCGGACCCGTTGTTTCATAGTGCGCTTTCGGGTTTGAGGGATTGACGAACTGACCGGGAATGAAGCTGTTCGGATATTCCTTTGCAAGCTCGTCAGCCTTGGCGATTGCGCCCTTCATGCCCTTTGCACCCTCGGTCAGAACAAGCTCTGCGCCGTAAGCCTTGATAAGTCTGCGGCGTTCCTCGGACATTGTTTCGGGCATAACGATGATGATTTTATATCCTCTTGCCGCCGCAACAGCCGCAAGTCCGATGCCCGTGTTGCCGCTGGTCGGCTCGATGATGACCGAATCCTCCTTGAGCTTGCCGGAAGCCTCTGCGTCGTCGATCATCTTCTTTGCAATTCTGTCCTTGACGGAGCCTGCCGGGTTGAAATACTCCAGCTTCGCAAGAAGCTTTGCCTTGAGGCCGTACTTCTTTTCAATGTGTGTGAGTTCGAGAAGGGGTGTTTTTCCGATAAGCTGATCCGCCGATGTATAAATCTTTGACATAATAATTATCTCCTTAAATATAGTATTTTTTCAGATAAATAAAATATCAGTTCAAACATCGCCCGAATCTGATGTTGCTTCTGAGCATTTTGCCGTAAATGAATCTCACAAAATCACTTCCTAAAAAAATAACCGAAAAGCCTTGAGAGCCTCTCGGTGTTTCGACTGAAAATGTAATCAAAACTTGACCGAAGGCATAACAACAAGAGCGCACATACAGCACTCGATATCCATTGAACAAGCGTTGAGCGTTTTTCTCATTGTCCGTTTCCTCCGTTTCTTTCGTCGTTTTCTTTATGTTGGTGATATGATAACACTATTTGCCTACTTTGTCAATAGGTAAATAGGATTTTTTTAATTTTTTTATTTTTCAAGGAAATCAGCTTTATTTAAACGGATATAGTCCGCCGCAGATTTGTAAATTTCATTCTTTTTGTCATTCATAAGGTCTTCAAGCTCCGCATCATACTTCTCCAGAAGCCCGTTATCGACCGATGTCGTTTCATCGTTATCGTCGAGCATTGTGAACTCTTTATTGAATATCTCTGCAAATTCGCCGCCGATCGCCTCATTGACCGCAGCCTTTGACGAAGAAAGAAGCGGTTCGCCGTTTGAGCGGAAAAATTCCGAAAGCTTGTTTTTGCTGTCCTCAAAGACATAGCCGAGGCAGTAAACATTCTTTTTAACATCAGAAAGCTCCAAAAAAGCCTCGTTCATATTCGCCGCCTTTTCAAGCTTCATCTGAATATTGGCGCACATGCCGACGATCAGCCTGTAATCGTCCTTTTCGGGGAGAAATGTTTCTTCGTCGGGATTTCTAAACTCGTTTCTGAGAGCCTTTTCCTTTTCAAGGTCGGCAATAATCCGCTCTCTTTCCTCGTTCCTTTTTTTGCCCGATACGATAGCCTTGTACCAAACAAAAACAGTCAAGGCAATCAAGAGCACAAGTGCAACCCCTACCCACGGGTGCTGCGCAATATATTGAAACATACTCACTTTCAAAATCCTTTCTTTATTTAGAATTTTATTGAAACTGCATTTTGCAAGCTTTAACGAAAAGATACTTACACTTTATCGAAAGCTTTGGGCTGTATCACGGAAAAAAGATACCTTCACTTTAGCGAGAGATTTTTTTGTTAGACAGTTCAAAGTTCTCGACGGCAATATTCTTATATACCGAGAGAGCTTTGGGCTGTATCACGAAAAAAGATACCTTCACTTTAGCGAGAGATTTTTTCGTTAGACAGTTCAAAGTTCTCGATGGCAATATTCTTATATACCGAGAGAGCTTTGGGCTGTATCACGGAAAAAGATCCGCTAAATCAAAGCTTTGTAGATATCGCCTTTTTTAAATCCCGACAGCTTCGCCGCCTGCTTCGCCGCTTCGCTGACGCTCATACCGTTTTCTGTGCTGTGGCGAGCGCACTCTATCGCCTGATCAAGGGTCATTTTATCCTCGAATGTATCGTGCTCCGCGCCCTTGATGACGAGAACGATTTCTCCCTTAACGCTGCCGTCGGCGTACTTCTCAACGGCTTCGTCAAGCGTGGTGCGAATAACCTCCTCGTGAATTTTCGTAATCTCACGGACTATTGCAATTTCACGGTTGCCGAACACCCTGTTCATGTCACGCAGCGTTGCACCCAGCTTGTGCGGCGCTTCGTAAAAAAGCATGGTTCTTGTCTCCTTTTCGAGCGACAGAAGATGCTCACGGCGGCTCGGCTTATTCACGCTGAGGAAGCCCTCAAAAGTAAATCGACCCGACGGGAAGCCCGAAAGTGCAAGCGCAGTTGAAAAGGCGCACGGACCGGGAACGGATTCAACCTCCACTCCCCTGTCATGGCAAAGGCGCACAAGATCCTCGCCCGGATCGGAGATAGCAGGCATACCTGCGTCGGTCACAATTGCGCCGTTCTCTCCGGCAAGAATTCTTTGAACTATCGCCTCTCCGTGCTCTTTTTTGTTATATTCAAAATAGCTCATCAGGCTCTTTTTTATGCCGAAATGATTGAGCAGCTTGAGGGTCACTCTTGTATCCTCGGCGGCGATAAAATCCACGCTTTGCAGCGTTTCGACCGCACGGGGTGAAAAATCCCCCAAATTGCCTATCGGAGTTCCGACAACATAAAGCTTACTCATTTAATGTTCTCCTTATACTCACCGTAAATATCGGTTACTTCCTTTGAAAGCTCGCCGTCCTCGCCGTACATTATCAAAAGCGGATCGACATTCATGAACGGCTTGCCGCCCTTTCTTCCCTCTATGAGAAAAAGCCACGGACGGGTGTACGGCGTTTTTGCAACAAGGCGAAGCCGCTTCGGCTCAATGCCGTTATTCTTCATGGCAACTATCGTGTCGCTGAGCCTTTCGGGACGGTTGCACATACAGAGCCGACCGCCGAAATTCAGCAAATATGCCGCAGCACGGCAGATATCGTCAAGCTTACATTCCACCTCATGCCTTGCAATAAGCTCGGCAGGCGCAACGCTTTTTATGCCGCTGTTCGCCGCCTTGTACGGAGGGTTCATCGTCACAACATCCATTGAAGCGTGGGGCAGAACGGATTTTATATCCCTGAGATCGTGATTTATCGGCTTGACCTTTTCCTCAACCGAGCTTTTGCGAACAGAATCGCAGGTTTGCATATAGCCCTTCTCCTGCAATTCAACGGCGGTTATCTCCCCGGCGCAGTTGTTTCTGCACCAAAGCATCGGGATTATTCCGCAGCCCGTACCGAGATCGCATGACTTTTCATTGCGCTTCGGCGAAGCAAAATCGGCAAGCAAAACGGCGTCCGTGCCGAAGGTGTGCTCCTTTGATACGGCAACATATATGCCCGAGCCGAGAAATTCGTATTTATAATCGGACATATGCCGCCCTCCGTTCAGTAATTATAATGTATATTATACAACGCAAACCGTGCCGTGTCAAAGGGTGGACAACGCTTTTTCTGTTTATTTTATTCTATTTACGATAATTATTGCCGTTCCGAGCATGACGAGTACAACACCCGTCGCACGGTTCAGCGTTTTCGCCGAGACCTTATTGGCAATCAGTGCCGCAATGAGTGCAAAAACGAGGGTACTGATTATACATGTAATAAGAGCCACCGTGTCGGGTGCACCGCCTATTGCAAAATGGCTGACAGAGCCCGTCAATGCTGTTGCCGCCATGATAAAAACGCTTGTGCCGACAGCGGTTTTGAGCTCATAACCGAGCACGGTTGTGAGTACGAGAAGCATCATCATTCCGCCGCCTGCCCCGATAAATCCGCAAATGAAGCCGACCACAGAACCGCAAATTACGGAGCGAATCGCCTTTTGTTTTGCCGACGCATTTTGCAGTCTCGCTTTCGGCGCAACAACGGGCTTTACGATGAATTTAATGCCGAGCAACAGTGTCATAAACACCGAGAAATTGCTCATAGTTGTTTTTGGTACAATACTTGCAACATAGCTGCCGACAAGGGTGAAACAGAGCACCGAAGCCATCATGATAAGGCCGTTGCGAATATCGAGATTTTTATTTTTACCGTAGGTATAAGCTGAAACGGCACTTGCAAGCACATCGCTCGCCAAGGCAATTCCGACAGCAAGATACGAATCCATATCAAGGAATGTTATAAGCATGGGACTGATTACCGCGGCGGCACTCATTCCTGCGAAGCCCGTGCCGAGACCTGCTCCGATACCGGCAATGATACAAATCATAATTTTAAAAAGCATTAAGTTTCCTCCCGACCGAATAAATTGATATTCTCAAGTATTTTTTCATTTACTCTCTCAAAAATCTCATCTTCTTCGGAGGAAATTCCGCTTTTCAGCGTGGAAATAAATTTCTCCTGCATTGCCCTGCCGTCCGAGATAATATCTTGAGCCGAGTCGGTCGGCACAAGGCGGTGAATTCGCCTGTCGGAGGGATCGTCCGTGCGGACTAAGTAGCCCTTTTGAATAAGCGTTTCGACCGCTACCGAAGCAATTCCGCTCTTTATTCCCCTGACGGCGCAAATATCCCTCGCCGTGTTGTTTTCGGGATTATTAGCGCAAAACATCAGAACATCCAAGCAGGACTGATTTATCCCGTACTTTTTACACAGCGGCTGAGAAAGTCCGCTGTAAATATTTGCCAGCTTCTTCCCTACCGCTATCATTTTTATCGCAGTCATAACATCCTCCAATTAGTCTAAAATTAGAATTTCTATTATTGTATCATCGAGATCTTAAATTGTCAACCCTAAAGTTCTTGTGTAACCTATGGTTTACAATTTTTACCGTTGGTTGCTGTTTATACCAAAACAAAAAATATATAATAAAGCTGCATTCGCGAAAATTACAAGTCCTCTTTTGAGTGAATCAAAACACAAAGGAGGACGATTTATGAATTTTAAAAGACAAGGCTTTCGGAAAGGTAAAAAAATGGTTGTAACGGATATCGGAAAACGAATTCGGCTTGCCCGTGAGATTGCGGGATTCACTCAGGAAAATCTCGCGGAGGCGGTCGATGTTTCAAGGACGGCCGTCGCACGATGGGAAAGCGGTGATATTGTTCCTAATCTGCAGCACATAGTTGATATTGCGATATTGCTTAATGTCAGCACGGATTACCTGCTCGGTGTCAAGGGTTCCGACGAGAATAAACTGCCCGAGTTATCCGAAAAAGCTGTATTTGCTCTTGCCAGTTTTATAAAGGAGGTTAAGAAAGAATAAAAAAATAAAAGTAAAACAACACATAAATTATTTAAACAAAGGAGACATTAAAATGATCTGTTCAAGATGCGGAAAAGAGTTTAACGGTAAATTTTGCGAGCACTGCGGAGCGCCTGCTCCGAGCAGTGCAGCACCAGCCCCCGGTACATACCCTACCGAGCCTATGCCTGCCAAGAAAAAGAAAAAACCGATTTATAAAAGATGGTGGTTTTATGTGATAGTTGTCATCGCCGCAATCGCAGTTATCGGCTCAATTTCAAGCAATCAGTCGAAAAAAATTAAATGGAGCGACATAATTTTAAGTGCGCAGTTACCCGAGCCGCCGAAAGACAAAGGCGAGATACACGAAAATACCGCCGAAAAGCTTTGGGTTGACATCGACAAAGTTTCCGACAAGCAGTATAACGATTATATCGAAGCCTGCAAAGTAAAGGGCTTCACGAATGATTCCGAATCGGACTCAATGTCATACAGCGCATACAATACCGAGGGATACAAATTGAGCCTAAGTCATTACGGAAGTGAAGCCGAAATGAAGATCGAATTGGAGAAACCGATCGAGATGTCCTCGATCACATGGCCCACAAGCAAAGCAGGCAAGCAGCTTCCCGCTCCAAAATCCACAAGCGGTAAGTTTACCCATGAAAATGATGACAGTTTCTTCGTTTACATCGGAAACACGAGCAAAGACGATTACAACAGCTATGTAAAGGCTTGCTCCGATAAGGGCTTTACGGTTAATTATGACAAGGGCGACAGTTTTTATAACGCCGATAACAGCGCGGGCTGGCACATTTCAATCAAATATGAGGGCAACAATATTATGAGCATTGATATTGACGCTCCGGATGAGGGCAGCACAGCACCGTCAGCTTCAAAAGATACCACAAAACAGACTGAGCCAAAACCGACTGAATCAAAGACTGAAAAAAGCAGTACCGACAAAACAAAAGTGCCCTCCGCTCAAGGCGTTTCAAAATATGAAACGATATATAACGAGTACGCCCAAAAGATCCGGGACGCAGCACCGACTTCAAGTATTTCGGAGCTGGCAGAAATTGCAAACGAGGGCGTTGGTAAAATGGCGGAATATATGTGGACGGCAAAAGGTACCGACGGACAATACGCTACATATGAAGAATGGTCGGGCAAGTTAATGGATGTCTATATGAGCGAGGCGCGATAACACGTTTGTTTTACGGCAAAAGGCATCTCGTTACCGTAGCACAAATTCAAAGAAAAATATCGGATCAATTTCAGAGCGGCTGCACTTAATTGTGCGGCTGCTTTTATTTTCAACGAACAAAAATCGCCGTGCATACCTTTCGATACGCACGGCGTCTTTGATCTTTTATTATGTTTTTTGAAGCGAATCACATTGTGGAATGATTTTCAACCGCTCCGTTAAACATCACAAAGCTTTAATTATTCCTCTGTCGGAGCTCCGACCGGGCAAACATCGGCACAAGCGCCGCAGGATGCACAAGCATCAGCGTCGATCTCATACTTGCCGTCGCCTTCGGAAATAGCGCCTACCGGGCACTCAGCCTCGCAAGCACCGCAAGCGATGCAGTCATCTGTAATCTTAAAAGCCATTGTTGTTACCTCCTTGCTGGTTGATTTGACTTTATTGTAACATATTCCTGCAAAAAAGCAAGGGTTTTTACAAATTATTTTCATGGAAAATTATATTATTTTTCACTCGATTTTTACGCCCGTATAGTAATGCTTCAATATCTCCTGCCAGTCAGAGCCTTGGCGAGCCATATAGTCCGCTCCGTATTGGCTCATGCCGACCATGTGTCCGTTTCCGATAGCCTTGAGCGTGAATTTGCCGTCCTCGCAGGTTATCGTGAAATTTCTGCTTGAAAGGCCGAGCGCCTTTTTTATGTCGCCGCCGTCAACCTTTGTGCCGCCTATTTCAACGGAGTTGACGAAGCCCGTGTCTGTTTTGTCAACCTTGCCGACCCATTTTCGGCTGTCCTCCGGCAGCTTGATTCCGTCAATCATCTGAATTGCCGAACGGAATTTTTCTTCGTCAAAGCCGATCGTCGTTTCGTAATCGGGCGAAAGCCTGTCGCCGTCGCTCGTGACGGATTGAAGATATGCGATATCCTCGCCCCACACGGTTTTTGCGCTCTCGGTTTTGCCGCTGCAAATATCGTGATACGCCGCCAAAATCGGTTTACCGTCATAGGTCATTTTTTGGCCGAGGACTTCATCGACGAGCTTCTCCGCCTTTTTCTCGTATTCGTCATACCTGTCTCCCCATTTTTTCTTCCTTGCGTCCTTGTTGAGATAGCCCTGATAAGCCTTGGAATCGTCCGAAATATCCGCTCCGTTAAGTTCGTCCTTATTTCCCTTTCCCTTGCAATAAAGGGCATAGGTATAGCACGCAACCGCCTGCGCCTTGAGAGCCTCGTCATGGCTTTCCATGCTCATTTCCGCCGCCAACGAGCCGACGGTGTATTCTTTTATATCGGTTTTTTCGACCTTTCCGCTCTCGCTTTTCATAACGCTTATGACTCCGCTTTCAGTCTTATCGGATATTTTTTCGTTAACGATTATTGTTTTTCGGGGCTTTTCCATTGTTGTCAGCGGCAGGATTATCATTGCCGCCATCAGCACCGAGCAAAGCAACATGTATTTTCTCATCGTCATTCCTCCCGAAAAAAATATATGCGGACAAGTCGGTGCATATGAAAAGAAGCACCGAAAAATCAGTGCTTCCCAAATAATTTTCTGAATTGCTTCTGCCATTTTCTGTAGTAGGCAATTTCAAGCTTTTCAATCGCAATATCATACATTATAAATGCGGCAAGTCCGAGAACGACGAGCAGCGGAATCATAAAGCCCTGAGTATCCTCCAAAAGCTCGGTAGAAATGCCGAAAATATGCATTATTATATAGTATGTCGCAACGATAACTCCGACAAAGAATGCCGCCTTTACGATATAACCGACGATTTTCGGCAGCTTATCAAAAAGGAGCTTCAAGAGCGGATAATAGCCTATCAGTGCTATATAAATCGCCACCGCTTCCTTTTCGGGAACGACGAGCGCACTGACTATCGCCGTGCCGGCATAGACACCGAGTGCCCATTTCCAATCGCACTCGATGCGCATGAACATCACAAGTATCGCCGCAAGCGCAGGTATCGCATATGTCAAAAACGGAATAATCGACGCAAGCATCATCAATGCTGCCGAAAGACCTATGCACATTCCGCCCAGAGCTGTTTTTACCGTATTTTTCATATCATCACCGTCAGCAGCATCTTATAAGGTCGCCGCCCATACACTCGCAGCAGCAATCGGCGCACATAAGCGACGAGCAGATATTGCACGGACTGCAACAGCCGTCGTTATCGTCATTCTGCCTGCTTCTTCTGAAATCGCCCTTCGACTCACGCTCAAGACGATTATATGCCGCCTCGTATTCGGAATTACCCGGCTCCATCTCTCTCGCTTTTTTAAAGCTTTCCAATGCGCTTTCAAGCCAGCCCTTGCGGTGCTGAATCGTGCCCTTGAGATAATACCATTCAGCATTTCTGCGCTGATACGGAATACCGTCGAGCAGCATTTCCGCATCGTCGATCCTGCCGCTGTTGAGCTTTGCCCTTATGTCGCCGAATTCGGAGGTTTGTCCGGTTGCCGCATTTGCGCCGAAGCCCGAATCGGAATATGCCGCGCCGCTTTTGCTCGAGCTGAAATTATTGATAATAAAATCATAGGCTTCGTTCAGCTCGTTCATTTTCGCCTGATTCTCGCTGCACAGACGAGCCTTGTCGCGATATGCTCTTTTGATCTCGTCCATTCCTGCCGTCGCCGTAACACCGAGCACTTCATACGGATTTTTCACAACCTTCAACCTCCTTGTATATTACTTTTTTTGCGGAACATTCCGTTCCGTAGATAAGAACATTATCTATTATATCATAAAATCTGTAAATTTTCAGCTTATTAAAATTATTTACCGCTTCTCCGACGGTAAGCGACAGCATTCTCTCGCAATTTGTCTTAAAATCGGGCATATTATATCGCCCTTTCAACGGATTGAAGCTTCCGCTTTTGATGTCGTCGCCGCAGTCATCGACCGCATCGATAAGGTAGACCCAGCGGCCGAGATAATAACCGACACGGTTCAATGCCCCGTTGTCGGATGACTCAATGTCGGTCGTGAGCATTTCGGCAAGCATTTTTGCGCTTGCGTCCGCCGCCTCGTCAACACCTGCGTTTCTTTTTTCCGCCTCGGTCTGAGCCTGCATGAGCTTGCCTAATTTCTCGGCGATCACGGGATTGTTTTTCTTCGCCTTTTTATATATATGGTTGGCATAGGGCAACAGAATTTTGCAAAGCAATTTTTTGAAAAATTTGCTGTCGGCGATATTGTCCTTTATCTTATAGTAGAATGTGAGCATTGAAACATCGGCGGTGTATGCAATGTCAACGCTACTGCCGGAGCAGTCGTAGCATTTTTTCATCGGATTAAAAGAGCAACGAGCTTTTTTCATGCAAACCTTGTTCTTTCTGACCGCCATTCTGAGAATTGCGAGAAAGGTGAAATCATACGAAAGCGTAAGCCTTGCTATCAGCCCGTAACGCCTGCCTATCGACTTGCAAAGCGAACAGTAAACGCCCTTGTACATATCATAATCTTTAAATTTCATTTCGGGTCTGTACGCCCTGACATAGCCAAGCAATCGTCCACTTCCTCAGAATAAAATATGCACGGTGAATTTATTTCCGCAAATCGGGCAGGTTATGCTTCGCTTGCCCCGCTTTTTTGAAAGGCGCAGATTCTCGCCGCAATTCGGGCAAGTTCTGAACCTGTGAGTTTTTATATACTTGAATCTCAAGCCCTGCCTTTTAAACCAACGCTTCATTTTTCTGAAATTTTCGGTATAATTGGTTCTGACGAGCAGGTTATCAAACCATTCGCCCTCACGGCGGCGTTTTTCGATGTTTTTCGACAGCACACGGAACACCGCAAAGCCGAAAACAGCAAGAGCCAAAACATAGAAAATATAATAAGCGATGCGGTTTCGCATAAAAGAACCGATTCCGTTAAGCAAAAGGTTCAGCAGAATCAGAAATCCGGTCAGCTTGTCAAGACCGTATCTGCCATACATAAAATTATAAAGCTTTTGCATAAAATTATTCATTCTTGATTAACCGGCTTTCGATTTGTTTTTAGGATGTCTCAAATTTTATATTATATATTATACTTGACAATGTTCTTCAAGGTGTTACAATTTTATTAACAAATTAAAAAAGAACATCGCTTTTCAGGCGATGTTGCGAGAACGGAAGAATAAAGCTATGAAAATTATCAAACCGAAATATTTCGATTCGTTTAAATGCGTTGCCGACCGATGTCCGGACACCTGCTGCGCCGGCTGGGATGTTGAAATTGACGACGCTTCGGCTAAAAGCTACAAAATCGAAACCGGCTGCCTGAAGCAATATTTTGACAAACACCTGACAACGGACGACGACGGATATATTTTTTCGCTTGAAAACGGCCGCTGTCCCCTGCTCGATGAAAGCAACCTTTGCAGGATTCAGCTTGAAAAGGGCGAAGCGGCTCTGTGCGACACCTGCCGCCTTTTTCCGAGATATTTCGACGATTACGGCGAAATCCGTGAAGTAGGTCTTGGGCTCGGCTGTCCAGAGGCGGCAAGGATTCTGCTCTCGCCGGAATCCGATGTTCGCCTTGACGGTGCGATTGAAAGCCCCGACAGGATATACGAGCTGCTGACGGAAAAGCGTAATGATTTTTTCGCAATTCTCGACAATGAAAATTTTGACCTCAAAATGAAGCTTTCCGCCGTGCTTTTCTCCGCTGCCGAATTTCAAAGCGACATTGATAAGCTTGACCTGCTCGGCACTGACAGCACCGTTGATTTTTCCGAATGCGTCAAGGTGCTTGAAAAAATGGAATACATAAGCGACGGGCGCAGAGAAAAGCTTCTTTCCCTCTCGGACGAAAAAGCGATATATCAAAACAGCGAAAAATATTCCGAAGACATGATCCGCCTTTTTAAGTATTACCTTATGCGATATATGATGACGGCCTGCTTTGACCTTGATCTGCTGACCAAAGTCAAGTACGGTATTTTTGCGTGCATAATCACAAAACGGCTATATGACTCTATCCCCGAATTAAGCTTTGAAGAGCGTGTAAAAATTCTTTGCGGCTACTCCAAGGAGATCGAATATTCCCAAATAAATATCGACATTCTCGACGACGCGATGTACAACGATTTTTCCGTCGCCGAACTGGTAAACCTGCTTTAAGGCAACGGCACAATTTACCTCAAAGCATGACATCGAGCACCAGCATGGAAATGCTTGCCGGTATTCCGAGACAGACGCAGGCGAGGATCGTGTGCCAATTAACGGCAAGCGTTACGCCCGTCAGCAGACCGACGGCGTTCACGGCAAAAAGAGCCGCCAAGCCCTGAAAGGCCGACAGAAAAATGCTTTTGAGAAATGTGCCCTTTCTGAACATCGTGATTATCGGGATCAGTAAAATTATGCACCCGGCGGCGAAAAGAGCGTATTTCATATAAAATCTTCCTTTGTGCCAAGCTCGGCGCAGAGCCTTCCAAGCTTCGCCTTTTTTATCAGAAAACTGTACTGCGCTTCAAGCTCCTTCATTCTGTAAATAAGAGCCTCTATTATCAGCGGATCGGTGGCTTCGTTGAAGCTTGCATAAGCCCTGTCAAGCTCCGCTTTGATTTCTTCCGCCGCCGAGGTCAAACCTTTATCATAGCTGTATATTTTGCTTGTATCCGAAAAAATATCTAAAATCATGTTGCTTCCCTCCGATAAAAATCATATTGATTAGACAAGCAAAATATGATAAAATGAATCATAAAATTTACGGAGACGGTAGCATGATCTATGACATAATAATCGTCGGAGCGGGTGCTTCGGGACTTTCGGCGGCAATAAGTGCAAAACGAGCCGATTGCAGTCTTAACATTGCCGCATTGGATACAATGCCGAGAGTCGGCAAAAAAATTCTTGCAACCGGCAACGGCAGGTGCAATCTTTCAAACCTCAGCGCAACAGCCGAAAAATATACCAATCCCGGATTCGTCGCTTACGCATTAAACGAGTTCCCACCCGAAAGAGTTATTGAATTTTTCCGTTCAATCGGTCTTTTATGCGTTACCGACAGCGAGGGCAGAGCTTATCCGATGAGCAACACGGCATCGTCGGTGCTCGACGCTCTCAGAGCCGAAGCGGAAAGGCTCGGAGTGGAATTTATATGTAAAAATCATGTTGACCGGATTGAAAAGAAAAACGGAATTTTCACCGTCGGCAGGCTTGTTACCAAAAGGGTCATTATCTGCACCGGAGGCTGTGCGTCGCCCTCTCAAGGCTCGGACGGCAGCGGCTTTGATTTGCTTAAAGCACTCGGTCATCGCATAACCGGGGTCTATCCCGGTCTGGTTCAGCTCACCGTTAAGGAAAACACGAAGTCGCTCAAGGGGGTAAGAGTCAAGGCAAACATCGCTCTTTGCAGCGGTTCAACGCAGATTGACTGCGCCAAGGGCGAGGTGCTTTTTACCGATTACGGGCTTTCGGGAATCTCGGTAATGGACATCAGCCGCAGTGTTAAGGACGGACGGTACATATGCTTTATCGACACCTTGCCAAGGTGCGAAAAGGACGAGATTGAAAGCTTTCTGTGTGCGTTAAATAAAAATATGCCGATTGAAAATGCGCTTTCGGGCATGATTCCGAAGCTTCTCGGCAGATATATTCTTAAAAGAACAGGAATAAACGGTCTTGTTCCGCTCGGCGAGCTGAGCAAGGACAAGATAAGGGAAATTATAAGCGTCGCAAAGAGGCTCGATTTCGCCGTTACGGGAACTATGGGCTTCAAAAACGCTCAGATCAGCGTCGGCGGCGCAGATGTTAAGGAGTTCAGCAACAAAACTATGGAGTCAAAGCTCGTAAAGGGTCTGTTTTGCGCCGGGGAGGTGCTGGATACGGACAGCGTTTGCGGCGGCTTCAATCTTCAATGGGCATGGGCGAGCGGCTTGCTTGCAGGCCGATGCGCCGCAACGGAGAAATAATATGAAACGAATAATGTGCTTGCTGCTTGCGATGCTGATGCTCAGCTCGTGCGCAGTCCTTGATAAATCCTCAAAAAGCAAAAAGCCCTCCGGCAGTGCAATTTCCGCCGTGTGGATATCCTACAGCGAGCTTTCCATGACATACGCAGACGGCGGCGACGAGGATTCATTCAGGCAAAAAACAGAAGATATGTTCGACAACTGCGCAGAATTAGGCATAAACACCGTTTTTGCTCAGGTCAGACCTTTTTGCGACGCAATGTATCCGTCGGAAATATTCCCCTGGTCGGCATATCTGACAGGATATCAGGGCGATCCGGTGTATTATGATCCTCTCGAGATTATGATTGAGGAGGCTCATGAACGAGGAATGGGACTTCACGCATGGATAAATCCTTTCAGGGTATCGTTTGATACGGATCTCGACAAGCTGAGCGAAAAAAATCCGGCAAAAATTCTCTTGAGCGACGAAAAGACAAAAATCCGTGTCGTCACCGCTGATGGCGGACTGTATCTTTGCCCTGCGTCAACCGAAAATCACAAACTGATAATCGACGGCGTGCGTGAAATTATTCAAAATTACAATGTTGACGGAATACATATCGACGATTATTTCTATCCTTCGACCGACGAGAGCGTTGACGATGTCTATTACAGCGAATATAAAAAGAACGGCGGCAAGCTGTTCCACGACAAATGGCGGCTTGAAGTGATATCCTCCTTTGTTTCGCAGATGTACACGGCGATAAAAAGCGAAAACACGGACTGCATTTTTTCAATCAGTCCTGCCGGCAATATCAACAACAACTATGAGGAGGAATATGCCGATGTTGAGCGCTGGTGCTCCGAGCGCGGCTACTGCGACTGGATGATTCCTCAGCTTTATTACGGCTTTGAGGACGAGGTCGTTCCTTTTGACAAGGCATGTGAAAACTGGTCGAAACTTGACACCGTCGGTGCGGTTCGCATGATTTACGGCATTGCGGCATACAAGCTCAACGACAGCGACGAGGAATTCAATGTCGGCAACGGTATAATCGAAAAAGAAATCGCCGTCTCCAAGTCAACGAACAATTACGGCGGCGTGGCGTTTTTCTCCTATTCGGCGCTTTCCGAGCCTGACTTTGCCGAGGAATTCAAGAGCATCAAATCATCTGTTTTCACCGAATCGACGGCTCAAGAAGAAGGAGAGCAAGGTAGCGGGAATGCAGAGTAAAAACCACAGAGCCGAAAAAAGCGGGCAGATTTGACCGAGAATATTGTATTTTTCGTCGGAATAGTCCCAAACCTGCATATTCAAGCCTCGGTTGACAATGCAGCCGACAACAAATTCGAGGGAAGTTATTATGGCGCAACCTGCCAGACAGCGAACAATGAGTCCTTTTGCTTTTATTTTTATGTTCGTAATGTAGATGATCAGCAGTGCCGCTCCGCCGGTCAGGGTCATTGTCCAGTGGGTAAAGCCCCTGAAAATCACCTCGATAAGGCTGTAAATTATCCCCCCGGAAGCAAAAACAACAAAATATTCTTTGACTTTATCCATAATATCACCCATATTATGATAACCTCAAAAAAGAAAAAGAAGCGCCTGATTTTTAGGTGCTTCTTTCCATATTTCATGTTATATTTTGCGAATTATTGCCGATTTAGCCGTTATTTATCCCTTTCCTCAAGGCAGTATACGCCCGACTCAAGGACAACATATTCAAAAAATCCGACCTTGAAATATTTCTTCAGCGGCTCTTTGAACTTCATATAGTCGCTGACGGAATAATCCTTCAGGCTTATCGTTCTTATCTCGTTTGTCGCCTCGTTGCAAACAAAAAGCCTGTCCTTGTTCTTGAAAACGGAAATCGGGCGCATAAACGCAACCGATGCGCCGCCGCCGATTCTCAGCAGAACACGCTTTTCGATCGGCGAAAATTTTACAATGGAATTTCTGTCAGGCACAACACACCAGAAGCAATTACCGTCAAGGGCAAGACTCCTGATTGCGCAATTCTGATAAACAAGCTTTTCCTGCATCGCAATATCGCCGTTTGAGTCAAAAATGTTCATGCTTCCGTCGTCAAACAGAGTTACAACGCCGTTGCTTTTGAGCACGGCGGAATCGCAGGCTATGTAGTTACCGAGTTTTTTTGCAATTTCACGGTACTGAAATCCGAATTTCGCTTCGAGATATGTTTTTATTTTTACCGGCAGAGTTCTGTCGCCGTCCTGATCATATACATAAAAAGCAACCGTGTCCTGACCGTTTGAAAGTCGTGTCTTTTGAGCATAGATAAAGCCGACCTCCAGCGGAACAATGTCAAGCACATTTGCTCTGACAACTTTTATCAATTAAATCACCTTTGTTTTGAACCCCGCCAAGCCGGATACGGTCGATAGTAACCTGCGTTTAAAGCAGGTGGGTGCCTCCCATGCAGTTCTCGCTCCCAACGTCCGGCAAAAAGCCGGGAGGTCTGCAATCCGTGCACGGAGCCGGGCTCCCTTAGATAAAATTGTAGGGTTAATATGGACCGTAAGTTATCGCACAAGGCAGGGCAACATTTTTACTCAATCTACATCGTCGGAAAATAAATCCTGAAGTCTTTCTTCAAATATGGCCTGAACCTCGTCAAATTCCTTTGCGTTCTCGATCGGGCAAAGGTAAGTGTCGCCGTTCGTCTCTTCCTCAACCTTGAGAAGGATTATTTCACCGTCGTCCTCAAGGATATCCTCCGCCTCGTCATAGACGGGAAGAAGAGCCACATAGCGGGCATTATCGGTTTCGATTCTGTCCAGCTCTTCAAAAATATGTTCTTCGCCGTTCTCGTCAACCACGCTGACGATATCCGGATTGTATTCTTCAGCCATTTTCGCTTCCTCCGTACAGTTTTCATATAAATATATTTTAACCGCATTTTGATTAATAGTCAAGTGAAAATGCAATTAAGTCATTTTCTATAAAAATTTTCAAGTTTTTTTTAAAAAAACTATTGACAAACCATAAAACCCGTGCTAATATATAGGTGAACAAAGGGAAACAAACAAAAATAAAACAGCAAAACCCAATCAGTTTCCCAAATAAAAAGAAAGGGAGGCGAGTCCAATGAACAGTATCGACAGGACTGACGAATCACAATTGAATATGGCCGCCATCCGGTTCTGTTAAATCTGAAATAAGAGGGCACGACAAAGCCAAATGAATAATTGATAAATGTAAAGATTTTAAACACCCGGCATCGCGGAGTAGTGGGAACGCCCACATGACATAGAAGGAAAGCCGAAAGGCTTATATCACCTAATAACCAAGGAAAGGTGAGTATCAAGTACAGGTAATTGATCCCTTTTAGCAAAGCTTGAAAGAGTGAGTTGAAATGTACAGGTAATAAAATCCTTCTTAGTATCAAGTAAGAAGAAAATTTAATAAAATCTTATTTAATAAATCAAATATCTTTGAGAGAGTGAGTAAGATGTTTTATTAAAGCTTCAAAATAAATAACTTGAAAAGGCGTGAGTCCGAAGAACAGTTAAAAATCTCGTTAAGAGACAACAATAACAGGCTTAAAGCCAAATAATTTATAGAAAGCGTGAGTCCAAAGGCATAGCTAAATTTTCTTCATCAATTAAAATTGAGAGAGTGAGTACGATGTTTCTTTAAGACTTTAACTCATACAAAATCTATTTAGAAAGCGTGAGTCCGAAGAACAGTTAAATCTTTCCCGATTAACATTGAAAGAGTGAGTTAAGATGTTTTGTTAAAGTTTAGGTCAAACAAAAATTTTTCAGAGAGAGTGAGTCCGATGAAAAAGTAAAGCTTCTTCCGATTAATAAATTGAAAGAGTGAGTGCGATGTTTCACTAAAGCTTTAAATTAAACAAAATTTACTCAGAAGAGAGTGAGTGACATGTACACTTAATCATAACTCATAGTAATATGAAAAGGTGTGAGTCCAAAATTCTGTAAATAATTATCGGCGGTCATCAAATTCGATGACCGCCTTTTTTGTTCGTTATATAATTTAAAATCGGATTCAATTCAGTGCCGCACACCTTGATTGTGCGGCGCTGCTTTAAAAAATCTCCGACATTATCGGGCAATGATCCGACGGGAACGCTCCGTTCGGCTTATCCTTGATAACCCGGTAGCTTTTCACCGTGAAGCCGTTGCCGATAAAAATAAAATCAATTATATCTTCCGGCTCGTTATGGTGAAAATACGGGTGAAAGGTCGGATAGCTTTCCGTCTCCTCGGCGACGAACTTGCTGTCGCTGAAGATTCCGCCCTCGACCATATCAATATAGCAATCCGTGCCCTCGGATATATTGAAATCACCGGTTATGACAACGGGGCAATCAAGCTTTGCGGCGAACTCATTGATGAGTCTTACGCCGTTTTTTCTTGCCTCGACGCTGACATGGTCAAGATGAGTATTCATCGCAACAAAGATCTTCCCGCTCTGCTTATCGGCGAGCCTTGCCCATGTTGCAATTCTCGTACAGGCGGTATTCCATGATCTCGACGGAACATCGGGAGTTTCGCTTATCCAAAACCAGCCCTTATCCATAAGGGTGAATTTATCTTTCCTGTAAAAAACCGGTGAAAATTCGCCCTCTTCCCTGCCGTCGTCTCTGCCGACCCCGACAAAGTCATACTCATCCATACTCTCACGGAAAACACCCATCCAACCGATATGCGCCTCCTGAATCCCGAAAATATCCGGCATATAATTCCTGACTGTCGCTATTACATCAGCATCTCTGTCCAGCCATGAATGGCCCTCGCAGCCGTAGCAGAGAACATTGAAGCTCATGACCTTCATTCGGCGTTTTCCTCCCGGTTCATTATCTGATAGCTGAGCGTCATCAGGCTGTCGTTGAGGTGAACATTCTCGACCGTTACGCCGGAATAGTTCGACGCAATGTCATAGTGGCTGAAATTCCAAAAGTTCTTTATGCCGAGAGCAACAAGCTTATCAACGACCTCAGAGGTAGCCTCACTCGGAATGCAAAGCACAGCGACCTTCGGCTCAACCTCCTTGCAATAGACCTCCAGATCCTCAACGGGATAAACGGAAAGTCCTTTGATTCTTAAATCCTGCATTTTATCGGCGTTGCTGTCAAAAAGTCCTACAAGCTCAAAGCCTCTTTCCTCAAAAGTCATGTGCGAAGCGATCGCCCTGCCAAGGTTGCCGCAGCCGATAAGAATAGTCTTGAAGCCGTTGTTTATGCCGAGAATCGTTCCTATTTCATTTTTAAGCTGCTCAACATTATAGCCGTAGCCCTGCTGACCGAAGCCGCCGAAGCAGTTCAGATCCTGACGAATCTGCGATGCGGTCAAGCCCATGCGCTGCGACAGCTCTTTTGACGAAATTCTGGTTATGTTGTTCTTTTTCAGTTCACCGAGGAATCTGTAATATCGGGGCAAACGCTTAATTACGGACATTGAAACCGGTTTCTTTTCCTTTGCCACAGTTATTACCTCACTTTTACTCGCTAAGTTTTTTTACTGTTTCCATTACATAATCGCCGAACTCGGAGCAGGTGCAACCGGTGTCACGACCGGTAATGGCCAGCTTCTTTTCCGTAAACATACAGATATCAAGTGCTTTTTCAAGCATATCCGCCTTCTCCTGCTCGCCGATATGGGAAAGGAGCATAACGGAGGCTCTGAGCATTGAGCACGGATCTGCGTACTGACCTCTGCCCTCCTCTATCATTCTCGGAGCGGAGCCGTGGATAGCCTCAAACATAGCATACTTCTTGCCGATGTTTGCGCTGCCTGCCGTACCAACGCCGCCCTGGAACTCTGCGGCCTCGTCGGTGATGATGTCTCCGTAAAGGTTTGGAAGAATGAACACCTTAAAGTCCTTGCGACGCTTCGGATCGATGAGCTTTGCGGTTGTGATGTCAATGTACCACTCGTCGGTCGTAATTTCCGGATAATCCTTGCCGATATTCTTGCAAAGGTTGAGGAACTTACCGTCCGTGGTCTTAATTATGTTGGCCTTGGTGATTATGGAAACTCTGTCCTTGTGATTTCTTCTTGCATAATCGTAAGCAAGCTTTGCGATTCTCTCGCAGCCCTCAGTTGTTGTAACAACAAAGTCAACGGCGAGATCGTCGGTCACATTGACGCCCTTTGAACCGACGGCATAAGCACCCTCGGTGTTCTCACGGAAGAATGTCCAGTCGATACCCTCCTCGGGAACCTTGACGGGACGAAGATTTGCGAAAAGGTCGAGAGCCTTTCTCATTGCAACATTTGCGCTCTCGATATTCGGCCACGGACCGCCCTGCTGCGGAGTTGTTGTCGGTCCCTTGAGGATAACATGGCAAGCCTTAAGCTCCTCAAGAACATCATCGGGGATTGCCTTGTTTGCGGCAACACGATTCTCGATCGTAAGACCGTCGATAACCTTGAACTCAACCTTGCCTGCCTTAACCTTGTCTGCAAGCATATATTCGAGCACTCTTGCGCTCTCCTTGGTGATGATGGGGCCGATGCCGTCGCCGCCGCAAACGCCGATCACGATTTTGTCAAGCTTATCGTAGTCAACAAAATCGCCCTGAGCCTTGATTTTATCGGAACGGTCGCTCTGCTCTCGGATAAGAGCCTCGAACTTTTCAACTGCTTTTTTGATCTGTGTATCTGTCATTGTTTTGCTCCTTTACAATGTTTTTTTACTTTTTTGCCGACCTGTTTCAGCAGCACGGGCTGATGAAGCCGCTTGAGCCGGATTGTTTCGACTTGTTATAGGTATATTCAAATATCCTGTATGACCACTGGGTTTCTTTCTTTGTTCTTGAGGTTGAACAATAAACAGTTATGCTGTCGGAATCAATCCTGCCGTATTCATCCTTGACAATGCAGGCATTATGATTTCGTTTATAGCCCGTTTCCTCAGTTCCGAATTTAAAGACCTCAGTGTGAACGGCATCGTCAAATCCGTCGGATTCTTTAATTGCGGTCACTCTGGTATAGCTCGAAATAAAATCGGGGTAATCTGTAGGATAGGGATGTCCCTCGGACAGAATATAGTATGTTTTTTCTTCCTCATCATATGAGAGGTCGGCGTTAAGTATACAGTCCGGATTTCCATCGTTTTGATAAATGTTTTTATCCGACAGCTTCTTGCTGAAAGCGCATTTAGGATTGGAAAGATCGCTGAGATCCCATTCCTCAATCATTGTGTATGAATGCTCCGCCGTGCCCTTGGAGTAAGAAAGAAGAACGGTCGATTTTTTGTCCTTGCTTAGAAGAGAGGGCTGTCCGACTCCCCATTCAAACTTATCTGTTGTTCTGACATAATCAATAAACGGCTTATCGCCGACTCTGATAAACGGTCCCTCGGGGTTTTCGGCAACGGCAAGACCGACCTTGTTTTCGGTGCAGTCATTGGAGATGCAGCCGAGATATGCCATAAGATAGCTGTAAGTCTTTCCGTTGTAATTAAACTCGCCCTTGACCACGGCAGGATCGCAAACATGTCTTGAATCCCATGCGCCCTCCTCGCTCGGAGCAAGAATAATAGTCTCTTTGCCGTACTTGTAGTTTCCGAATATGTTTTTCGTTCCTTTACGGTAGCCGATATGATCCGTAATGTCAAACTTTATTTTGTTTGTACAATAATACATATGCCTCGTTCCGTCTTCCTCGATTACCGACGGGCAATAATTATAGGTTCCCGGAGTAAGATTGACAAAAACCATTTTCGCCGTGAGTCCGAGAGTTGATGTCAAAAGGTATAACAAAGTGGTAAAAAATACGCTTATTGTTCTAAACATAGCCATGCTCCTTTTATTTACTGAGGTAACAAACCCGAAAGCTTCGATTACTTCTGCGATTCTCTTGTATAGTCAAGCAAGCCGCCGGCGAGAAGAATATATCTCTGACGCTCGGAGAGCTGATAATCAAGCTTGTAGCTCTCGCCCGTTGTGAGGTTCTTGAGCGTTACATCCTTGCCGTTTGCTATGCTCTCACGGATGCCCTCAAGGCTAAGCTCATCGTTTACGCTGATTTTGTCATAATCGGCTTCATTCGCAAAGGTGAACGGAATTATGCCGGCGTTGACAAGGTTTGCGCAGTGGATACGGGCAAAAGACTTTGTGATAACCGCCTTGATTCCGAGATAGAGCGGAACGAGGGCTGCATGCTCACGGGACGAGCCTTGACCGTAGTTTGCTCCGCCGATGATGATGCCCTTGCCGGCTTCCTTACAATGCTCGGCAAATTTTTCGTCGCACTGCTTGAAGCAGAAGTTTGAAAGGTACGGGATATTTGAACGGTAGGGCAAAATCTTTGCGCCTGCCGGCATGATGTGGTCTGTTGTGATATTGTCGCCGACCTTGAGAACAGCCTTTGCCGTGATATCCTGAGGCATGGCCTCCGTCTTCGGGAACGGCTTGATATTCGGGCCGTACATGACCTCAACGGAGTCTGCGTCCTCAACGCTTGCAGGCATTGCGATCATGTTATCGTTGATGATAAACTCGTCAGGCATCTCGATTTCGGGCATCTCGCCAAGCTCACGGGGATCGGTAAGAACGCCGGTAAGCGCGGAAGCTGCCGCAACCTCAGGGCTGACAAGGTAAATGCCTGCGTCGGCTGTGCCCGAGCGACCCTCAAAGTTACGGTTAAAGGTGCGCAGCGATACGCCCTTTGAGTTGGGCGACTGACCCATACCTATGCACGGACCGCAAGCCGATTCAAGAATTCTTGCGCCTGCGTCTATCATATCGGAGAGTGCGCCGCACAGAGCGAGCATATTAAGCACCTGCTTTGAGCCGGGAGCAATTGAAAGGCTGACCGACGGGCAAACCGTCTTGCCCTTAAGGATTGCGGCAACCTTGAGCATATCCATGAGAGATGAGTTTGTGCAGGAGCCGATACATACCTGGTCGATATGAATCTTGCCGATTTCCTGACAGCTCTTTACATTGTCCGGCATATGCGGCATGGCTGCGAGCGGAACAAGCTCGTTGAGGTCAATGTCGATAACCTCGTCGTAGACGGCGTCGTCGTCTGCGCTAAGCTCAACCCAATCCTTTTCACGACCCTGAGCCTTGAGGAAGGCTTTGGTTATGTCGTCCGACGGGAAGACCGAGGTTGTTGCGCCAAGCTCTGCGCCCATGTTGGTGATAGTCGCTCTCTCTGGAACGGAAAGAGTTTTAACTCCCTCTCCGCCGTATTCAACGATCTTGCCTACGCCGCCCTTGACGGTCATTATCTGCAAAACCTTGAGAATAATATCCTTTGCGGCAACCCACGGCTGAAGCTTACCCGTGAGGTTGACACGAACCATTTTCGGCATTGTGATATAGTATGCGCCGCCGCCCATTGCCACAGCTACATCAAGTCCGCCCGCACCCATTGCAAGCATACCGATTCCGCCGCCTGTCGGCGTATGGCTGTCCGAGCCGATGAGGGTTTTTCCGGGAATGCCGAATCGCTCAAGATGAACCTGATGACAAATTCCGTTACCGGGACGGGAGAAGCGAAGTCCCCTCTTCTTTGCTACCGACTGAATAAAGCGGTGATCGTCGGCATTTTCAAAGCCTGTCTGCAGTGTGTTGTGGTCGATATATGCGACGGAAAGCTCCGTCCTGACACGGTCGATTCCCATCGCCTCAAACTCAAGATAAGCCATTGTTCCGGTTGCGTCCTGAGTCAGGGTCTGGTCGATTCTAAGACCGATCTCGCTGCCCACCGTCATATCTCCGGAAAGCAGATGATTTTTAATAATTTTCTGAGCTATTGTGTATCCCATAGCACTGAAACCTCCGACTTGTTCATTTTTTTAACAATCTTTATTTTATTATATATTCCCCTATTTGTCAATGATCTGACGATAAATTCCGACAAAAGTTTAACTTTTTAACGCATTTAATGCACCGCAGCAAAAATGAGGAGCACACCTACCGAGGCGTGCTCCCGAATTTGTCAGGTATCGGCTCATCTCAGGGCGCACGCATCAATTTTGCGGTGCTGCCTTAAAAAGCTTGCCGAGTTGTTCAATGACAATTTTAACTATATTTGTGATAATATTTTTGAGAAGCGTGAAGAAATCCGGGCTTTCTATCGGATCGCCCTTGTCGTCATCGCTCATCGGTCTGATCGTATCGTCCTTGTTCTCCTCGCCCTCATAGATAAGATACTGCGGATAGCTTTCGTTGCTAAAAACCGTCATCGGCTCTCCGTCATATCTGAGAAGGCTGTAAATCAGCGGATTGAGTATCTCGGGATAACAATTGTGCTTCATATTCTGAATATACCATGTTGTATCCGGGAAAAGAGTTGTTGAAGCGTCAACGGCAAGGTCGGGAGAGATATATTTATCCGTTCCCGCTGCCTTTGCGTTTGCAATATGTTCATCGCTCAGCTTCGAGCCGATGATTGCGGTCGTCGTGCCGGGAGCCTGCTGCTCACAGGTTACGATCATGTCGCTTTGCTGATTCGCATTGTAGCAAATAGGATAAAGCTGATAGCCGTATTTCGCTATTATCGAAACATTGACGCCGTCGGCCTTCATCTGCTTGTAAATATCTGTAAGCTTCACGCCGACCGTTTCGTGATAATGGTTCAGCTTTGCGATAAGTCCTGCGTATTCATCCTCAACACCTGCAAAAACATAGTCCCTCGCCTCTTCAAATCTGTCGGCGGAAACCATCGACCAGTAGCCGGGTGTTGTGCCGTAGCTAACCCTCATAACATCGGGTGTGACATATTTTGCAACCTTCGTTGCGGTCTTGTTGAAATAATCCATCGTCATGCCGAGTCCGTTAAGCTTGTTGCTCAGCGTTATAACCTCTTTAAGAAGAGTGAGCGGAAGCGATTCGTCAAGGTTCTGACTCGCAAAGAAATCAACCGCATCGGCGTCAAAGTGCATCTCGCCGTTAAACAGCGAATTCGTAACCTCCGTGCCGAAGCAAATGGGGTTATAAAGCACAACATCGTCAATATCCTCCCAGCCGTATTCGGCAAGGTAAGCGGAAAGAATGGTTGTGCCGAGACATCTTGCAAGAACCTTAATGCGTGAATGACCCGTAGCCTCCTTGACCGCCTGGATATATTCATGAAGGTCATCCGCAATTTCGCACGGGTCAAGACGGCAATCGTACTGGAAGAAATACTTATAGATCTCATTCGTTGCGCCCTTAGCCGTCGAGGTATCGTTTGACGGCTTGTGGACATCATTTATCGGGTTGTTTTTCCAATAATCCACCGTGCTATAGCCGGAATTGTTGGCAATATTTCCGTTATTGTCAAGGGCAAAATCCTTGTATGCCTCAGCCATATACTGAGTGAAAAGCGTTTTGAATTCCGAAAAATCATCGGTCAGATAGCCCTTTGTGTAAACGGGAACAAGCTCCTTGAGAGCATTCTCAATAAATCCTTCGGGAACATTGGGCAGTTCCTCACTGTTTTTATCATCCCTGTTGACATGAATACTTGCACGACCGCGGACATAGATTATCGGCTCCGTGTCGCATTTGCAGGAATCATCCGCCAGTACGCTGATAGGAGCGATGATCATTGCGAAGATTACCAAGCTTAAAAACACTGCTAAAAACTTTTTCAAAACTATCTCTCCTCTTCATTTTATTTAGGCAGCACCGCACAAATTGAGGCGTGCGGTATTTCCTAATATATATGAAATCCGACCTTGCCCACCGCAATTATTTTTCCGCTTCCTTTGCGGCAAGCTCGTCAAGATATTCATCATATGTTATGTTCTTATCATAGAAGCTGCCGGCGGTAACATCAATTATTCTGTCGGCAATCGTCTGCACAAACTGATGGTCGTGCGATGTGAAAAGAACCGTTTCGGGGAAGCTGATGATTCCCTTGTTGAGCGACTCGATCGACTCAAGGTCAAGATGATTGGTCGGCTCGTCAAAAATAAGCACATTTGCGCCGGAAAGCATCATCTTGCAAAGCATACAGCGAACCCTCTCACCGCCGGAAAGAACCTTCGCTTTCTTTGTTGCCTCCTCGCCGGAGAACATCAATCTTCCGAGCCAGCCCCTGACATCGCTCTCAAAAACAAGGTCGGAGTATCTTCTTACCCAGTCGATAAGCGAATCCTCGCAGCCGTCAAAAAACTCGGAGTTGTCCGACGGGAAATATGACTGAGAGGTCGTAACGCCCCACTTGAATGTACCCTCATCCGGCTCAAGCTCGCCGACAAGGATTTTGAAAAGAGTGGTCTTGGCGAGTCCGTCCGTGCCGACAAAGGCAACCTTTTCACGGGGCTTGATGGTGAACGAAACATTGTCGAGCACCTTTCGGTCGCCGACGGTCTTGCTTATGCCCGAAACCGTCAGCAGCTCGTTGCCGACCTCACGATCGGGCTTGAACGAGACGAACGGAAAACGGCGTGAAGAAACAGGCATATCCTCAATATTAAGCTCATCAAGAAGCTTTTTACGGCTCGTCGCCTGCTTGGACTTCGATGCGTTTGCGCTGAATCGTGCAATAAACTCCTGCAATTCCTTTTTCTTCTGCTCAGCCTTTTTGTTCTGCTCTCTGAGCTGGCGCTGAGCGATCTGTGTATAGTCATACCAGAAATCGTAGTTGCCGACATACATTTCTATCTTGCCGAAGTCGATATCGACAATATGCGTGCAAACCTTGTTGAGGAAATGTCTGTCATGTGAAACAACGATGACAGTACTTTCAAGGTCGATTAGAAAATCCTCAAGCCAGCGAATTGCTGCAACATCGAGGTGGTTGGTCGGCTCATCCATAAGAAGAATATCCGGATTGCCGAAAAGAGCCTGAGCCAAAAGCACCTTGACCTTGATGTCGTTGTCAAGCTCGCTCATTTTAGCATAGTGGAATTCATTTGTGACGCCGAGTCCGTTGAGAAGAATTTCTGCGTCGCTCTCTGCGCTCCAACCGCCCATTTCGGCGAATTCCTCCTCAAGCTCGCTGACCTTGATGCCGTCCTCCTCCGTGAAGTCCTCCTTCATATAGAGAGCTTCCTTTTCGTCCATTATCTCGCAAAGGTGCGGATTACCCATCAGCACCGTGCGGATAACGTCGTATTCGTCAAAGGCGAAGTGATCCTGTCTGAGAACCGACATTCTCTCACCCGGAGTGATAATAACCTCACCCTTGTTCGGCTCGATCTCGCCCGAAAGAATTTTCAAAAAGGTTGATTTTCCCGCGCCGTTTGCGCCGATAAGTCCGTAGCAGTTTCCGTCGGTAAATTTCAGATCCGCTCCCTTGAAAAGCTCTCTGCCGCCGTACTGCAAGCTGATATTAACTGTGCTGATCAAAACTAAATCTCCTGAACCATATATATTTATCTTTTTACAAGATATTTTACAAATTTATAAACCTTGCTTTTGAATCCGTAATAGGTCTTTCTGACAAAACGGATAAGAGGCAAGAGCTTAACATACATCAGATAGTCACGGTCGGTTACGCTGTGCACCTTTCCGTCACGCTCAAAGCTTTTCAAAACGCCGATTATCTGGTCATTGCGGATATTATATTCATTGTCCCACTGGTTGTCCCCTCGCATTACGAATGTTCCGGAATTGATGAACATAACACGGTGCAGAACGAACCTGCCGTTATCCCGCTGATAAAAAACAATGTCGCCGGGTTTGATCGCCTTCTTAGGCTTAACGAGCGTTACCGTATCCCTTCTGTCCCTGATGAGCGGCAGCATACTGCGTCCTGCCGAGACGAAGGAAACCTCGCCGTGATTGTCCAGCGCATCACGGATAACGGGAGCCATATCATTAAGGCTTACTTTCTCACTCAAGTATATCGGCTCCTTTTAACGCTTCGATGAATTCATTCACATCGTTTCTGATTTCTTCGGGGTCAACCTTACATTCATTCGCAAGTGCAGAAACGATTTCGTCCGTCTCGGCTCCCTTTTCAAGCATTCCCCATATAAATGTGCCGGTTTCGTTGACGGTTATCAGTCCGGTGAAATTTATTCCGCCGGGCGCAACAACAACGCTCTTGCTGCCGACCTTTCTTATTCTGTATCCCTCTTTGATTTTCACTGTTTTTTACCTCCGGAAGTTTCCGTTATACAAATTTTCCTGTCCTCTATCCTGACTTCCTTATTGCAGACATTGAGAGCGGCAGGCTTGTGGGTTATTATAATGCAGGTTCTGTTTTCAAGGCTTCTGAGGTTTTTGAGCAGACGCTCCTCGGTCGCTTCATCAAGCGCAGATGTTGCCTCGTCAAGCAAAAGGATCGGCGCATCGTAGAGAATCGCCCTTGCGATTGCAATACGCTGAATCTGACCCTCGGAAAGTCCGAGTCCCCTCTCGCCCACCACGGTTTTCAGACCATCGGGAAGCTGCGAAACAAATTCATCGGAGCAGCTCAGGCGAATTGCTCGTTCTATCTCCTCATCGCTCTTTCCGCCGCACATAAAGGTTATATTTTCGGCAAGCGTGCCCGAAAGCAGCATATTGCCCTGCGGAACATAGGAAAAAAGCTTTCTTGTGTTTCTGTCAACCTGTCTTTCGGAATCTTCCGTAACAACCTTGATCGTCCCCTTTTCTGGCGACATAACGCCCAAAAGCAGCTTCAGCAAGGTGCTTTTACCGATTCCGGAAATTCCGGTTATTGCCGCAAAATCGCCCTTGTTGACGGTTGCGCTTGCGTCCTCGAAAACATAGTCTCTGTTATATTTAAATGTTATCGAATCAAATTCGATCGATCTCAGCTTTTCGTAGAATTCATAGCGATCGCCGATATCGTCGTCCATTTCAAGCTCATCGTCGTAATTTTCGATTTCAATTATTCTTTCGGCTGAGGCAATGATGCCGTAATATGTCGGAATAACGCCGGCAAGCGCCGAAAGCGGCGACTGGATCTGATTGACAAGCTGCAATATCGCCGTCAATTCACCGATATCTATCGTGCCCTGGTAAACACGAAAGCCGCCCAGCACCATTGCAAAAAGGTAGCCGAGACTGAACGCCATCTGAATTCCCGTGTTTGCAAAAATGCTTATCGTTGCTCTCTTTATGCGAATCTTGTAGTTATCCTCCTGCAAGGCTCGAGCCTTGCCGCACACCTGATTATACGCATTGAAAACCTTAATAACAAGCGAGCTTGCTATCGTTTCCTGAAAGAAAGAGCGAACCTTTCCGTCGACCTCCTGAGCCTTTTTGTGGATTCCCTTGAGGTAATTCCTGAAAAAAGCTGTCGTCAAAGCAATGAGTCCGCCGCCGGCAAGAAAAATCACGGCAAATATCCAATCAAGCCCGATCATTATCGCAACTGCGGAAATCAGCTTGGTCAAAAGAGAAACAACATGAGGCACAAGCCCCGTAACGCCGTCGCAAATCGTCTGAACATCGGAGGTCAAACGGTTGAGCAAATCGCCGCTGTGGTGCTTTGAAATCTCTGAATAATCCTTTTTCATGATTGATTCAAAGACGCTTGTCCTTATTTTTATTTCAATTTTCGCTCTGGCACGCTCATACATATTGCTGTTGAAAATTTTAAGTGCAATCTGTATAAGAACGAGAACGAGAAGATAAATTGCACCGTGCTTGAGCAGCTCAAAATCCGCCGAGGTTGCGCCGTTTACGATATCCTTTGTTCCGTAGGCGGTCAAAATTCCGAAATAGGCAAGAGCTGCGCTCATAGCAGCATACAAAAAGACAAAAAGCCAACTGCCTTTTGATGTCTTTATTATCCATTTAAGAGCGGAAACATCGCTGCCGTCCTTGCGGCTCTGACCTTTGGTGTTTTTGTCCTTCAAAATTATCTATCCTTTTATAACAGTAGTCCTTGACTCATGGTTTTGTATGAAAGCTCCGCCGCCTCAAGGCTGATGTTGCATTTAAGCCTGTAAATCGGTATCTCGGCAAGCAGCTCGTTGAGAAAATCGCAAAGCAAAATCATTCTTTCGGGGTTGGCCGGACGAACGGTCTGCGAGATCAGCGGACTGAGTGCGTCATCGGGCGCAATGCGTTCAATAGAATTGGTCGGGCTTTGCTCAATGAAGCAGATTGCCCCCATCTCGGCAGATGTGTTTACATTGATGTCATTCTTGCCGGAAAAAGGAGTCCCGAAAATATAATATTTACCGTCAATTTTTCTGTATGCCGCCTTGTCGTCATTGATTATGAACGCCTTATCACCCAAAAGCTTCAGCCAAAGGGAGGTGTGCGTGGACTTGCCCGTTGAGCACGGGGCGGAGAAGGAATAAGCCCTGCCGTCCGCAACAACGGTCGAGGAATGGAGAAACATTCCGTTATATTCAAGCAGCTTGAGGTTGAACGCAGAGCCGATCCAAAGATACTCCAGGCTTGCGCCCTCCAAAACATCCTTATAATATTCCATTTGCTGTTCCATAAGGGAATCGCTGACACCGATCCTGAAATCGGGCTTTTCGTCGCAACGATATTTTTCGCTGCGCTCACGGAGCATATCATACTTCGGCTCATAGCCGACATTAAGTCCCGCAATTTTATAAACTGGCATTGGTTCACCGCTTTTCAGATCTTATTCATGTCTACCATCATGATGATAAATATGAATAAAAGCTAAGGGCAATATCGCACAATTGAGGTGCGCAAATTGCGCAGCAAGATTTTTCGCCTGTTTATGCGGAAATTTACCGGCTTGCCGATGCAAGTCAAAAATTTTGCACAACATGACGGAAATAGATTCAAGCAAGGCGTGCGCCTCAATTGTGCGGTATTGCCCTAAGTTCGGCAGACAACCCGTAGGACTGCCTGCCGACTTGGTTCTTTTGGGAAATCAGCCGATGATAAGATCGCTGCCGATGCTTCCGCTTGCCGAATTAGACTCTGTGTTAACAGTAGTTCCTTCTACAGGATCAACCGCAGAGCTGCCGTCGGCCATGATGTCCTCAACAATATCAAACTTTCTGATATCAAGCTCAGGCTTATTGTAGGTCATTTTTTTCACCCCTCTTAATTTTATTCGATAAGGCGAACAAAATTAAATAAGAATTCTTAACGTTAACATTTAATTTTTTACTTCCGCCTATATCTACGGTAATTCTATCATTTATTTGTCCCCATGTCAACATATTTTTCTTCAAACGAACGATTTTGCGGAAAAATTTTGACCCGTCTTGTCTTTCTTGTCATTCGGCTCGTTCTTGTCATTCGGTTCAATGTGTAGTATTGACAATTTTTTGTCATTGTGTTAGAATCTATGCCGTATCTTTATATTGCTGACGATTATTTTTGTGGAGGTATTTTAATAAATATGTGGTGGAAAACTTTATTGGCATTAGTTGCTCTTTTCATTGTAATTACACTTATAAGAGCAATTTTTTTCAAGCCGAAACAGATTGAAGGTGTTAAGATCGATGACGCCGACATTGACGAAAGCAAGGTCGCCGAGCATCTCTCGAAAGCCATTCAGTGCAAAACCATATCGAGAAGTAATCCCGACGATATGGACTGGTCGGAATTTGAAAAATTTCACAAATTTCTTGACGAAGCTTATCCGCTCATAAAGCAGAACACGGTCAAGGAGAAGATTTCAAAAGCGAGCCTTATTTACCGTTGGAAGGGTAAAAATCCCGACCTTGAGCCGATGGCGCTGCTTTCGCACCAGGATGTTGTTCCCGTTGCCGAGGGCACGGAAAAAGACTGGACTCATGACGCATTCAGCGGATATAACGACGGAGAAATCATCTGGGGCAGAGGCGCACTTGACATGAAAAACCATCTCATTTGCGTAATGGAAGCCGTTGAATCCCTTATGGAAGAGGGCTTTCAGCCGGAAAGAGATGTTTATCTCTGCTTCGGCCACAACGAAGAAATCGTTTGCTCGGGCGAATCCGGCGCAGACGAAATTGTAAAAACCCTCCAAGAAAGAGGGATTCACCTTGACAGCGTTCTTGACGAGGGAAGCGCACTTCTCCGCCTTGATGTCAAGGGACTTATCCACACATATGTTGCCGCAGTCGGCGTTGCCGAAAAGGGCTATGCCGATATGAAGCTCACCGTCCACGACAAGGGCGGTCATACCTCAGCCGCACCGAAGCACAGCGGAATGGCAAAGCTCGCCAATACCATTAAAGATGTGGAAAGGCATCAGTTTAAATCTCATATGCTGCCTTTCCTTACGGAGCTTTTCGACACGGTAGGCAGAAAGGCGTCCTACCTCGGCAGGGTTATAATGTGCAATGTTTGGCTTCTCAAGCCGCTGATCAAGCTTGTCCTCAAAACCATTCCTGAGTCGGCAAGCATGGTCAGAACGATTCAGAGCATTTCAATGTGCGAGGGCAGCCCTGCGCCCAATGTTCTGCCGCAAAGACCTAATATAACCATCAATTTCAGACCGCTTCCGGGCGACTCCATTGACGATGTCGAAAAGCACATCCGCAAGGCCGTTCGCTACAAGGATCTTGAGGTTGAGCGCCTCTACAGCAAGGAGGCAACCAAGTTTTCCCCGACCGACTCCAGAGCCTTCAATGCAATCAAAAAGGTTGAGGAGGGCCTTCATCCCGGCGATGTAGCCGTTGCGCCGTACCTTGTAATGGGCGGCACGGATTCCTACCGCTACGGAAAAATCTGCGACAACATTCTTCGCTATGCTCCGTTCAATGTTTCCGTTTCGCTCTTCCTGACGACCCACGCAACCAACGAGCGCATCCCGATTTCTGCGCTCAAGGAAAGCGTAATTTTCTTCAGAGAGTACATCAAGGAAGTTTCAAAAAAAGACTAAACTATGCAATACCGCATTCAATCCGTGCGGTATTGCTTTTTTATGAAACGACGGCAAAGCATTCATTTAAAATTCTTTCAAATAACGGTTGTTTTTTACTGCATACTGAGTTATAATTATAAAGATTGAGGCAATAAAAAGCTCTGTCTATCCTCGGCAAAATAAAATATTCATTTTCCTTTGCCGAATATTGAACCGCATAACGGCAAAATTTCCAGTTTATTGCGGTTTTCCACATGAATATTTGTATCATATTTAATGAATATTTTCTGCATTTTTCTTGACATATACTGTATATTTATGTATAATTATACCCTGTTAATGAATTATGCGCACCGTAATTTGTGCGGTGCAGCCCGAAGAGGTTTAATAATAGTATGAAAAAGATTTTTATTGACGGCAAAGCCGGAACAACAGGACTCAGAATTTATGAAAGGCTTTCCGAGCGGTCGGATATTGAGCTTATGCTCTTGCCGGAGGAGAAGCGCAAGGACATCGAGGCTCGCCGTGAGGCTCTCAATACCTGCGACATTGCTTTCCTTTGCCTGCCGGATGCGGCGGCGATCGAATCCGTCGGATTGATTGAGAACGAAAAAGTCAAGGTTCTCGACACCTCGACTGCTCACAGAACCGATCCCGGCTGGGCATACGGTTTCCCCGAGCTTTCCGAAGCTCACAGAGAAAAGATAAAAAATTCAAACCGAATTGCCGTTCCCGGCTGTCACGCAAGCGGCTTCATTTCGCTTGTTTATCCCCTTGTCGAAGCCGGTGCAATTTCTCCCGATGCGCTTTTGACCTGCCATTCACTGACAGGCTACAGCGGAGGCGGCAAGAAAATGATTGCCGAATATGAATCTGCCGAACCGGAAACCGCGCTTGAATCGCCGAGGCAGTACGGCTTAACGCAAAATCACAAGCACCTCAAAGAGATGAGGGCGATCACCGGAATCAATGCGTCCCCCGCTTTTTGTCCGATCGTTGCCGATTACTACAGTGGTATGCTCGTCAGCGTTCCCCTTTTTAAGGAGCAGCTCAACGGCATTACAATTGCGGACATCAAGAAAATTTATTCAAAAAAATATCATTCGGATATTGTAAAATATAAAGAAGAAATCGGCGAGAACGGTTTCATCTGCTCCAACAAGCTCTCGTTCAACGACTCAATGGAGATATTCGTTGAGGGCAACGAGGACAGAATTCTGCTGATGTCGAGATATGACAATCTCGGCAAGGGCGCTTCCGGAGCGGCTATACAGAACATGAACATTCTTCTCGGAACAGACGAAAAAACAGGACTCGAGGTATAAAATGATGAAAACAATCGAAGGCGGCATCTGCGCCGCAAAGGGCTTCAAGGCCAACGGAATCCACTGCGGAATCAGAAAGAACAAATCGAAGCGCGACCTTTCGCTCATTGTCAGCGATGTAAAGGCTGCGGCGGCGGCAGTTTATACAACCAATCTTGTCAAGGGTGCGCCGATTTTTGTTAATCAAAAGCATCTCTCCGACGGATACGCTCAGGCAATCATCTGCAACAGCGGCATTGCAAACACCTGCAACGCCGACGGAATCGAAAAAGCGGAAGCAATGGGTCAGCTCGTTGAGGATGCTCTCGGAATAAACAAGGACGATGTTATCGTCGGTTCAACAGGCGTTATCGGTATGCCGCTCAACCTTACCCCGATAGCAAACGGAATGTCCGAGCTTGTCGCAGGTCTTGATTACGACAACAGCGGTTTTGCCGCAGAGGGCATCATGACGACCGACACGAAGAAGAAGGAAATCGCGATCAGCTTTGATATTGACGGCGTTGAGTGCCGAATCGGCGGAATCGCCAAGGGCAGCGGCATGATCCACCCGAATATGGCAACCATGCTTGTTTTCGTCACCTCCGATGTTGCAATCACAAGCGAAATGCTTCAAAAGGCTGTCAGCGAGGATGTTAAAACCTCATTCAACATGATAAGCGTTGACGGCGACACCTCGACCAACGATACATTTGCGGTTCTTTCCAACGGAATGGCCGGCAACAAGCTCATCGACAGCGAGGGCGAAGCATATGATAAATTCTGCGAAGCTCTCCACTATGTCAGCGTTTATCTTTCAAGAAAAATCGCAGGCGACGGTGAGGGTGCAACGAAGCTGCTCGAATGCAAGGTGACCGGCGGCAAGACCGACGAGATTGCCAAAAAGGTTGCAAAATCGGTTATCTGCTCATCGCTCACTAAGGCGGCAATGTTCGGTGCGGACGCAAACTGGGGCCGTGTGCTTTGCGCTATCGGCTACAGCGGTGCGGATGTTGACATCAACAAGATCGATGTGAGCTTCAAATCCGCCAAGGGAACAATTATAGTTTGCCATAACGGCGCAGGAGTTGACTTCTCGGAGGAAAAGGCAAAGGAAATCCTTCTTGAAAAAGAGATCGAGATTCTTGTTGACCTCAACGACGGCGACTGCGACGCAACGGCATGGGGCTGTGACCTCACATATGAATATGTAAAAATCAACGGTGACTACAGAACCTGAGGTGACTGAAAGATGGAAATTTCAATGGAAGAGAAAGCCGGAATCCTTACCCGTGCTCTCCCCTACATTCAAAAATATAACAATAAAATCCTTGTTGTGAAATACGGCGGAAACGCCATGATCAGCGAGGAACTGAAAGAGTCCGTAATGAGCGATATTATTTTGCTCTCGACGATCGGAATCAAGGTTGTGCTCGTCCACGGCGGCGGTCCCGAGATTACGGGTATGCTGAACAGAATCGGCAAAAAGAGCGAATTTGTCAACGGACTGCGTGTAACGGACAAGGAAACGGCAGATGTAGTTCAGATGGTTCTTGCCGGAAAAATCAACAAGAGCCTTGTCAATCTGCTTTGCTCAAAGGGAGGAAAGGCGATCGGCTTGAGCGGCTCGGACGGCGGAATGATCAAAGCAAAGCCGAAAGCAAAGGAGCTTGGATTCGTCGGTGAAATTACCGATATCAATGTTCAACCTATCCTTGATGTTATCGAAATGGGATATATTCCCGTTGTTTCGACCGTCGGATTCGACGACGAGGGCAACACATACAATATCAATGCCGATACGGTCGCCGCAGGAATCGCAGGCAGACTAAAGGCGGAAAGCCTTATTTCCATGACCGATATTGCGGGAATACTCAGAGACAAGGACGACCCGACAACTCTTATCTCAAAAATTTTTGCCGAGGACGCTCCTAAGCTCATGGACGACGGAATAATCTCCGGAGGCATGATTCCGAAGGTGCAGTGCTGTGTCGATGCCATCAATCTCGGCGTCCGAAAGGTATTCGTTATTGACGGAAGAATTCCCCATTCAATTATAATAGAAGTTCTCACCGACGAGGGCATCGGAACGATGTTTGTCAAAGGTGATAAATAAGAAAGGTCTGACAAAAATGAGCATCACATCAAACGATAAGCAGTTCGTTGCCAACACCTATGCAAGATTCCCCATTGAGCTTGTCAGCGGCAAGGGAGCAATCCTCAAGGACAGCAGCGGAAAAGAATATATCGACCTCGGCAGCGGAATTGCCGTAAATATTTTCGGCGTTGCCGACGACGAATGGCAGCAGGTGGTTACACATCAGCTTTCCGTCCTTCCCCATACCTCGAACCTTTACTATTCCGAACCGTGCTCGACTCTTGCCGAGCTTCTCTGCGAGAGAACCGGAATGAAAAAGGTTTTCTTTGCAAACAGCGGCGCTGAGGCCAACGAGTGCGCAATCAAGGTTGCAAGAAAATATGCTTTCGACAAATACGGCGATGAGAGCCATTCAACGATAATCACACTTAAAAACAGCTTCCACGGCAGAACGATAGCAACGCTCAAGGCGACGGGACAGGATGTTTTCCACACCGATTTCGGTCCGTTCCCGGAGGGCTTTGTCTATGCCGAAGCCAACAATTTTGACGATGTAAAAAAATTCGTTGACACCGACAAGTGCGTCGCAGTCATGATGGAGCTTGTTCAGGGCGAGGGCGGCGTTTGCAAGCTTGACGAGGATTTCGTTAAGTCTGTCGCAGAGCTTGTCAAGGAAAAGGACATGCTTCTCATCATCGACGAGGTTCAGACCGGCAACGGCAGAACGGGCGAACTTTACGCCTATATGCACTACGGAATCCAGCCCGATGTTGTCACAACGGCAAAGGGTCTCGGCGGCGGACTTCCGATCGGCGCAACAATGCTCGGCGAAAAAGTAGAGAATGTTCTCACTTACGGCTCGCACGGTTCAACCTTCGGCGGCAACCCCGTAAGCTGCGCAGGTGCGTGCAACATCATCAAAAGAATCGACGATAAGCTTCTCAATGAGGTCAAAGAAAAATCGGCTTACATCTTCTCGGAGCTTGAGGGCGCAAAGGGCGTTAAATCCGTCAGCGGACTCGGACTTATGATCGGCGTTGAAACAGACAAGCCGGCAAAGGAGATTGCAAACGCCTGCATCGAAAAGGGTGTGCTTGTTCTTACGGCTAAAACAAAGGTCAGACTTCTCCCCTCCCTCAGCATTGATTGGGACGACCTTAAAAAGGCAATTCAAATTCTCAAGGAAGTTGTAGCGGAGTAATTTATCATTAAAATAACCGACAGCCACAGTGAAATAAAACACTGCGGCTGTTCTTGTATTTTTTATTATTATATGATAATATAGACTTAACCGAAATAAAGTTCAAGGAGCTTATGAGGATGGAAAAGTATTTTTCTTTATTAAAGGATAACGGAGCAGATTTGGCAATTAAAATTGATGCCAAAAGTATACAAACGGCGGCATGGACGGTTTACCGTTGCCGATTCGGTTGCGATACATACGGAAAGAGTCACTGCTGTCCGCCAAATTCTCCCACATGGAAAGAAACTCAAGATATGTTAGATTGCTTTCAATACGGCATTTTGTTTCGCTGCCATGAAATGGAAATCGTAACACCGTTAGCGGTTCGTGTTGCAAGAGAGTTGTTCTTGGACGGATATTATAAAGTCATTGCTTTCGGTAGCGGACCTTGCAAAAAATGCAAGAAATGCAATCCCGATTACTGTAATTTTCCCGGTAAAACTGTTCCGTCTATGGAAGCATGCGGCATTGATGTATTTGCAACAGTTCGGAATAACGGATTAGAGATACATACTCTTCGTGATAAGGGAGAAAAACAAAACCATTTCGGCTTGCTGATGGTAGAATAACAATTTTTCAATAGCGACATCAATAGAGTACACGGACGGCTTATCGGTCGTCCTTTTTAATATGCTGTACAGTCTAACTTGATTATCAGAGAAAGTTAAACCGTACCGAGTACTTCCGCTGCGCATTACCCAAAAGTATATTTTTATACATTCACCACAGCATATCCTGCTATTATGCACAAAATATGCAGATTACTGTTTGTGAACTTTGTATAGCAAATTGTGTCGTGATATGATATAATAGCTTGCAAATGAAAGGAGAGGACATTTTGGAGGAAAATAAAATGGGCATTATGCCCATAAACAAGCTTATAGTAAATATGTCGTTGCCGATGATAATTTCCATGCTCGTTCAGGCGTTGTACAACATCGTCGACTCGGTCTTTGTCGCAATGGTCAATCAGGAATCGCTTACGGCGGTTTCGCTTTCGTTCCCGGCACAGAACCTCATGATAGGCTTTGCAACGGGTACGGCGGTCGGCGTTAATGCGCTAATCTCCCGTGCGCTCGGCGAAAAGAACGGCGAACGGGCAAACAAAATTGCCGAAAACGGAGTTTTTCTTGCTCTGCTCAGTTCAATAGCGTTTTTCTTTTTCGGCGTGTTCGGCTCAAGGCTTTTCATCGGCTCTCAGACCTCTGTTCCCTATATTATCGACGAGGGTACAAAGTATCTTCAGGTCTGCTGCGGCGCAGGCTTCGGAGTTTTCTTTGAAATCATGTACGAACGCCTTTTACAGTCCACGGGCAGAACCTTTTACACAATGATAACTCAGGGCGTCGGTGCAATCATCAATATTATTCTTGACCCCGTATTCATTTTTGTGTTCAAAATGGGAGTCAGAGGTGCAGCGATCGCAACGGTCATCGGTCAGATCGTCGCATTTATTCTCGCCGTTTATTTCAACCGTCGCAAAAATCCGGATCTTCATCTTGATTTCAAAAAATTCAAGCCGAACGGACGCTTGATAGGTGAAATTTATAAAATCGGCGTTCCGTCGATACTCATGATCGCAATCGGCTCTGTCATGACCTATTTCATGAATAAAATTCTCATTGCATACACCCTCGGCAAGGAGCTTTCGGTCAATGTTTTCGGCGCGTTTTTCAAGCTTAACAGCTTTATTTGTATGCCCATCTTCGGTCTTAACAACGGAGTTATTCCGATAATCGCCTACAATTACGGTGCTCAAAACAAGCCCCGTATGCTGAAAACCATAAAGCTTTCGGTCATATATGCCGAATTTTTCAGCATCATCGGCGCATTGCTTTTCTTCCTTTTGCCGGAGTTCCTTCTCGGATTTTTCTCGGCAACACCGGAGATGCTCAAAATCGGCATTCCTGCGCTGAAAATAATCAGCATCAGCTTCCTTTTCGCCGGTATGAACATCGCCCTCAGCGGCGTGTTCCAGTCCTTTGGTAAGAGCGTTTTTTCAATGATAAGCTCGTTTATACGCCAGCTTATCGTGCTCATTCCGGCGGCCTATATCCTTGCGAGATACGGCCTTTCGATCGGCAACGACAGCCTTGTTTGGTGGTCCTATTCAGTCGCCGATTTTGCCGCGTCCGTCGTTTCGGTCACCTGCTTTATTGTGCTTTACAAGAGGGTAATCAAACCGATTCGGGACGATAAAACCGAATAAAAAATTAACCGCTTTCCATCTCGGAGAGCGGTTGTTTTTTATAATGTTCCGTTTTCAAATTCACGCTTAAACCAAACATCCTTAACCTCAAACTCCCTTGAATGAAGATAGGAGAGGATACCTGCGCTTTCGTCGAACATGAAAACCAGCTTGTAGGAATAAAGGCATTGCTTGCGATAGCCGAAATCCTTGTTGAGCTTGTTCGTGCCGTATTTTCCGTCGCCGAGCAGCGGATGACCGATTGAAGCAAAATGCGCCCTTATCTGATGAGTTCTGCCCGTCATAAGCTCGACCTCAACGAGGCTGAGCTGTTTATCGTAATCTCTGCCGAGCACCTTATACTTTGTGCGAATCTCTTTCGCTCCCTCGCACGGCTGCTTGAAAATTTTAACAGTGTTCTTTTTCTCGTCCTTTACGAGATACCCCTCCAAAAGTCCGCTGTCACGCTCCATGACTCCATGGCAAACGCAAAGGTAGAACTTTTTGAGATTGGTTCTCTGCTTCATCTGAGCGTTCATGATTCTGAGGCTTTCGGCATTCTTGGCGGCTATGACTATTCCGCCGGTGTTCCTGTCAATTCTGTTGACGAGCGCGGGAGTGAATGAATTTTCCTCATCGGGCTTGTATTCGCCCTTTGTATAAAGATATTTTTTTATCCTCGTTATGAGCGTGTCAACATACTCCCTGTCGTCGGGGTGGCAGAGCAAGCCGGCCTTTTTATCAAGGAGCATAATATTTTCGTCCTCGTAGAGAATATCGAGCTTGCTCGGTGCGCCCGTGAAATCGTAACGAGTCTCCGGCTTGACGAAAAATTCGTCATTGATATACATATCAACAATATCTCCGACCTGCAAAATCGTTGAAATTTCAGCACGCTTATTGTTAACCTTGATACGCTTTTTTCTGATGTATTTATACATCAGAGACTGCGGCAGATTAGGCATACCCTTTTTTATAAACTTGTCAAGCCGTTGACCGGCGTCATTTGATTTTATTTCAAAGCTTTTCATAACTAATTTTTAAACGAGTGTATCGGCGCAGGAATCCTGCCGCCCCTGTTGATGAAATCCGAGCAGTCCGCACCGTTGACCGGCATTATCGGAGCATAGCCGAGCAAGCCGCCGAATTCGACGGAATCGCCGACATCTTTGCCGATAACGGGAATCAATCTGACCGCCGTGGTTTTCTGATTTATCATTCCTATCGCCATCTCGTCGGCAATTATACCCGATATTGTCGAAGCTTTCGTATTGCCGGGAATTGCGATCATATCAAGACCGACCGAGCAAACGCAGGTCATAGCCTCAAGCTTTTCGAGAGTAAGCATACCTGCATTGACCGAATCAATCATGCCCTGATCCTCGGACACGGGAATAAATGCGCCCGAAAGTCCGCCGACATATGACGAAGCCATTATACCGCCCTTTTTCACCTGATCGTTCAAAAGAGCCAACGCCGCCGTCGTTCCCGGCGCGCCGACATATTCAAGTCCCATTTCCTCCAATATTTCGGCAACGCTGTCACCGATCGCAGGCGTCGGAGCAAGTGAAAGATCAATGATTCCGAACGGAACGCCGAGCCTTTGCGACGCCTCCTTCGCAACAAGCTGGCCCACCCTTGTGACCTTGAAGGCGGTTTTCTTTATCGTTTCGCAAAGCGTACCGAAGTCACTGCACTTTGTTTCACTGATGGCACGCTTAACAACGCCCGGTCCGCTGACGCCGACATTTATTACAGTGTCCGCCTCTGTCACGCCGTGGAATGCGCCCGCCATAAACGGGTTGTCGTCGGGAGCATTACAGAACACAACAAGCTTTGCGCAGCCGATGGAGTCGTTTTCCTTTGTAAGCTCGGCAGTTTTAATTATCGTTTCGCCGAGGAGCTTAACTGCGTCCATGTCGATTCCCGTCTTAGTCGAGCCGACATTGACCGAGCTGCAAACCCTTTCGGTTGAAGCGAGAGCCTCGGGGATGGACTCGATAAGCAGCTTTTCGGCAGGGGTCATGCCCTTTGAAACAAGAGCCGAAAATCCGCCGATAAAATTCACATTTATCTCCTTCGCCGCACGGTCAAGCGTCTTTGCAATTTTCACAAAGTCCGAAGTCGTTTTGCAGCAAGCTGCGCCGATAAGCGAAATCGGCGTTACGGAAACACGCTTGTTTACAATCGGTATTCCGAACTCAAGCGCAATTTCATCGCCCGTTTCAACAAGCCGACTCGCCTTTGAAAGAATCTTTTTATAGATATTCTCGCAGACGGCGTCAACCTCGGACGAAACGCAGTCGAGCAGGCTTATCCCCATGGTGATCGTGCGCACATCGAGATTATTCTCTTCAATCATTTTGTTCGTCTCACGAACCTCAAATGAATTTATCATAGTCTACCTCAGATCCTGTGCATAACATTGAAAATATCCTCGTGCTGCATCTTGATTTTGACGCCGAGCTCTTCGCTGATTTTTTCAATTTCACTGTTGAGAACGGCAAAGTCCTTTTCGGCATTATGAGTATCAACGATCATTATCATGTTGAAAAATCCCTGAACGATGGACTGATTGATGTCAAGCACATTGATGTCGTTCTCGGCAAGGTAAGCGCAAATTTTTGCGATTATGCCTACCCTGTCCTTTCCGATAACCGTGATTATTGTTCTGTTCATTCGTCTTCCTCCGAATCGTCATTGCTGTCTATTTGGGAAAGAATTTCTTTGATGTTTATTTTCTGCGTATTCAGAATCTCGTCCGCACGGTTGAGAGTTTCGGTCGGATCGTGCTTATTCATCTCGAACTCATCGGGAACATCGAGCAGCTTTTCAGCGTCCTCGACGGTTGCGTTTTCGCCGAGATCCTGAGCCATCAAAGCGTCTATTCCCGTCGGAGTGTCGTCGGACGCACCGTAATCCATCACATCGGCTTCAACGCCGAGCATCTTTGCGTATCTCTTCTTTTTAACAATATGAATTATCACAAGAGCCGCAACGAAGGCAAAGAGCGTGCCGCCGGAAACGATTGCTCCTATCCCGAAGCCCTTCGGCTTATAGGTCATTTCAATCGTGTGCGTTCCCGGTGCTGCGTCAATTCCGATGAGAGCGTCGCCTATTGCAACGGCGTCGATTTTTTCGCCGTCAACGGTGATCTCCCAGCCCTCATCATAGTTGATCGAGGTGTAGACAAGCTCACTTGCCTTGACGGTAACAGTTCCCTTGATATGCGTATCGGTGAACTCGGTTATATCCATTGAGGCTGCGGAAAGCTTGTTGTATCCCGCTTCAAAATTATTCATATCAAGTCCGACGGCATAGATATCGGCATAGCCCGATTCCTTGTCCGCAGGAATGATTATTTCAAGCGTAAGGATCTCGCCCGCTTCAAAATATCCGCAGTCAATTACATAAGGATCGTCCGGTGACTGGGTCTTTGAAAGTCCGTTCGTGCCGGAAATGTCAAAGCTCTCTGCGCTTTGGCAGTCAACATAAAGATATACATTCTGCGATTCGGGAATCTCGTATTTGCGAACGATCGTGCCGCTGTCGTTCACTGCGTCCTTGAAATAAGTGAAATTCTCGGAAAGCAGCTGTTCGTCATCTCTGATATTTTCGGTTTTATAGGTCGTTGCCGGAATTTTTGTGAAGACATCGCCAACATTTGTCGCTCTTGTCCAGTAGTCGTTCTGAATTTCAAACGGATTTGAACCTGTCGGATTCCATTTTTCAACCTCTTCGCTCACGCAATATGCGAGCGGAAGATAATAATTGTTTCTGTAAGCAACAAACTTATCGTTCTCGGCAACCTTTTCAAAAAGCTGCTCGTTCATAATGGATTCGTCGTTATTCACAAGATATTTAAGCGACATCATCGCATTGTATACGGGAGTTTGCGGAGCATAGATATAGCTGTTGATATAGTTGCTGTTCAGTCCGAGATTATGTTGGAGATTTGCGGACTTTTCGTAAGCCATTGAGGAGAAAACCGAAACGCCGTTATAATTGAACCACGAAGCGTCCATAAGGGTGTTGATATCCGTAAGCTCCATTCTGTACTTATCCGTTCCCTCAACTGCGTCGAGCTTTTCCTTAAGTTCCCTGAATTCGGTGTAGCCGTTGACAAAGTTCGGCTTCTGCTGACTCATTACAAAATGGCTCGTGTCGCTGACCGCAACCTCGGCAAATACGCAGCACATAAGAAGCAGCGAAACCGCAGAATGAGCAAAATTTTTCTTTTTCATCAGTCCGAGAACAACGGTATAAACCACAACAAAAGCTATGCTGAGATAAATCGAGGTTTCCGTAACATTCTTTGAGCCGAGCCTTTGAACAAGAACCGCAAAAAGAACGGTTGCAACGCCCGTACCGAGCAGTGCCTTGGTCGAAAAGGATTTGATATTGATAAGCGCCTTGTAAGCAATCGAAAGCAAAACGAACGAGTAAATAAACGAAAATCTGAACGGCAGATCGTTCGGAAAATGGAATGCGTGAACGATATAGTTGAGATAATTCAAATTGAAGCCGAGGAAAAAAACGGCAAGCAGAATAATATGCGCCGCACGCTCCTTAGCCTTGATTTTGTCGCAGAAAATATAAAGAGGAACAAGCATAACGGTGACGATTCCGCAATAAACATTCGGCAGAACATCCTCGCCGCTGCTTCTGATCGTCGGTTCAAGCGAGGTGAGATGATTCGCAAGAAAATCAAAAATATTGTTATAGAACTGATAGTCGCTCGGAAATGTTCCGGAGGTCGCCGAGCACGCCTTGAGACAGAAATATGTCGGAACAAGGGCGATTGCCGAAAGTCCGACGGCAACGAACGAGCCGAGAGTGAAAAGCAGACCCGAGGTTACAAAACGACTGTAAACAACATTGTCTATCCTTCTGTTGTAAATCTCGCCGTCCTCGTCAACATAGATCGGCTTGGTCGGAAGAATTTCCTTGATTGAATAATTCGAGAAGAAATAAACCAAGAAGTAAAGAACCGCAAAAATGCAGATCATATAAGACATATAATAATTCGAGAAAAATGAAACCGTAAGCGCAACGATATAGAAGGTCGCCTTCTGCTTGTTGATAATGCGTTCGATTCCGAGAACGACAAGCGGAAGCAGATACATTGCGTCGATCCACATTATATTCCAGTAATATGCAATGAAGAAACCGCAAAATGCGTAGAGAATGCCGAATGCGGAAATTGTGAAATCGTTCTTTTTATTGGATTTTTTGAGATAAAAAGCCATTGCCGCCGCCGCAAGAGCATTCTTGACAAAAACCATTGTGCCGATCGCTTCGGGAACATTCTTGTGACCGAAAAGCAGGACTATCAACCCACCGATCGGGCTTGAGAGATAATTGTAATAATTGCCGAGGAAAGCTCCGCCGCCGCCCGTGTTCCATGAATAGAGCATACTCTTGAACTGGGTCAATCTGTCATAAAGCTCGGCAAAGAGCGGACCGTACTGATGGTAAAGATCCATTCTCAGAACAGTTTTGTTGCCGAACGGAATAATATCAAAGCAATAATAAACCAGCAGCATAAGAACCGCGCTGCAAACAAATGCAAGCACGATATATATATTGCGGTCAATAAATTTTGCAAGCTTCGAATCGGGGTTCTTTTTCAAAAAGCTCTTTTTTACTTTCAATAAGCTCATTCCTCTCTGTTAAGGCAATATCGTAAAATCCTTTCGGATCACATCATTACTGACTTTATTATAGTACCACATTACCGTCAATCTTTCAATAAGCACCGAAGAAAATTCACACATATTTTAAATCTTCCCTGTTCTATTTCGGGACAAGATTTCATAAGAAATAAATGGTGATAAAAATGCAGCTGAATAAAAAAGACAACATCGGCTCTCTTTTGAAATATCTTCCCCCGATTTTTGCGTCGGCTGCCGAAAAGGACCTCGGTGAGCTTTGCGAAATACGGCTGAGAGCCGAAAAGCCCGTCGCCTTTGTTTTTCCCGAACAAACGAATTTTATCACCCCGACCGGGCGGCTGACTAATTTTTACTCTGAAAATCTTTTTTCGCTTTCAAAAGCAGAAATTGAAGAAATTTTCGTCAAAATGTGCGGCTATTCCGTTCACAGCCTCACCGACAACATCGCCGAGGGCTTCATCACGCTTAACGGCGGGATGCGGGTCGGAGTTTACGGCACGGCGGTTGTTCATGACGGAAAAATCACCTCCGTTCGCAGCATTGAGGGGCTTAACATTCGTATTCCCGGCGAATACTGCGGATGCGCCGCACCGATTTACAGCCGTCTTTTCCACGGAAGAATGTGCAACACGATCATCTGCGGCGCACCCATGTCGGGAAAGACCACCGTTTTGCGTGACCTTTGCCGCCTTATCTCCGATGAGGAGCAGAAAAAGCTCGTTATAATCGACGAACGAAGCGAAATGAGCGGCTACAATCTCGGCATCAATACCGATGTTTTGAGAAACTATCCGAAAATTCCGGGTATTGAAATCGCCGTGCGCACGCTTTCGCCGGATATCGTCGTCTGCGACGAGATAGGCTCGGTTGAGGAAGCCCGAAAGCTTTGCACGCTCGTCAACTGCGGCGTTAAGTTTATCGTGACTATGCACTGCTCGGAGCTTCACGAGCTTAAACGCAGACCGCAATACGCCCTGCTCAGCGAAGCCGGAGCGGCAGAGGCCTGCGTTTTTCTGAGCGATAAAAATTTTGCCGTCAAAAAAATATTGATAGAGTCAATACCTCGCAACAGAGATGCACGGTATTGCCCAAATCGAAGCTGAAAGGAAAAACAATGAGGCTTTTATCACTTATTTCAATCGGACTTGCCTGCGCAATGGTCGGGCAATATATTGCGTTTCGGCTGAGCCGACGGGTTCGCATACTTGAAAAAATTCTGCTGATGCTCGGCACGGCTGAAAACGAAATAAGATTTCTCAACCGTCCGACACCCGAATTGATTGATCTGCTCGGCAAAAAAGACGAGCTTTCCGAGCTTGATTTTTTGCCGCTTTGCCTTTCGCTTTTTGAAAAAAATATTGATTTTATGAACGCATGGTCACGGTCGATTCATGAGTGCAAATGTATAGACGCCGAAGATTCGTGCATTCTTTACTCGTTCGGGGAGAGCTTGGGCAGGAGCGACGCCGACGGTCAGATCGCAAGCTGCCGCTACCATGAAGGGCTTATAAACGAGCGGCTTGCCGAAGCTCGTGAAAAGCGCAAAAGATATGCCTCCCTTGCGTGCGGGCTCGGAATGCTGTCCGGAATCGGAGCTTTTATAATCTTGTTTTAGGAGCGGAATATGGAACTGGTAATCAAAATTGCGACGATTGGAATCATTGTTGCCGTGCTTCAGCAAATTCTCAGCCGCTCGGGTCGTGACGAGTACGCAATGCTTGTTGTGCTCGCCGGATTGCTCGCCGTCGTTGCAATGCTGATTCCCGAATTGAAAGAGCTTTATTCCTCGGCGGCGTCTTTTGTGGGATTTTGATATGGAAACGGTTAAATTTGCGCTGATCGGCATTATCTGCGCCGTTCTTGTCATCGTTGTCAGGCAGCAAAGACCCGAGCTTGCGGTTATTGTCCAGCTTGCGGGAATAACGGTTCTTGCGTCGGTTTCAATAGGATATCTCAAAAATATTTTTGCCGAAGCGGGCGGACTTTTCTCCGACGCCGAGTTTCTGAACGACAGCTACCTTGAGCTGCTTATCAAAATTCTCGGCATTGCCGCCGTAACAAAAATCGCTTCGGATATCTGTAAGGACAGCGCAAATTCCGCTCTGGCAACCGTTGTCGAGCTTGTCGGGAAGTCGGTTATTCTCGCCATGTGTTTTTCGCTGATAAAAACTCTTGCCGAAATTTCAAAGGGGCTGCTTGATTAAAATGAAGCTGAGAAAAATAACGGAAATACTATTGCTTTTTACGCTCGCCTCTCTCCTGCTCACCGTTTCGTCATGCGCAAAGACCTACGCCGACGATGTTAAGGAAATATACGACTCCCTCAGCTCCGAAACCCAGGAGCTTTTGAAGGATATAGGCGCAGATACCGCAGATTTCAACTCTATGCTCAGCGTTACGCCGCAGAAGATTTTCACCCTGGCGAAGAAACTTATCACCGGCAATATCGAAGCACCGACTCGCTCCGCAGTTCGTCTTGCCGCGGTAATAATTTTGGTTGCGATTTTCGATTGCTTCTCCCCGGAGGATACAAAAATAAAGACGGCGGTCGATATCGTCGGGACTTTGCTTTGCATAATTTCCGTCATATCTCCCCTTTCAACCGCAATCAGCTCCGCAGCAGCTTCGATCGCCGTCAGCGAAAAGCTGATGCTCGCCCTTATTCCCGTTCTCGCCGCCGTCGTTACCGTTGCGGGCAATCCGACGCTTGCGGCAAGCTTTCGGTCAATAGCCTTTACGGGAGCGCAGATCATATCGGGTATTTCAAACGGCTGCATAGTTCCCGTTGTCGGGGCAGTCATGGCTCTTGATGTGACAGGCTCTATCATGCCGTCCTTTAAGCTCGGCGGAATAACCTCGCTTATAAAAAAATCCGTAACGGTGGTTCTGACCTTCGTTTCTACGCTTTTTGTATCCTTCTTGGGTATCAAGGGCGCTCTTGCAAACGCTGCGGACACCGTTGCTTCAAAAGGTATAAAGCTTGTTATAAGTTCGGCGGTTCCGGTTGTCGGCGGTGCCCTAAGCGAAGCATATTCGGGAATAATCGGCAGCCTTGTCCTTGTAAAAAGCACACTCGGAATTTTCGGCATCGCCGCTGTCGCTCTCGTCAATCTTCCGTCATGCCTCCAGCTTCTTTTCTGGATTTTTGCGCTGAAGCTGTCGGCGGCGATCGGCGAGCTTTTTAACCAAAACGGGATCGCCGAGCTTCTGCGTGCGCTTGCGTCATCGCTTACTCTTTTAAATGTGGTTTTACTTTTCAATGCAGTGCTTTTTATAATTTCAACCGCGCTCATTCTTGTTGTAAAGGCGGGATAAAATGAACGAAATAAAGCAATGGGCATTCGGCATAACAATTTCCGCAATGGCAGGCGCGATCGTCCTTTTTTTCGCCCCGGAAGGTTCAACGGAAAAGCTTGTTCGCACGGCTGTTTCGCTCTTCCTCATGTGTGCAATTCTCAGCCCCTTCCTCTCGAACGCCGACCCAATGAAAATAATTAACGGACTTGAGCTGCCGGAAGCTCGGTCAGCTCCCTCGACGAACGACGAGGCCGTCGAGCATTTGCAGGATGAAATAAAAGAAAAAATTTCCGACATTCTCAATGAATGCGGAATAAAAAATGCGGACATTCGCATAAGTATCAATATAGAGAACGGCAACGAAATGAAGATAGAAAGCGTTCAAATTTTTGCAGAAAAAATTTACGAAAATCTTTTTGAAAATGCCGAGAAAAATTTGAAAAATCAACTGGGAATCGAAGCAAAAATCGAGGTGAGCGAATGAAAAAAGCCGTTGAAAAAATCCTCGAAAAAATTAAGCGTGACAAAAAAATCGCAGCAATAGTTTGCGTCGGTCTTGCAGGAATAATTATGCTGAGTCTTTCGGAAATCATGCCGAAAGGAGAAGATTCCTCCGACAAAAAGAGCGAGGAAGCCGCAGCGGATATCCGTGACAGCTACGAGGAGGATGTTGAAAAGCGTTTAACAAAAATCGTTTCGCAAATCAACGGCGCAGGCCGAACGGAGGTCATGGTCACTCTCGCCTCGGGAGACGAAAATGTGTATGCGATCAAGGAAAAAAGCAGCGACGGCTCAAAGGAACGGGAATACATAGTGATCGATTCCGACGATAACGAGACGGGGCTGCTTCTCAAGGTCATTGAGCCTGAGATCAGGGGCGTTGCAGTTGTCTGCGAGGGTGCGGACTCAGCCAATGTCAGGCAGGAGATCGTCGCAACCGTTTCTGCCGTTTTGGGAATAACAACAAATCGGATAAGCATTGCAAAAATCAAACCGACATCGGAATAATATATCGGAGGGCAGAGATGAATATGATAATCAAAAAGAAGCAAATAGTTTCGGCTGCGCTTGTGCTGACGCTCTCGGCGGCGGTTTTCGTGAACTGGTATTTCGCAAGACCGGGAGTTAAATCAACAATCGACACAAGCAAAACCACAGCCAACCGTCAGGTCGAAAATTTAGGCGATGCGCAATATGTTTCCGCAACTACCGCAGCCTCGGAAACGATGGCGGATTTCAAGGTCAAGCGGGAGGCGGCGCACGACGAGGCAAAGGAAACCCTCAACGCCGTAATAAAGGACGCAAAGTCCGATTCCGAGGCAGCCGAGGAAGCCGGCGAGGCCTTGGCGGAGCTTTCAAAGGCAATTAAAAGCGAGGCAGATCTTGAAAATCTCATCACGGCAAAAATTTCAAACGAGTGCTTGGTAATAATCGACGGCGATGTTTGTCAGGTCATAGTCGGCAACGGCGTTCTGACGGATAATATCTCGCTGCAAATCAAGGATCTTGTTATAAATCAGGCAAAAATTCCGGCGAAAAATATTACGATAGTTGAGCTGAAAAAGTAATTGAGGCAATACCGTACGATCGAGGTGTGCGGTATTGCCCTAATTATCTTTTATATGCTTCAAGTCGGTAGATAGGCTGACCGAGATCCGAAAATCGCTTTTCGTATTCCGTCACAATGTTGCCCTCAAAGTTGCTGCCGTGGAGATCAAGCGAAACATTTTTGATCGCCATTCCGTATTCCGAAAACTCCTGAATCGAATATTCAAAGAAATGCATATTGTCCGTCTTTTGATGAATTTCACCGTTCGGGGTCATGAGACGGTCAAAAATCGCAAGAAATTTTCTGTTTGTCAGGCGGTGATTTGCGTATTTCTTTTTCGGAAACGGGCAGGAAAAATTGAGATACACCCTGTCAAAAATCCCGTCGGGTAAATATTTCGGAAGATACTCCGCCGAGCCTTTGATGAAACGCAAATTCGGAATGCTCTCCTCAGCAGCTCTTTCGGCGGCGATCACAACAACATTGGCGCATTTTTCGACCGCAATATAGTTGATATCGGGGTTGCGCTTTGCAATCTCGGCGGCGAACTGACCCTTGCCGCAGCCGACCTCAAGACGAACAGGATTGGAATTGCCGAACCATTTTTCAAGGTCGATATATTCCTTTTCTTCAATCGCCGTGTTAAAATTTTTATCCTCACTCTCGACGGAAAAAATCAAATCGCCGCAGCTTTCCAGTCTTTTATCAAGATTCTTTTTTCTTCGCATTCTCATATCTTTTCGCTCCTTTTTTAACCGAAAGATATTCTACACTTTTTTCTTTTTTTCGTCAACCGCTTGACAAAATTCTTTAAACAATATATAATGCTTCCAACAGCTTTGACGGGAAGAAGTAAGCGAAAAAGGATGCAAAGAGAGCTTTCGGTCGGTGTGAGAAAGTGTGAGAGCTTCGCCCAAATACATCCCTGAGCTGCGCAGCTGAAAATCGCAGTAGGCTGCGCCGTGTGCATGCGTTAAATGTCAGAGTATATATGTACTCGCCGAGGCCGTTCCCGTGAGGGTGCGGTGAACAGAGGTGGTAACACGATAATTCGTCCTCTGCCCTAAGGGCAGGGGGCTTTTTCTGTCTTTATATTCATGAGAAAGGATATGTTAAAATGACAATCTATGACGAACTTGTTGCCCGTGGACTCATTGCTCAGGTCACGGACGAAGACGAAATCAAGGAGCTTATCAACAACGGAAAGGCCGTTTTCTACATCGGCTTTGACCCGACAGCCGACAGCCTCCATGTCGGTCACTTCATGGCTCTCTGCCTTATGAAAAGACTCCAGATGGCAGGCAACAGACCGATCGCCCTCCTCGGCGGCGGCACAGGCATGATCGGTGACCCCTCGGGCAGAACCGACATGAGAAAGATGCTCACCAAAGAGGATATCGACCACAACATAGCCTGCTTCAAAAAGCAGATGAGCCGCTTCATCGAGTTTGGTGAGGGCAAGGCAATGATGGTTAACAATGCCGATTGGCTTCTCGACCTCAACTATGTTGAGGTTCTTCGTGAGGTCGGCGCATGCTTCTCGGTCAACAACATGCTTCGTGCCGAATGCTACAAGCAGAGAATGGAAAAGGGTCTGAGCTTTCTTGAGTTCAACTACATGATCATGCAGAGCTACGACTTCTATCACCTTTTCAAGGAGTACGGCTGTAATATGCAGTTCGGCGGCGACGACCAGTGGTCAAATATGCTCGGCGGCACAGAGCTTATCAGAAAGAAGCTCGGCAAGGACGCCTATGCAATGACGATCACCCTGCTTATGAACTCCGAGGGCAAGAAGATGGGCAAGACAGCTTCGGGTGCCGTTTGGCTTGACCCCGAAAAGACAAGCCCATATGAATTCTATCAGTATTGGCGCAATGTCGGCGATCAGGATGTTCTCAAGTGCATCCGTATGCTCACATTCCTTCCTCTTGAGGAAATTGACGCAATGGATCATTGGGAGGGTGCACAGCTCAACGAAGCAAAGGATATCCTTGCATTTGAGCTTACAAAGCTTGTCCACGGCGAGGAGGAAGCAGCCAAGGCAAGAGAGGCTTCAAAGGCACTCTTCGGCGGCGGAGCAAACCTCGACAATATGCCGACAACGACTCTTTCGGATACCGATTTCACCGACGGAAAGATCGATATTCTTGACATTCTTCTCAAAACTAATATCACAAAATCCCGCGGCGAGGGCAGACGACTTGTTCAGCAGGGCGGCGTTTCTGTTGATGACAAGAAGGTAACCGATATCGGACTTTCTTTCACCTGTGATGACCTCAAGGCAAACGCAATAATCGTTAAGAAGGGTAAGAAGATTTTCCACAAGGTTCAGGCGTAAGCCGAAAGGGTCGGAAAGAAAATGAAATTGATAAGGGCATTTTTCGTGATGCTTCATCTTCAGCTTGTTATGCCGCTTGCTTTGCTTGTTATTGAAGGCATTACGAGCGAAAAGCTGACGGTAATATCATATATCACTTCGGCTTTGGACGTACTTTTCTTTATAGCGGTTCAGGTTATCGGCTGGATATGTGCCGTTTTGGCGGTTAAAATGTTCCTGCAATCTCAAACAGAGCAGCTTTCAAAAGCTTGGGTTCTGTTGAAAATAAAAACCGTTCCGTTTTATATTCTGAATTTCGCCGTATGCCTCATGGTCGGTCTCGGACTATCCCTGGCAACAGCAGGTCTTCTGTCATTCATCATTATTATAATGATAATTTACACCTGCACATTCATTGTGCAAAGCGGATTTTTCGGAGCGGCAAACATAATTCTTCTGAGAAGAAAATACGGCAAGGAACAAATTTCGGCAATACATTATTTTCTTCAATTTATTTCAGTTCTTGATGTCATCAGCACGATAATTCTTTTAAGAAAGATAAAAAATCTTGATATGGCAAGCACTGAACAAATTGAAGCAACCGCAGAATAAAAAATCCCGACCTTTGATAATTTCAAGGGTCGGATTTTTATTTATATGCTTTCGATTATCTTCGTAACTGCGTCATAAACATCAACAACATTACCGAAAATATAATTGATTTTCCTCTCCTCCGCCTGCGCCCCTATCAGCGATTCAAAGGCTTCGTTCATCAGCGAACGGTAAGCCTTCAACGAAAAATTAAGTCTGTTTTTATAAAGCTCTCTGTCTGCCGTGTGAAAGCGAGAAGCAAAAACTCGCCGTTCTTTTTTCGGCAAAATCCTGTGATAATGCTCCGAGGAAAAGGCTCCGAAGCGAAGCTTAGGCACAATAATATGCTCTACCGTTTTGCCGTCAAGCGAGCAGACGCAGCTGACAACATCATACCCCGAACCGAGCGCATAACGGCGCAGTCGGTCAACAATCATCGTCGATACCGCTCCCGTCTTGTCAACGATTACCGACAGCCGCTCGCACCTATCAAACGCTTTCATGTTCAGCTCCGCACCGTCGGGAGTTATGCAGGAAACAAACTTTTTCGTTTCCGTGCCGACGCTCCCCTGCATCTCTGCGCCGAGCTTTTTCCAAAGCGTCGAGGAATATCTGACCACTTCGCCGATGTTGACCGACCTTGAATCTATGCGGAGCGCATCTTTTTTTACACTGTCGGCGGCAGACAAAAATCTTTTGCATCGTTCTGTTTTTTTGATGTATTCTTTCTCATAAATATGTAAAAGTTCACGAGGAATTTTCTCAGAAAATATGTCGTTTAAATCGATAATCTTTTCAGCATTTTCAGTTTGATTTTCTTTTAAAAAATTTTTGTCGGCAATAAGAATTTTTTCATCATCGCAAAAAATCCCGAAGCAATTTTCAAACGATAAAAGCTTTTCGTTGCTTATATTTTTTTGAGAAAGCTCCTCCGAAAGCTCAATAAAAATTTTATCCCTCAGCTCAGGCGAGCCGCCCGACACAACGATAATTTTTTTTGCGCCTTTCGGGTCAAATATTCCCGAATGCGCCCCGTCCGCCGTGTTCACTCCGTAATAAAAGCAGCTGTTATCCATCGGATCACCTCGTTCATCGTTATATTACATTCTATTCCGTGCGGCAAAATTTGTGCTTGTAAAAGCAGGTATAAAATGTTATTATTAAAGCAGTTAACGAAAGAGGGATTAGACTATGCTTGACGAAAAAATCATATCTTCTATGCTGCCCGACTCAACCGTTGTGACATACAGCGTGATCGATTCGACAAACATAAGGGCGATTGAGCTCGCCGAAACGGTTGACGGAAGCATTCTTGTTGCCGCAGAGGAGCAAACAAAAGGCAAGGGCAGGCAGGGCAAAAGCTTCTATTCCCCCGCCGAAAGCGGTGTATATTTTTCAATCGTTATCCGACCCGAGGGAGAGCTGAACGATGTTGTTTTCGTCACCTCCGCCGCTGCCGTTGCAGTTGCAAAAACGATTGAAGAAATGACCGAACTTGACCCGAAAATCAAATGGGTAAACGACATTTATGTTAATGAAAAAAAGGTTTGCGGAATTTTGGTTCAGTCGATTGTGAAAAACGGAAAAGTAAACGGGCTTTGCATTGGCATCGGCGTTAATATCAGCACAACCGAATTTCCCGACGAGCTTGGCGCAAGGGCAGGCTCGCTCGGCAGAGAAATTGACAGAAATATTTTCGTCGCAAAGGTCACAAAGAGACTGCTTGCGTTTGCTTCCAATATTGAGGACAGAAGCTACCTTGATTATTACAAAAAAAAATCCTGCGTTATCGGCAGGGAAATTAAATATTACGAAAACAATGTTGAGCATTCTGCAAAAGCGATCGGAATAGACGACAATGCTAATTTAATCGTCAGCGAAAACGGTCAAACAAAAAATCTCTCCAGCGGAGAGATCAGCGTCAGGTTTTAGACCAATAAAAGCTGTTTCTTTTTCTCTCAAAATCGAAACAGCTTTTTGCATTTTTTGGCCTATATTTTATTATACTTTTCTTCGCTTCGCCGAATAAGTTCCAGCGCATCGGCATTATCGGCTTTGCTCTTTTTGGTCGAGGATTTTTTTGTTGCTTTTTTCGCCGTCTTTTTCTCCGCAGACTTTTTTTCATTCTTTTCCGCTGCAGCGGTTTCATTGATTATTTTCTTGTAGCTTGCGTTGATATCCTTATATTCGTTCTTCAAATCCGAAACGGACACAAAGGTTTCCTCAATCGCCGAAGAAATATTTTCAAGCTCGGTCTGCAAAGCCTTTATTCGGTGCTTCGCTTCAAGTATCTGATCCGCCGTAAGCTCCCTGACGGATTTTTCGAGTGAGCGTGCCGCCTCAATATAATTATCCGTATATTCCTGCGTTTTTTTCAAAAAACGCTGCGATGGCAGGCTGCTTTCACGAGCCTTTTCACGGCTCTGTATTTCCCCGGTCAGACGAGTGATCTCCGCTTCCTTCTCGACAATTTCCGCCTTAAGCGCATCCGCCTCGCCCTGAAGCTCCTCAAGCTTATCCGAATCCTTTTTTGCTCTGTTCATCTTGATCTGCATTGCGTTGATTCGGTTCATAACCTCATAGCAATCATAACCGCCGAACATAACCTTTTTCAGGATTATCTCCTGCATAATATCCGCTCCTTAATTATTCAACATCTGAGGTGCAGTGGGGGCACTTAACGGCCTCAATAGCGATCTCGGACTTGCAATAAGGGCAGACCTTCGTTGTCGGCGCAGGCTCATCCTCTGTCTTCTTGTTCAGACGGTCGGAAACATCGTTTATCATCTTGACAATAACAAAAATAACGATTGCCATGATAAAGAAGTTGATAACCGCCGTGATGAACTTTCCGTATTTAATAGAAGCGTCGCCGATCATTACGGCAAGGTTTGAAAAATCGACCTTGCCCAAAATAATACCGAGCAGCGGCGTAACGATATCCTCAACAAGTGAGCTTACAATCGCCTGAAACGCTCCGCCGATGATAACACCGACTGCAAGATCAATAACATTGCCTCGCATGATAAACTTCTTAAATTCCGCAAAAAATCCTTTTTCTTTCGACATACATTATACCTCCTGCTTTAATCGTCTTTTTTATGGCAATACCACACGCCTCAATCTGTAGGGTATTGTCTATATATTAACATATCGATTTATCTTTTTCAAGAGCGACACAGTACAATTTTTTCAAATGCAGCACAAATTTTTTTCGTTTTATTCTTCCAATTTGCGCTGTCATGTTGTATAATCATAAGGTAGTAATACGGCACGATATTAAAAGGAGCTGAGTGAAATGGCAAGATTTATGGACGAAAGCTTTCTTCTTTATAACGATACGGCAAAAAAGCTTTTCTTTGACGCAGCGGCGGATATGCCTATTTTCGATTGGCATTGTCACCTTTCGCCGAAGGAGATTTACGAAAACAAACAGCCGACCGACCTTGCCGAACTTTGGCTCGGCGGCGATCACTACAAATGGCGAGCCATGCGAAGCTTCGGCATTGAAGAAAAATATATCACGGGTGACGCTTCCGGCTATGAAAAATTCAAAGCATGGGCTAAGGCTCTGCCTGCTTGCATAGGCAATCCGCTTTACCACTGGACGCACCTCGAATTGCAAAGATATTTTAATATATATGAGCCGTTGAATGAGAAAACCTGCGATAAAATTTGGAACAGAGCCAATGCAAAAATTGCCGCAGGTGGCTTCACTCCGAGGGAGCTTATCATTAATTCAAATGTCGCCTGCCTTTGCACAACGGATGATGCGGCGGATACGCTTGAATATCACAAGCTCCTCGCCGAGGATAAGAGCTTTGATTGCAAGGTCTATCCCGCATTCCGCCCCGACAAGGCGCTGAACATTGAGCAGCCGACTTTTCTGCCGTGGCTTGACTCGCTCGAAAAAGTCAGCGGTCAGAAAATCGACAGCTACCAAAAGCTGACGGAGGCTTTGAAAAGCAGAATCGATTTCTTCGCCGAAAACGGCTGCCTTGCAAGCGACCATTCCTTCGGTCGTGTTCCTTATAACCGGGCAAGTTCCAAGGAGCTTGAGGCAATATTCCAAAAGGCTGTCGGCGGCGAAGCTCTGAGCACGAACGAAGAGGAAAAATACAAAACCGAGCTGTTCCGATTTTTCTCCCGTGAGTACGCCCGACACGGCTGGGCTTGCGAAATTCACATCGGCGCAATGAGGAACAACAACACAAGAATGTTTAAATTCATCGGTCCCGACGCGGGCTTCGATTCAATAGGCGACGGCGACATTGCCCATAAGCTTTCAAGAATGCTCGACTCCCTCGACGAGGAGGGCTGCCTGCCGAAAACCATTCTCTTTGCCCTCAATCCGACGGCGAACTATGTTCTCGGCTCAATGCTCGGCAATTTTCAGTCAAGCGAGGCGGCTTCAAAAATTCAGCTCGGCTCGGCATGGTGGTTCAACGATAATATCGACGGCATGAGAGAGCAGCTGAAAACCTTTGCAAACCTCGGCGTTCTCGGAAAATTCGTCGGCATGGTCACGGATTCAAGAAGCTTCCTTTCATATCCCCGTCATGAATATTTCCGCCGAATCCTCTGCGGACTGGTCGGCGACTGGGTCGAGCAAGGTCTTTACCCCGACGACAAATCGCTCATTGATATAATCAAGGATATTTCATTCAACAATGCAGCCGAATATTTCGGACTTAAATAAACTTCTGCCGTTTCAAGGAGGAAACACCCATGAAAAAGATAATGTCACTTTTACTCAGCGTAACGCTTTGCTTCTCCACCTGTTCCGTTGCAGCCCTTGCAGCAAACGACAGCCTCCCGTCACGCTTTGTCAGTCGCATTGACGAGTTAGGCGAAAGATTTGTAAGCGTTGCCGCCCGTGCTTTTAACCTTATTTTCGGAACTGACGAGGACTGCATTGACAAAGCAGCCGAAAACGAAAAAGCGTGGACAGCAATCGACGAGGATTATTCCTTGGAAAATGTTGAAGCAACCCTTGAAGCAGAAGCATGGATAATGAACGAGCTGACCTTTGTCAGCCAAAAGAGCTATGCCGACAGCTTTAACGATATAACTCTTGATCTGATCCTCACGGGCAACGGCAGGAAATATACAGTGCCCGGCTTTTGGGACGGCGGCAACACATGGAAAATTCGATTTGTTTGCCCGTCGGCCGGCACATGGTACTACCAAACAGCCTGCTCGGACGAAAACAATGCCGTTCTCCATAACCGAACAGGCAAAATAATTTGCAAAAGCTATTCCGGAGAGCTTGAAATTTACAAAAACGGCTTTATAACCACGGACTACGGAAAAAAATATTTTACATATGATAACGGCACACCGTTTTTGTATCTCGGCGACACCCATTGGAGTCTCGGCGACGAAACTCAAGACATGGTAAAAACCATTTGCGAGACAAGACGGGAGCAAGGCTTTACAGTTTTTCAGTCCGAACCGATCGGCGAAAAATTTCATCTTGAAAACGGTGTTACCGAGGATGACATGGCAGGCTTTACCGACTATGACGCAAAATTCAAAACAATTGCGGAAAACGGTCTTGTTCACGCAAACGCCGAGTTCTTCTACCCGTCGGATATGAACACTCTCATTTCAAATTTCGGCGGCTACGGAGACGAATATACAGAAATAAAAATTGATAAGAAGAAGGTAAAATTCTATGATTTGAGCGACGGCGTTAAAGAATATCTTGAAAAGCTCACTCGTTACTGGGTCGCAAGATATTCCGCATTCCCCGTTCTTTGGACATTGGGTCAGGAGGTCGATAATGACTTCTATTGGTCAGCCGACAATCATTCGGAATGGAGCTGTTCAAACAACCCGTACAAGCTGATTGCCGAATACATTGACAAATATGATTGCTATGACCATCCTATCTCGGCTCACCAGGAAAACACGGGTGAAACCTCCGCATACGGCTCGGGAGACGGCGCAACAGATGAATGCAAGGTATATAATAAAAATGTGGTTGCTTCCGCTTTCCGTGATGTTAAAGCTCACACATGGTATGCGGCGCAGTGGTGTCCGTCAAAGACCGAGCAGCTTAATTTCAAGGTTACAAAGGACTATTGGTTCAATTCGCAGGGAAAGCCCGTCGTAAACTATGAGGGCGCATATTGCGGACTTTGGACAAAGAATTTCGGCGGTCGTATGCAGGGCTGGTGCTCCTATCTCAACGGAATGTACGGCTACGGCTGGGGCGGACACGATACCTGGAGCTACACAAACACCTATGACGAGGAAAACACCTCAACGGACGGTGTTGATACAATAACCTCTCAGGAGAAAATCGACGCAACCTGGCTCGATTCTCTTGCTTACGAAAGCGGATTCCAGTGCGGATATATGATAGACTTTTTCAGCGGCATTGAATGGTACAATCTCGTTCCGAGGTTTAACAATAAATCATATTTTGTTCCCGGAAGAAAGGTGTTCTATTCTTACGCAAGCAACGAGGATAACAGCGAAATCGTTATCTATTTCTACTCGTTCAGCAACAGCTCAATAGCCGAAAATCCAAACTCGACCGCCAAGAGCGGAACGGCAACGGGAACTGTCGGCAATCTTGGAAAAAAACAAGCCTATACATACAAATGGTTTGACCCCGTAACAGGCGAATATACCGAGGAAGGCTCTTTCGTCTCCTCCTGCGTGGGCACATATTATATCGGCAAAAAGTCCGATACCGATATGGTGCTTTATATAGAAAAGCAATAACATAAGGCTGTCCCGTTCATCAATTGAACAGGGCAGCCTTTTTCTGTTCTGTTTAATTTTTTGAGATCGTCGATTCTGCGATGCGCCTATTCGATAAAGCTTTCTACGACATTCTTTTGACAAGCTCGTTAAGCTTTGCAGCTTTCTTTTCGAGCTGTTCAATGCGATAGGACGAGAGCTTATCGGCAACAAAAATTCCGCCGATCGAGCCGACAAGCGTTCCGGCAAACACAATTAAGACAATTTCAGTCAATGCTCCCACCTCAGTTGTTAAAGTTCGAGTCATATTCCGAGAATGTGCCGAGCGGATAAATGACCTTCTGCGTCGGAATATCGTCTGCGGAATAGTCGGAGCAAAGACCGATCGGAGATGAGATTTCAACAGGCTCTGCAATGTCGCTCGGGATTGCTTCAAGCGTAACGGCGAATGCGGTCACCTTTGCCTTACCGGCGGCAGATGTGCCGAGCATAATGGTAAAAAACACCTCTTCGCTGTATTTGCAGTCATCGGAAAAATTGTAGCAATTATAAAAAGCCTGCAAAACGCTTGAAATCGGAATGATGTGAGCTCCCGCCGTCAGCTCAAGCTCCTGCGTGAAATCGGCGGCATCTCTCCTCGCTTCAAAGTCCAGTTCAGTGGAATTCACCTGATAAAGAACCGGATTTATCTTCACCGTGCAGCTTTGAGAAAGCTCTGCCCGAACATAACCGTGCAGCGAAAGATTATACGGCGCATCAAGCCCGAGCTTGAACGAGGAGATCGGCATTTTTTCAAGCGACGAGGTCGAATTAACTGTGAACACATCGCTTTCTCCGCTGCTTTTCCACGAAATATGCTTTATAAAGGGCTGCGGCGTTCTCTTGGGAATAAAGCGGCTGTTGGCAGCCATAACTCTTATTGTGTTGCCGATAAATTCCGTATATTTTGTTATGCAATAGTTCGTGTATGCGCCGCCGTAAACATTGGTCGTCCAAACCAGCTGGCACGAGTTCACGCCGTATTCGTCGGCAATGTAATCGGAAAGATATGCATTGTTTGACGCAGCAAGAATGGCCTTGTCGGCATAATCCGAATATGAAGAGCCATAGTTGAAATTGTTAACAAGATCGGCAAGCGCAGTTGCGCAGCTTGCATGATGCCTTGTGTAATAGATCGTTCGTCCGGCATAGGTCAGGTTGTTTGTGTGAAGCTCCAGTGCGGCGCAAAGCTTGTCATTTGCAAGCGTTTTGAGATACTCGATAACATTCTGCGTTTCCTTTTGGTCTGCGGCGGAGTCACCCTTTTTGTAGCGTGTGCAAATATCCCAGTGATACGGGAAATTATATGCAAGGTTTATGCCGTTTTTGTTATAGGTCGAGTTCAATTTTATCGCATAGGGATTGACTGCAGGAATAACGCAGAGCTTCACATTGTTATGTATAGCTCCAAGCGTTTTGTCCGCTTTATAATTGCGGCAAAGGCAGTCAAGAAAATGAGAAAGCGAAATCAGAGCGCATTTATCCGAGCCGTGCAGACAGGTTGCGATAAAAAGCGTTTTTTCGTATTTGGCAGGAGCAAACGAATAGGCATACATCGTGTAATCTCCGCTTGCGTCCGTGCCTATTGTCTCCCTCGTGACATACTCCGGGAAATCGTTCAAGAGCAAATTTAAACGAAAATCAAGAAACTTTTCGTATTCCGTTCCGCTTTTTGAAAGCTGCGAAACGCCTTCGCTGTCCGTAAATTCATCGGGAATATACCAATCGGACTGCATCGAAAACTCCTCTCCCCTGCCACTGTCCGTTTTGAGCCTTTCTATCTCCGCGCTGACTCTCATCGAAAGCTTTTTTGAATATTCCTCTGCCGAAAGCTTCAACTCCCTGACGGCGTTTATGACAAGCTCGGTGTTCTCCTCGACCCATTCGCCCATCGTCTCGATACCCTCCTCAATACGGTGAGCAACGGAATTGGTGGCTATAATTATGTCATTCTCGCTTATGCCGAAAACACCGATTCTCAATATCCCCTCCTTCTCGATACATGGTGAAGGAATAACACATTCGTCGTTCTCGATTGCGACGCGGTAGTTTTCCGCCCCTCCGATCGAAAAAACCGCCGTTTTGGTGAAATCCTCCCAGCCGCTGTCAAAAGTGAATTTGCAGCCGTCATAGTTCATGCTGCCGCTTGTTGTTCTGCAATCCTCGGTTATGCTCAGTCTGTTGCCTTCAACCGACATTTTAATGCAGTTCATTAAGATCTTCCTCCTTGTTGTAATAATTTATAAGCTTGTTTGCAATTGCCGTCAGCTCACGCTTTTGATCGTAAAAAACCGTCAGCTTGCGCTTGATGTCATAGGTTTTCAGGTAGTTCCCGGAGCTGTACGCTTCCTTCAGAATTTTCCTGTATTTTATTATCAGCGCTTCGATCAGCTTTGCCGATTCCAGATATTCCTTTCCAAGCTCCTCTAAACTCTTTCGCACGAGTAGAAGCCCCTCCCGTTTTTGAATTTCATAACGATCTCAACATTGAAGAGGGCGGAATACTTCATTGCAAGGCTTGCCGAAATGAGCTTGTTCCCTTTTTCTATCGAGGCAAGCTCCCACTCGCTGATTTTCAGGTTCGAAGCCATCTGCTTCGTTCCGATATCGTAGGCGATACGCAAATTTTTAAGCGCATCGCAAAAGAAATCCGGTTTCGCATTTCTTGCGGCGCAGATTTCCTTCAGTCTGCCGAGCTTTATCGGAATGAATTCCGCATCGGCAATGTCGCTTTGATACTTGATCAGCGGAGTCATGAGCCGCTCTATCGTTTTATTCGCTCTCAAAATAAGTTTTGAAACCGCCGCCTGCGACAATCCGATCGCCCGACCGATTTCCGCAACGCCCATGCCCTCGTAAAGGAACAGCTTTATTACCTTCGTCTGCATAGAGGTCAGCTCGTTCTCGATTATTTCCTCAACGATGCCCGCCATCGTCACATTGCGAAGCCTGAGCACGAGGTCATCAAGGCAGTCCAGAGCCTCATCCTCGGAAAGATCGCCGAGCCGCATACATCGCAGAGCCGTTTTTGCCTCATCGACAGACAAGATATTTTCGGAAAAAGTTTTCATTTCAACCTCCTGAAAAATTATTTTTTCGGTTTCGCAACCGACGCATTTATAATAACTTTCAAGAAGCCTTGCAACGAAAATCGGAAATTTTCCGAAATTTTCCGTCCAATGATTGCCTTTTCCGCCCAAAAGAGCAAAAAAATTCGGCACACCCGAAGATGTACCGAAAATAATCATTTGATTTTTTCTTATATATTTTCCATAGCCTTGGCTATATCGGCCTCGCAAGAGCGCATAGCCTCAAGCGTTTTTTCCCAAAGCGTCTGCAAATCCCAGCCGAGCATTTCCGCACCCTTTTCGATAACATCACGGGAGCAGCCTGCGGCGAATTTTTTGTCCTTATATTTTTTCTTGAGGCTTTTGACCTCCATATCCGCAACGCTCTTTGAGGGGCGCATGAGCACCGCCGCACCGATAAGTCCGGTAAGCTCGTCCGTCGCATAGAGCACCTTTTCCATCTCATGCTCCGGCTTTACATCAACCGTCAAATCATAGCCGTGAGAGCATATCGCATGAATCATGTCCTCGCCGACGCCCACTTCTCCGAGAAGCTCGGGAGCCTTGATGCAATGCGCTTCGGGATACTGTTCAAAATCAATATCGTGAAGCAAACCTACTATGCCCCAGAAATCCGCATCCTCGCCGTAGCCGAGATCGTTTGCATACCATCTCATAACGCCTTCAACGGTCAGACCGTGCTGAATATGAAATTTTTCACTGTTGTATTTTTTCAGAAGCTCAAAGGCCTCGTCTCTTGTGATATTGCTTTTCATGCGCTAACACCTCTTAAAAAATATTGATAAGCAATGCCTTGACGGTATTATACACCATGCAAACGAGCTTTTGCAAGCCGAGAGACGGTATAAATTCGACTATTTTTTCAAGCAGCCTGTCCTGTGACAGGTCGGTATTGACAATCGGGCTTTCGCTGTCAAAGTTGACCCTTTCGCCGTTGGTCACCGTGAAATCAAATGTCCTTGAACCGAAAGGCGTCACTGCACCGAGCTGAACATAATTGACCGTTACCTGAGCTTTAACGCCCGAAGTCTTCGGAAAATCACCGCTAAACGGAAGCTCGATTTTTCCTCCGACGGGAATTTCTTTCATAAAGCTTTTGTCAAATTTTATGTCCGCTCCGTTGCACGAAACCGATATTATTCGCATATCGTATTTCTTGGAGCAATTTTCAATTATCAAATTATTGTCACTGTCCGAAGCGTAGCCCTCAACGCTGCTGTCAAATTTTGCAAAAACGGCTTGGCAGCGGTTCGTGTCCGCATGAAACTGCGGAAATTCGGAATAGGAATAGATATCCCTGCGCTCGTCACTATACATCAGCGCTGTGATAAGCTCGGTATTGTAATCGCTCTTTATCGTCATTCCGTGATAGAAACCGTCAACGAACCATGTGTATTCCGGCAGGTAAGCGGTCGAAGCGTCAACCTCCATTGACGGTGAAAGATGGTTATGCGATTCATTATCGCAAACGGTGTTGAGCGTTTGATAGCCGTCGTTGAATCTTTTGCCGTACGGCGCACAGGTCGCACCGGTTGAGGAAGCGGCAGAAATTATAGCGTCGCCCGTTGCATTGCGGCCGATGACATCCCCATTGCCCGTGCCGGCGATTATGTAAACATTTATTCCGGCGTCAACGCACGCACGAAGCCTTTGCGTCATGCTCGGATATATTTCTTTATGAAATCTGTCCGTCTTTTTTATAAGCTCGGCGGATGCGCCGCTGTCAAGATAGCTGTCTCTGACTCTGTCATAATCCTCTGCCGGAACAAAATCCCACATGCTGCCCCAATATTCCATTACATGACGGGCATAAGGAAGAAAATATTCCAGAATATCGTCAAGAAAATCCAAATTTTCATCTGCCAAAAGCCAATGATAATCATTCTCGAACATCATACCGTTTTCGATGAAATAAAGAAGATTCTCCTCATCAAAGCTTATGTCGCCGGTAAAGAATCCGTAGGCAACCGGAGAGCCGCCGATTGCGGGAACGGTCAGCAAAACATTGTTGAGCTTTTCGGCTTTCTCTTCGCCGTAGAGATTGAGAAAGGTTGCGCCGATCTGTCCGCCGTGGCTGACGCAATAAAGATTTACCTTTTCTGCGCCGGTATATTCAAGCACGCTGTCGATGTATTTATCGAGATCTGCGGCGCAATTTTCGACATTCATTCTGAAATCGGTACTGAAATTGAAAATATAATCGTTCCAATCCTCCCCGATATAGCTGCCGTACATACCCATGATCTCCTGCTCGTACATATACTTGCCGTCCTCGTTTGTAAGCAGATATGTGTTGCTCGAGTCTGCAGCGGTCGATGTGTAGGTATGCACATCATAAACGCTTGAACCGTCCGGGTTGCAGCGCATATGCTCAAACATTTCGGCAAATTCACCGCCGACGGTGTCCGCAATATATTTCGCATTGCCCCTTGTCAGCTCACCGATACCCTTGGCAAGGTCTATTGAACGGGCAAGCACTCTTTTTAAAATCAGCTTTGTATCAATGCCCCAAACATGGGTTTTCGTACCGTCCTCATTGTTCATGTAAAGCCCCGACGAGGAATAGCCGGGCACGATTATTATCGGATAAAATTCATCACGCACAACCTCAACGGCAAAAACTTGCACGCTCATGGTCAGCGCAATAACAAGGCTGAGAATAACCGCCGTGATTTTTTTCATAAACACCTCTCCTATATAAGTATACGCCAATAACGGCTCTTTAATTATAACACCGAAAAATACGGTGCGCAATATACAAAAGCTCCCTCTGCCGAAACAAAGGGAGAAAATTTATAAAAAGAATTTATGAAAGCTTGTGAATAAACAGTCCGCTCATGAGCTTTGGCTCGAACCATGTGGATTTCGGAGGCATGATCTTTCCTGCGTCCGCAATGTCCATAAGGTCGTCGAGCGTGGTCGGGAACATTGAAAACGCTATCTTCATGTCCGTGTTGACCCTTCTCTCAAGCTCGCCGAGCCCTCTGATACCGCCAATGAAATCAATTCTCTTGTCGGTACGGGGATCGTCAATGCCGAAAATGGGAGATATAACATTGTTCTGAAGAATCGAAACATCGAGCCTGTCAACGGGATCGTTTGCATCGAATGTGCCGTCCTTGGCGGTGAGCTTGTACCATGTGCCGTCAAGCAGCATTCCGAAAGTGTGCTTCTTCTCGGGCTTGTAGGCGTCCTTGCCGTATTCCTCAATATCCATAACCTTGGCGAGCTTGACCATGAACTCTTCCGATGAATTGCCGTTGAGATCCTTCATTACACGGTTATAGTCCATAATCTCAAGTTCATCGGTCGGGAAAAGAACCGCAAGGAAGAAGTTGAACTCCTCGTTGCCGGTATATTCGGGGTTCTGCTCACGGCGTTTCTTTCCGACCTTAACGGCAGAGGCTGCTCTGTGGTGTCCGTCGGCAATATAGAGCGACTCGATCTGAGCGAACTTGTCCGTAACGGCCTTGACCGTATCGGCGTCATCAATGATCCAAACCGTGTTTTCAACGCCCTCTGAAACAAAATCATAAACAGGAGCGTGAGCCTCCTTCCAAGCCTCGACCGTCTTGCTTATAAACTCATCGGGACGGTATGTGAGGAAAATCGGACCTGTGTTTGCGTCGCAATAATCAACATGATTGATCCTGTCCGCTTCCTTGTCGGCTCTTGTAAGCTCATGCTTTTTGATAACATTGTTGATATAATCGTCAATGGCGGTGCAGCCGACAAGACCTGTCTGGCTTCTGCCGTTCATAATCTGGCGATAGATATAGATGCACGGAAGCTCGTCCTCCTTGCAAATGTCGTCGGATACAAGCTTATCGAGATTTTCTCTCGCCTTGAGGTAAACCTTTTCGTCATAAAGATCGATTGAAGGGTCAAGATCGACCTCTGCCTTGTCAACATGAAGGAAAGAATAAGGATTTCCTTTTACCATTTCTCTTGCTTCGTCGCTGTTCATTACATCATACGGCAAAGCGGCAACATCCTTAGCTCTCTCGGGGATCGGTCTGATCGCCTTGAAGGGTCTGAAAACTGCCATAATATTTCACTGCTCCTTGTTAATAACGGTCGGGAACGCCGTTCTCTTCCGTTTGATATTTTTTTGTCATTGTAATTTTACTATATTTACCGACGGCTTGTCAATAATATAAAGAAAAAACTGCCCTGAATTAACAGAGCAGTTATCGCTTATTTCTTTTTCTCGCAGCCGAGAAGCCATTCAAGGCTTACATTAAGCGACTCTGCGATCGCTTTAAGCTCGTAGTCGGCAACTCCTCTGAGCTGTCCCTCAAGCTTGGAAAGACCCGATGCGTTGAGGTCGATTCCCCTGATCTGAAGCTGAGCAAGAAGATCTTTCTGCTTCATACCGATTGCCTTTCTTTGCTTTTCAACCTTAGCGCCGATAATGTTCATATCTCCGAGCGCCTGTTTTCTTGTCCTCATAGTTTTCCTCCTATTTCGTGTTCAAAGCTTATGTCAATACCGCACAAAAGCTATGTGCGTATTGTTTGGCGTTATTTTTCGGGCTGCGTAAAAAAATTGCAGGCTCACTGCCGCAATTTTTTCAATATCGTCCTTTTATATAATAATATCATAAAGGAACGATCAATACAACCGATAAAGAGTAATACCATATTTTTTAGTCATTTATAGACCACATTCGGTCACAAAAGTTCTTTTTTTATGCATTTTAACAATTATTGCGTTTAAAAATCCCTTTTTGTTATATAATTGATTAAATTTGCACCATACAATTATTCAAATATGGGATTGAAAAAGCCGATTTACGGTGTTATAATATCGTTCAAGGCAATATGTGTTGCCCTAAAACCCAAAGGCGGTGTATTTATGAACGACCTGAAGAAAAGAAACCTTACAATGCTCACCGATTTTTACGAGATTACTATGGCCAACGGCTATTTTCTCAACGGAAAAGGAGACACAACGGCGCAGTTCGATATGTTTTTCAGAACCATTCCCGACAAGGGCGGCTTCGCCATCATGGCAGGAGTTGAACAGCTTGTCGAATATCTCGAAAATCTGAGCTTTTCCGATAAGGACATCGAATATCTCAGAGGCAGAGGCTTCTGCGAGGAATTTCTCGATTATCTTAAAAACTTTGAATTCAAATGCGATGTATACAGCGTTCCCGAAGGAACTCCGATTTTTCCCCGTGAGCCTATCGTAACGGTTAAAGGTCCTGTCATGCAGGCTCAATTCATAGAAACGATGGTTCTGCTTGCCATCAACCACCAAAGCCTTATCGCAACAAAAACAAACCGTATCGTCCGTGCCGCCCATGGCAAGCCGATAATGGAATTCGGCTCAAGGCGTGCTCAGGGCTTCGACGGTGCGGTTTACGGCGCAAGAGCCGCATATATTGCAGGCTGCGCAGGTACGGCGTGCACCATAGTTGACCGTGAATTCGGCGTGCCTGCCTTAGGCACGATGGCTCACAGCTGGGTTCAGCTTTTCGACTCAGAGCTTGACGCCTTCTGCGCCTATGCAAGATCCTATCCCGACGACTGCACCCTCCTTGTTGATACCTACAATGTTCTGAAATCCGGAATCCCCAACGCTATCGAGGCCTTCAAGCGTGAGGTTCTCCCAAGAGGCTTCCGCCCGAAAGGCATCAGAATAGACAGCGGAGATATTACATATCTTTCAAAAAAAGCGAGGGTCATGCTCGACGAAGCCGGCTTTGAGGATGTTAAAATAGTCGCCTCAAACTCTCTTGACGAATACATTATAAGGGATATGCTTCTCCAGGGCGCAAAGGTTGACTCCTTCGGCGTCGGTGAAAGACTTATCACCGCTTCGTCCGCTCCGGTTTTCGGCGGAGTTTATAAGCTCTGCGCAGTTGAGCGGGACGGCAAAATGATTCCGAAAATCAAGCTCAGCGAGAATGCTGCCAAGGTCACCACGCCCGGAGCAAAGAAGCTTTGGAGACTCTACGACAACGAATCGGGCAAGGCTCTTGCCGATGTTATCACCCTTGAAGACGAAACGATCGACGACAGCTGTGATTATGAGATCTTCGACCCCGATTACACATGGAAGCGCAAGAATGTTTACAACTTCTCCGCCCGTCAGCTTCTTCAGCCGCTCTTTATAGACGGCAAAAGAGTTTACGAGTATCAGGATATCGACGATATCAAAAAATATTGTCTCGATCAGGTCAATACGCTTTGGGACGAGGTTACAAGATTTGAAAATCCGCATAATTACTATGTCGATCTTTCCCAGCGTCTTTGGGATATCAAGCACGAGCTTATCAATCAGTACAGCAAAAGATAAAAATCCATCTCAGAAAATAAATTCGCCGCCGAACAGGAAAAATCCTGCTCGGCGGTCTTTTCTTAATGCTTATCTTTTGGGATACGGCTCCTGTCGGGCAGTTCTGCCGAGAATATAGTCAGTTGAGGTTTCAAGAATATCGGCAAGCTCGCAAAGCATTTCAAGCTTCATGGTTCTTCTTCCGCTTTCGTACATCGAATACATTGTTTGACTGATCCCGAAGTGCTTCGCCATATCGAGCTGAGTTAATTTCTTATCTCTCCTCAGCTCTTTTAATATGTCTGTGTAAACTGCCATAACGCCCTCCGAATATTACAAATGCTGTTATTGACAATTAGACCACATTTTGATACAATAATGTTGAATTATTGCATATGCTGTAATAATTCGACGAAACTGCCGCCACACAAAGCCGCCGAACGGGGGGGAAATCCTGCTCGGCGGCGATGCGCTTTATTTTATTTGTTATTCTGCCTTTGCCTCGGCGGTTTCGAATGTAAATCCGTCGTCGGTATACTTGCAGATATATTTATTTCCCGATGTTACCGAGCCGTCGAGCATCTCCTCGCTGAGCTTATCCTCAATCTGCGACTGAATGGCTCGTCTGAGCGGTCTTGCGCCGTATACCGGGTCAAAGCCCTCGTCGGAAATCTTTTCGATTGCGCTGTCGTCAAAGTCAAGCTCGATGCCCATGTCGTGAACACGGTTTCTGAGCGTCTTGAGCATTCTGCGTGCAATCTCCTTGATGTCGTCCTTATTGAGCTGCTCAAATACGATGATGTCATCTACCCTGTTAAGGAACTCAGGACGGAAGCACTTCTTCAACTCGCCCATAACCGCGTCCCTAATATCGCTCTGGCTCATTGTGCCGTCGCCTTCCTCTCCCTTGAAGCCGAGTGCAGAGTTGCCGGCATTTGTGATGAGCTTTGCGCCGACATTCGAAGTCATGATGATAATGCAGTTCTTGAAGTCAACCTTTCTGCCCTGCGAATCGGTGAGAACGCCGTCGTCGAGAATTTGCAGAAGCATGTTGAATACATCGGGGTGAGCTTTTTCGATCTCATCAAAAAGAACTACGCTGTAGGGCTTGCGGCGAACCTTTTCGGTGAGCTGACCACCCTCGTCATATCCGACATAACCCGGAGGCGAACCGACAAGCTTGGAGACTGTGTGCTTCTCCATAAACTCAGACATATCAAGCCTTATCATTGCGCTCTCATCGCCGAAAAGCGTTGCGGCAAGAGTTTTGCAAAGCTCTGTCTTGCCTACGCCTGTCGGGCCGAGGAAGATAAACGAGCCTGTCGGCCTGTTGGGATCCTTGAGTCCGACTCTGCCGCGGCGGATAGCCTTTGCAACTGCGGAAACCGCCTGATCCTGACCGACGATTCTTCTGTGAAGCTCCTCCTCCATGTGGAGAAGTCTCTGACTTTCCTCCTGAGTGAGCTGAACAACGGGAATATGCGTCCATTCGGAAACAATGGCGGCAATCTCATCGGGAGTTACAACACCGTTTGTTTCGGAATTCTGCTTTTTCCAGCCTTCCTTAGCGTTTTCAAGGTGAGCCTTGACTTCCTTTTCCTCGTCACGCAAGGCTGCCGCCTGCTCAAAGTTCTGACTGTTGACAGCCGAAGCCTTTTCTTCGTTTATACGCTTGATTTTCTCCTCAAGCTCTCTGATATCCTCGGGCGGAGTATAGGCGCGCAGACGAACCTTAGAAGCAGCCTCATCGATAAGATCGATCGCTTTATCGGGCAGGAATCTGTCGCCGATGTATCTCGACGACATCTTGACCGCCGTTTCGATGGCTTCGTCGGTAATCTTTACCTTGTGATGGGCTTCATATTTATCCCTGATACCCTTGAGTATTTCAACGGCCTCCTCACGGCTTGGCTCGCCGACAAGAACCGACTGGAAACGACGCTCAAGAGCGGAATCCTTTTCAATGTTCTTTCTGTATTCCTCAATCGTCGTTGCACCGATGACCTGCATCTCGCCCCTTGCAAGGGCAGGCTTGAGAATGTTGGCTGCGTCAACTGCGCCCTCCGCCGCACCTGCGCCGATAAGCGTATGAACCTCATCGATAAAGAGGATAATGTTGCCCGCCTTTGAAACCTCGTCGATAGCTGATTTGATTCTTTCCTCAAAATCGCCACGGTATTTTGTGCCTGCAACCATGCCGGTCAGGTCAAGAGCAACTATCCTCTTGTCCTTCAGGATTTCGGGAACCTCGCCCGATGCGATTTTAAGAGCCAATCCCTCAGCGATAGCGGTTTTACCTACGCCCGGCTCACCGATAAGGCACGGATTGTTCTTCGTCCTGCGGCAAAGAATCTGAATAACTCTTTCGATCTCCTTCTGCCTGCCGATGACCGGATCGATCTTACCCTGACGGGCAACGGCGGTGAGATCCCTTCCGAACTGGTCGAGCGTCGGTGTTTCCGTTTTTCCTTTTTCCTGCGTCTTGGCTCTCGGATTTGCGTCGTTCTGCGAAACATTGACGGATTTCGTAATCTCCTGCGCAACATCTGAGGCGGAAACATTCATCGCATCAAGAATATCCATAGCGTAGCAGCTGTTATCACGAAGAATCGCTATCAGAAGATGCTCCGTGCCAACATAGCCGTGGCCGAGACTTCTGGCGATCGTAACCGCCGTTTCAATTATATTCTTGCTTCTCGGAGTAAAATCATTCGGAGAAAGAACCGTCGGAGTGCCGATGCCGACGCTGTTTCTGACAGCCGTTTCAACATCGTCCGCCGTGATACCTCTTGCGGTAAGGGCTGTATATGCAACGCTTCCCTCGCTCGAAAGCAGTCCGAGCAGAAGATGCTCGCTGCCGATATATGTGTGACCGAGATTCTCCGCATATTCTATTGCGGCGTTGAGCGCCGTGTTTGCTTTCTGAGTAAAGCCTGTGAACTTATACATAAAAATCTCTCCTTTTAGATGTTAGCCTTTGGATTTTAGACATCAGACTGCAAAAAATCTTCACTAACATATTATTTCTATGGCAATACCACAATTGGGTGTGCAAATTGCGCAAACAAGATGTGTGCTCCCCATTTATGCGGTGCTGCCCCAATAAACAAATTCCCTGCCGGGAAATTGCTTTTCAAAACGGGACTCGTCTGCGATTGCTTTTACAATCCGACAAGCCCCGTATTCAATCAATTATCATTGGTCATTCAAAAACACGAGGCTTTCAAAATTCCTTTGTGCGTCTCTTAGTCAAACGCCTTTCTTACCCATTCGGCTCGGATAACATCTCTCTCCTGCGGAGAAAGCTCCTTGCCCTCAAGGGCATTTATCGTGGCAGGCTGAACCTTGACCGAAAGCTCATTGAGCTTTGTTATGTCGAAGTCAAGCGTCTTGTTCGAGATGCCCATTCTCAAAAGCGAAGCAAGCTCCATGAACTCGTCGCCGCTGAGAACTCTCGCATTCTGAAGAATTCCCTTTGCACGGAAGATCTTATCCTCCTCGGCGGGACTTTCCAGAAGCTTCTCAGCTGCTGCACGCTCCTGCGCAACAAGCTGCAATGTAATTGACTGGAGATTATCCAGCGCAGTTTCCTCGGAAATTCCGAGCGTTATCTGATTGCTGAGCTGATAGATATCTCCACGGGGGCTGCTGCCCTCACCGTATGCTCCTCGAATAACAAGTCCGAGCTTTGACACGGTTGCGGCAAGCTTGCCTATCTGACCGCAGCGGGTCAGCGCAGGCAAATGAAGCATAACGGAGGCTCTCATCGCCGTGCCGAGGTTGGTCGGGCACTGGGTCAGATAACCGATCCTTTCATCGTATGCGTAGTTAAGCTTGCTGCCGATGATATTGTCAACCTTGTCGGCAATGCTGTATGCCTCCTTGAGTGCAAGACCTGCCATCATAACCTGAAGCCTGATGTGATCCTCCTCGCAAAGCATTATGCTGATTGCCTCATCGTCCGTCAAGAGCAAGCCTCGACCTGCTCTGTCGGAAGCAAATTCCGGGCTGACAAGATGGCGCTCCGCAAGCGATATTGCCTGTGAACGGGTGAAATCCTTCATCCATGTGAAACCGAAGCCCCAGCAATCGTCGCTGAGCACGGCGTTTTTAATTTCCTCGCAAACCTTTTCCTTGCCCTTGACCGTAAGGCGGCATGGAAACGGATATTCTTCAAGGTTTCTTGCAAGGCGAACACGGGTGCTTATAACAATGTCGCCACGGTCGCCGTTTTCAATATACCACTTATTCATTATTGCCTGCCTCCATTTCCTTTATTCTGTCTCTGAGAATTGCCGCCTGCTCAAAGTTCTGCTCTTCGACGGCCTTTTGCATATCCTCCTTGAGCTTCATTATCGGGTCAATTTTCGGAGTGTTATCCTCCTCGGCAACATGGGGAACCATTGTTGCCTGCTTGCCCGTATGCTTTATTTTACCGTGGATTCTCTGCAAACTCGGCAGAAGTCTGTCGTAAAACTTTCTGTAGCAATCGGCGCAGCCGAGGCGTCCGTTTTTAACTATATCCGAGAATGTGTATCCGCATTTCGGACATTTTTCCTCATGAGTTGAGTTAAGCAGCGGCATATCCTCGCCGAGAAGGCCCGAAAAGATATTGCCGAGATCAAATCCGAAGCCGGAGAAAATATCGCCGTAGCCGAGATGCTCGGCGCAGCTCCGGCAGAGATGCATTTCGGTAGTATCGCCGTTTACAACACGCTTAACATGTGTTGTAGCTTCATTTTTTCCGCAATTTTGACACAACATATAAATCATCCTTTCATGGTTACTGATTAGCTAAAAGCATTTGCTTAAAAATTGATGCCCTTACTCTGTCTCTCAGATCTGCGGGAACCTCACGCAGGCATCTTTCGCAGGTTGCCGCAATCATAAGCTTTGAAATTTCCGGAGATAAAATATTCTGATAATTCAGATTATATATATGCGCCTTGCAGCTTGCCTCATCAATCGAATTGCCGATCGAGTTGACAACATGCATCAGCACCGCCGATTTGCTGTCATATTTCGCTCTGGTTATCTTGATGTAACCGCCGCCTCCGCGCCTGCTCTCTACGATATATCCCTGCTCGGGAGTGAACCTTGAGGATATGACATAATTTATCTGACTCGGAACACAGCCGAGATGCTGAGCCATCTCGTTTCTTTGAATCTCCGTTTCTCCGTCATCGCTGAGCATATCGAGAATAAGCTTTGCAATCTCATTGCTCATACTCATATCATCATCTCCTTTTGACTTTGACTTTCTTTGACCTTTTGACAAGTCAAATTATAGACCTTCTTTGACCTTTTGTCAAAAGTCAAGAAAGGTCAATTTTGCAACAATGCACACCGATTATCGAATTTATCTTCAACTATATCTTTTTTTCTAACTTTTTCTCTGTTTTTCTCCCGTTTTCTTGATTTTTGTAGGTTGTTTGAAAGTTTTTCCCACAAACAAATCTCCAAACATCATCTTCCATCGTCCGTCTCCCGTCTAACATCTATTTTATTTTCCGCAGGTCTAAAATCTAACATATAAATCAAACGACCGCCCCGGAATGGAGCGGTCGTTTTCGATTTATTTGTTTATTTTGCGATGATTAGTACCAAATCCAGCCGAAGAGGAGGATTTTAATCAGCCACTGACCGAAAGAGTATTTGACCGTTACCTTGCATGTATCCTGAACGGTGTTGCCGTTGGAATCGGTTACGGTGCAGGTTATCGTTGCGCTGCCACGCTTTGCTCCGTAGACATTGCCGTTGTCGTCAACTCTTGCAACGCTTGCGTTCGACGATGAATATTTCACCGTGTACTCTGCGCCCTCGTCGGCGGCGATACTCGGAGTAATCGTCGTTGACTTTTTATAATTTAATGTGATGTCAGTAACATCGACCGAATAAATCTTAGCTACCTTATAATCGGCCTCCCCCTGCTCAACAGCAGCTAAATCATATACCTTCTCGCCGTTGTTGACATAAGGGCAAACCATATAGTTATATGTTGTACCTGCATCAACATCGTAATCAACATAGCTTGCGGTGTCTTTGCCGACTGTTTTAATCAGTTGGTAAACCGTGCCATATGAAGTGATACGATAAATCTCATATCCGTCGGCATTGGCAGTCTTTGTCCACGACAATTCAATTCCCTGTTTTTCCTCATTCGTGCCTCTTGTTCTGATTTGAGGAAGATGATCTCTGACATTTATATCTAACTTTTTCATTCCAAGTCCGCCGATTACCGATACAACGCTCGATTCGGGGGAATTCAGAGTCATTCCGTTGTCAAAGGTCATATGAGAAACAACCTTGTAGCTGTATTTTTGACCCTTATTTGCGGTTGTGTCTTTATAAAGTGTCAATTTACCGTTAAATCTTGCGGTCTCTCTTGCTATATCGTCAATTTTTGTCCACGAGCCGCCGTCAACTTTACGATAAATAGTGTATTTGAGGCTGTCATATCTGCTGCTTGTATCATCAATAATTGAAAACATAACCTGAGCACTGCCGGCTTCGGAGGCACTCGCAACACGAATTTCCGCTTTCAGAAGCGGATTGCCGACAGAAATCTTTTTTGCTGCCGAATATACTTTTCCACCGGTTGTGTCGGTATAAGCGGCTAAAGTATAATCCTTGTTAAATGTTTTAAATTTTGACTCGTTGTAAAATTCAATCGTTGACGGAGCCTCATTTATATTATCGTTATCATATGTATTCTTCGAGCCGTCGACCGTCTCCGTGGCATATATTCCGTCAAAGAGTTCTTCATGCAATGTGTAAATTTTTCCATCACTATCCCTAAAATAACCGGGTCTGCTCCAAGTCAACATTGTCTTTCCGCTCTTGTCAATATATGCCGAAGTTATATTCGGTGCATATTGGCTTTGCGATATTTCCTTCTTTACATAGATGGGGAAAATATCGGGATAATCTGAGCGCAAATAGTTACTGTCGAATTTCCATGTATTGTTAAGATCGGTATATAAACTCTCCAAGCCGTTGGATATTGACTCTTTGCTTCTTACAATAGTTTCATAGTTCGTTTTCAAATTAGTATTCAGCAACATATTGATTAATCCGTAGATTGCCTTAATCTCAATATTTTTTCTCTTGTTTATAAGACCCTCGGTATCTGCTTTTTTCACAAATCCAACGCCGTTTTCCATGTCGATTTCAAAAGCATACTGGTATGCACGAATCGCATTAACATATACGCCGGCATCAAAGTCATTCTTGCTTGTAAGATATTTGTTTGCAAGGACACTTATTGCCGATTTGTTTGCATTGATAAATTCCTTTGTCGCACCGCAGATTTTATATGCATCGATAGCTTTCGATGTGTTCAGTGTGATGTTACACAATGCTACGCCAACCTTGTAACCTACTCTATATGTACTATAAAGCTGACTGCATTTAGCAAGATCATCAAAAAATGCTCCGCCGACATCTAAAGCGGTATCTTGTGCCAATTTCATAGTGCAAACCACAGAAACCGTGTCAATATCGTTATAGGCGTTTATTGCATTTCCCAATGCTTTTTTAAATGCTTCATTTTCTGTCTGCTCTTTTAGAGCCTTTAAAAGAGCAACTGTCTCTTCAGACATGTCCTCCAGCATAATGTAGCTTGTTAATCTTTTATAGAATTCGGCCACATCACTCGAAATGTCGGCTATCGTTCCGATTCCTTCAATAAATTTATTGTCAGTCCATTTTGAGGAAGCTTGGTCAATATCATTCAACATTCCGTAGAATTTTGAAAAAGAATCGCTCTTTGGGTCAAATTTCCATTCTTTAAGGATATTTAATAAATTTTTATCCGGATCAACGGTAATTGTTTTTATTTTATCAATATATCCCTTGTATTTGGTTACCTTGCTTACCGTACTGTCTGCCTTGTTTGCAGCATCGATTATTACATTACCTGTATCCTCATTTTGATCGTACATTATCTTTTTAACAAGATCAAAAATCAAAGTTTCATAAAGTCCTTCTTCGGATAAATAAATATCCTCCAGTCCCTTTTCGGGATCAAATATGACCTTCATTCCCGTCCACAGATCAACTGCGTTCTGAAAATCCTTTTTGTTTTTCAAATCATCATATATAACCGTCGAAACAGAGCCATATTCTAACATTGACTTAATAAATTTGCTTTCCGAAGTCTCCTCTCTGTTTCTTGAAAGCCATATGTCAGCTATATAGGAGTTTTCATGGAAAACTTCTTCATCCGATTGCTCCGGGATTGTGGATTTTGGATTGAATTTGAAAGCCGGAACAACACCAGTGTAAGTAATACCAGCATAACCGCCGAAGTAACTGTAACTGTGGGTCGCACAGCCATCGATACCACAGAAACATACGGAGGCAGATTGGAAAGGCGACCGCAGCCACCATGTAATAATATTAGTATAATCCTTGTCATTACATACCGACAAGCCTTGACAGCATGCGTAATCTGTGCCTTTAAGCTGCCGTGTTTTGTCATTGGCATATGCATCCGGATTGAACCCGTACATGTTGTTTATTGCGTCTTCATATGAGATGGTAAAGATTTTGTCGTTAGTGTCTGCGCTGTCGTATGTGCTTGAATATGTGCTATTGTTTTCAAGATGTGATGTTCCTATCTGTGCTTTTTCTTCGTCAGTGAAAGCTGTGTTATAAAAATCATCATTCAGCCACTCTCTGAGTGAACTTGTAGCCCAATCTGAAGCAAAATTTTTACAATCCTTACCATTATAGTATTCTTCCCCGCTTATATAAATATAATTTTGATACGCCTGTGAGTCAATAGCTTTTGTGCAAATTACATATCCTTCATCGGGGTCAAGAACCCGCCAAGTGAGGGGTTCATATTTAAAGTAATATATGTTGCCTGTATTGTAGCCGTTGTCGTCCTGTTGTGAATTTGACGAAGTATCGCCTGTAAAAAAAGGCCTATAGTGATTTATTTCTACCGCACGATACATATTGCCATCATACAAAATATCTTTGTAGCGCATCATATTTTCAACGGGCTTCATGTTTCCATCTGCAAGAGTTTTCATGTTGCTATCAGACCAACCACCAGTACCTGCATAGTATTTGTAGTCTTTCCACTGATATTTACTGCCAGCTAATTTTAAGTTTAAAATCAAAGTTAAATTGGTAACTTTAGACTGCGGATATCTTCCGAAATTGAAAACATTGAACCTATTATATTTTGTATTTTCAGAAGGTATGAAAGACCGTCCAACTCTTGATGTATACAAATTGGTTTGTAAAATCAAACCTGTATCAGATATTGTAAAAACAATCTCTTTGATTGAGTTGTTAGAAAAGTTTATATCCGAAACTTTTACTGTAATCTTACTGCCGGAAATTTCATATGTGCCTAAACAATGACCAAATCCTTCAAGCATATTTTCCCAAAAGACGAAAGAACCGTCTTCATAAAAAACAGCGTATGGTTTGTACTCGTCCATAAGTCCTTCATTAGAACTAATATACTTTGTATTATATTTTAATACATTGCTATCCAAAGCATTCGCTTCGGACACATTAATTCCGCCCATCGGCGCAACACCGACAAGCATGACCGCAACAAGCAATGCTGCAAGAATTTGTTTAAATTTTCTTTTCATGTTTTTCTTTCCTCCAAAATTTAATATTTACATATATAAAAACAACCCGACAAGGCTCGTCATACAAGCCCTGTCAGGTCGGTTAATCGCAATGTGTTATTTTTCCGCAATTTTTCATTTTTATGTCAACCCCTTTTCCGAGATTCATTATACCACATTTTACTGTTTTGTCAATAAAAAATAAGGCAACACCGCTCAATTGAGGTATTGCCTTATTCCTTATTCCGTACCGATTTTCAAAACAAATTATAACTCAATCCGCATTGACGAGCCACTCGTGCTCCTTGGAGTAGAGACGGGTGGTCTTATACCACGGGTCGCCGTCAAGATGGCGTATCATCCATACATAGTACATTGTGTAGCCGGGCGCGGTGACCTGCTCATGGTCGTTCCCGTCGGTAATCGTGCAATATGCGCCGTCGGTGCTCTTGAAAACATCATCGCCGTTGAAGCATGCTCCGAAGCCCTGCGGCGGATCGAACTGATAATAATAAACCTCCGGCTGCGGATGATGATGCGGCGGATAGCTCGACCATCTGCCGGGTTGATTGAACACCTCGCCCATAACCATGTTGGAATACGGCGCATTGTCATAATCAAACATCGTTGAACAAATGCGGTAGCCCGTGCCCTCCCATTGGCCTTTGCCGAAATGCTGATACAGGCAATCCTCTGGCTTGTAGAAAACAGGCTCAAACTCTCTCTCGTTATCGGTCTGCTGAACAAGAACTTCGCTGTCCTCGCCGGCTTCAATGCCGATCTTCACGCCCTTGCACACATGCAGGCAATACGGCGTTTTCTCAAACGGATTTTTTCTCTTCATGTTCTCCGTTCTGTCATTCCACGCAATGTTCAAGTTGCCCTTGAGGATAAGCACCGCCGTCTCATTCTCGGTGCTGAAAATCTCGTACCTCTCCCCCTTCGCAAGCCTCTTGACCCATATGTTCATAAGCATATCGGAATTTTTGCCGTTCATTTCACAAAGAATCTTCTCGTTATTCTCGTTGAATGCAGGTTTTTCAAGCATATATAATTCCTCCTTGTAAAATCTTGGATTTATGCTTATATTCTACCATTCCGCAATAATAATTTCAATAGCGGTTTGCAAAAATGGTTGCAAAAGTCCAAATATTGAATATCTATCGAAGCCGATTGATAGGTCAGTTTTTGCAGGATTGCGGAATATGTGTTATTCCGACGATATCATGGGCAGAGCCTGAAGCATTTTCTTTCTGCTTTGCAGGAATAGAGAAAGGCTCGGTAGTTGCGGTATCGACTATCGGAGTGAAGCGTGAAGAAGCTTCTTTTCACATCTGGAAAACTGGCATGGACGAAATGATACGAGTGCTTGAGCCGGCTGCTATTCTTGTTTACGGCGGCGAGGTCGAATACGATTACAAGGGAATAAAGGTTGTTTATTACGGTAATCATGTGTCGGAACAAATGAAAGAAGAAAAAGCGGTAAAAAGCGGTAAAGAATAAAAAAATACTTTACAAACCCGAATAAAAGTGCTAAAACATATGTAGGATAAAGAGGTTGTTTGAGGTGGACAATTTCGTGGCATCCACACTCCGATGGTAACGACAGGGGAAACCCGAGAGATGCAGGAGAACGCCACGCCTGCCAAATAGCCATAAATTCGAAAGTCGCTTGAGCAATCAGGCGGCTTTCTTTGTAGCTAATTTTGCACCCTGAGCAATCAAGGCACTTTTTTCATGCAATAAAATAATGATTCAAGACATCCGAAGGGGTGTCTTTTTTCATATACACCGCCGAGCAGTCGGACATAAAACCTAACTCCCCCCAAAAAATTAACCTATACATCTATACGAATCATAAAAGAATGGCAAAATCAAGAAAAAAGTCTTATTTATCAACATCTTCATTGATAAATAAGACTTTCGGTAAGTGGTCGGAGTGGCGGGATTTGAACCCACGGCCTCTTGGTCCCGAACCAAGCACGCTACCATCTGCGCTACACCCCGACAACGCTTGAATATTATATACTATAATCCTGATAAAATCAAGTGTTTTTATGAAAAAAGTTGAAATTTTTATCAGGGGTGAATTCCCAAAGTGAATTCCACAGTAGGACGAGGGTGAAAATAACCTTGGGAAAAGGTGGAATTAAGTATAGGGAAAAGAGGAAATACGAGAAAATACAGAAGCTTACATTTTGGATTCCGACATCGGCATGCCTATTAAGCTTTCTTATTTGCCTGATTTGCGCCTTGTGCGGTGCTATACCGTTTTCAGCCCTGTTCATTGTGGCGGCAAGTCTTTTGTGCGCATTTCTTTTCTTCCCGTCAGTTACGAAATTTTTTTGAAAAAATATTCAAATAGCGGCTTTGTTTCAACACACAAAACATTTTTAAGCTTCGTTGCTGATATGGTGCTGACAATTATTCTCGTTGCGACGGTTCAAATTCTTACACCGATTAATTTACGCAATGCGGAGCTGACGGTGCTGTATTGTTTCTGTCCTTTGCTGATAACAGGTCTTATTGTGAGTCTCCGGCTAAACGGTATGATAAAGGAAAGATTTTGCACAATTATATTCGGTATTTATGCTTTCCTTGCAAACTATTTTGTCAGCTTCGTCTTTGATGAGCCGGTTGATATGAAAATCAATTTGGCAGATTGGGCAACATACACAAACGGAAATATGCTGCTGACAGTGTTGGTCACATGTGCCGCCGTCGGAATAATTCTTATCGGCTGCGGAATAAAGAAAAGCAGAAAGTGAATAGAAAACAGGCTGTGACATTTTATTTGCCACAGCCTGTTTTTATTTCAATATATTTTTTTCAACATACTTCGATGTCATTGCGTTGAGCAGGCAGTTGTAGGTCATTTTGAAATTCACGACCGAACCGACCTTGTAATCGCCGCCGCAGTCGGTTACATCAAGCACAACATGGTCGCTGCTGCCGCCGACTATTTTCATTCGCTTGTCCGCACAGATAAGTCCCGGCAGGTAAATATCCTGCTTGCCGACCGCCACGATTGCACGCTTCATCAGCTTGTCGCAGTCCTGCGGAAGTGTTTCGGGAACGCTCGGCTTTTCTTTCAGCTCAATAATCTCGGCTTTGAGAATGAAATTATCCTCCCTTGCGCTTTCAAAAGGAACATCGAAAACCGGAATATTGCCGAGGAAAATCGACTCGCCCATTCGCATATTGTTGATGACTTTCGGAAGCTTGCCGTCAAAGAGCATTTTAATTGAGCTTGATGCGCCGCCGGAAACAATCGGAAGCTTAACGCCGTATTCATCCTGCACTGCATTGACGGCGTTCTCGAAAAGAGCCATATTTTTCTCGCTCGGGAGCACCTCGTTGACGCAGCTGAGGTTTGTTCCTATGCCGTAAAGCTCAAGGTTCGGCATTTTGAGAACCTTGCCTGCAAGGGCTTTCAGCTCGTCCGTGTAGCAGCCGTCACGCAGGTCGCCGCATTCGTACATAAGAATGACCTTGTGGCGTTTGTTTTGCGCCTTAGCCTCGTCACTCAGCGCACGGAGCACCTCAAGCTCGCTGTTAAGACTGACATCGGTAAACTTTACGACATCCTTTACTTGCGAAAGCATCGGAGAACGGATCAGCCATTTTTCGGCCTTAATATCAACAAATTCCATGAAATTTTCAACTCTGGAATCGCATATCGCCCTGATTTCGCCCTCATTGACGAGGTAGCGTACAAGCGGCTCGTAGCCGACAAGCATCTTGGTAACAACCGAGAGCGACATTCCGTTCTCGGCGCACCTTTGCTTCATTATTTTAAGATTGTGAAGTATTCCGTCGGGTCTTATCTCGATACATGGAAACATATTTTTACTCCGTTTTCTGATCTATAAAGCGTCTGACGACCTTAAACGAATTGCGCTCGATTTCGAAGAAGCTTTCGTCAAGCGGCTTGCACGGCTCACAGCCCTTTGCCTTGAGTGCTTCATTGATTATTCTCTCCGTGTACCACGGATTTTTTACGAACACCGGACCGAGAGCATTGGTGAAAATAATATTCTTGCGCTTTGCTCCCTCGGTCTGATCCTTGTCGTTATTGCCCTTGCCGTAAATGAGCTTTCCGAGTGCGAGCGAAGGATCGTTGAGGAAGAAATCGACAAGGTGTATCTGAACCGCCATAATCTCAATGCTCTTGTCCTCGCAGAGTGAAAATTGCAAATCATCGCCGTAGATCTCGTTGCGTTCAACCGCAGTTGCGTCAAGAAGTCCGAGTCCCTCAACGACAGAGCCGTCGCATCTTTTTGTTGACTTGATGAGAACCATGCCCGTCGTTCCGATTGCAATGATCGGCTTTCCGCTCTCGGCAAAATTATAGACAGCCTCGCCGTATTTCTTGATGTTTTTCACTATCGACTCGGCGGTTTTTATCTCACCGGCATTCATGAAAATAATGTCGGAATTTTCAAAATCGATCTCCTGAGCGAAGGTATCGATACGGTTGATTTTAACATCAAGCCCCATCGCCTTGCCGACACGCTCAAATGCCATGAGGTTACCTCGGTCGCCGTGGAGGTTAAGCAGGTCGGGATAAAGCCATGTGATATTCAGTGTGTTCATTACTCGTTACCTCCGTACTGCTTTGTGGATTTTTCAAGCTCGTGATATTTTTTGAGCCATGTGATAAGATAAACATTGTCAACATCGAATTTGTCAAGCTCCTTGAGAATTGCCTCGTCGCTGTCGTTCGGGAGAATTGAAATGTCGTTTTTGTCGATACCGGCATAAATCATTCTGTTTGCCGTATCGTATGCAACGGCCTCAGAGAAGCAGATATAATGCTTGATATTGTTTTTCTTGAGCGACTCAAAGTCAACATCAAATGCGTAGAATGTGTTGGTATAGTAAGGGGCAAAATCCTTAAGCTCTTCAAGACCCATAAGAAGGATTTTCGGGGATTCATCCTTTGCAATATAATCAAGCGCAGTCTGGAGAGTTTCGGGATTTTCCTGCTTGATTCTGATATATTTGAGCGTTTTGGTTTTATATTTAAGCGTTTCCATACGGCCGCTGATGTTCTTAAAGTTTGAAAAGCTCTTTTGAAGCTCCTCGTTTGTCATACCGAGCTTTGTGCAAATGGCAATGCAAAGCGCATAGTTGAAGATATAAAACGGCTCTTTATTCGTTACAGTGAAGCGATAGCCGTTGCAGTCAAAGCTGCATTCGGAAAAGTCAACATTCTGAGCGTAGAAATCAACCTTTTCCTCCGAGGAGAAGTCACAGCCGGCGCAATGGAACTTGCCGACATTGTCAACATTGTAATAGTCGAAAATAATCTTGTCATTGCACTTCGGGCATGGCATCGTTACATCATAAAACTTGTCCTTGACGAAGGAATACTTGGTCTTGTCAACTCCGTAGTAATAGACCTTGTCCGAAAAATCCTCAAAGGACTTTGATCTCGGCTCGCCGTCATTGAGGAAGAAGGTCATGTCACTGTTAAACACCTTGCGGAACTTCTGAACGATATAATCCGGTTCGCCGTTACGCTGAACCTGATCCTTCTGGAGATTAGTTATGCAGACCTTCTTTGCCGGGATATACTTATAAATTCCGGCAAGCGAACGCTCGTCGATCTCGAACGAGAAAAATTTCGTCGTAACCTTACCCGTAAGCGTTGAATTGCGGATAAGAGCGGTTGCGATGCCACCTATCATGTTAGCACCCTCAAGGTTCGAGCAAACCGTTCTGCCCGAATCCCTGAGTGCGTGAACTATCATGTTGTTGGCTGTGGATTTTCCGTTTGTGCCCGTGATAAAAATAACCTTCTCGGGGTCGATTCCGGTGAAATGACCGATAAAATCGGGCATAAGTCTGTTTGCCTTTGCGCCGGGCATATTTGTACCCCTACCCTTTGCAAAGATATTTGAAAAGAGCATAAGCCCCTTGCCGATGAGCAGAGTTAAGATAAATTTCAACTTTTGCATTTTGTTCCTCCCGAATAAACTTTCTTAATCAACGCTATTATTGTATCACATTTAACCGTAAAGTCAACATTGACACAGGTGTTTTGCGGATAAAAATTATTGTTGTTTTTTTATGCTGAATATGGTATAATTGAATCAGAATTTTTGTCGTGTAATTGTCGGGAGATGAAAAGATATGAATTTTGCGGGAATACTTGCCGGAGGCATTGGCTCAAGAATGGAGAGTAAGCTTCCAAAACAATTTTTAAAAATTGATGGCATTCCAATAATAATCCGCACAATTAAAGCCTTTATAAACTCGCCTGAAATCGACAAGATTATTGTTGCCATGAATCCCGATTGGATGGATTATTCAACCGAGCTGCTATCTGAATACGGGTTTAACCTTTCAAAAGTAGTTTTGATCGAGGGAGGGACAACAAGATTTTTATCAATGGTAAACATCGTGAATTCATGCATAAAGGAATTAAACAACAGCCTTAATGAAAATGATTTATTGTGTATTCACGACTGTGCACGCCCTTTTGTTAGCGAGCGAATAATTAAAGATAATTTTGAAATGCTGAAATCCTTTGATATGGTAACAACCTCTTTGCCGACCATCGACACAGTGCTTATTGCCAAAAACGGCAGAGAGAGCGATTTTGTTCCCGAGAGGACAAATGTTTTCTGCGATCAGGGACCTCAAACCTTTCGTATAAAACAATTCAGTGACATTCAGCATGGTCTTTCCGTGGAAGAAACAGCCTCTTATATGGAAGCGGGAAGAATGTACCTTGAAAAAGGATTTCGTGTTGGAATTGTGCCCGGTGACAGAAATAATTTTAAAATGACTACGGAATTTGATATTGCTTTTGCAGAATTTCTTCTTCGGAAAGGAATGATTGAATGAAATGCGTCGCTATAGGTGATGTTTTTATCACGCCCGAAATGATGAAAAGTGCATTTAAAGAAACAGAATTTATTAAATTTTCTCATATCGATTATTTCTATTTTGGTGTTGATTCGCGTTCTGAGATGAGGAATGTTGTTAAAATAATTGAAAACGGAGGATTCGAGTCGCTTTCCTTGCCGGAAGGATTGATACAAGCCGTTAAAGACGCCGATGTAATAATGTGCCATTTATGTCCGATAACACGAGAACTTATTGAAAACGCAAAAAAGCTAAAGGTCGTTCTTTGCAATCGAGGAGGACACGAAAATATTGATGTCGAAGCCTGCACGCAGAACAATGTCGGAGTTCTGCTGAATCCAAGTCATAATGCGAATGCGGTTGCGGAGTTCACGATAGGTCTTATGCTCAATGAAAGTCGCAATATTTCAAGATCCGCCTTTGCAATCGAAAATTTTCAGTGGCGTGAGAAATATCCTAATACAGAAACAAGCATTCGTGAAATCTGCGATATGACAATCGGACTGATCGGTTTCGGCTCTGTGGCAAAGCTTGTTTATGAAAAGCTCAAGGCGTTTGGATGCAGATTTTTAATCTGCGATCCTTTTATCACTTATGATGAAATTAACAAAAATATTGTGAAGTTTGTATCTCTTGAATATCTTCTGCGAAACTCTGACATAGTCTCTCTCCATGCAAGAATGAGTCGAAAGGCCATTTTGCTCGGCAAAGACGAATTTAAGATAATGAAAAATACGGCATACTTTATTAATACCGCAAGATCATATATGGTTGATTATTATGCGCTGGCCGACGCTCTGAGGACCGGAGAAATAACGGGAGCGGCAATAGATGTTTTTGATCGAGAGCCGGTTGATCCCGATAATCCTCTTATAGGAATAGATAACTGTACTCTTACCAATCACCGTGGAGGAGATACCGTTAACTCCTATTCGGACAGCCCTGCGATGATGCTTAATGCTTGTAAAAAATTCCTTGACGGTGATATCCCCCAATTTTGGATCAACCCGACAATTAAAAGACATTAAGACAATGCCGCACAATTGAGACGCCCCTCAGTTGTGCGGTATTTCTCTTATTTTTAAAAAGCCCAACAGTGAAATAAGCAGAAACCTTATAATGTTGGACGCAAGAATCCCATAAGTAAGTCCGGTCAATCCGTTGTAAATCGTTAGCGGAATCACAAAAATAAAAAAGATAACAATGTATATTAAATTCATATATACTTGATATTTTTCATCGGCAATCCGTAAAAGCATAGTCATGGCACAGTTTGAGATGAAATAAAAAATTTGTCCTGCGTTTGCAAGAAAGAAATAATCCTTTGCTGAATTGTATACATCGGCATAAAACAACTTTACAAAAATTACAGAACCCAGATAACAAGCAAAAGTTGTAATAACTCCAAGACTAAAAATGCCTGCAATAAAAGCTGAATACATTTTTTTCGTTATTTTACCGTTATATTTCATTAGATACCCGATCATTACTCCGTTTATAGGTGTCGTTAACAACGAAACTACCTTACCTAAAAGGGTTGAAATATAAAAAACAGTAACCGAACTTCCGCCGGCAATTATTTGTAAAATGATTCTGTCGGAATTTTGAGCGATTGCGGAGATAAAATTTGTAAAAGAAAGAAGCGAAAATGATTTCAAGTTCTCTGTAAAATAATCTGACCGTGAAATTACTTTTTTATTATTGCCCAATGTCGAACAATCAGAGTGTGCGGTATTACCGTAAATATTTCCGGAAAGAAAAACATAAACAAAAGCCGCAATCTCTCCAACCAGTATCGTTATTTCCCATTTTTTTATAAATCTGTAAAGAACTAATCCGAGGCAATAGCCTATGCTAATACAGCAGTAATAAATAAAGACGCCTTTATAATTAAGATTTAACCTGAAGTTGACCTCTCCGTAATATCTTAGAATCGTGAAAACAGATAATAAGACTAATAAAATTAAGGAAGGCAACGAAAAAGATTTATATATGACCAGTGTTACAATAGCCACAGGAATACTGAGAAATGAGGCCATCATTAAAAAGATATTGTAATCTCCGTTTGAATCCTTTTTCTCCCTGTGCTTAACAAGTCTCGAATAATTTGCAGCAACGCCGAAGGTTGTTCCGATAATAGCAACAACCGCAAGCAGGGATTGATAATTGCCGAACGCATCGACTCCCATCCATTTGTTCAGCGTCGGATTTATCAGCAGCTGCAATATGCCGTTCATCAAAACCAACCCTACTATATTGTATAAAAAGTCACCGGCAATTTTTAATTTTGATTTGTTAATTGTTTTATTATTCATCAAGACAACCTACCATTACCAAACTTCGACCTCATCAAGATAAAAATGACCCGGATGTCTGTCTTTTTCGGGAGGAAGACTTTTCCAGTCCGAATAATAGGTGCTCAGCAAGTTCTCGTAGCCGCACGGAATATTTACGGTATGATCGCCGAACGGAACAGAGATACTCTCTTGAAACCATTCCTTTTTCAAAATATTCCTTGTCAAAACCGGGAGCGGAACACAGGGTTTAAAAAGTGTACCGTCGGTATTTCCCAAAGCGAGATCAGAACATTTTTCATACATATCAAAAATTTTTTCTATTGAAATTTTCCTTCCGATATTTGACAATACTGCGATTTGTGCTCTTTGCATTGGCGAGTAGCATCTATAGGGCTTAGGGTTATATCGATGACCCATCGCAAGACCGTAGATTATTTTTATGAATAATATCTGTTTGTATACATCTCTGCGATTAGTATCGCAAAGACAATACAAATCTACAAATATTCTATTCATTTTCTGATCGTTTCCAAAATTCGTATCACCCTTGTCAGAGCTGAATCTTGTTTTTAACTTACTGTTTTTATAATATACTCTGGAAAAAAAGTCGCAAAAATACCCGTTGTGATCATTATATTTAATTAATTCAAAATCCTCGCCAAGCTCGTCAGGAAGAATCTCCATCAATTTATGATAATCCTCTGCCAAAAGGTCTATGTCAACATCATCATCCCACGGTATAAACCCTTTATGACGCACTGCTCCAAGCAATGTTCCGCCCGTAAGGAAATAGGTGATGCTATGCTTTTGGCATATTCTGCTTATTTCATCTAAAATTTTCAATTCAGTTTGTTGGATCTTTATAAGGTTATTTTGTTGACTTTCTGTAAATATCATAATTTAAACCCCACAGCTTTTTAGGCAATACCGCACAATTGAGGTGTGCAAAATTGCGCAGTAAGATTTTCGTCAGATTGTGCAAAAATTTTGCAGGCTTGCTATCGCAAGTCAAGAAATTTTTGTTCAGCATAACGGAAATAGCTTCAAGCAAGGCCTGCTCCGCAATTGTTATACATACCTAATATAGTTTAACACAGGTTTCCTGAATTTTCAAGATATATAAAAACAAAAAAGGGAAAGGTCTTTTAGGACTTTTAAGGTGATACAGCATAATTTGTGCGTGCTTAAAAATTTTTCTCATCACTATTGACAACACCCCCTTTTGGGGGTTAAAATAATTATATCAATTCAATGGAATTGCCAAAAATCGATGTGAGGTGAGATTTCAGTGAGTAGTGACAGTAGCTACGGGCAACGAAACTTGAACAAATTCAATAATTTGCACAGCATAAAAACCGTTGCAGGCGTCCGCTCACGAGATCTGAACTGACATTGCGTCTGCGGCGTGGTTTTGTGCCGTGCCGAAAGGGGCGCTTAAAATTGGACACTATGGTTGAAGTCATCAGCAAGATGCTTGCCAACAACAAGTTCTCTGCCATCAAGGAAATGCTCGGCGAAATGAATGTCGTCGATATTGCCGCCTTGATTGAGGAGATCAAACCGGAAAATCAGGTTCGCCTTTTCCGCTTGTTGCCCAAGACATCCTCGGCTGATGTTTTTTCGTATTTGCCCGGCGATATTCAGGGAAATATCGTTGACGCAATCACAAATTCCGAGTTGGAATTTCTTATGGAGGATATGTTCCTCGACGACGCCGTTGACTTTCTTGAGGAAGTTCCGGCAAATGTTGTAACCCGTGTGCTTGCGCACACAAAACCGGATACCAGAAAGCTAATTAACAAATTTCTTCAATATCCCGAGAATTCTGCCGGCAGCATCATGACTATCGAGATGGTTTCCTTTCCCGAAACCTATACCGTTAAGCAGGCGATAGAAATGATAAGGAAAACCGCTCTCGACAAGGAGACGATTTACACCTGCTACTGTATGGACGATAAGCGCAAGCTTGTCGGAACTGTTCCGCTTCGCAGGCTGATCGTCGCTCCGGCTGAGCAGCAGGTTAAGGACATCATGGACGATGACGAGCAGCTTATTTTCGTCAATACGATGGACGACCAGGAGGAGGTCGCCGCAATAGCAAAGAAATACGACCTTCTTTCAATTCCGGTCGTCGATAAGGAGGAGCGACTTGTCGGTATCATCACAATTGACGATATCGTTGATGTTATCGAGGACGAGAACACAGAGGACTTTGAAAAAATGGCTTTGCTGTTGCCCTCTGAGGATTCCTACCTGAAAACAGGTATCTTCACTCTTTACAAAAACCGAATCGTATGGCTTCTTATACTCATGGTTTCCGCAACCTTTACGGGTCAAATAATCGAGGGCTTTGAGGATAAGCTTTCGATGATTGCAGGGCTCACCGCCTCGATCCCCATGCTTATGGACACCGGCGGAAACAGCGGCAGTCAGGTTTCGACCCTTGTTATCAGAGGTCTTGCCCTCGGCGATATTCACATAAAGGATTTTTTCACAATCATCTGGAAGGAAATCCGTGTTGCAACTCTTTGTGGCATCACGCTTGCGGTTGTCAACTATGCGAGAATGTGGATAATCAAGCTTGCAACGCACAACGATATCTCGAGCAACACCTTCATCGTCGTTTGCCTTGCGCTTATATGCGCCGTCATCGTTGCCAAAGTAATAGGCTGCGCATTGCCGATTTTGGCAAAGCTTTTGCACCTTGACCCTGCTCTCATGGCAGGTCCCATGCTTACGACCATCGTCGATGCGCTTACCCTGCTCATCTACTTCGGCTTTGCAACCCTCTTCATCAACAGCGGCCTGCTGTTGGGAGCTTAATACAACACCGTACAAATTGTCTTGAAACAAATTATCACCGCTTCGCTGTCTTCGGATAACGGAGCGTTTTTTCTTGCACTAACTCAAAAAATAATATATAATTATAATATATTCTATGTTTCAATTAAGGTTAGAGGGGTATATTTAAATCAAAAGAACAAGGAGGGTGAATTTATGAAGCTTTTATATGCCGAGGACGAAGTGAGTATGTCCGAAGCGGTCGTTGATATTCTGACCTTTCACAAGTACATTGTTGACGCCGTGTATGACGGTGCGGACGCTCTTGCCTATGCCGAATCCGAGCAGTACGACGGCATAATTCTTGACATCATGATGCCGAAAATGAGCGGCCTTGAGGTGCTTCAAAAGCTTCGTGCCGAGGGGTGCAAGACGCCGATTCTTCTTCTGACGGCAAAGTCGGAGATCGAGGATCAGATTCAGGGGCTTGATCTCGGAGCGGACGACTATCTTCCGAAGCCGTTTTCAATGGAGCTGCTTCTTGCAAGGGTGCGTGCGCTTTTGCGCCGGAGGGAGGAATTCACGCCGAATATGCTGAATTGCGGAAATGTTACTCTCGACCAAAAGAACTATGAGCTTTCCGCAAACGGACAAAAATTCGTCCTGCCGAAGCTCGAATTCAGAATGATGGAATTGCTCATGCTTAATAAAGGCATCTACCTTTCGACCGAAGATATTCTCTGCAAGGTCTGGGGCTATGACACGGACGCCGAATACGGCACGGTCTGGGTCTATATATCATATCTTCGGAAAAAGCTAGCCGCCCTCAACGCCGATGTAACAATCGTTGCCAAGCGCAATGTGGGCTATACTCTTGAGGTGACGGAATGAACCGAGAAAGAAAAAACAAGCTCAGATTGACGAATTATGATTATTCATCCGACGGGGCATATTTTATAACAGTTTGCGTTAAAGGCAGAAAGCAGCTTCTTTCACGAATCGTAGGGGGCGATGACCACATCGCCCCAAAGGTTGTACTCACTCCGATTGGCTTGAAAGTTCAAAAATATTTAGTTCAAATAATAGGAATTGACAAATATGTAATAATGCCAAACCATATTCACTTAATTATAATTCAAAATAAATCAGGGTCGATGTGGTCATCGACCCCTACGAATATACCTAATATCATACATTCGTTTAAGATGTTGGTTACAAAGGAATTAGGCATTTCTATTTGGCAAACAAGTTATTATGATCACATAATAAGAGATGAAGAAGATTACCTTATTAAAGCTCAATACATAGCTGACAATCCGGCAAAATGGCAATCCGATAAATACTACAACGAGCCGAAGGAAGTGAAGCAATGATTAAAACACTTCAAAAAAAATTCATCATAACGGCAATGACGGCAATTACGGTTTTGCTTGTCATTTTGCTCGGCGCAATCAATGTGATTAACATAGTTTCCGTCAGCAACGAAACGGATCGAACGCTTCGTGTTATCTCGGAAAACGAGGGCGATTCAGGCAAGCTCTCTCCGCCGAGCGACGAGCATAAGCCCGAACCGCCGCAGGAAAACGGAAACGGCAGAAAAAACGAATACGACACATTTATGTCGTCGAACTTCTTCGTTGTTTGCTTTGATTCGGACGGCGAAACGGTCAAAACCGATGTCAGCCGTACCTCAACGGTCAGCGAGGAGGACGCACAGGAGCTGGCAAAAAAAATCATTGATTCCGACAAAACAAGCGGAAAATCGGGCAAATATCGCTTTAAAATAATCGCCTCCTCCGACGGCGGAACGGTAGCGGTTTTTCTTGACGCATCGAATGAGATCATCTCTTACCTTCGTGTGCTCGCCCTTTCGGCAACGATAGGTCTTGCCTGCTGGGGCTTGATGCTTCTTTTCGTCGTGCTCCTTTCCAAAAGAGCCATTAGACCCATTGCCGAAAACATCGAAAAGCAAAAGCAATTCATCACGAATGCGGGTCATGAGATAAAAACGCCGATCGCAATAATTCAATCAAACACCGAAGCGATGGAGCTTTACAACGGCGAAAACAAATGGAGCAAAAATATCAAGGCGCAAACGCAGCGGCTCGGCGGACTGATGAATGACCTTTTGTTTCTTGCCCGAATGGATGAAAACGCAGGTAAAATCAATGCGGTTGAATTCCGTGTTGACAGCTTGCTTGAAAAAACGCTCGGCGGATTTTTGCAGTCGATTGAAAACAAAGGCGTTGAGCTTCAAACGGAAATCAAGCCCGATGTTGCTCTAAACGCCGACTCGACGCAGATCGAGCAGCTGCTTTCAATTCTGCTTGATAACGCCGTAAAATATGTTGACAACGGTGGAAAACTGCGAATCACTCTCAGCGAGAGCGAACGCCATGTCAGGCTTGAATTTTTCAACACCTGTGCGGAGCTTCCCGACGCAGATCCGGACAAGCTTTTCGACCGTTTCTATCGGGGTGACAAGGCACGCACGCAGAAAAACGGCGGCTACGGAATAGGACTTTCGGTCGCACGCTCTATCGTCGAAGCGAACAAAGGAACGATAAATGCGGAGCTTTGCGACGGCGGAATAAGTTTCAAAATAAAATTTAAGGCAACACCGCACAATTGAGGTGTTGCCTTAATTTAATTTAATTCAATTGTTCTGCCAAGGTCGAATGAATAGATTATCGTGCCGTGAATTTGCTTGCCAGTGCATTCATGCAGTGCAAATTCATACATTTTCAGCTGCTCCTTGTAGCGGCTTTTCAGCATTTCTTCGTCTGTTCGGCGGTCGGTTTTGTAATCGACTATCACCAGTCCTCCGTCCTCCTCAAAGGCGCAATCGACATATCCCTGAACGACGATAATTTCATCCGCCGAATTTTCGGCAATGTCGTGGTAAATATCGCCTGCCCGAATCCCGACGGTTACCTTCTTCTCTCTCAAAAGCAGCGGGGAATTTTTGATACGCAATGCAATATCGTTATTGAAGAATTTTTCGAGCTTGTCACGCTCAAGTATCTTCGCTTCGTCCTCGGTCAATCGGTGCTCGGCAACCATGCGTTTTATCTGCCCGTCAATATCAAAGCCTTCGGCGGAATAGTCGAAAAATTCCATGAATTTATGCGTCGCCGTTCCCCTGCTTGCGGGATTCATGCCGCTCCTGCTCAGGAATTGCGGCTTTTGCGCCGCAAAATATTCCGTCGAAAATTTCGTTGCTTCAAGGTCTGAGGGGGCAATCTTCGCCATGACGCCGGCAAGCGACGAATACGGATATTCATACTCGGTCTTGAGCTTTATTTCTTTCATAAGCTCAGCATCGGCAGCAAAATCTTCCTCACCGACTGCAAATTTCGTCGGCGTTCCGATCTCATTTATCAATTCAAAGTGCATATGCTTTGCCGCCGGCAGGGATATCGGCGAATTACCGTCCCAAAGCGCTGCGGCGTCGGGATGCCTGATGAAGCCGAGCAGAAGCCAGTCCGCCATTGAGCTTTTTGAAAGCAGCGCAAACGGCATAATTTGCCTGTCTCTGCCGACCTCTCCCCTGATTGCCGAAAGCTTTTTTTCGGGATTATCGTACCTTGTTACGCAAATCAGCCTTTCCTTTGCTCTCGTCATTGCAACATAGAGCACTCTCATCTCCTCGGAGCGTCCGGAAATTTTTTCCGCAATGCCGATTGCTTTTTTGCCGACGGTCGGATATTTGCACTTGCGCTTTGAATCCCGCCTGTCGAAGCAAATCCCCAGCTCCGGGTGATACGCAGCGACGCTTCTTGCGGCGTCGCCGTTAAACGGTGCGTTTAGATCGGCGATTATGCAAACGGGAAACTCAAGTCCCTTGCTTTTGTGAATTGTCATGATATGCACGACATCGGCAGCCTCCGAAATATCCGCAGCGGCTTCAAGGTCGCTGTTTCTGCGTCGGATTCTGTCAATGAAGCGGATAAATCCGGAAAGCCCGCGCTTGCCGGATTCCTCATATTTCTTTGCATAATCAACCAGCATGTTGAGATTTGCCCTGCGCTGAGAACCGTTCGGCATGGCGGAAGCGATAGCCTTATAGCCCGTTTTTTCATACATTTCCTCAAGGAAACGGTCGCATGGCAGAGTCGCTCCGAGCATACGAAGCTCGTCGATTTTTGCAAGAAACGCAAGGCATTTTTCGTCGCCGTCGTTCGCCGCCTTTCTTACGCAATGATAGAGCGGCTTTTTTCGCTCGTTGATTCTAAGCTTTGCCAGCTCGTCTGCCGTGAAGCCGAAGATCGGAGACAGCAGTATTGCAAGCAGCGGAACATCCTGAATCGGATTGTCCGTCACTCTCATCAGACTGAGCATTGTGCTGATTTCCGACGAGGCAAAAAATCCCGACTTGCTCTCGATATATGACGGAATAAGATTTTCGGCAAGCACCTTTTCGTAAATTTCGGCTTTGCCGCCGCCTGCCGAACGCAGAAGAATACAAAAATCGCGGTACGACGCTTTTCTGTAGCCGTTTTTGTCCTTAACCTCCATTCCTTCGGAAATGATCTCGTTTATTTTATCGGCAATGAACTGCGCTTCGCTCTCCCTGCCGACCTTTTTCTCCATTCCGCCGAGAATATACATTTCCGCCTCGGGGAAACTGCTTTCTTCATAATCGGCAGCCGCAACAAGCTGCTCGTTTTTATCGTAGCTGACCGAACCGAGGTCAAGCGACATTATCTGAGAAAAGAGAAAATTGACATTCTCCGTAACGCCCGAGCGGCTTCTGAAATTTCGGTCAAGCGTAATTTTTGCCGGATAATTATCTCCGTCAAAGTCCTCAAGTGCCCTTCGCCTGCCGAGAAAGATCTCGGGCATCGCCTGACGAAAGCGATAGATGCTCTGCTTTACATCGCCGACGGTGAACATATTCGTTTCGTCTCTTGAAACAGCCCAAAACAGGGTGTTCTGCAAATCGTTGACATCCTGATATTCGTCAACCAGAATTTCCTCAAATCGCTCCGCAAAGCTTTCGGCAAGAGCTGTTTTCCTTGTTTTGCCGTCCTCATCGAATTCAACGAGCAGCTTCAGCGCAAAATGACAGATATCGGAGAAATCATAGCTGTTTGCCGCCCTCTTTTCCTCGTCGAGAATCTCACCGTACCGCATAACGGCTTCAATGAGCTTTTTTACAATGGGGCGAAGATAGTCCGTATCATCTCGATTTTCACTCTCCGACGCACAAAATACCGTTGAAAGCTTTTTCAGCTGATCGGAAATAACGGTTTTTTGAGCCTTAACCGATTCGGCTTGAACCGACGAATACTTGTTCGGCAAGCGTCCGAGTCCGCTGACGGAGAAAGAAGCGATCGCATTGCGTATCTCGTCCCATGAGCCGCCGACAATCACCCTTTCAAGCTCCTCCAGCATGGCAGTGTTGTTGGCAATTCCCACGCCGTATTTTTCGCCCACGATCGGGTCATCCTGCCCCGCTTCACGCATTTTGCCGCAAAGCATAAGACAGTATTCCACCGTTTGCCTTGCGTATTCTATCAGAACATTTCCCCAAGCATGATCCTTCAGCTCGCCGTCATTGCAATAGGCCTCTGCCAATCCGTAAAGGAACTCCTCCGGCCTGGCAAACGCCATTGAATCGTTATAAAGCTTGCAGATAAGCTCGGTCAATGAGCTGTCGTCCGTGCCGTTCGCCATTATGCCGACAAGCTCGGTAAATTCAGGCGAGTTCTCCCTGTAAAGCTCGTCCATTACCCTTGAAACGGCATCATCGCACATCAGTGCAAGCTGAGAATTGTCAAGAATCCCGTAATCGGGAGAAATATTGATATCATGAAAGCTTTCACGGACAATATCATTGCAAAAGCCGTCAATCGTGCTTATTTTCGCAAACGGAAGCAGGAGAGCCTGCCGCTTGAGAAGGTCGCTTTCGGGATTTTTATCAATCTCGGACATGAGTGCCTGATATATTCTTTCCTTCATCTGCGCCGTTGCGGCTCTGGTGAAGGTAACGATAAGAAGCCTGTCCGCCGGGCAAGGATTTTCTTCGTCCCTGAGTCTTTCGATAACTCGCTGGACCAAAACCGCCGTTTTGCCCGATCCTGCCGCTGCGGAGACAAGGATCGAGCCGTGTCGTGAATCAATCGCTTTTTTCTGTTCTTTTGTCCATTCAGGCATCCTCGTCACCTCCTAATTTCTGCAAGCTCTCTAAATGGCTCGGACTTGCAATTTCTCTCGTCGGCGTGTTTTCGTCAACATGGCAAACATCCTTGTAGTCGCAGTATTTGCAAACATCGCTGTAAGGGCTTTGACTGCTTACCGAATGCGCAGGCATAATGTGAATCACTCCGTTATGGAGATCCACCGCCATTTTTTCAAGAATTTTTTCGCACCGCTTCATTAAAAGCTCCATTTGCTTTATCGAGATAAGTGTGCCGCCGTTCGTGCCGTCTTTTTTTATTGTTGCAGGCACAAACATTCCGCCGCCGCTGTTATCCATCATGTAAATTACACGGCTGTCGTCAAGCACCATGCCGTTCATTTTCGTGCCCTTGAGCTTTTTCTTTTCAATCGCTTTTTCGTCCTCGCCACGCTCCGTTTCGACAAACGGCGCATTGACGGGCATATATAAAATCCCTGCCGGGGTGATGTTTTTGTAATTTCTGAAGCCGTTTTTCCATATGGCAAAAAGGTAGATGAGCATTTGCATATTCAGCCCGTAAAAGACCTCGTTGAGGTCGAATTTCTTTCCGCCGGATTTGTAATCGACGACCCTGACATAGCTCACGCCGTTCTGCTGCGCAACATCGACCCTATCGACCGAGCCTTTTAGCTTTAGCGTTCCGCCGTCGGGCAGAGGAATATTATAAGTGTCAACCTCGCCGTCAATGTCGATACTCAGCTCAAATGCAACGGGAACAAAATCGCTGTTGGAAAATTCGGCAACGAGCCTGTCAACGACCTCGCAAACGGTCAGACCGAGCTGACGGAAAAGATAATCGAATCTTTCGCCCATCTCCTCGCCCGCCGTCAGATTCTCCTTGAAATACTCCTCAAGAATATCAAAAACGCATCTGTCACGCTCCGTTTTTTCCATTTTGCAAAGCCCGTCGCTGCCGTAGGCGGAGATAAGCTTTTCAAGAATAAAGTGTATCGCCGTTCCCTTTTGCATCGGGTCAAGCTCGGCGGTTTTTCTCGGTTGAGCATTCAGACCGTATTTGCAAAAATATTCAAACGGGCACTTGTGATAAACCTCCGTCCTTGATGCGGACATATACATATCAAGTCTGAAAAGTCCGGTTGCGATTTTGCTGTCGCTGATTTTGATTTCTTCCCTGTCCACTCCCCTTTTGAGAGCTGCAAGGCGGTCGGAATAGCCGGGGATATTTTCAAAATATTTTTCAAGCGTGCTGTGCAAAACGCTTTTTTTCTGCGTCAGCTCCGCCATAATATCAAATGCGCCCTCAATGCTTTCGATGCGCTGCGTGTCGTCAATATCGACGGTATCGATAACCGTAAGCTTCGGAAAAAGCTTCTTCATCTGAATGACGATTTCCGAGGGCGAAACCTGCGCACCGTTGATATCCTTGCGAAGATATGTAACATAAAGCCTGTCGGAGGTCGAGCAAAGCGTGTTATAGGCTATGAATCGTTCCTCCATCATTTTTTCTTCAAAGCTGTCGTCGGTTTTTAGCTCGAATTCGGCAAGCTCACGGCGTTCGTTCTCGGAAAAAATTCCGTCGGAATTTGGAAGCATCGGAAAAACTCCGTCATTCATTCCGACCGCAAAAACGATTTTCGGGGAGGTTGTTTTGACCCTGTCCGCACTGCCGATCGTTATTTCATCAAGCCCCTGCGGCATGTCACCGACGGAATAGGTCGAAACCAGCAAATCGAAAAGATCCCTGAACCTCGCCGGCGTAAGCTTCACCCCGTTGAGCGATTCGGCGATTCGGTCGAGTATTTCCATCGTCAGCGACCATATCCTGTTCTGCTCGGCGGCAAGCTCCGAGTGAGAGCTCTCGTTAAGCGTTATTGCAAGCCTTTTAAGGTTTTCCGCAACATTCATTTCAACGAGCAGATAATAAATAGCCTGAGCCGCTTCAAGCGATGTGAAGTCCTTGAGCTTCACCCTGAATTTTTGCAATGGAGCAATCAGCTTTATTCTCGCATTATTTATATCCTTAAGCTCGGCAGCGTCCCGTTCAAGCATTTTTTCGCCCAGTCCGTTCGGGTGAGCCGTCCATTCATCGAGCCACTTTTTGCCGTTTATCTGCCAAAGCAGCGCATAGTTTTCGACCATTGCCGTTTCCTCAACGGTGAGGTCGGTCAGCCCCGTTTTCGCCAAACGCATAAGCGCATCCGTCGAGAAGCCCGAAGTGCCGATTTCAATCGCACTTCTGACAAATTCGATCAGCGGCTCCGAGGTTATCGGTTGACGCTTGTCCTCAAACACGGGCACACCGTTTTTGATAAGAGCCGAGCGAATCTGCCTTGAATAATTGCTTTCGCTTCGTGAGATAACAGCTATATCACGGCAGCGAATATTTTCCGTTCTGATGAGCCTTTTTATCGTGCAGGCAACGAACTCGCACTCGCTCTCGAAATCCTCCGCAGAGCAGAGCGTGATTTTTTTTGTTTCTTCGTTAAAAATGTCCGTTCCGGCCGAGTAAAGTCCCTTTTCCAGCGTATCAAGCTCCGGGTCTGCCGCACCGTCACGGGTAAGCTGCTCCGGCTTCAAAATGTCCGTTCCGCTTTTTTGAGCGCAGCGGATAAGCCTTCGTTTCGTCCTGAGCGTATGGGCAAAAACGCCGAATTCATCGTCCGACCTGTCAACGCAAAGCGTCACCCAAGTCTCGGCCGACTGTTTCATTATCCTTTCGAGCACGGCATATTCCTGCGCCGTGAAGCCTCGAAAACCGTCGATAAAAACCTCTGCGCCATCAAAATCTCCGTGCTCGTCCAGCACATTGCAGAGAATATCGAGCGCACAGTCGTCATCAAAATAATTCTGCTCGACCAAAGCGCTGTATGTTCTGCCGATGAGCAAAATTTCACCGAGCTTATCCTTGAGAAGCGAGGGCTTCATCCGGTTAAATGTCTCCTCGATCTTGTCGGCAGTTACGGCGCATTGGCGAAAATCCTCCAGCGTTTTGAGCATTTGCAAAATAACGGCAGGGCTGTATCTGTGGCGTGAATAAACCTGCAAGCTGTCCCCTGCTTCGTCAAGCGCAACGCTCATGAGCATGGCACGGGTGCTGTCGTCAAGAGCTTTTTTAGAATTCATTCCGTATTTTTTCAAAAGATTTTTCGCGAGGAACGAGAAGCTGACAACCTTAACCCTGTCCGCCCCCTGTGCGCCGAGCATCTCAAGCATTTTCTTTTCTGTGCAAAAGGAATACTGCTCCGGGACGATGAGGATAGCCTCACCGCCCTGTTCTGTTTTTTTACGGATTTCTTCATAAATGCGTGTCGTTTTGCCGCATCCTATTCTTCCCGTTACAAGTCTGAGCATAGCCCTCTGTCCTCCGTGCTTTAATGATACAATTATATAATAACCCTCCGTCAAAAGCAATATCAAAAATAAATCGACAGCACCGAAAAAGGTACTGCCGATGGTCATATTATGTTAATCAAGCCGGTTTTGGTTGTGAAAACATTTTCTTCGTCAAATTGCTTTTCTCGCTGACGCTCAAGCGTTTTTACGGTTTCAATCTCGTTTTCTTCGGCGTATGCGCTTGTGACCGTCACCGAAGCAACCTCGGAAAATGAGCCGGTCGCCTTTTCGTTGACTGCGTATGCGACAACCTTATAGAAATATTCTCCCGGCTGCTCAGCCGAAAAATCGGTGAAGCTTGTACCTCTCACATCGCTGATTGCAACATAAACTCCGTCAATGGTTCTTGAGCGGTAGATCACATATTTTTCAGCTCCGTCAACCTTGTTCCAAGTGATACTTCCGAAACCGTTTTCGTTGTTACCGGTCATCGTGATAACGGGCGCAGGCAGTCTCGCCGTGATGTACATAATTTCCGTTATGTCGCTGTCGTACTTTTCCTCCTGCGCAACAGTCTTCAGCTTGTAGTAGTATCTGTGACCCTCTTCAACGCTCTTGTCGACGAAGCTTGTTTCGTCACCATCAAGCTTTTTGTGCTCCTTAAATTTACCGTCCGAGGCTTCGCAGCGGTAAATGACATAGCCCTTTGCTCCGTCAACCTTATCCCAGCTTATTCCGATCTCATCCTTGGAAACATTGGTCAGCTTGATGTTCTGCGGCTTTCCGATAAGAACATTGACATCAAGAGTGGCAAAAGCCGAGCCGTAATTCGTCGTCGCCGTAAGCGTCGCCTTACCGTAGCCCATGCCGGTTATAATTCCGCTGTCGCTGATTATCGCAACGCTTGAGTCGGATGATGTCCATGTGACGCCCTTGTCGGTTGAGCCGACGGGCAGCTGCGCCCACATTATTTCCGTGGTCTGACCCACTCCGACATTCACGGAGGTTTCGCTGAGAACAAGCTGCTGCGGCTTGTCGCTGACGGTTACGACGGCGTACATCGGACCCGTGTATAAATTTCCGTTGATCATTGCATAGGCTCTGTAATAATATGTTGTGTTCGGCTTGAGCTTGCCGAATTTTGACGCAATGGCGAGTTTGAGAGAAATCTCACTGCCGGAAGCTCCGGAAACGACGGGATATTTTGCAAGGTCGTTTTTATCCGCGCCGAAGCAAAAGCCTGCCGCAGAGATATAATTCCCGCCGCTGTTTTTGATCGAGCCGTTCAGCGTTGCGTCGCTGCTTGTTATTCCCGTCGCCGTTGTAGTCACAACCGAAAGGTTGCTGCCGTAAGCCGTTGAATTTGAGCGTGAACCGCTTGAGGAGGAAACGGATGCGGCAAAGGAATAAGAACCGACATAGGTCGAAGCGTCGTTATATTTCGGTACGCCGTAGCCGAGAACATAGGAGGCGTTCAGTCCCCTTGTTCTTCCGTCGCACATATAGCCCTCGTCTCCGCATGTGTTGCCCTCTATTGTATAAAGGTTATCGCCCGAAACTCCCGTAACAATTCCTATATGCTGTGCGCTCGTTCCGCCGCTCCAGTTGAAGAATACCATATCGCCGGGCTTCGGAACATAGCCGGAGGAGCGGGAATAATAAATCGATCTGCTCTGATACCAGTCCGTGAGCGTTCCGCAGTTGCCGAGTCGGGGCACGATCGATGAGGGAATTCCTGCCTGCGAGGCGCACCATGAAATGAAATATGCGCACCATGCGCCGTTCGGTTCGCCGAAGGATGCGCCGTATTTTGTATAACCGCCGTCGCTTGATGAGGAAATCGGATTTCCCGAGCTGTCAAGCTCCGTGTAGCCGAGCTGAGTTTTGGCAACGCCGATAAGATCGGCAATGTGCGAGCCCGTGTTTCGGTGAGTGTTCGGATAATAATCTGGGTATCCGGCTGCCGCCGCAGTGAACGCAGCCGTAAAGCACAGCACAATTACCATAAGCACTGCGCCGATGCGTTTAATTCCGCTTTTCATGCCTTCACTGTCCTTTCCTTATCCGTATAAATGTATCTTATCAAATCGTTTATTCTCTGTCAATGGAGCAATGTGGTAATTATGCCCGTCAGCGATCCGAGAAGCATAAGACCGGCCAAAACGAGAGCGATTATTTTTGTCGTGTTTCTGTTCATTTCTTTTTACCCTTCTTTTTGAAAAATCCTGCCTTTGAGAATGCCGTTATAAACATTCCGGTAAGCGAACCTGCCGAACCGACAATGAGGTCGACCATTGTGTCAATGAGTCCCTCCTCGGTGTTGAAGCCGGAGCGCTGGAGATTCAGCCCGTAAAGCCTGTCCATTGTAAATTCGTAGAATTCCCAGCCCGTCAGCAGTGTGACGGAAAATGCAAGTCCGAACATCGCCGCCAGCGCAGGGCTGAGCCTTTTGTCCTTGGGCTGTCTGCTCTGGATTATGACCGCCAGCTCATAACTTCCTGCGGCTGCGATATAGCCGGCGAAGAAATGCTCCGGAATATCAATATGCTCAAAGCTCGTGAATTTATTGATGGTCGAGCCGACAACAACGCCGAAGCATATCAAAAGATTAAGCATCGTCTGAACACGGTGAGGAACGAGCGTGATAAAGGTTTTACCTCCGAGCAGCTGAAAAAGATCCCACAGAAAGGTGAAAATTATTGCAAAAACCGCTTCAAGAAACTCCGTCGTGTAGCCGGCAAAGAGCATTACCGCTCCCCACAGAAAAAGCAGCCCACGGCAGACATACCATGTCGCCTGAATTGCAGTCGGTAATTTTGGAATTGAGTTCAAGGTTTTTTTCTTCATTTTGTCCCCTTAATAAGGCGAAAGCCGCAAATCACGGCTCAGCCCTTGGTTGAATTTATAAAGTATCTTTATACTCTGCCGCCGGTTATCGTTCTCAGAAGCTTAGGCGACAGCTTTTGAAGCGTCTTATAAATCACGGCTGCCAAAGCAATAATAAATGCCGGAAAAATTATGCGAACAGCTATATTCGCAATGCTTGTGTACGGCAAAATTTCAAAGAAAAATTTCAGCATACGATTCTTTACCATGTTCATCGGCTCATGAATCACATAAATCAGGAAAGAAAGGTGATATATTTTTCTGTCTTTTACCGCCGATATCATCGGCGCAAAATACAAAAGCAGCGTGGGAAGAACCTTGCCGACCGTGTCAACCGTAATTCCCGGGAAACACGGTTCCAGCAAAAGCGAAGCGGCAACAAATGAAATGATATACTTCAGCTTATCAGTACCGTCGGAATTTTCGGAATACCGACCCATAAATGCGCCTATCATAAACGCCGGGGTATAGGACAGAATATTCCTCACATATCCGACAGATGCGATTTTTTCAAACAGCGCATTTTTTTCGGCGCTCAAAATATACAGCGTGAATGTGACCGCAACGATTACAAGCCAGCCTGCTTTCTTGTTCTTTAAAATGAACAAAAGTATCGGAGAAAATGCGGTCAGAAAGAACAAAATATAAAGATACCACAGCGGTCCGTTCAACGGGAATTGATTCGGCAAAAACACTCCGTCCGTCAAATCCTCAAAAAGCTCGGACAACGCCGGGCGTTCATGATGCATGAACCGAATAGCCGTTTTTAACACAAAGTCGGCAAACTGCCAAATAAAATACGGTACTAAAAGCGTTACAGCCCGTTTTTTCAGCTTTTCGGTATAATTATCCATGGTCAGGTTACGAAAAAGTAAAAATCCGCTCGTTGAAAAGAACCAGCACAGTGCAATGTAAGCAAGCATTCCGCTTATTGAAATAATGGCGTTGTTTATACCTTCGTCAATGGCATTTGCCGAATTAAACGGATATTTGCAATGATAAATAACAATAAAAAGCGTCATTACAAAACCGAAGAATTTTATTCTTTCGCTCATATCCTTTGTCATTTCTTTTACCTTCCCTCCAAAGCATAAAAGCATTATACCATTTTCAAACTGATTCGTCAACAAATACAGCCCTGCATTAACGATAAAAACTGTTGCAATTTGTAAAAAATAGGCTTATAATATCAACGGAAACCAATAAAAGTGAGGTTGTTTAAAATGTCAAATCAGGTTTTAGTCGAAACATCGGCTCGCCATGTTCATGTCACGCAGGAGGTTCTCGAAACTCTCTTCGGCAAGGGATATGAGCTTACCAAGAAGAAGGATCTTTCCCAGCCGGGTCAGTTCGCTTCAAACGAAAGAGTTCAGGTTATCGGATCAAAGAGCAGCTTCCCCGCCGTTTCGATCCTCGGCCCCGTTCGTCCCGAGACTCAGGTTGAGCTTTCGGCCTCCGACGCGCGCTCAATCGGTGTAAACGCTCCCTGCCGTGAATCGGGCGATATTGCAGGCAGCGGCTCATGCAAGCTCGTCGGTCCCGCCGGCGAGGTTGAACTCAGCGAGGGCGTCATCGTTGCAAAGCGTCACATTCACGCAACCCCGGAGGACGCCGAAAAATTCGGTCTTAAGGACAAGGAAATCGTTTCGGTCAAGATCGATTCAAACGGCCGTTCGCTTATTTTCGGCGATGTAGTTGTAAGAGTAAGCCCCAAGTATGCCCTTGCAATGCATATTGACACCGACGAATCAAACGCTGCTTTCGCAACCCCCGGTATGATGGGTGAAATCATAAAATAATACATTCGCCAAAGGACTGTTTCGACAACTGCTCGGAGCAGCCCTGTTTTTTTGCTTTATTTTCTTGACGGAGGAATACATGTTGTGATAGAATAAAGCACATATTATCAATCTTCAAGGAGGATGTTTAATGCAAGATTTTAAAGAAAGCGGGTTTATGTACGGACTTGCGGCAATGGTTATCGTTTTCGTTATCATTCAGTCCTTATTCTTCCTTATCCGCGCATGGAAGCATGGAAAAGAGGTCGGATTGACAACCGCCGATATGAAAAAGGCAGTAACTTCAAGCGCACTCTTCACAATCGCTCCCGCAGTTGCCATTTTCGCAACTGTTGTTACATTAGCGAGCACCCTCGGAATCGTTCTTCCGTGGATTCGCCTTTCGGTTGTCGGCAATCTTCAATATGAGGTTACGGCAGCTCAGGCTGCGCTCGAATCTTTCCGTGACGGAACAAGCATCGCAGTTTTCGGTCAGGATATAACCGACCCGAAAATTTTTGCCGCCGTTTCATGGGTAATGACAATCGGCGTTATTCTCTCTCTTGTGCTTATCCCGATTTTCCTCAAGAAGATTCAGAGCAAGGTTGGCAAGGTAACAAACAATTCAAGCGGCGACAACAAATTCGGCGATATTATTTCCGCCGCAACCTTTATCGGACTTATTTCGGCGTTCATCGGCAATGCCATCGCCGGTACAGCTCCGACCATCAAAGAAAACGGCAAGCTTACACCTGTCGGAATGGGAGCAGGCGTGATGTCCGTTGCCGTGCTTGTCACATCGGTCATCGTAGTAGTTGTTCTTCAGGCTCTTTGCAGGAAGTTCAAATGGGAAAAATTCGAGCCGTTCGTCATGCCGATAGGTATGTTCGCCGGAATGGGTATGGCGGTTCTTTTGCATTATGTTCTTCCTGCGGAAATATCAACATTTGAATGGAGGCCGATCGTATGAGCAAGAAAAAACGCAGTTATATGGGCTCCACCTATATATGGGGAAATATTTTCATGGTTACGGCGATCTGCGTTCTGGTTGCCGTTCCGGTCGCAATATGTGTAAAATTTGACGCTTGGCCAACCTTTAAGCAGGTTTTTGAAGGACTTTTAAAGGTTATCCCGATTTTCTGGACTTCGGCCATTCTTGAAATTATCGTTTATGCTCCGATGCTCGGCACGGGCGCAACATACCTTTCGTTTGTTACCGGCAACATCACAAACCTCAAGCTCCCCTGCGTTCTCAACTCCCGTGAGCTTGCAAAGACGAAGCCCGGCACGGAGGCAGACGAGGTCATCTCCACAATAGCGACCGCAACCTCATCAATCGTCACAACGGTCATTCTTGCGGTCGGCGTTCTTGCGCTTACTCCGGTTCTCCCGGTTCTCACCGATGAAAGCTCGGCATTCAAGCCTGCATTTGACCAGGTTCTCCCCGCTCTTTTCGGTTCGCTCGGCGCAGGCTACCTCGCAAAGCACTGGAGAATTTCGTTTGTTCCCGTCCTTGCCGCAGTAATTGTGCTCATGTTTAACGGCAGTCTCGGCACGGGTACACTTATTCCGATCTGCGTTGTTGTTTCGATCCTTTCAGCATATCTCATGTATATCAGCGGTTTCCTTACAGGCGGCGTCAAGCCTGAAAATCCATTGAAGGGCATGAAGAAAAAGAAATAACAAAAAACACTTGATATTTACATTATAATGTGGTATTATATGTATGTAAGTTTATTAAGGTATTGACAAAGGAGTGGGGCGACCCGCTCCTTTGTATTGTAAAGGAGGCGTTAGAATGGCTTCAAAAGGAAAAGGCGGAATCACCGTCAACACCGTTTGGGACATCGCTCAGCCGATTGCCGAGAGCCTCGGTCTTGAGCTTTGGGATGTGCGCTTTGAGAAGGAGGGCGCAGACTGGTTTCTCAGAGTTTTCATCGACAAGGACGGCGGAGTTTCAATCGACGACTGCGTTGACATGAGCCACGCTCTTGATAAGCCGCTTGACGATGCTGACCCTATCGAGCAGAGCTATTGTCTTGAGGTTTGCTCACCCGGGCTGGAGCGCAGTCTCAAAAGGGACAGCCATTTTGAAAAGTGTATCGGCAAGCCGATTCAGGTCAAGCTGATTCGTCCGCTTGAGGGCAGCAGAGAGTATAAAGGCACTCTCGAAAGCTACGATAACGGAATTTTTGAGCTTCTCACCGATGACGGAACGAAGCTCGTTATAAATAAAAAAGAAACATCTTATGTTAAACTTGATGATTTCGGAGGAGAAGAACAATGGTAAACAAAGAGCTTTTTATGGCGCTCGAAATGCTTGAAAAGGAAAAAGGAATCCCGATGGATGTGCTCTGTGAGGGTATTCAGAAGGCTCTCGTCACGGCAATTAAGCGTGACTACAACAATAGAGACATCGTTTTCTGCGAGCTTGACCCGGAGAAAAAGACGATCCGCGTTTTCGTCAGAAAAAACGTTGTCTCCGAGGTTGTTGATCCCGATGAGGATCTGACGATTGAGCAGGCGCAAAAATACAAGCCGACAGCTATGGTCGGCGACATCATTGAAATCGAGCTTGAGACAAAAGAGGTAAGCAGAATTGCCGCCGATAAGGGCAAGCATGTTATCCGTCAGGGTATCCGCGAGGCCGAGCACGGCAGAATCCGTGAGGAGTTCCAGGCTCATAATCAGGAAATCGTTACAGCTAAGGTTTCACGAGTTGATCCCGAGACTAAGGACGCTATCGTCGAAATCGGCAAGGCTCAGGAGCCGCTGTTCAGAAGCGAGCAAATTCCGAACGAAACTCTTCTTCCGGGTATGCTCATCAAGGTTTACATTGCAGGTGTTGCGGACGCAAAGGAAGGCAGAAGAGGCCCGAGAGTTACAATTTCCAGAACTCATCCCGGTCTTGTTAAGAGACTGTTCGAGTCTGAGGTTCCCGAGATCTATGACGGAACGGTGGAAATCAAGGCAGTTTCCCGTGAGGCAGGCTCAAGAACAAAGATCGCCGTTTATTCGGCAGATGAAAATGTTGACGCAGTCGGCGCATGTATAGGTCCGAGAGGCGCTCGTGTAGGCAAGATCGTTGACATGCTTTACGGCGAGAAAATAGACATTGTTAAATATAGCGATGATCCGAAGGAATTTATCGCCGCTTCGCTTGCTCCGGCAGATGTAATCTCTGTCACGGTAGACGAAAATGCAGAAAAATCCTGCAAGGTTATCGTCCCCGACCTTCAGCTTTCGCTGGCTATCGGTAACAAGGGACAGAACGCAAGGCTTGCCGCCAAGCTCACCGGCTGGAAGATAGACATCAAGCCGGAAAGCGGAAAGACCGAGCCGTCGGTAGAGCTTTAATTTAAAGGAGGTGCGGGAATGCAGCAGAAAAAAATTCCCCTGCGCAAATGCATGGGCTGCGGTGAAATGAAGCCGAAGAAAGAGCTTGTTCGAGTTGTAAAAACGCCCGAGGACGAAATTGTTCTTGATCTTACGGGCAGAAAAAACGGCCGAGGAGCATATATCTGCCGTGACGCCGAATGTCTCAAAAAGGCAAGAAAGGCAAAAAGAATAGAAAAATCATTCCTGTGCCGAATTCCTGACGAGGTATACGATAAAATGGCAGAGGAGCTGGAAAACGGTGAATGATTCGGTGCTCAATCTTTTAGGTCTTTGCAGGAGGGCGGGCAGGCTCAGCTTGGGTCATGACGCTTGCAAGCAGTCGATAAACAGCGGCAGGGCAAAGCTTTGCATAATCTGTTCGGACGCTTCCGAAAGGCTTTCCGATGAGATATCGGGTCTTGCAAAGGCGCACAACAAAACGGTTTACGACGTAAGATACACGATGCTTGATATCAAGCAGGCGCTGAGCTTCAAGGCGGCGGTTTTCACCGTCGATGATGAAGGCTTCGCAAAGTCATTGATCGCTAAACTTAACGAAAATCAATCCGGGGAGGAACGCATTTTATGATAAATAAATATCGTGTCCACGAAGTGGCAAAGGATTTTGATTGCCCCAGTAAGGAAATTCTTGACATAGTAACCAAGCATTTTGAGGGACAAAAGAAATCCATGACGGCTCTTGAAGAAGCAGAGCTTGATGTTATATTTGAAACCGTAACGCAGGAAAACAGCGTTGAAAGCTTCGACGCTTACTTTGCGACGGCAAAAGAGCCGAAGAAGAAAGAGAAAAAGGAAGAAAAGGCAGACGAGCCGAAAAAGGCGGAAGCAAAGACAGAGGCAGCCGCCAAGGATGAGAAGAAAGCTCCGTCCAAAAACGATCAGCAGCAGCCCAAAAAGAAACAGAAAGATCCCAACGCCGCTCCTCAGAGCAGAACAAAGGGCGAATTCAGAACGATTGACACAAGGGCAAGCAATGTTGACCTTGATAAATACAACGAAAAATACGAAAATATTTCCCCCGTCAACCAAGACAGAAGAAGCGATAGAACCGTTAACAAGCAGAAGCTGAAGCAAAAGTCTCAGCAGCGCGGCAAACAGGGTAATCGCTCACGCCGCGAGTATGAGGAAAAGATGAAGCGTCTTGAGGCTATGAAAGCAAAGAAGCCGCAGCTTCGCATTCAGGTTCCCGAGGAGATCACGGTCGGCGACCTTGCCGCACTTCTCCATATGACGGCAGCTGAGGTTATCAAAAAGCTTTTCGCTCTCGGTCAGATGGCAACGGTCAACGAGGTTATCGACTACGATACGGCCGAAATCGTTGCGACCGAGCTTGGCGCAAAGTGCGAAAGAGCGGTCGTTGTCACAATTGAGGACAGAATTATCGACGACAGCGAGGACGACGACAAGGATCTTGTTTCCCGTGATCCTGTCGTATGCGTTATGGGTCATGTTGACCACGGTAAAACATCGCTGCTTGACGCAATCAGAAACACCTCCGTCACCTCAACCGAGGCGGGCGGAATTACTCAGCATATAGGTGCTTACAGAGTTGACCTCAACGGTCAGAAGATCACATTCCTCGACACCCCGGGTCACGCAGCATTCACATCAATGCGTGCAAGAGGTGCGCAGGCAACGGATATTGCCGTTCTTGTTGTTGCCGCAGACGACGGCATCATGCCGCAGACGATCGAGGCTATCAACCACGCCAAGGCGGCAGAGGTTCAGATCATCGTCGCTATCAACAAGATGGACAGACCGGGCGCAAATCCGGACAGAATCATGCAGCAGCTCACCGAGCACAGCCTTGTTCCCGAGGAGTGGGGCGGCGACATCATCTGTGTTCCCGTTTCGGCAAAGACTCATATGGGTATCGACAAGCTGCTTGAAAGCATTCTTCTTGTTGCCGAAATGCAGGAGCTCAGAGCCAATCCGAACAGAGCTGCAAAGGGTATCGTTATCGAAGCCCGTCTTGATAAGGGCAGAGGACCAATTGCAACCCTCCTCGTTCAGAAGGGTACGCTCAATTCCGGCGATATCATCGTTGCGGGACAGTCGGTAGGCCGTGTCCGTGTAATGGTTGACGATAAGGGCAGAAAAATCAAATCGGCCGGCCCGTCCGTTCCCGTTGAGATAACGGGTCTTGCGGAGGTTCCGAATTCGGGCGATATATTCGACGCCGTAACAGACGAGCGTCTTGCCCGTGAGCTTGTTGAGCAGAGAAAATCCGAGGCCAAGGAGGAGCAGTTCAAGTCTGTTCAGAAGGTCACCCTTGACAATCTCTTTGATTCGCTCAAGGACGGCGAGATGAAGGAGCTCAACATCATCGTTAAGGCTGATGTTCAAGGCTCGGCGGAGGCTGTTAAGCAAAGCCTTGAAAAGCTCTCGAACGAGGAGGTTCGTGTTCGGGTTATCCACAGCGGCGTAGGTGCTCCGAGCGAATCCGATGTTATGCTCGCCAACGCTTCCGACGCAATCATCGTCGGCTTCAATGTCCGCCCCGATCCGGTTGCTATCAACCTTGCGGAGCGTGACGGCGTTGAAATGAGAATGTACAGAATAATCTACGACTGCATTGAGGAGATTCAGGCTGCCATCAAGGGTATGCTTGCTCCGAAATTCCGTGAGGTTGAGCAGGGTCGTGCCGAGGTCAGAAATGTTATCACCATCTCCTCCGTCGGCAAAATTGCGGGCTGCTATGTTCTCAACGGTAAAATCACAAGAAATTCAAAGGTTCGTGTAGTCCGTGACGGTATAGTTTTGGCAGTTGACGACATCGCTTCACTTCGCCGTTTTAAGGATGATGTTAAGGATGTTGCTTCCGGCTATGAGTGCGGAATCGGTCTTACAAAATTCTCCGACCTCAAAGAGGGCGACATTTTCGAGGCCTACACTGTCGAAGAATACAGAGATTAAGAGGTAGCTTATGGCAGGTTACAGAATAGACAGAGTATCCGAGGATATTAAGCGTGAGATAATAGCTATCATTCGTGAGCTTAAAGATCCGAGGGTAATGGATAAGATGCTTACCGTAGTGAGGGTCGAAGTCAGCTCCGACGCCTCCTATGCCAAGGTATATATCAGCGCAATGGAGGGTCTTGATGTTGCCAAGGAGGCAGTCAAGGGGCTCAAAAGCGCAACGGGATATATTCGTCGGGAGGTCGGCAAGCGGCTTCATCTGAGAAAAACTCCCGAGCTGTGCTTTGTGGCAGATGATTCCATTGAGCACGGTATGCATATTGTTAAGATTATGGATGATTTGAGGACTGAGGACTAATGGTTATCAATCTTGAAACGGCGGTTGAATTCTTAAAATCAAGGGACAATTTTTTAATATTGACCCATTCGCACCCGGACGGCGATACGCTCGGTTCGGCTTTTGCGCTCAAATATGCGCTTGAAGCCGTCGGCAAAAGGGCAAATGTCAAATGCAATGACTCGGTTGCGAAAAAATTTGATTATCTCGGAGAGGTCTGCGGTGATCAGTGTGTTTTTGACGCCGTCGTTGCGGTAGATGTGGCAGACACAAAGCTGCTGGGCAAGGACTTTGAAGAAAAATTCGCCGGCAGAATCGAGCTTTGCATTGACCATCACGGTTCAAACCGCATGTTTGCCGAGAGAACCTTGCTTGACGCAAGCGCTGCGGCAGCGTGCGAAATAATCCTCGAAATTATCCACGCTCTCGGCGTTAAACCGACTGCAAAAATCGCCGATTGTATCTATACGGGACTTTCAACCGACACCGGTTGCTTCCGCTATTCAAATGTCACCCCACGCACAATGCGAATGGCAGCGGAGATGATAGAGTGCGGCGCAGACAATGCGAGAATAAATACGGTCATGTTCGAGACGAAAACAAGGACATATGTTGCTCTTGAAAAGCTTGCCGTCGGCGGTATGAAGATGTTCCTTGACGGCAAATGCGCCCTGATAACGGTAACGCAGGAAATGTACCGTCAGAGCGGCTCGGACGAGAGCGAGGTTGACGCAATCGCCTCACTCCCCCGTCAGATTGAAGGGGTGCTGGTCGGCGTTACGATGCGTGAGCGCAAGGACGGCAGCTACAAAATCTCGATGAGAAGCAATCGCCCCATCAATGTTTCGGAAATCTGTGCGGCAATGGGCGGAGGCGGACATCCGCAGGCGGCAGGCTGCCAGGTCAGCGGCACGCTTGAAGAAGCGACCCAAACCGTAATAGAAGCGGTTAAAAAATATATAGAAACGGTAAAGTAAGCTATTACCAACTCAAAAACCCCGAAGGCTCAAGATAAATTGAAGCCCTCGGGGTTTTCTTTTTTGTATTTCTTATTCCTTAACGGTGGCCAGGGTGTAGCCGTCCTCGTCAACATAGACGGTCATCAGCTTCGTGCTTGTTATCTTCTCCTCGGTCACGGTATCCATGGAAAAGGTAACCTTCCAAATTCCCTGTGTTCGGTCAAACGCAAAGTTGATCTTGTTGAATTTTTCACTTACCTCTTTCTTCGCAATATCGAGAACGGCGGATTTGGTATTCACCTTGCCGACGGCGTTGCTCTCGTTTGTAACGAAGCCCTCTGTTTTGGCATTCGGATTTTTCTTGATTTCTTCCTCATCGTCGTTGTATTTAAAGGTCAGAACCTCCTCAACCAGAGTATAGCCGTTTTCCTTGTCAACGGTGGTCTGCTTGCCGAGGTCGCCCTCCTTTTTACCGCAGGAGAAAAACGCCGTCGCCATAACGGCAATGAGCAAAACAGCAATAATTTTTTTCATAAAATCATCCCCTGTAGTTCTTATATTCGCCGCTGAGTATCCTCTGCCACCATTCACGGTTATTGAGGTACCAATCAATGGTTTTCTGAATTCCTTCGTCAAAAAGCGTTTCCGGAGTCCAACCAAGCTCGGCGTGGATCTTTGCCGGATCAATTGCATATCTCATATCGTGACCCGGACGATCCTTAACATATGTTATAAGGCTCTCGTCCTTGCCGACGGCTTTAAGAATCGTTTTAACAACATCTATGTTCGCTTTCTCGTTATGTCCGCCGATGTTATAGACCTCGCCGATTTTTCCGTTCTCAAGAATCATGTCAATCGCCTTGCAGTGGTCGTCAACATAGAGCCAGTCGCGAACATTCAGCCCCTCGCCGTAAACCGGAAGCTTTTCATCGGCAAGTGCCTTTGAAATCATGAGCGGAATAAGCTTTTCGGGGAACTGGTACGGACCGTAATTGTTCGAGCAGCGTGAAATCGTCGCCGGTGTGCCGAAGGTGCGATGATACGCCATTACGAGCAGATCGGCCGAAGCCTTGCTCGCCGAATATGGCGACGAGGTGTGAATCGGCGTTGTCTCGGTAAAGAAAAGGTCGGGGCGGTCAAGAGGAAGATCGCCGTAAACCTCATCCGTCGAAACCTGATGATAGCGAGGAATATCGAACCTGTTGCAGGCATCAAGCAAAACCTGCGTTCCGAGGATATTCGTCTTGAGGAAAACCTCGGGATTCTCGATCGAACGGTCAACATGGCTCTCCGCCGCAAAGTTAACTATTGCGTCAAAGCCTTCCTCCTCGCAGAGAGAAAAAACCGTCTTCCTGTCCGTAATATCGCCGAGAACAAAGCGAAAATTTCCCTTGCGTGCTTCATCAAGAGTGTAGAGATTGCCCGCATAGGTCAAAGCGTCAATACACACCAGTCTATAATCCGGGTGCTTGCGCTGCATATAATAAATAAAATTGCTGCCGATAAATCCGGCACCGCCCGTAACAAGAATGTTTTTCATATAAATAAAATCTCCTTTGGAAATCGTTACAGCCATTATACACTTTATAAATGAAAAAGGCAATATTTCAGTCGATCTTCTCCACCTTAACCTTTAGAAAATAACCGACCGCAGCTCCGGCAAGCGCACCTATAATCATATTTACATATATGTTCACATCCGTCACAAGCGAGAGAATCGCTCCGACGCCGACGCCGAGAACAAGAAAAATCAGAACAAAATATCTGCTCATTTATGCCGCCGCCTTTCCGAATACATTTTTCACCGTCGTGACGATAACCTCAAGCGTACTCATATGCACGGTGACCTTGACCTTTTCCGAATCAATAAGCTTGCCGTCCTCCGAGCGAAGCTCAGCGGTAACAGTTGCCACGCCTTTGCCCTTTGCCGTTATAAATCCGCTCTCGTCAACTCCGACAATTTCGTCCGAGCTTGATTTCCATGTGATGCTGCCGAGCGTTTCGTCGTATTCGGCAACGATCCTTGCGTTCGCCTTGTAGCGCAGATCGATCTTATTGAACGAAACCCGCAGCGGCTTTTCCGCAGCGTCGTTAATTTGCAGCATTTTGCTTTGATCTATCGAGCGCATCCACGAAAGCGTTACATACGGCTGATGAACATTCAGCATGGTGTTGATCTGACCCAGCAGAGCCTTGACATCGGAACGGTTATCCTTCGCAAATTCTATCAGTGCTATCATAACATCAATGATGCCCTGAATCTGCGTTTGCGTCAGATTTTGACTTGCGTCGCTTTCTGCGATCTGAGAAGCGATATAAGCACGAAAGCCCTCGCTTTTGATGGTGTCCATATTTGTCGGAATGATTCCGAGCGCAACCGCAGAAAGAATCACACCGAAGGTCTTTAAGGCGTTGCCCGCATTCAGCTTTTTGCCGATATATTGACCGGCAATGAACACAAGCCCATCCTCATATTTTTCAACATAAAGCTCACGGCTTTTGAAAATATCGTTCGCAAGCTTCGACATAAGCGAATCCAGCATTGCGCCTACCGAGCGAGAATCCTCCTCGCTGTAAAAATTCGAGCTTGATTTTTTCCCTGTTTCGGCCATAAGCGTATCAAAGGTTTCACACACTTTTTCATAACAATCGGAATAGTCCGAGCAGTTTTCCGCCGAGGGGAGATAGTATTCCGTGCCGTAATGCGTAAATCCCCAATCTTTCATAACAAACTTCGGAACATAGTCGTTCGGATTCATTATATTTATGATGTTGCCGTAAATCACATTGTCCGCCTCGCTGCTTTCGGTGCATTGCGGTGCTTCAAAGGTGTAGACATAAATATCGTTCTTTGCAAGGCCGATATTTTTGATACAGTCGTCATTATCCAGGCATTCCGCATAGCTTCCGTCGTCAAGCTCACCGCCGACAAGATTGGCGATCGAGCCTCCCCTGCTGTAGCCGGGGATAAGAAGTTTGACTCTGCCTTCTGTTTTCTCCGTCCCGAGATAGTCGTTGATATAATTAAGAACGATCTCCTTGCCGATATCGAAGCCGAGGTGATTTTCGCCGTTGCCTATTCTCATATTTCCGCCCCACTCCATGCCGTAGTTTCCGCTTCTGATCGCAGCGATTACTATCGTGCATTTTTCACCCGAAAGTGTGACGGTTTTCTTTGCCATTTCGACTGCGGCGGTGTCGTAGCCCTCGGTTTCATAGCCGTACTCCTTGGTTTCGTATCCGCAATTTTCGAGCATTTCTCTGATATGCTCGTCTCCGTCATTCCTGTTGAACGAATTAAAGGTTGCCATTGAAATGTTCAACGCAAGCAGAGCAAGGTCGTGATTATATTCAAATGAGCTGCCCGAAAACCATTGGTCATCATATTCATAAGGATAACGGAGGCTTTCATCAAACCAGTCGCATTGATAAATTCCGGTTGTCTTTCCCTCCGCCTTTACCATGAACGGCATCGACGAAAGAACGATAACAACCGCAAGCAATGCGGCAATTATTTTGTTTCTGCAATACATCTCATGATTTCCCCGTTTCGTCAGTTATATAATGATGATATCATATTATAGGCAAAAAATAAACACATTTCTCGTAATTTGTAAAAAGTTTACAATTCGGCATTTGCCAATCATATCGTCGCAGACTTGAGCCGTTCGCTTCAGCCCATATTGATTTCGTATCGACCGCTTTTCAGAATCCTGACGAGGTCTGCATTTGTGTTTATCTTTTCCTCCGTGATAATTCCCGACGCATTTTCCCTCTGGCTTTCACGATGATAATCTGCGCCGCCCGTCACGATTTCAAAATCTTCTTTCTTTGCCCACTCCTGCGCCTTTCGGTTAAAATCCTTATCCCTGTCCTTGCCGTTGAAAACCTCGCAGCCGTCAATATACTTCGGGTTTGCCCTGTGGATATACGGGCGAAACGGGTGAGCCTGAACAATTATTGCCCCGCTCTCCCGAGCAAGCCTGTAAAATCTGCGAGGACCCTTAAAGAGCATATTTCCGTTTTTTTCGATGAAATCCTCATCAATTCCGTATACAAGATAATCGTTCGTCGTTGCAAAATATCTTATCTCCATGCCGAGCAGAACCGTAAAATCATCGCCTGCCGCCTCAAGGGCATTGCGGTATCCTCGGAGATATTTTTCAACATCGACCTGCTTTTTAAAGGAGCTGTCCGTTCCGAAAGTCAGGAACGAATAGTGATCCGTTATTACAAGGCCGCTGTAACCTATTGATTTGTAAAATTCAACCGTGTCCTTCGCCAATGCCGCTGCGCATTCGCTCGTTTCTGCGGTGTGGCAATGCAGTTCATATTTATATTTCATCGGGTGACCTTCTTTGGGTTATACTGTGAAGCAATGACCTCCCCTCGCTTAAAACAAGGGGAGGCAAAAATTTCTAAGGCAATGCCTCACGATTGAGGTGATGCTTTAAACTCTTTTCATTATATCCGCAAAAACATCGGTGAGCGTCTGTGCCGCCGAATATCCCATTGAGTTTGTCTCGTGATAATGGCTTCTGTCAAAACGATCTCTGCCGTTCGAAAGATACGGCTGAGTCTTATGGAGAATGAAATCGTTCGGAGCGACAACATAGCCTGTCATATCATTCGTCACGCCGAAGATAAGAAGCTCCTTGTCTTTGGCAATGTCCACCAGCGGAGTCGGGTTAATTTCCGGTCCTCTGCCCGTGGCAGAATCCTCTGCGGAATCATATCCGCCGTAAGCAACCTCGGGGAACAGCTCGCCGGGCATCAGAAGAATCTGCTGCGAACCGATCTTCATGTATGTCATCTCGGAAACAAGAGCAATACCGATCTCGCTTTTTTTCGATGCAACAAAGGTCGAGCTCATAACCTTAAGCATGGCGAGGAATGCCAGAACGGAGTTATCGGCATAGTAATAGAACGGCTGCCGAAGCACCGTGATCTCCGGATTCATCTTCTCGTCATTGTCTATCGTGAGCGCAGCCTTGCCGAGAGTCTCGCCCTGAAGCTCCGTTCTCTTCCAGTTATCCTCAATATCCGGGAATCCGGGATCTACCGCACCGATCGCACCGATGCCGTAAAGAACATTGACATCCTTTTCCTTATAAATCGTCTGTCTGAGGAAATACGGATAGTCCGCACTGCAAAGGGTGTTTGAACCGCCGAGTGTGTTCGGGTGAGCGGCATAGTTGAGAAGCCATGTCTCCTTGCTTCCGTCATCGGGTACAAAACGGATTCTTGTAAGCGTATCGTGAAGAACCACCGGCGGACGCTTGTCAAACTGAGCGTCGGGAACATGAGTTGTTCCGACATAGAGGTCGCCCTTCTTGCGGTTATCGTATGCCTCAAGGCATACCTCCTTCACATTCTTGAAAATCTTCTGCATATATGTATCGACCTTGCCGCTCTTGGGAAGCCTTCCCCAATATCCTACGGTATCAAATCCGCCGTGGGTATGGGAGCAGCAAACATTGATAGCCTTGCACTTCGCCTTGCTCGAGAAATCCGCAAGGCTTGCTCGGATTATGTTTACCTCAAAATTGGTAAGACCGATAAAATCGGCGCAAACCATCATAACGCCGCCCTCGTCGCCGCAGCCGATCCACATTGCGCTGACCGTTATCGGGTCGTGGAAGCCCGTCATCTTCTGAGCCATTTTATGACCCGCTATGTAATAGGTCTTGGAATCAAAATCATCCGGCATAGTCTCTTTCATTGCAAAGCCCACATCGAACTTATCGTCCGTTTTGTTTGAAATTTTTACAGGCTGAACCTTCGGCAAATCCGCAGGATAGCCCTTCTTTGCAAGTCTTTTTCCCTTGCCCGTTGTAATTTTCTTAACGGCACTTGCCGCAAAATCTGCTATATCCATAATTTGACCTCCTTGAAACGCTCTTTTGTTTCAATATAATTATATCACGGCAACAGGATATAGACAAGTTAATTTTTTGTGAATTTGTATAAATATCCTATTTGACACCGTGTAGATAAAATGATATAATTTTTCAAAACATTATCGCACAATTGAGGTGTGCGAATTGTGCCGTCGGGCGTTTCGGCCTGCACGGCGTAATATGAATTCAAGGAGGAATTTTTATGAGAATCAAAAAATACATTGCAGAATTTTTAGGCACGGCAATTCTCGTGCTTTTCGGCTGCGGAACGGCAGTTTTCTGCGGAGGACTTTCCGGCTCAACGGGCAACGGAACACTCGGCGTTGTCGCAATCGCTCTTGCGTTCGGGCTTTCAATCGTTGCCGGCGCATATTCTATCGGTCATGTTTCCGGCTGCCATGTTAACCCGGCTGTTTCTCTCGCCATGTTCATCAACGGCAACCTCGACCTTATCGACCTTATCGGCTACATAATCGCTCAGGTTGCCGGCGCATTTGCAGGCAGCGGTCTGCTCATGCTCATTACCAAGGAAACCACGGCAAGCGGCTTCGGCACTAACGGCTACGGCGAGTTGAGCAGCGTCGGCATTTCCATGACGGGTGCCATTGTTGTTGAAATCGTTCTCACATTTGTCTTTGTTTTGACTATTCTCGGTGTAACATCGAGCGAAAAATACTCCTCGGTCGCCGGCATCGTTATCGGTCTTACGCTTACATTTGTTCATATCATCGGAATTCCGCTCACCGGCACATCGGTCAACCCGGCAAGAAGCCTTGCCCCGGCGGTTTTTGAGGGCGGTATGGCTCTCGACCAGGTTTGGGTTTTCCTCGTCGCTCCCCTCGCCGGCGCAGCATTGGCAGGAATCATCTTCAAATTCCTTTTCAAACCGAAAGAAGCATAATATATTCAAGGCAATACCTCACAAACGAGCATGTGGTATTGCCTTATTGATTTCATACCGGCAATGTGATAGAATTTATTCGGTGATTTTATGCTTAAGAAAAACGATGAAATATATTTGAATGTTAAAGGCTGCACCGTGCAGGGCAGCGGCGTCTGCGATTATGAGGGCATGACGGTTTTTGTTCGGGGTGCTGTAACCGGCGACCGTGTGCTTGCGCACATTATCAAGGTCAAAAAAACCTATGCCGTCGGAATTATAAAAAAGCTCATGCAGTGCTCCCCTATGCGGTCAAAGGATTTTTGCCCCATTGCCGAAAAATGCGGCGGCTGCTGCTTCGCTCATATAAAATATGAAGCCGAACTTGAAATCAAGGCGCAACAGGTCGCCGATAATTTCAAGCGGCTCGGCAAGCTTGATATAACGCCCGATTCGATTATCCCCTCTCCCTCGGCGGAGCGTTACAGGAACAAGGCGCAGTACCCCGTCGGTTCGGTCGGGAAGTTTGCGGCGATCGGTTTTTACGCTCCGATGACGCACAGAATAATTGACTGCGCCGATTGCCTTTTGCAGCCGAAGGAATTTGCAAAAATAACCGACATTTTCCGTGATTGGATTCGGGAAAAGAAAATAAGCGTTTACAACGAAACCGACGGCTTGGGAATAATTCGCCATATTTATATTCGCAAGGCGGTCGCAACGGGTCAAATAATGGTCTGCATTGTCGCCAATTCCGACAGTGTTCCGCATTCGGAAAACCTGATTGAGCAGCTTCGGAAAATTGACGGCGTTGCGAGCATAATTCTTAATATCAACCGTGACAAAACGAATGTCGTGCTCGGCAAGGAATGCAAAACGCTTTGGGGAAGCGATTACATTACCGACGAGCTTTGCGGCCTGAAATTCAACCTTTCTCCCCTCTCGTTTTATCAGGTCAACCACGACGGAGCGGAAATTCTTTACAGCAAAGCAAAGGAATATGCCGCCCTCACCGGCAGCGAAACGCTCGTTGATCTCTATTGCGGAACGGGCACGATAGGCTTGACTATGGCAAAGGAAGCCAAAAGCCTCATCGGCGTTGAAATTATTCCGCAGGCGATTGAAAATGCGAAAGAAAACGCAAGGCTTAACAGCATTGATAATGCGGAATTTATTTGCGGCGATGCTTCGCAGGCGGCGGCAGCTCTGCTTGAACGGGGTGTGAAGCCCGATGTTGTCGTGCTTGACCCGCCGAGAAAAGGCTGCGACGAAGCACTGATAAACACCGTTGCCGAGATGTCGCCCGAACGGGTCGTCTATGTCTCCTGCGACAGCGCAACCCTTGCCCGTGACTGCCAACGCTTTGCCGCCCTCGGCTACCGAACCCTCGCCGCCACCCCCGTCGATATGTTCCCCCATACCGCCCATGTCGAGACTGTTGCGTTATTGGTCAGGAATTAGTTGCCGGCAAAAATCAGAGTTCGGATTTTAATGCAGCATTTTATTTTCCGCAGGTCTAAAATCTAACATCTATATGAAACGACCGCCCCGGGATGGAGCGGTCGTTTTCGATTTATTTGTTTGTTTTGCGATGATTAGTACCAAATCCAGCCGAAGAGGAGAATCTTAATCAGCCATTGACCGAAGGAGTATTTGACCGTTACATTGCAGGTGTCCTGAACGGTGTTGCCGTTGGAGTCGGTTACGGTGCAGGT